>NZ_JAGEQL010000010.1:0-75832 GCF_017571995.1 Salmonella sp. 32031103-2018-00083-FB-01-SM-01
TGATAAATTGTTAAAGAGCAGTGCCGCTTCGCTTTTTCTCAGCGGCGCGGGGTGTGCATATTACGCTTTCCCGCTTCAGAGTCAAGCGTTTATTTTCGCTTTTCTCCGTGAGGTTCTGGTCTGAACCTCGCTGACCCGGCGGCCTGTATGCCGTTGTTCCGTGTCAGTGGTGGCGCATTATAGGGAGTTATTTCTGCCTGACAAGAGGAAATTTAAAATAATTTTCTGAGTGTCTCTTTTTTCATCAATGGCGTGCTTAACGTGCCATAAAATAAGCAAATTGCCGTTATTGCAACTGCAATCACACTTCCAGGTGGCATACTAATAACCAAACGAAAGAGAAAGGAAGAACATTCATGCCTTTAAGCGCACAACAATTAGCCGCACAGAAAAATCTATCCTATGTTCTGGCTGAAAAGCTGGCGCAGCGGATATTAAAGGGTGACTACGCCCCTGGTACGATTCTTCCCGGCGAAATAGAACTGGGCGAGCAGTACGGCGTAAGTCGAACGGCAGTTCGCGAAGCGGTGAAAACGTTGACGGCTAAAGGTATGGTGCTACCCCGTCCGCGCATTGGTACGCGGGTGATGCCGCAGGGAAACTGGAACTTTCTGGATCAAGAGCTGCTGACCTGGTGGATGACGGAAGAAAATTTTCATCAGGTGGTAGATCATTTTCTGGTGATGCGTATTAGCCTGGAGCCGCAAGCCTGCCTGCTGGCGGCGACTCTTGGCACACCGGAGCAGAAAGCGCGGCTTAATGCCTTAATGGAAGAGATGGTCGCGCTGAAAAAGCATTTTAAGCGTGAACGATGGATTGAAGTGGATATGGCATGGCACGAGCATATCTACGAAATGAGCGCCAATCCCTTTCTAATCTCTTTTGCGACGCTATTTCATTCGGTTTATCACACTTACTTTGCCTCAATCACCTATAACGAGGTGGTAAAGCTGGATTTGCACCAGGCCATTGTTGATGCCATCGCTGATGGCGACGGCGAACGCGCTTTCCAGGCCTGCCAGGCGTTGTTAATAGCGCCCAATGAAAGACCAGATAATTAACAGGATATTGAATGACCAGCAAAAAAGCGCGCAGTATGGCTGGCCTGCCGTGGATCGCGGCGATGGCCTTCTTTATGCAGGCGCTAGACGCCACCATTTTGAATACCGCTTTACCGGCTATTGCGCATAGTCTTAACCGTTCACCACTCGCCATGCAGTCCGCTATTATCAGTTATACCCTAACAGTAGCTATGTTAATTCCGGTAAGCGGCTGGCTGGCTGACCGCTTCGGTACGCGTCGCGTCTTTATGGTTGCCGTAAGTCTGTTTACGTTAGGCTCGCTGGCCTGCGCGCTCTCCAGTTCACTATCTGAATTGGTTATTTTTCGCGTCGTACAAGGCGTCGGCGGAGCGATGATGATGCCAGTGGCGCGACTGGCGTTATTGCGAGCCTATCCGCGTAGTGAGCTGCTGCCCGTTCTTAACTTTGTCACTATGCCGGGGCTGGTAGGTCCGATTCTGGGGCCGGTATTAGGCGGCGTACTGGTGACCTGGGCAAGCTGGCACTGGATCTTCCTGATTAATATTCCCATTGGGGTTGCAGGCATTCTGTATGCCCGCAAATATATGCCCAACTTCACCACGCCGCGTCGCAAGTTTGACATGACTGGCTTCTTTCTTTTTGGGTTAAGTCTGGTTTTATTTTCCAGCGGAATGGAACTGTTTGGCGAAAAGATTGTGGCGACATGGATCGCATCCGCCATTATTTTTTGCAGTATCGTTCTACTATTGGCTTATATCCGCCACGCCCGCCGTCATCCGACACCGTTAATATCACTATCGCTGTTTAAGACACGCACATTTTCCGTCGGTATTGCCGGCAACCTCGCCACGCGTCTGGGGACAGGCTGCGTACCTTTTTTGATGCCGTTAATGCTACAGGTTGGTTTTGGCTACCCGGCTCTGATCGCCGGCTGCATGATGGCGCCGACGGCTTTGGGTTCTATTATCGCGAAATCGACCGTAACGCAGGTTTTGCGACGTTTGGGATACCGGAAGACTCTGGTCGGCATTACGGTATTTATCGGTCTGATGATTGCCCAGTTTTCGTTTCAATCTCCCGCCATGCCGATCTGGATGCTCGTGCTGCCGCTATTCATTCTTGGAATGGCGATGTCCACTCAATTTACGGCAATGAATACGATTACTCTTGCGGATCTGACAGACGATAACGCCAGCAGCGGCAACAGCGTTCTGGCGGTTACGCAGCAATTGTCTATCAGTTTAGGCGTGGCGATCAGCGCGGCGGTGTTACGTATTTATGAAGGTTTTGCGGGCACCAGTACCGTAGAACAGTTCCACTATACCTTTATCACGATGGGGGCGATCACTATCGTGTCCGCGCTGATGTTTATGCTGCTAAGAGCCAAAGACGGCAACAATCTGATTAAAGAACGGCATAAATCTAAACCGACCCACGCACCGTCAAAACCGGAGTAAGCTGAAGTCGCTGTTGTTGCAAGGCGGGCTGCGCCATCCGATGAATCAACACATCAATAGCCAGCTCGCCCAATTCATCTTTCGGCTGATGGATAGTCGTCAGCGGCGGCGTCATATAGCGCGCCAGCTCAATATCATCATAGCCAATGACCGCCATATCCTGCGGAATACGAAGCCCCGCCTGATATAGCGCCTGATAGGCGCCGACAGCCATCGCATCGTTTCCGGTAAAAACCGCTTGCGGTCGCTGTTGATGGGCGAGTAACGCCTGCATGGCGTCAAAGCCGCCGCCAAATTCAAAATCGCCGGTGATCTCATAGCCTTGCGGAATAGCCAGCCCTGCGCGTTTCATCGCCGCCCGATACCCTTCCAGCCGCAAACGCGCTGGCGTTTTGTCCAGCGGGCCTGTAATACAGGCTATTCGGGTAAATCCTTTATCGATAAGGTGTTGGGTCGCAAGATCGCCGCCTAACAACGAATTATCCTGAATGAGATCGCTATCGCCCTCACCATCAAACGGCGACCAGTCCATCATGACGGTAGGAATAGACGGATAACGCTCCATGATTTCACGAGAAGGCTGATGCGTTTCGGTACACAGCAGCAGTAAACCGTCTACCCGTTTTTGCATCAGCGTCTCCAGGTTACGGTTCATCCGTTGCTCGTCGCCTTCGGTATTGCACAGCACCAGACTATAACCGCGCTCAAAACAGCTTCGCTCAACGCCGCGCACCAGTTCGGAATAAAAAGGGTTGGTACTGGCGGTAATTAGCATACCAATCGTGCGGGTCTGGTTTAACTTGAGGCTTCGCGCCAGCGCGGAAGGCGCATAGTTAAGTGATTTAATCGCCGCTTCAACTTTTTCGGTTATCGTCTCACTCACAAAGCGATCTTTGTTAATAACGTGAGAGACCGTCGATGTAGAGACTCCCGCCAGGCGGGCAACATCTTTCATAGTAGCCAAGCGTTACCCCTGCTGATGTAAAAACGCTTCTATCTCTTCGCGCCACGGAACGGAAGGTTGAGCGCCTTTACGCGTTACGGCAATCGCGGCGGCGGCATGGGCAAAGCGAATCGCTTCCGGCAACGGCGTCTCCTCCAGTATCGCGGTGATAAAGGCGCCGTTAAACGTATCTCCGGCGGCAATGGTATCGACAGCCTCAACGCTAAATCCAGGAACGCGGCGGCCCTCGCCGTTTACGCTGGCCCAGACGCCACGGCTTCCTAAGGTAATTAATACGGTTCGAATGCCTTTATCATGCAAAACCTGCGCAGCTTTCGCGGCATCGTCGTCATTTTCCACACGCACGCCCGTCAGCTTTTCAGCTTCCGTTTCATTTGGCGTGATGATGTCCACCAGCGCCAGCAGTTCATCCGGTAGCTCACGGGCAGGCGCCGGGTTAAGCGCAACAGTAGTATGATGTTGATGGGCGATTTTCGCCGCCGCCAGTACGCTGTCCAGCGGCGATTCCAGCTGCATCAGTAACGCATCCGCCTGCGCGATACGTTCACGTTGCGCATCAACCAACGCCGGCGATAACGCGGCATTCGCTCCGGCATGAATACCGATGACGTTCTCGCCTTCGCCATTAACGAAAATCAGCGCCACCCCGGTAGACTCGCCTTTAATGACGCTAACTGGCGCGATATCAATACGATCGCTGACTAATTGTTTACGAATACTGTCGCCAATATCGTCATCGCCCGTGCAGGCGATAAACGCAATATTTGCCCCGCTACGTCCCGCAGCAACCGCCTGATTCGCGCCTTTCCCGCCAAACGCGACCTGATAATGGCTACCGGTTACCGTTTCACCCGGGGTAGGGAAGGACTCAAGATTAAGGATATGATCGGCATTAATGCTGCCAAGGACGATGAGATTACCTGCGGTTTTCATATTCGGGGTTCCACGTCAAAGTGCGCCACCGGTTAGGGTGGCGCGTGCCCTGCTTTTCTTTTTTTACGTTCACCTCAGCGGAGGCTCGCGTATTTCTGTCGCCATCAGGCCATAGTTGACCCGTGTCGTTTATTACTGCTTGATGACCAGTTTCAGGTCAACCGGATATTTGGCCTGAACTTTTTCGCCTTTCAGCACCTTATCCGCCACCTCAACGCCTTTGGCGCCGATTTGATCCGGTAACTGAGCGATAGTCGCTGCCAGTTTGCCATCTTTTACGGCCTTTTCGCCATCCGGCGTACCGTCAAATCCAACCACCATCACATCTGCTTTACCGGCAGTTTGCAGCGCGCGCAGTGCGCCCAGCGCCATTTCATCGTTCTGGGCGAAGACAGCCTGAACATCCGGATGCGCGGTCAGCAGGTTCTGCATGACGTTCAGACCCTTAGTACGGTCGAAATCGGCAGGCTGGCTGGCCAGGACATTAAATTTGTGAGCGGCTACCGCCTGCTGGAAACCTTCGCCACGCTCACGCGCCGCAGATGTTCCGGCAATGCCTTGCAACTCAATCACTTTAGCGCCTTCGCCAGCTTTTTTCGCGATATAGTCGCCAGCGATCTTACCGCCCAGCACGTTATCAGACGCGATATGGCTGACGACATCGCCTTTGGTTGCCTGGCGGTCAAGCGTGATAACCGGAATCTTCGCCTGGTTCGCCATCTTCACCGCGTTACCCACCGCATCGGAGTCAGTCGGGTTGATCAGCAGAATTTTGGTCCCGCGAACGGTTAAATCCTGCACGTTCGCCAGCTCTTTGGCAGGGTTGTTCTGGGAGTCCAGCACCACCAGGTTATAACCCAGTTTATCCGCCTCTTTTTGCGCCCCGTCTTTTAACGACACGAAGAAGGGGTTATTGAGGGTAGAGATCACCAGCGCAATGGTGTCTTTCGCCATTGCATTCGCGCTCACGGTGGCGCTCAGCGCAACAGCAGATACCAGGGTAGCCAGTTTTTTCATGTTCATATTTCAGATGTCCTGTAGTCGTTGTTACTGCTTTTTGTTGTCTACCAGTACCGCCAGCAAAATCACCACCGCTTTGACGATCATCTGGTAATAGGAGGAAACACCTAACAAATTCAAACCATTATTAAGGAAGCCGAGAATCAATGCGCCGATCAATGTCCCAACAATGCGTCCTTTACCGCCAGCAAGGCTGGTGCCGCCCAGCACCACGGCGGCAATAGCATCCAGCTCATAGCCGGTACCCGCCGTCGGCTGCGCGGAAGAGAGGCGCGCCACTTCAATGATGCCCGCCAGCGATGCTGTCAGGCCGCAAAGTGAATAGACGATAATTTTCACTTTGCTCACGCTAATGCCAGACAGACGCGTCGCCGCTTCGTTACCGCCCAGCGCGTAGATATAGCGTCCCAGACGGGTGTGATGCAGCATATACCAGGCGGCG
Organism: Salmonella sp. 32031103-2018-00083-FB-01-SM-01; assembly: GCF_017571995.1. Classification (NCBI taxonomy): domain Bacteria; kingdom Pseudomonadati; phylum Pseudomonadota; class Gammaproteobacteria; order Enterobacterales; family Enterobacteriaceae; genus Salmonella; species Salmonella sp. 32031103-2018-00083-FB-01-SM-01. The sequence goes on from NZ_JAGEQL010000010.1 coordinate 5,860, forward strand.
ATAAAGACGATAGCCATGATCCAGACCGGCGTAGGAACGCCCAGCGGACGGCCGATACCGAACCAGCCAAACAGATCGGCGTTATCGGTAAAGCCGGTGTTGACCGGGCTACCGTCGGTGTAAACCATCGTCACGCCGCGCAGTAGCAGCATCATCACCAGCGTAGCGATAAACGCCTGTACGCGGCCTTTCGCGACGATAACGCCAGTAACGGCGCCAATCGCAGCGCCCAGTGCCAGCGCGGCGGCAACCGCGACCAGCGCATTCACTTCAACGCCGACGATTGAAGCGGCAACCGCGCCGGTGAGCGCCAGCAGGGAACCGACGGACAGATCGATCCCCGATGTCAGAATCACCAACGTCATCCCTACCGCCATAATGGCGTTGACGGAGGTCTGTTGAAGAATATTGAACAGATTATTAACGGTAAAAAAGTTGGGGCTCAACGTCGAAACAATCGCGATCAACACCAGCAGGGCAATGAGCGACTTCTGCTCAAGAAGCCACGCTTTAGTGAAATAACGGCGACCAGAAACAGCCTGGGTTGTCATCTTTTTTACTCCTGATTCACGCGATTAAGCTTGCCCACTGCGGCAGCCATTAACACTTCCTGGGTGGCCTGCTCGCGAGTAAATTCACCGCTGAGATGCCCTTCATGCATGACGATGATGCGATCGCTCATGCCTAATACTTCTGGCATCTCAGATGAGACCAGAATGATGCTCAGGCCGTCGGCCTTAAACTGGTTGATAAGCTGGTAAATCTCTTTCTTGGCGCCGACGTCCACGCCGCGGGTCGGCTCGTCGAGAATGAGCACTTTCGGGCGCGTCATCAACCCGCGGGCAATCGCCACTTTTTGCTGATTACCGCCAGAAAGCAGGCCTATCGCCTGTTCCATTGACGGTGTCTTGACGTTGAACAGACGGATAAAATCCCCCACCGCCTGTTGCTCATCTTTGTGTTTCAGGCTTCCGCCAGCGCGGCTGAAATAGTCCAGCGCCGTCAGCGACATATTCTCTTTAACTGACATGCCGAGCACCAGTCCATCGCGCTTACGGTCTTCAGAGATATAAACGATGCCATTGGCCAGCCCGTCCTGCGGAGAACGCGTCACCACTTCGTGTCCATCAAGCGTCACGTAACCGCTGGTTCGCGGCATCGCGCCGTACAATACTTTCATCAGCTCGGTGCGACCGGCGCCCATCAGGCCGGAAATGCCAAGAATCTCGCCTTTTCGCAGCACAAAAGAGACATCATTCACGCCCGGTCCGCACAGATTATCGACCTTGAGGCGAATCTCACCCGGCGCGTTATCCAGATGCGGGTACTGATCTTCCAGCTTACGTCCCACCATCATTTCGATAAGAGAATCTTCGGTCAACGTGGCCACTTCACGCTCGGCGATAAATTGCCCATCGCGGAAGACCGTCACGTCATCGCAAATTTCGAAAATCTCTTTCATACGGTGAGAGATATAGACAATGCCGCGCCCCTGCGATTTTAATTCGCGGATAACGCGGAACAGAGAGTCGGTTTCAGTGTCGGTCAGCGCATCGGTCGGTTCATCCATAATGATGACTTTGGATTCGAAGCTCAGCACTTTGGCGATTTCCACCATTTGCTGATCGCCGATAGAGAGTTCGCCCACCAGCTTATCGCTCTTAAAGCGCAGATTGAGTTTGGCTAAGAGCTGGTCGGCTTCGGCATACATCTTTTTCCAGTCGATTTTGCCAAAGCGATTCACAAATTCACGGCCCAGGAAGATATTTTCCGCAATGGTCAACTGCGGGATCAGGTTCAGTTCCTGATGAATAATGCCGATCCCGGCTTCCTGAGACGATTTAGGCCCGTTAAAGGTGGTCTCTTTACCCAGCCATAACAACGATCCCGCATCTCGCGTATAGATGCCGGTTAATACTTTCATCATGGTGGATTTTCCGGCGCCGTTTTCCCCCACCAGCGCCATAACGCGGCCAGGATAAACGTTTAACGCGGCGCCGGAGAGAGCCTTCACGCCGGGGAACGCTTTATCGATCCCTTTGAGTTGCAGTAATGCGTCCATAGCGGCCTCAGAAAGTGACGCCAGCGCAAAGAATGACGTTCGCATACGGGGAACACTCCCCGCTGCGAATCACCGCCTGACTGTCTGCAGTCAATTTTTTGAATTGTTCGTGTGTCGTATAACTAATTTTTATGGTGTTTCCCTGGTGTTGCTGCAGTTGCTCAAGGTGAGTGAGCAACGTTTCGTGGAGCTGCGGATTCTGTTGTTTGATTTCCGTTGCAAGAATCGCCGCCTCAACCTGCATTTCCCGGGTCACAACATCCACCACCTGCATAAAAGAAGGTACGCCCTGGGTTAGTGCCATATCGATACGCGCGGTGCTATTCGGGATAGGTAAACCCGCATCACAGACCACCAGAGTATCAGTATGCCCCAGACGGGAAATGACCGACGAGATTTCAGAGTTGAGTACGGTGCCTTTCTTCATTTTTCTGCTCCACTAGCGAAACGTTTCGCTGGCCGCAGTGTAACCCTGGATGTGTTCATAAAACCATCATGACGTAACAGAATTGTGATCGCCGTCGAAACGTTTCGCTAGCGGAAATCAGGTGAAGATAATCGCCCGATGGCGATTATCTTGTGGGAATCTACGGATTGGCCAGGCCGGGTAAGCCAACGCGGCCCCCGGCATGGTGACGGGAGGTTAAATCTCGACCTGCGTTCCTAACTCAATCACGCGGTTAGGCGGGATCTCGAACTGATCCGGCGCGCGCAGAGCGTTACGTTGCAGCAACAAATACAGCTTGCCGCGCAGACGCAAATACCACGGGCGTTTGCCGACAATCAACGACTCGTGCGACATAAAGAACGACGTTTCCATCATCCGACAGCTAAGCCCTTCCAGACCGCAGCGGTGGAACACCTCTTCAACGTTTGGCGTTTCGCGCCAGCCGTAGCTGGCCACCACGCGCCAGAATGTCGGAGACAACTGCTCAATCTGCACCCGGCGAACGTTATGCACATAAGGCGCATCTTCCGTACGCAACGTCAGTAAGATTACGCGCTCATGCAACACTTTGTTGTGCTTCAGGTTATGCAATAAAGCAAAAGGGATCACACTGAGCGCGCGCGACATGTATACGGCAGTACCTGGTACCCGAACCGGCGGTGACTTCTCCAGTGAAGCAATCATCGCTTCCAGCGAATTACCGTGTTCATGCATACGACGCAACAGGCGGAAACGCTCGCTCTTCCAGGTGGTCATGATCGTGAACATGATCAGGCCCAGGCTCAGCGGCAGCCAACCACCGGACAACAATTTGTCGAGGTTAGCCGAGAACAGCGGGATATCCACGCACAGGAACGCGATGAGGATCAGCGCGACAAAATATTTGTTCCAGTGCCAGTTCTTACGCGCCACGGTCGTAGAAAGAATAGACGTCAGCACCATCGTGCCGGTCACGGCGATACCATAGGCCGCCGCCAGGTTGCTGGAGTGCTCAAAGCTAACAATAACAACCACGACCGCGAAATAAAGCAGCCAGTTAACGAAAGGGATATAGATCTGACCGGACTCCATCTCGGAGGTATGGATAATGCGCATTGGCGACAAATAGCCAAGACGCACGGCCTGACGCGTCAGCGAAAAGACGCCGGAAATGACCGCCTGGGAGGCGATCACCGTCGCCAGCGCGGCCAGAATCAGCAGCGGAATTAACGCCCAGTCCGGCGCCAACAGGAAGAAGGGATTTTTAATCGCTTCCGGATGCTTTAGTAGCAATGCGCCCTGACCAAAGTAGTTCAGTACTAACGACGGCAGTACCACGGTAAACCACGCCAGGCGAATCGGGAACTTACCGAAGTGTCCCATATCGGCGTACAACGCCTCTACGCCGGTAATCGACAGCACCACCGCGCCCAACGCAATAAATGATACGGTTTTATATTCAAGGAAAAAACGTACCGCCCAGACAGGATTCAGCGCATGTAACACTTCGGGATTGGCGATAATACTGCGCAGGCCAAGTACCGCCAGGATTAAAAACCAGGTCAGCATAATCGGCGCAAAGAGTTTCCCTACCATTCCCGTACCGTGCTTCTGAATCATAAACAACAGAGTCAGCACAATAATGGAGAGCGGGACAATCCAGGTATCCAGCTGCGGCGCGACAATCTCCAGGCCTTCAATCGCCGACATCACCGAAATCGCCGGCGTAATGACCACTTCGCCATAGAAAAAGCTGCCGCCTATCAGTCCCATGATAACTAACATGGATGTAGTGCGCGCCGAGGTATTACGCCCGGCAAGCGACATCAGCGTCAAAATTCCACCTTCACCCGCGTTATCGGCGCGCATCACGAAGGTGAGATATTTGATGGAAACCACAAAGATGAGTAGCCAGAAGATCAGCGACAGAAAACCAAACACGGCATCTCGTTCAACGCCAAAACCAAACTGACCGGACAAACATTCACGAAGCGTATAAAGCGGGCTGGTACCAATATCACCGTAGACAACCCCAATAGCTGCGAGGGTAATCGCAGGCAACGATTGCTTATTATCAGTGCTCATAGACTCATCTTTCGTTTATACACGTCACCCTTCACGCTACCTCCTTGTCGGCTGCATTCGCTTACCCCAGTCACACGTTTAAGTCAGTGCCAGGGGATTCACTCCTTTGCCGCCTTGATGTAGTTTGAATGAATGAGTGTATAGATATGAAATGTGTGCTTAGTCCCTTGGCCCACAAAAAAGCGCACAGTATGCACGATTAATCATAAAATCGTACCCCTAAATGAAGCCAGATTAACCTGGCTCAAAGAAAAATAAACAGCGCATCAGACGATTATAGCCCCGGTGGTGAAACGTCTATACTCGCAATTAGCATGATCCATTTGTCGAAAGGACGCCTCTTTATTATGGCTCACCCACATTTATTAGCGGAAAGAATTTCCCGTCTGAGCAGCGCCCTTGAGAAGGGGCTGTATGAACGTAGTCACGCCATACGCCTGTGCCTACTGGCGGCGTTAAGCGGTGAAAGCGTCTTTTTGTTGGGCCCGCCCGGTATCGCCAAGAGTCTGATTGCCCGCCGCCTGAAGTTTGCTTTCCAGCGCGCCCGCGCTTTTGAATATCTGATGACACGCTTTTCCACGCCGGAAGAGGTGTTTGGCCCGCTCTCTATTCAGGCGCTGAAAGATGAAGGTCGCTATGAACGCTTAACGACCGGCTACCTTCCCGAAGCCGAAATCGTTTTTCTGGATGAAATCTGGAAAGCCGGGCCCGCTATCCTGAACACATTGCTGACCGCCATTAACGAACGCCATTTCCGCAACGGCGCTTTTGAGGAAAAAATTCCGATGCGGCTGCTGGTGGCGGCCTCTAACGAACTGCCCGAAGCGGACAGCAGCCTGGAAGCCTTGTACGACCGAATGTTGATTCGCCTGTGGCTGGATAAAGTTCAGGATAAAGCCAATTTCCGCTCCATGCTGGTTAGTCAGCAGGATGAGAGCGATAACCCGGTCCCCGCCTCGTTACAGGTTAGCGACGAAGAATATCAACAGTGGCAAAAAGATATCGGCGCGATTTCACTCCCTGATCCGGTCTTTGAGCTGATATTTACTCTGCGCCAACAGCTGGATAATTTGCCGAATGCGCCTTATGTCTCCGACCGTCGCTGGAAGAAAGCCATCCGCCTGTTACAGGCCAGCGCCTTCTTTAGCGGACGCGACGCGGTTGCGCCGATTGACCTTATCCTGCTAAAAGATTGCTTGTGGTATGACGCGCAGAGTCTGAATCTCATGCAACAGCAACTGGAAATATTGATGACCGGACACGCCTGGCAGCAGCAGGCCATGCTGACTCGCCTCGGCGGTATCGTCCAGCGTCGCCTCCAGTTGCAGCAACAGCAAAGCGATAAAACCGCTTTCACCGTCATTAAAGAAGGCGGTATGTTCAGCCGCCGCCCGCATTACACTTTACCGCCGGAAGCCAGCGCGTCAACGTTGACGTTATTGCTACAAAAACCGCTAAAACTGCATGATATGGAAGTGATCCATATTACCTTTGACCGCAGCGCGCTGGAACTTTGGCTGACCAAAGGCGGCGAGATCCGCGGCAAACTGAACGGGATCGGCTTTGCCCAAACGCTAAATATGGAAGTCGATAACGCTCAACATCTGGTGGTGCGCGACATCAGTCTACAAGGTACCCGTCTGGCGTTACCGGGAGCGGCTGAAGACAGTATGCCTGCGGAGATCAAACAGCAGCTGGAAACGTTAGAAAACGAATGGCGCCAGCAACATACCCGCTTCAGCGAGCAGCAACATTGCCTGTTTATTCACAGCGACTGGTTAGGGCGCATTGAGGCCAGCCTGCAGGATGTAGGAGAACAGATCCGTCAGGCGCAACAATGCTGACGCTGGATACGCTAAATACCATGCTGGCCGTCAGCGAAGAGGGAATGGTCGAAGAGATGATCCTTGCGCTACTGGCTTCCCCACAGCTGGTCATTTTCTTTGAAAAGTTTCCGCGTTTAAAAAACGCCGTGACCGCCGATCTCCCGCGCTGGCGGGAAGCGCTACGCAGCCGTCTTAAAGACGCACGCGTTCCGCCGGAACTCATGGAAGAGGTCATGTGTTATCAGCAAAGCCAACTTCTCTCTACCCCACAGTTCATCGTGCAACTGCCGCAAATACTGGCGTTGCTTCACCGCCTGCATTCACCGTATGCCGCGCAGGCGAAGCAGTTGACGGAGAGCAACAGTACCTTTACCCCTGCGCTACACACGCTTTTTTTGCAACGCTGGCGGTTAAGTCTGGTCGTGCAGGCCACCACGTTAAACCAACAACTACTGGAAGAAGAGCGCGAGCAGTTGCTGAGTGACGTCCAGGAACGGATGACGCTGAGCGGGCAACTGGAACCGACGCTGGCGGAAAATGATAATGCCGCAGGCCGCCTGTGGGATATGAGCGCGGGCCAGCTTAAACGTGGTGATTATCAACTGATCGTAAAATACGGCGAATTTCTCGCCGCCCAGCCGGAGCTAATGCAACTGGCGGAACAACTGGGACGTTCGCGGGAAGCCAAATCGGTACCGAAAAAAGACGCGCCGATGGAAACCTTTCGTACACTGGTACGCGAACCCGCTACGGTGCCGGAGCAGGTTGACGGTATTCAGCAAGGCGATGATATTCTGCGCCTGTTGCCGCCAGAGCTGGCGACGCTCGGCATCACCGAGCTGGAATATGAATTTTACCGCCGGTTAGTGGAAAAACAGCTCCTCACCTATCGCCTGCATGGCGAAGCGTGGCGTGAGAAAGTGACCGAACGGCCGGTATTACACCAGGATGTCGACGAGCAGCCGCGCGGACCGTTTATTGTCTGCGTCGATACTTCAGGCTCGATGGGGGGATTTAACGAGCAGTGCGCAAAAGCGTTCTGCCTGGCGTTGATGCGCGTTGCGCTGGCGGATAACCGCCGCTGCTTTATTATGCTGTTTTCCACTGACGTTGTGCGTTATGAACTCTCCGGCCCGGAAGGTATCGAGCAGGCCATCCGCTTTTTAAGTCAACGTTTTCGCGGCGGCACAGATATCGCCAGCTGTTTTCGCGCCATTATTGAAAGAATGCAGGGACGGGAATGGTTTGATGCCGATGCGGTGGTCATTTCGGATTTTATCGCCCAGCGCTTGCCGGATGACGTGGTGAGCAAAGTAGGAGAGTTGCAGCGTCTTCACCAGCATCGATTCCACGCGGTGGCGATGTCGGCGCACGGCAAACCCGGCATCATGCGCATTTTCGATCATATCTGGCGCTTTGACACCGGGATGAGAAGCCGACTGCTGAGACGCTGGCGGCGCTAACGGCTTATAAAATAGCAGGAATGCTTTCGCGAACCTGCGCGGGCCATACGCCGCACTGCACCTGACCAATATGCGGCAATTGCAGCAGCAACATCGTCAGACGCGACTGCCCAATCCCGCCGCCGATGGTCTGCGGCATTTCGCCGCGCAGCAGCGCCTGATGCCACTCCAGTTGCAGACGATCTTCATCACCGGTCAACGCCAGCTGGCGCATCAGCGTATCGGCATCTACGCGGATACCCATAGAGGAAAGCTCAAACGCATCTTCCAGCACCGGGTTCCACACCAGGATATCGCCGTTCAGACCGGCGTAGCCCAGCTCAGATGCGGAGCTCCAGTCATCATAATCCGGCGCGCGTACATCATGGCGGTGGCCATCGCTCAGTTTACCGCCGATCCCCACCAGGAAAACGGCGCCAAGTTCTTTGGCGATCGCGCGTTCGCGCCCTTTCGCATCCAGATCCGGATAGCGAGACAACAGCTCCTGGCTGTGAACAAACTGAATTTGCTCTGGCAGGAACGGCGCCAGACCAAACTGTTTATGCACTTCCGCTTCCGTCGCCTTAATACCTGCCCATATAGCCTCTACTGTGCTTTTCAGGGTGGAAAATTGGCGCTCGCCATCGCCCATGACACGCTCCCAGTCCCACTGATCCACATAGACCGAGTGGAGCGGAGAGAGTCGGTCTTCATCGGGGCGAAGGGCTTTCATGTGCGTGTACAGCCCTTCGCCCGCGCTGAAGTCATGTTGCCCCAGGGTTTGACGTTTCCATTTCGCCAGTGAATGCACCACTTCGAACTGGGCGTCAGGCAACGCTTTCACTTTTACCTGCACCGCTTTTTCACAGCCGGACAAATTATCCTGCGTACCATCCCCTACGCGACTCAGGATCGGCGCCTGGACCTCAATCAGACCCAGACGCTCCTCCAGCTGGCGAGAGAAATGTGATTTCACGAAGCTAATTTGACGTTGTTTGGCAATGTAAGCGGTTTTCATTTTTTTACTCCTGCGTCCTGTTGCCTATGATTAAGCAACAAAACGAGAGCACTATTCAATAATCAACAGATAAAAAGCTAACTTCGGTTTTGATTCGTTAAAAATAATGGCTAAAATAGAGATAATCATTAATCTGCATAAGAAAAAGCGATGGAAAATTATCAGATCGACAATCTGGACCGCGGCATACTTGACGCCTTAATGGAAAATGCCCGCACCGCCTACGCCGAACTGGCCAAACAATTTGGCGTTAGCCCTGGAACCATTCACGTTCGCGTCGAGAAAATGAAGCAGGCCGGGATCATTACGGGCGCACGGATTGACGTCAGCCCTAAACAACTGGGCTACGATGTGGGCTGCTTTATTGGCATCATCCTCAAAAGCGCCAAAGACTATCCCTCCGCACTGGCCCGGCTGGAAAGCCTGGATGAGGTGACGGAAGCGTATTACACCACCGGTCACTACAGCATCTTTATAAAAGTGATGTGCAAATCAATCGACGCGCTTCAGCACGTACTTATCAACAAGATCCAAACAATTGATGAAATTCAGTCCACTGAGACACTGATCGTCTTGCAGAACCCGATCATGCGCACCATCAAGCCATGATCGGCTTTTTTAATCCCACATTTTTCCACAGGTAGATCCCAGCTCGTTCACAGAGTACAATGCAGCCTCTTTACCTGAGCGAGCGATCAATGGCAGACATTACTCTTATCAGCGGCAGCACCCTGGGCGGCGCCGAATACGTCGCGGAACATCTGGCGGAAAAGCTGGAAGCTGCCGGTTTTTCAACCGAAACGGTGCACGGTCCGTTATTAGAGGATCTGTCAACTTCCGGGATCTGGCTGATAATCAGCTCAACGCACGGTGCCGGAGACATTCCGGACAACCTGACCCCTTTCTATGAAGACCTTCAGACGCAGAAACCCGATCTTTCCGCGGTACGTTTCGGCGCAATTGGCATTGGTAGTCGAGAATACGACACGTTTTGCGGCGCGATTGAGAAAATAGAAGCGGAACTGAAAGACGCTGGCGCAAAACAGGTTGGGGAAACACTGAAGATCAACATCCTTGAACATGAGATTCCGGAAGATCCAGCGGAGATTTGGCTCGGATCCTGGATTAATTTACTCAAATAAGTGTAAAGATCGTGCGATCCATTGTGGATAAATCTGGTGGAAAGCTTGGATCAACCGGTAGTTATCCAAAGAATAACCATTGTTCACTTTTTGAGTTGTGTATAAGTACCCGTTTTGATCCCAGCTTATACGGGCCACGATCACCGATCATTCACAGCTAGTGATCCTTTCCAACGCATTGATCTTTATTACAGGATCCGGGTTATCCACAGCCTGGTGCGATCCTAATAAGAGATCACAATAGAACAGATCTCTAAATAAAAAGATCTTCTTTTTAATAGCCCGGATCCGGGGCTTTCTCCATCGGCTAAAGTTGAGTAGAATCCACCGCCCGGGCTTCAATCCATTTTCACACCGCGTTATGCGAGGCAATTAGCATGTTTTATCAGGATCCTTTTGACGTCATTATTATTGGCGGGGGTCATGCAGGCACTGAGGCCGCGATGGCCGCAGCGCGTATGGGTCAACAGACTCTGCTTTTGACACACAATATTGACACGTTGGGACAGATGAGCTGCAACCCGGCGATCGGCGGTATTGGAAAGGGACATCTGGTAAAAGAGGTGGATGCGCTCGGCGGTCTGATGGCGAAAGCGATCGATCAGGCAGGTATTCAGTTTAGGATACTAAACGCCAGCAAAGGTCCGGCCGTTCGCGCTACCCGGGCTCAGGCGGATCGAGTCTTATATCGCCAGGCGGTGCGTACCGCGCTGGAGAACCAGCCGAACCTGATGATCTTCCAGCAAGCGGTTGAAGATCTGATTGTCGAAAACGATCGCGTTGTCGGCGCCGTGACCCAAATGGGGCTCAAATTCCGCGCGAAAGCGGTGGTGCTGACCGTCGGAACCTTCCTGGACGGCAAAATTCATATTGGTCTGGATAACTACAGCGGCGGTCGTGCTGGCGATCCGCCATCCATCCCGCTATCTCGCCGTCTGCGTGAGCTTCCGCTACGCGTCAGTCGCCTGAAAACCGGCACACCGCCGCGTATTGATGCGCGTACTATCGATTTCAGCGTGTTGGCTCAACAGCATGGCGATAACCCGATGCCGGTTTTCTCGTTTATGGGGAATGCTTCTCAGCATCCGCAACAGGTGCCGTGTTACATCACGCATACCAATGAGAAAACCCATGATGTGATTCGTAATAACCTCGATCGTAGCCCAATGTACGCTGGCGTGATCGAAGGGATCGGCCCACGCTACTGTCCTTCGATCGAAGACAAGGTGATGCGTTTTGCCGATCGTAACCAGCATCAGATCTTCCTTGAGCCGGAAGGACTGACCTCTAACGAGATTTACCCTAACGGTATCTCCACCAGTCTGCCGTTTGACGTGCAGATGCAGATTGTCCGTTCCATGCAGGGCATGGAGAACGCGAAGATCGTTCGCCCTGGTTACGCGATTGAGTACGATTTCTTCGACCCGCGCGATCTGAAACCGACACTGGAAAGTAAATTTATTCACGGCCTGTTCTTTGCTGGTCAAATCAACGGTACTACCGGCTATGAAGAGGCTGCGGCGCAGGGCTTGCTCGCTGGTCTGAATGCCGCGCGTCTTTCCGCCGACAAAGAGGGCTGGGCGCCTGCGCGTTCTCAGGCTTATCTCGGCGTGCTGGTGGACGATCTCTGTACGCTGGGCACCAAAGAGCCGTATCGCATGTTTACCTCCCGCGCCGAATATCGCCTGATGCTGCGTGAGGACAACGCCGATCTGCGTTTGACCGAAATGGGCCGCGAGCTGGGTCTGGTGGATGATGAACGCTGGGCGCGCTTCAACGAGAAGCTGGAAAATATCGAACGCGAACGTCAGCGGCTGAAATCGACATGGGTAACGCCGTCTGCGGAATCCGCCGATGAAGTGAATGCGCATTTGACCACGCCTCTCTCCCGTGAGGCCAGCGGCGAAGATCTGTTGCGTCGTCCGGAAATGACCTACGCGCAGCTCACTTCGCTTGCCGCATTCGCGCCTGCGCTTGAAGATGAGCAAGCCGCTGAGCAGGTGGAAATCCAGGTCAAATACGAAGGGTATATCGCTCGCCAGCAGGATGAGATTGAAAAACAACTACGTAACGAGAATACGTTGCTGCCTGCCACGCTGGATTATCGTCAGGTTTCCGGTCTGTCGAACGAAGTTATCGCCAAGCTGAACGATCATAAACCGGCGTCTATCGGTCAGGCATCGCGTATCTCCGGCGTTACGCCAGCGGCAATCTCCATTCTGCTGGTATGGCTGAAAAAACAAGGTATGCTGCGTCGTAGCGCTTGATAACACTAATTTGGCGGGGGCGCTTCGCTTGCCCGCCCTACAAATTTGTAGGCCCGATAAGCGAAAGCGCATCGGGCATTTGATTATTAACAGGTAATGACCGTGCTCAACAAACTCTCTCGTCTGCTGGCTGATGCCGGTATTTCTCTTACCGATCACCAGAAAACGCTGCTGGTCGCCTACGTTGATATGCTGCATAAATGGAACAAAGCATACAACCTGACGTCAGTGCGGGATCCCAACGAAATGTTGGTACGCCATATTCTCGACAGCATAGTCGTTGCGCCGTATCTTCAGGGACAGCGTTTTATCGATGTAGGAACAGGACCGGGGCTGCCGGGCATCCCGCTGGCTATTGTTCTCCCTGACGCGCATTTCACCTTACTCGACAGCCTGGGCAAGCGGGTACGTTTTCTGCGTCAGGTCCAGCACGAACTGAAACTGGAAAACATCACGCCGGTTCAAAGCCGCGTTGAAGCCTATCCCTCCGAACCGCCGTTTGATGGCGTTATCAGCCGCGCTTTCGCATCGTTGAATGATATGGTGAGCTGGTGCCACCATCTGCCGGGAGAGAAAGGGCGTTTTTATGCCTTAAAAGGGCAATTACCAGGGGATGAAATTGCCTCACTACCTGACGATTTTAGCGTCGAATCTGTTGAAAAATTACGCGTTCCGCAACTGGAAGGCGAGCGGCATCTGGTGATTATTAAGTCAAACAAAGTTTAATTTTTATCAAAAAAAATAGAAAAAAAACGACGCGGCTTGTGTTAAAAATCGACAGGTATAACGCATTTAAGTGTTGTTACATTTAACTCTGGATTTACGGTTTCGTTTCAACATGACAACGTCGCTTCTTTTGTTAAAACAGAGAGTAATCAACTTTGTAAATATCAGTCTGCTAAAAATCGAATCGAAAAATCACTTTTGCTTGTTAAATTTTTATTATAAATGTCAATGGGGCGTTTTTAAGGTGTAAGCTGGTATTTTTAAAACAGTACCTGGTTTTACGCTTAAATATCAAAAAGATGAAAAGGCATGAATTGACACGTAAATGAATTGCGTAAGCATGAATATGTTTAATGTGTGATCTGGTGCACGCTTTATCGCCAGTGTTTTCGCGCTATTTGCAGTTTTGTACGATCGTTCACACTTTGGCTAAAAGTTAAAAATGCGGGCCAGAGAAAAATATTTAAACATTTATTCACCTTTTGGCTACTTATTGTTTGAAATCACGGGTGCGCACCGTATAATTTGACCGCTTTTTGATGCTTGACTCTAAGTCTTAAAGAACGTTTTATACGACACGCGGCATACCTCGAAGTGAGCAGGAGTAAAAACGTGATGTCTGTGTCGCTCGTGAGTCGAAACGTTGCTCGTAAGCTTCTGTTCATTCAGTTTCTGGCGGTAATAGCAAGTGGATTGCTGTTTTGCCTCAAAGACCCCTTCTGGGGCATCTCCGCAGTATGTGGGGGATTGGCAGTGGCACTGCCTAATATGTTGTTTATGATATTTGCCTGGCGTCACCAGGCGCATACACCTGCTAAGGGCCGCGTGTCCTGGACTTTCGCCTTCGGTGAAGCCTTCAAGGTGTTAGCGATGCTGGTTTTACTGGTGGTGGCGTTGGCGGTTTTAAAGGCGGTGTTTTTGCCGCTGATCGTTACGTGGGTTTTGGTGCTGGTGGTTCAGATACTGGCGCCGGCTGTAATTAACAACAAAGGGTAAAAGGCATCATGGCTTCAGAAAATATGACGCCGCAGGAATACATAGGACACCATCTGAATAACCTTCAGCTGGACCTGCGTACTTTCTCGCTGGTGGATCCGCAGAACCCCCCAGCCACCTTCTGGACGCTCAATATTGACTCCATGTTCTTCTCGGTGGTGCTGGGTCTGTTGTTTCTGGTGATGTTCCGTAGCGTTGCTAAAAAAGCGACCAGCGGCGTGCCAGGCAAGTTTCAGACCGCGATTGAGCTGATAGTCGGCTTTGTGCATGGCAGCGTCAAAGACATGTACCATGGCAAAAGCAAGCTGATTGCGCCGCTGGCCCTGACGATTTTCGTCTGGGTATTCCTTATGAACCTGATGGACTTACTGCCTATCGACCTGCTGCCGTATATCGCTGAGCATTGGCTGGGTCTGCCGGCAACGCGCGTGGTGCCGTCTGCTGACGTCAACATCACCCTGTCGATGGCGCTGGGCGTATTCATCCTTATTCTGTTCTACAGCATCAAAATGAAAGGCATCGGCGGCTTCGCTAAAGAGTTGACGCTGCAGCCGTTCAATCACTGGGCGTTCATTCCTGTCAACTTAATCCTTGAAGGGGTAAGTCTGCTGTCCAAACCGGTTTCTCTCGGTCTGCGACTGTTCGGCAACATGTATGCCGGTGAGCTGATTTTCATTCTGATTGCTGGTCTGTTGCCGTGGTGGTCACAGTGGATTCTGAATGTGCCGTGGGCCATTTTCCACATCCTGATTATTACGCTGCAAGCCTTCATTTTCATGGTTCTGACGATTGTCTATCTGTCGATGGCGTCCGAAGAGCATTAATTTACCAACACTACTACGTTTTAACTGAAACAAACTGGAGACTGTCATGGAAAACCTGAATATGGATCTGCTGTACATGGCTGCCGCTGTGATGATGGGTCTGGCGGCAATCGGTGCTGCGATCGGTATCGGCATCCTCGGGGGTAAATTCCTGGAAGGCGCGGCGCGTCAACCTGATCTGATTCCTCTGCTGCGTACTCAGTTCTTTATCGTTATGGGTCTGGTGGATGCTATCCCGATGATCGCTGTAGGTCTGGGTCTGTACGTGATGTTCGCTGTCGCGTAGTAAGCGTTGCTTGAATTAAGAGCAATATCAGAAGGTTAACTAGATAGAGGCATTGTGCTGTGAATCTTAACGCAACAATCCTCGGCCAGGCCATCGCGTTTATTCTCTTTGTCTGGTTTTGCATGAAGTACGTATGGCCGCCGTTAATGGCAGCCATCGAGAAACGTCAGAAAGAAATTGCTGACGGTCTCGCTTCTGCTGAACGAGCACATAAGGATCTTGACCTTGCAAAGGCCAGCGCGACCGACCAGCTGAAAAAAGCGAAAGCGGAAGCTCAGGTAATCATCGAGCAGGCAAACAAACGCCGCGCTCAGATCCTGGACGAAGCCAAAACTGAAGCAGAGCAGGAACGTACTAAAATCGTGGCGCAGGCGCAGGCGGAAATTGAAGCCGAGCGTAAACGCGCCCGTGAAGAGCTGCGTAAGCAAGTTGCTATCCTGGCTGTTGCTGGCGCCGAGAAGATCATCGAACGTTCCGTGGATGAAGCTGCTAACAGCGACATCGTGGATAAACTTGTCGCTGAACTGTAAGGAGGGAGGGGCTGATGTCTGAATTTGTTACGGTAGCTCGCCCCTACGCCAAAGCAGCTTTTGACTTTGCCGTTGAACACCAAAGTGTAGAGCGCTGGCAGGATATGCTGGCGTTTGCCGCCGAGGTAACCAAGAACGAACAAATGGCAGAGCTTCTCTCTGGCGCGCTGGCGCCGGAAACGCTCGCTGAGTCGTTTATCGCAGTCTGCGGTGAGCAGTTAGACGAAAACGGTCAGAACCTGATTCGGGTGATGGCTGAAAATAATCGTCTGAACGCGCTCCCGGATGTTCTGGAGCAGTTTATTCATCTGCGTGCCGCCAGTGAAGCTACCTCCGAGGTAGAAGTTACGTCGGCAACCGCATTGAGTGAAGAGCAGCTTTCGAAAATCAGCGCCGCGATGGAAAAACGTCTGTCACGCAAAGTGAAGCTGAATTGCAAAATCGATAAGTCTGTAATGGCAGGCGTTATCATCCGGGCGGGTGATATGGTCATTGATGGCAGCGTACGCGGCCGTCTTGAGCGCCTTGCAGACGTCTTGCAGTCTTAAGGGGACTGGAGCATGCAACTGAATTCCACCGAAATCAGCGAACTGATCAAGCAGCGCATTGCTCAGTTCAATGTGGTGAGCGAAGCTCACAACGAAGGTACTATTGTTTCTGTCAGTGACGGTGTTATCCGCATTCACGGCCTGGCCGATTGTATGCAGGGTGAAATGATCTCCCTGCCGGGTAACCGTTACGCTATCGCATTGAACCTGGAGCGCGACTCCGTGGGTGCGGTAGTCATGGGTCCATACGCTGACCTTGCCGAAGGCATGAAGGTTAAATGTACGGGTCGTATCCTGGAAGTTCCGGTTGGCCGCGGCCTGCTGGGACGTGTGGTAAACACCCTGGGTGCGCCAATCGACGGTAAAGGTCCGGTTGATAATGACGGCTTCTCTGCCGTTGAAGCGATTGCGCCGGGCGTTATCGATCGTCAGTCTGTCGATCAGCCGGTGCAGACCGGCTATAAAGCCGTTGACTCCATGATCCCAATCGGTCGTGGTCAGCGTGAACTGATCATCGGTGACCGTCAGACCGGTAAAACCGCGCTGGCTATCGACGCCATCATCAACCAGCGCGATTCCGGCATTAAATGTATCTATGTCGCTATCGGCCAGAAAGCGTCCACCATCTCTAACGTGGTGCGCAAACTGGAAGAACACGGCGCGCTGGCTAACACCATTGTTGTGGTGGCGACCGCGTCCGAATCCGCTGCGCTACAATACCTGGCGCCATATGCCGGTTGCGCAATGGGCGAATACTTCCGCGACCGCGGCGAAGATGCGCTGATCATTTACGATGACCTGTCTAAACAGGCTGTTGCTTACCGTCAGATCTCCCTGCTGCTCCGTCGTCCGCCAGGACGTGAAGCATTCCCGGGCGACGTATTCTACCTCCACTCTCGTCTGCTGGAGCGTGCTGCGCGTGTTAACGCCGACTACGTCGAAGCCTTCACCAAAGGTGAAGTGAAAGGGAAAACCGGCTCTCTGACCGCGCTGCCGATTATCGAAACGCAGGCAGGTGACGTTTCCGCGTTCGTTCCGACCAACGTAATTTCCATTACCGATGGTCAGATCTTCCTGGAATCTAACCTGTTTAACGCCGGTATTCGTCCTGCGGTTAACCCGGGTATCTCGGTATCCCGTGTAGGTGGCGCAGCCCAGACCAAGATCATGAAAAAACTGTCCGGTGGTATTCGTACCGCGCTGGCGCAGTATCGTGAACTGGCGGCGTTCTCTCAGTTTGCATCCGACCTTGACGATGCCACCCGTAAACAGCTTGACCACGGTCAGAAAGTGACCGAACTGCTGAAACAGAAACAGTATGCGCCGATGTCCGTCGCGCAGCAGTCTCTGGTTCTGTTCGCAGCAGAACGTGGTTATCTGGCGGATGTCGAACTGGCGAAAATCGGTAGCTTCGAAGCCGCACTGCTGGCTTACGTCGACCGTGATCACGCTCCGCTGATGCAAGAGATCAACCAGTCCGGTGGCTATAACGACGAAATCGAAGGCAAGCTGAAAGGCATCCTCGATTCCTTCAAAGCAACCCAGTCCTGGTAACGTCTGGCGGCTTGCCTTAGGGCAGGCCGTAAGGCATTGAGGAGAAGCTCATGGCCGGCGCAAAAGAGATACGTAGTAAGATCGCAAGCGTCCAGAACACGCAGAAGATCACTAAAGCGATGGAGATGGTCGCCGCTTCCAAAATGCGTAAATCGCAGGATCGCATGGCGGCCAGCCGTCCTTATGCAGAGACCATGCGCAAAGTGATTGGTCACCTTGCGAACGGTAATCTGGAATATAAGCACCCCTACCTGGAAGAGCGCGACGTTAAACGCGTGGGCTACCTGGTAGTGTCGACCGACCGTGGTTTGTGCGGTGGCTTGAACATTAACCTGTTCAAAAAGCTGCTGGCGGATATGAAGGCATGGTCCGATAAAGGCGTTCAGTGCGAACTCGCAATGATCGGCTCTAAGGGCGTGTCATTCTTTAATTCCGTAGGCGGCAACGTTGTCGCTCAGGTGACAGGTATGGGGGATAACCCTTCTCTGTCCGAACTGATCGGTCCGGTTAAAGTGATGTTGCAGGCCTACGACGAAGGCCGTCTGGACAAGCTTTACATTGTCAGCAACAAATTTATTAACACCATGTCTCAGGTGCCGACGATCACTCAACTGCTGCCGCTGCCGGCGTCAGAAGATGATGATCTGAAGCGTAAAGCCTGGGATTACCTGTATGAACCCGACCCGAAAGCGTTGCTGGATACTCTCCTGCGTCGTTATGTGGAGTCTCAGGTTTATCAGGGCGTGGTAGAAAACCTGGCCAGCGAGCAGGCCGCGCGAATGGTGGCGATGAAAGCCGCAACCGATAATGGCGGCAGCCTGATTAAAGAGCTGCAGTTGGTATACAACAAAGCTCGTCAGGCCAGCATTACTCAGGAACTCACCGAGATCGTCTCGGGGGCCGCCGCGGTTTAACCAGGTTATTTCGTAGAGGATTTAAGATGGCTACTGGAAAGATTGTCCAGGTAATCGGCGCCGTGGTCGACGTCGAGTTCCCTCAGGATGCCGTACCACGCGTGTACGATGCTCTTGAGGTGCAGAATGGTAATGAGAAGCTGGTGCTGGAAGTTCAGCAGCAGCTTGGCGGCGGTATCGTGCGTACCATCGCGATGGGGTCTTCTGACGGTCTGCGTCGCGGTCTGGATGTAAAAGATCTCGAACACCCGATCGAAGTCCCGGTAGGTAAAGCCACGCTGGGTCGTATCATGAACGTCCTGGGCGAACCGGTCGACATGAAAGGCGAGATCGGCGAAGAAGAGCGTTGGGCGATTCACCGCGCAGCGCCTTCCTACGAAGAGTTGTCAAACTCTCAGGAACTGCTGGAAACCGGTATCAAAGTTATCGACCTGATGTGTCCGTTCGCGAAGGGCGGTAAAGTCGGTCTGTTCGGTGGTGCGGGTGTAGGTAAAACCGTAAACATGATGGAGCTTATCCGTAACATCGCGATCGAGCACTCCGGTTACTCTGTGTTTGCGGGCGTAGGTGAACGTACTCGTGAGGGTAACGACTTCTACCACGAAATGACCGACTCCAACGTTATCGATAAAGTATCCCTGGTGTATGGCCAGATGAACGAGCCGCCGGGAAACCGTCTGCGCGTTGCATTGACCGGTCTGACCATGGCGGAGAAATTCCGTGACGAAGGTCGTGACGTACTGCTGTTCGTCGATAACATCTATCGTTACACCCTGGCCGGTACGGAAGTATCCGCACTGCTGGGCCGTATGCCTTCCGCAGTAGGTTACCAGCCGACTCTGGCGGAAGAGATGGGCGTTCTGCAGGAACGTATCACCTCCACCAAAACCGGTTCTATCACCTCCGTACAGGCGGTATACGTACCGGCGGATGACTTGACTGACCCGTCTCCAGCCACCACCTTTGCGCACTTAGATGCAACCGTGGTACTGAGCCGTCAGATCGCATCCCTGGGTATCTACCCGGCCGTTGACCCGCTGGACTCCACCAGCCGTCAGCTGGATCCGCTGGTTGTTGGTCAGGAACACTACGACACCGCGCGTGGCGTTCAGTCCATCCTGCAGCGTTATCAGGAACTGAAAGACATCATCGCCATCCTCGGTATGGACGAACTGTCTGAAGAAGATAAACTGGTGGTAGCACGCGCGCGTAAAATTCAGCGCTTCCTGTCCCAGCCGTTCTTCGTGGCGGAAGTATTTACCGGTTCTCCGGGCAAATACGTCTCCCTGAAAGACACCATCCGTGGCTTTAAAGGCATCATGGAAGGCGAATACGATCACCTGCCGGAGCAGGCGTTCTACATGGTCGGTTCCATCGACGAAGCCGTGGAAAAAGCCAAAAAACTTTAACGCCTTAATCGGAGGGTGATATGGCAATGACTTACCACCTGGATGTCGTCAGCGCGGAGCAACAAATGTTCTCCGGTCTGGTCGAGAAAATCCAGGTTACGGGTAGCGAAGGCGAACTGGGGATTTACCCGGGGCACGCGCCGCTGCTCACCGCCATTAAGCCTGGTATGATTCGCATCGTTAAGCAGCACGGTCATGAAGAGTTTATCTATCTGTCCGGCGGCATTCTGGAAGTGCAGCCTGGCAGCGTGACCGTTCTGGCGGATACCGCGATTCGCGGTCAGGATCTCGACGAAGCGCGAGCCCTGGAAGCGAAGCGTAAAGCCGAAGAGCACATTAAGAGCTCGCACGGTGACGTGGATTACGCTCAGGCGTCTGCGGAACTGGCCAAAGCGATCGCTAAACTGCGCGTTATCGAGTTGACCAAAAAAGCGATGTAACACCGGCTTGAAAGCATAAAACCAGTCTGATTGCGGACTGGTTTTTTTTTATCCTCTCAATTTTTATTCGATAAACTAGCAACGACAAAAACAAGCGGCTGAAGGCGACGCGTTTTCAGCGACAGCGCTGTTTTCATTAAATCCTTCTTTCTGTCATTGGCATCTGCACATTGTGCGAAGAAGGGAGGAATGGATGCGTTTTTATTGCATAAAATGAGGGATTATTACTATGTCATTTCAGCCATCCTTTGCGGGTCCACAACCCGACTCAAGGATTGATCGTACTACCTTTATTCGTCGCGCTTATCTTCATCTCGCCGTCGCCATCGTCGGTTTTATCGTATTGAGCGCGGCGTGGAGTTTTATAGGGGTCGGGGAGTATGCGCTTGATGTGCTGCTGGCTGGTGGAAGATATAGCTGGTTGGTTGTTCTCGGCGCTTTTATGCTGGTGGGAATGCTGGCGGCCCGTCTGGCGGATAATGCGGGGACTAATCAAACGCAACTTATCGGGCTGGGGATTTATGTGTTGGCAGAATCCCTGATTTTTGCCCCCTTGTTAACGGTGGCGGCGTATATTAACCCGTCGAGTATTGGCGCGGCGGCAATAACGACTCTGTTGCTGGTCGGCGGCCTGACGTTTACCGCTTTTTCCATAAAAAAAGACTTTTCTTTTCTGCGCTCGTTTCTGACTATGGCTGGGTTCATTGCTTTTGGCGCGATTATTGCCAGCGTCATCTGCGGCTTCTCGCTGGGCGTCTGGTTTTCTGCGCTAATGGTACTGCTGTGCGCCGGGTTTATACTTTACGACACTTCTAACATTATTCACCATTACCCTACCGATCGCCCTGCTGGCGCGGCATTACATCTGTTTGCTTCTATCGCGACCATGTTCTGGTATATTTTGCGGATTTTTATGTCGCGTAATTAAGTAAAAAATACGCGCAACGGAAAACCAGCGGCCTCTGTCGCTGGTTTTTGCTTTTCTGACTCCCCTGCGCTTTATTACGTTATCTTCTTTATTTATGGAGTAAAAAAACAGCAAAAACATCGGACTACGTTGCCAATCCGCGGGTATTTTTACTTTTCAGGAGACAAGAGGCGCGGTAATGAACGAAAATGATTCATTAGCAGGCGGGGATGTTATCCCGGTGAGCGTTTTATCCTTCTTCCATTTTACGATGAAAAAAATGTAGTATTTTCAACGTGAAACAGTATAAATTCGTTCTCAAATTACAGTCAGGACGCGTATGTTAAATAGTGCTATGAGCGTAGTGATCCTTGCCGCAGGTAAAGGCACGCGCATGTATTCCGATATTCCTAAAGTGCTGCACACGCTGGCGGGTAAACCCATGGTGCAGCATGTCATTGATGCAGCAACTAAATTAGGGGCCGCACAGGTTCATCTGGTCTATGGCCACGGTGGCGAGTTGTTAAAACAGACCCTGAAAGATGACAAGCTAAACTGGGTGCTTCAGGCGGAACAGTTGGGAACAGGTCACGCAATGCAGCAGGCCGCGCCCTTCTTTAGCGACGATGAAGATATTTTAATGCTTTACGGCGACGTGCCGCTGATTTCGGTTGAAACCTTACAGCGCCTGCGCGATGCCAAACCGCAGGGTGGTATTGGGTTATTAACCGTGAAGCTGGACGATCCGAGCGGCTATGGCCGTATTACGCGTGAAAACGGTAAAGTGACCGGCATCGTTGAACATAAAGACGCCACTGATGAACAGCGTCAGATCCAGGAAATTAACACCGGTATTCTGATCGCCAACGGCGCGGACCTGAAACGCTGGTTGTCTAAGCTGACTAACAATAATGCGCAGGGTGAATATTACATCACTGATATCATTGCGCTGGCTTATCATGAAGGACGGGAAATCGCCGCGGTGCATCCGGCTCGCATCAGCGAAACGGACGGCGTGAATAACCGTCTACAGCTTTCTCGTCTGGAGCGTATTTATCAGGCCGAACAGGCGGAGAAACTGCTGTTATCCGGCGTTATGTTGCGCGATCCGGCTCGTTTTGATCTGCGCGGTAATCTGGCTCACGGGCGTGATGTGGAAATTGACGCTAACGTTATCATCGAAGGTAACGTGACGTTCGGTCATCGCGTGAAGATCGGCGCGGGGTGCATTATTAAAAACAGCGTTATTGGCGATGACTGCGAAATTAGCCCATACAGCGTGGTGGAAGATGCGCATCTGGAAGCGGCCTGCACCATCGGTCCGTTTGCTCGCCTGCGTCCCGGCGCGGAGCTGTTAGCGGGCGCTCATGTCGGCAATTTCGTTGAAATGAAAAAAGCGCGTCTGGGTAAAGGTTCTAAAGCCGGTCATCTGACCTATCTGGGCGATGCGGAAATTGGCGACAACGTGAATATCGGCGCGGGGACCATCACCTGTAACTATGATGGCGCGAACAAATTCAAAACGGTTATTGGCGACGATGTGTTTGTCGGCTCCGATACCCAACTGGTGGCGCCGGTTACTGTTGGTAAAGGGGCCACCATCGCCGCAGGGACTACCGTCACCCGTAATGTAGCCGACAATGAACTGGTATTAAGCCGCGTGCCGCAGGTACATAAGCAAGGCTGGCAGCGTCCGGTGAAGAAAAAGTGATTTTGTAAGCCGGATAAGCGTCAGCACCATCCGGCAGACCGGAGATGAGAGGATAAAATAATCCTCCGCTCCATGAGCAGTACTTATAAAAATAACCCCACTCTCTACAAGGCTCGGGGCGCCCGCAACGACGGGCATACAGGTCAGCGACAACGCATGGCGTAATGCCATAATCAGGAAATAAAACTATGTGTGGAATTGTTGGCGCTATCGCGCAGCGTGATGTAGCTGAAATCCTTCTCGAAGGTTTACGTCGTCTGGAATACCGCGGATATGACTCTGCCGGTCTGGCCGTGGTTGATGCAGAAGGTCATATGACCCGTCTGCGTCGCCTCGGTAAAGTCCAGATGCTGGCTCAGGCAGCGGAAGAACATCCTCTGCATGGCGGCACCGGTATTGCTCACACGCGTTGGGCGACGCACGGTGAACCTTCAGAAGCTAACGCGCATCCGCATGTTTCTGAACACATTGTGGTGGTGCATAACGGCATCATCGAAAACCATGAACCGCTGCGTGAAGCATTAAAAGCGCGTGGCTATACCTTCGTTTCTGAAACCGACACCGAAGTGATTGCACACCTGGTAAACTGGGAACTGAAACAGGGAGGTACTCTGCGTGAGGCTGTTCTACGTGCTATCCCGCAACTGCGTGGTGCGTACGGTACAGTGATCATGGATACCCGTCACCCGGATACCCTACTGGCGGCACGTTCTGGCAGCCCGCTGGTGATTGGCCTGGGTATGGGCGAAAACTTTATCGCTTCTGACCAGCTGGCGCTGTTGCCAGTGACTCGTCGCTTTATCTTCCTTGAAGAGGGCGATATCGCTGAAATCACTCGCCGTTCGGTAAATATCTTCGATAACACCGGCGCGGAAGTAAAACGTCAGGATATCGAATCTAATCTGCAATATGACGCGGGCGATAAAGGTATTTACCGCCACTACATGCAGAAAGAAATCTACGAACAGCCGAACGCGATCAAAAACACCCTTACCGGGCGCATCAGCCACGGTCAGGTGGATTTAAGCGAGCTGGGACCGAACGCCGACGAACTGCTGTCAAAGGTTGAGCATATTCAGATCCTCGCCTGCGGTACGTCTTACAACTCCGGTATGGTTTCCCGTTACTGGTTTGAATCGCTGGCAGGTATTCCGTGCGACGTTGAAATCGCCTCTGAATTCCGCTATCGCAAATCTGCCGTGCGCCGTAACAGCCTGATGATTACCCTGTCACAGTCTGGCGAAACCGCAGATACCCTGGCTGGCCTGCGTCTGTCGAAAGAGCTGGGATATTTGGGCTCTCTGGCCATTTGTAACGTGCCGGGATCTTCGCTGGTGCGTGAATCCGATCTGGCGCTGATGACCAACGCGGGTACGGAAATTGGCGTAGCATCTACCAAAGCCTTTACCACCCAGTTAACCGTGCTGTTGATGCTGGTGGCGAAACTGGCGCGTCTGAAAGGTCTGGATACGTCCATTGAGCATGATATCGTTCATGGCCTACAGGCGCTGCCGAGCCGTATTGAGCAGATGCTGTCGCAGGACAAACGTATTGAAGCCCTGGCGGAAGATTTCTCTGACAAACACCATGCGCTGTTCCTGGGGCGTGGCGATCAATATCCGATTGCGCTCGAAGGCGCGCTGAAGCTGAAAGAGATCTCTTACATTCACGCGGAAGCCTATGCTGCAGGCGAGCTGAAACACGGGCCGTTGGCGCTGATTGACGCCGATATGCCGGTGATTGTGGTGGCGCCGAACAACGAACTGCTGGAGAAACTGAAATCCAACATCGAAGAAGTTCGCGCACGTGGCGGTCAGTTGTACGTCTTCGCCGATCAGGATGCGGGTTTTGTGAGCAGCGACAACATGCACATCATCGAGATGCCGCATGTGGAAGAAGTGATCGCGCCTATCTTCTACACCGTTCCGCTGCAACTGCTGGCGTATCACGTGGCGCTGATTAAAGGCACCGACGTTGACCAGCCGCGTAACCTGGCGAAATCGGTGACGGTAGAGTAAGTACAAATGTTGCACCAGGCAGAAGGCCGTCGACAGACGGCCTTTTTTTGTGCGCTGTGACAGGCGCTGTTCTTTCTCTATGGTGGCTGAAGAGCGACTAAGAGGTGCTACGCCTGCCTGCGCTACGGGCACCCGGTCACATTCTCTTCTTTAAGGCCCTGGCTCAATCCAGGTGGATCGGAAATCAAACCACCCCAGGTTATTCAGGTGGATCCCCCTGGCCCGGTCGGGGCTTTTGAGTCGCATCCAGTGGTGAAAAAGCGGCTGTAGCCAGCCTGAACGGGTGGTTTCCCTGACCAGTTGTTCCGCGCTGATGGTTTCGGCATGCCACTGGGTTTCCCATTGGGCCAGCAGCGCATCATCCCCACCACTGATGGCGTGGCGCAGTAAAGGGGAGCCCAGTAGCCATGTACCGACGTTCCACTCTTCGGGAATGGGGAAATTGACCGTCCCCAGCCAGAGATCCACATTGGCTTTGCCATTCGCCCAGTCATCATAATTCAGCTCAACGCCCTCAAGTAAAATGCCCTGCTGGCGCATGATCTCTTGCATGATATCCAGGAGCATTGGAAATTCAGGGTGCTGATCGTGATAGGCCAGACGCAGTTTCGCGTAGGGCGACGACGAGATAAAAGGTGAACAGGCCGGGCCCGCCTCAATAGTATGAAACCAGGAGGACAGCAGGCTGCCGCCCGGTACCCAGAAGGGGCGAATTGCCTCACTCAGATGCTGGAGTATGGCGTAAGGGCTGAGTGTTTCCCGTAGCCAGCGGCGATGTTCGGCGGTATGCCAGTGCGGGGAGCGGCTGTCGCATAATAAAAAATATCCTCCACGCTCAAGAAACATCTCGCGCAGGTTGTCAGAAGGTTTGCCTGATACCTGGCTAAGCCGTCCGGAAACGTAATCCTCATCGCTCAGGCTGGAGCTGAGCCAGGCTGCCGTGTCGTTATCCGACAGCGATTCCGCCAGGTTGTCTGTCTCCGTTAAATTCGGCCAGATAAAGACCTCCACTTCATCCAGCAGCCCGCGCAGACCGAAATAGTGGTCAAAGGCCTTCATTTGCAGATGAAAGCCATTGTTTTCCACCACCTCATAAGGGCCAGTCCCCACAGGATGTGCCGGGAAATCAGCGCGTTGTGTATGGTCAGGCGGTAGGATCATGGCATCAATATGGCTGAGCAGCAGCGGCAGTCGGTTATCCGGGTGCGCCAGCGTAATTTCAAGGCTCAGCGGCCCGGTGGCCTGAATGGTCTGCAAGTGCGAGAACAGCGGCAGCTTAGCGCTGCGGGTCAGTGAAGCGATAACCGCGTCGATCGTCAGCTCCTGGCCATCATGCCAGAGGACGGCGGGGCGCAGATAAAAACGCCAGCGCAGCGGATCAATCTGCCGCCAGTGGTGGGCAAGATCGGCTTCGACTTCACCTTTTTCCTCATTTATGCGCGTCAGGCCGCTAAAAATCTGCCTGACCAGATGCTGCTCAGAGCGACGCAACGGTATGCCGGGGCACAGCGACGGCATTGTCCGATAATAGGGGATGCACAGCCGCTGATAGTCTGCCCGCACGCTATAGCCCAGCTTTGAACGCAGCAGTTGCGCCACCTGGTGCTTATTTTTACCCAGCAGCTGAATGGCCTGATCAATATGACCAGACTCCAGTAACTGCTCCGCCTTTTCGCTTAACAGCTGTTCTGGTTTATAGCGCAGGTGAAGCCGGGCGCGATGCCCACGTCCGGCCTGTGATTGCCAGATGAGCCACTTTGCCTCCTGCATCTGAAGCAACAGATTACGCATATGCCGCCGGGTGCAGAACAACACATCCGCCAGCTCCTGTAATGTCACGCTAACAGGCTTGTCGCCATAGTGCTGGAGTAGCTTTAAATATTTTTGTTCAGTGTGCCGGGTTGTCATAAAAGGTGAAATTTCCCGAACGGGAATGAGCAATTTTTAATATCCCCTTTTTAGCCGATGATTTTCTCTATCGCAACTTCTATGAGGATTCATCATGACAAAGCGCATTAATAAAGACACTCAGGTCTGCATGTCCCTGGCGGCACGCCCAAGTAACTTCGGTACACGCTTTCACAACTATCTGTACGAAGCGCTGGATCTCAATTATCTCTACAAAGCCTTTTCGCCGACCGATCTTACGCAGGCCATTAGCGGCGTGCGCGGTCTGGGGATCCGTGGGTGCGCGATCTCTATGCCGTTTAAAGAAGCCTGCATTCCGCTGGTGGATGAACTGGATGCTTCTGCTCAGGCCATTCACTCAGTTAATACCATTGTGAATACCAATGGCCATCTGAAGGCGTACAACACCGATTACATTGCAATAGCTCGCTTGCTGGCGAATTACAAGGTCTCTCCCGACCTGGTATTTGCTTTGCGTGGCAGCGGTGGTATGGCAAAGGCGGTGGCCTGCGCGCTGAAGGATGCGGGGTTTACCCGTGGTTATATTGTCGCGATTGATGAAGCGTCAGGTAAACAACTGGCCGAACTCTATGGCTATGAATGGCGCCCGGATACCGACGGTATTGAAGCCGATTTGTTAATTAACGCCACGCCTATCGGAATGGCTGGCGGTAATGATGCCGACAAACTCTCTTATTCCGAACAGGAAGTGGATAAGGCGAGCGTTATCTTTGATGTGGTGGCGCTACCGCCCGTCACGCCGCTAATCCGCTACGCCCGTGAACGCGGTAAAACCGTGATTACCGGTTCCGAAGTGTTTGCTATTCAGGCCGTGGAGCAATTTGTCCTTTATACCGGGATTCGCCCGGATGACGCGCTGTTCCAGAAAGCCGCGGCCTGGTCACGTCTGTAACATTTTTTTCCCGCTTTTTCTTTAAATTAAAAGAACAGGGTACCCTACTATGACTAAAAAAATTGTTGCTGTGACGGCCTGTCCGACGGGCGTCGCCCATACCTTTATGGCGGCAGAAGCGTTGGAAATTGAAGCCCGCAAGCGTGGTGACTGGATCAAGGTTGAAACCCGCGGTTCCGTCGGGGCGAAGAACACGCTGACCGCGGAAGAGATAGCGCAGGCGGATGTGGTGATTATCGCGGCGGATATTGAACTGGATCTGTCAGGCTTTGTTGGCAAAAGACTCTATCGCACCAGTACCGGCGCGGCGCTAAAAAAGAGTGCGCAGGAAATGGATAATGCTTTCAATAGCGCCGAGGTCTATCAGGGGAGTGCCGGGCGCTCTTCTTCAGCTGGTAAAACAGAGCTACCCGGCGTTTATAAGCATTTAATGACCGGCGTATCCCATATGCTTCCCCTGGTGGTTGCGGGAGGGTTGTGTATCGCGCTCTCTTTTGTCTTCGGTATCCAGGCCTTCAACGAGCCGGACACGCTGGCGGCTGCGTTATTTCAAATCGGCGGTAAGGCGGCCTTTGCGCTGATGGTGCCGGTACTGGCTGGGTTTATTGCCTTCTCAATTGCCGATCGTCCGGGTCTGGCCCCGGGGCTTATTGGCGGGATGTTGGCCAGCCTGTGCGGCGCTGGTTTCCTGGGTGGGATTGTGGCCGGTTTTCTGGCCGGTTACAGCGTACGGTTTCTGGCGCAAAATATTAAGCTGCCGGCGTCGATGGAAGCGCTTAAACCTGTGCTGGTTCTGCCGCTACTGTCTACGCTGATTACTGGCCTTATCATGATTTACGTGGTGGGTGGCCCCGTTTCTGCGGTGATGGAAGGGCTGACGACGTTCCTGGGGAATATGACCTCTACGAATGCTATCTTGCTGGGAATGTTGCTGGGCGCAATGCAAGGTTTTGACCTTGGCGGGCCGGTGAATAAAGCTGCGTATACCTTCGGCGTCGGTTTACTGGCTTCTCATTCTTATATGCCAATGGCGGCCATTATGGCGGCAGGGATGGTTCCGGCATTAGGAATGGGCGTCGCAACCTGGGCGGCCAGAGCGAAATTCACTGCCTCTGAGCATGAAGCGGGTAACGCATCCTTTATCCTGGGGCTGTGCTTTATCTCTGAAGGGGCGATTCCCTTCGCTGCGCGTGACCCGATGCGCGTCATCCCTTCCACGATGGTCGGTGGCGCAATCGCCGGGGGACTGTCCATGTATTTCGGTTGTACACTGATGGCGCCACACGGCGGTCTCTTTGTCCTGGCGATCCCGCATGCGGTAGAACATGTGATGCAGTACCTGCTCTCGATTGCCCTGGGCACGATTGTCTGCGGCCTGATGTACGCGCTGTTGAAACCGTCTGCGGTTGCGCAAACAGTTTAATTCATCTCCCCCTGCAGGCTGGTCTGGTGTCTCCCCGGGCCAGCTTTTTTATTTCCATTGTCATCAAACCGTCATAATCAAGACATATAACTGTCATCAATTTGTCCTATTTTGCTCATCGTAGCAACTCAAACAATGATTTACCGAAACCGTGCAGGAGACATTATGAAAGTTATGCGTACCACTGTCGCAACTGTTGTCGCCGCGACCTTATCGATGAGCGCGTTCTCTGCCTTTGCAGCAGCAAGCCTGACAGGTGCCGGTGCAACGTTTCCTGCGCCGGTGTATGCCAAATGGGCGGATACCTACCAGAAAGAAACCGGTAACAAAGTTAATTACCAGGGGATAGGCTCTTCCGGCGGCGTGAAACAAATCACCGCGAATACCGTTGATTTTGGCGCTTCCGATGCGCCGCTGTCTGACGAAAAACTGAATCAGGAAGGCCTGTTCCAGTTTCCGACTGTGATCGGCGGCGTGGTGCTGGCGGTGAATATTCCAGGCCTCAAATCCGGCGAACTGGTGCTGGATGGTAAAACGCTGGGTGACATCTACCTCGGTAAAATCAAAAAGTGGGATGATGAAGCCATCACCAAACTGAACCCAGGCGTGAAGCTGCCTTCTCAGAACATCGCTGTGGTGCGTCGCGCTGACGGTTCCGGTACCTCCTTCGTGTTCACCAGTTACCTGGCGAAAGTCAACGACGAGTGGAAATCGAAAGTGGGCGCGGGTTCTACCGTGAACTGGCCAACCGGCCTGGGCGGTAAAGGTAACGACGGCATCGCGGCATTTGTACAGCGTCTGCCAGGCGCTATTGGCTACGTTGAGTATGCGTATGCCAAGCAGAACAACCTGGCCTACACCAAACTGGTTTCTGCCGACGGCAAACCGGTAAGCCCGACGGAAGAGAGCTTCTCTAATGCGGCGAAAGGCGCAGACTGGAGCAAAACCTTCGCGCAGGATCTGACCAACCAGAAAGGTGACGATGTGTGGCCAATCACCTCCACCACCTTTATCCTGGTCCACAAAGCGCAGAAGAAACCTGAGCAGGGTGCTGAAGTGCTGAAGTTCTTCGACTGGGCCTACAAAAATGGCGCTAAACAGGCGAATGATCTGGACTACGCCAGCCTGCCGGATAACGTCGTTGAGCAGGTTCGTACTGCCTGGAAGACCAGTATAAAAGACAGCAACGGTAAGGCGCTGTATTAATTAACGAATTGGCGGATGGCGCTACGCTTATCCGCCCTACGGTTTCGACCGCAGGCCCACGTTGTAGGCCGGATAAGCGTAGCGCCATCCGGCAGGGGCAACGTCGTAAAACGCGTTTAATGGAAAGAGTAATTTATGGCTGCAACCAAGCCTGCTTTTAACCCGCCGGGTAAAAAAGGCGACATGATTTTCAGCGCGCTGGTAAAACTGGCTGCGCTGATTGTGCTATTGATGTTGGGCGGTATTATCGTCTCATTGATCATCTCCTCCTGGCCAAGTATCCAGAAATTTGGTTTCTCATTTCTTTGGACTAAGGAATGGGACGCGCCAAACGATATCTACGGCGCACTGGTGCCCATTTACGGCACGCTGGTGACCTCCTTTATCGCACTGCTGATCGCCGTTCCGGTCAGTTTCGGCATTGCCCTGTTTTTAACCGAGCTGGCGCCAGGCTGGCTAAAGCGTCCGCTCGGCATCGCCATTGAACTGCTGGCGGCGATCCCCAGTATCGTGTACGGCATGTGGGGGCTGTTTATCTTCGCACCGCTGTTTGCGACGTACTTCCAGGAGCCGGTCGGCAATATTCTTTCCAACATTCCGTTTGTCGGCGCGCTGTTCTCCGGCCCGGCGTTTGGTATCGGCATTCTGGCGGCGGGCGTCATCCTCGCCATCATGATCATCCCCTACATTGCGGCGGTTATGCGCGACGTCTTCGAGCAAACGCCGGTAATGATGAAAGAGTCCGCTTACGGTATCGGCTGCACTACCTGGGAAGTTATCTGGCGCATCGTGCTACCGTTCACCAAAAATGGCGTGATCGGCGGCATTATGCTGGGGCTGGGCCGTGCTCTGGGTGAAACGATGGCGGTCACTTTTATCATCGGCAACACCTACCAGCTCGACAGCGCGTCGCTGTATATGCCGGGCAACAGCATCACTTCCGCGCTGGCGAACGAATTCGCTGAGGCGGAATCGGGTCTGCACGTGGCAGCGTTGATGGAACTGGGGCTGATCCTGTTTGTGATCACCTTTATCGTCCTGGCGGCGTCTAAGTTCATGATTATGCGTCTGGCGAAGAACGAGGGAGCACGTTAATGGCTACGCTTGATATGCAGAATACCGCGCAGCTCGCGGAATCCCGTCGCAAGATGCAGGCGCGTCGCCGCATGAAGAACCGTATCGCACTAACGCTCTCAATGGCGACAATGGCATTTGGCCTGTTCTGGCTGATCTGGATTTTGATGTCCACCATCACGCGCGGTATCGATGGGATGTCGCTGGCGCTGTTTACCGAAATGACGCCGCCGCCGAACACGGCGGGCGGCGGGCTGGCGAACGCCCTGGCAGGGAGTGGATTATTGATTCTCTGGGCTACCGTATTGGGTACGCCGCTGGGGATTATGGCCGGGATCTATCTGGCGGAATATGGCCGTAAATCCTGGCTGGCGGAAATCATTCGCTTTATTAACGACATTCTGCTTTCCGCGCCGTCAATTGTTGTGGGGCTGTTTGTTTACACCATCGTGGTGGCGCAGATGCAGCACTTCTCCGGTTGGGCAGGGGTGATTGCGCTGGCGCTGTTGCAGGTACCGATCGTTATCCGTACCACTGAAAACATGCTCAAATTGGTGCCGGATAGCCTGCGTGAAGCCGCCTACGCGCTGGGTACGCCGAAGTGGAAGATGATCTCCGCGATTACGCTGAAAGCCTCTATCTCCGGCATTATGACCGGTATTCTGCTGGCCATTGCCCGTATCGCCGGGGAAACGGCGCCATTGTTGTTTACCGCGCTCTCGAACCAGTTCTGGAGCACCGACATGATGCAGCCTATCGCCAACCTGCCGGTGACCATCTTTAAATTCGCGATGAGCCCGTTTGCCGAATGGCAACAATTAGCCTGGGCGGGCGTGCTGATTATTACCCTGTGCGTACTGCTGCTGAATATTCTGGCGCGTGTTGTTTTCGCGAAGAAAAAACACGGTTAAAGACATTGTAGGCCTGATAAGCGTAGCGCCATCAGGCATTATTTTACGGCGTGGCGGATGCGGCGCTGGATGAGGAAAAGAGTGAAATGAGTATGGTTGAAACTGCCCCGAGTAAGATTCAGGTTCGTGATTTGAACTTCTACTACGGCAAATTCCATGCCCTGAAGAACATTAATCTGGATATCGCGAAGAATCAGGTAACGGCATTTATCGGGCCATCCGGCTGCGGTAAATCAACGCTACTGCGTACCTTCAATAAAATGTATTCGCTTTATCCGGAGCAGCGCGCGGAAGGTGAAATTCTGCTGGATGGCGACAATATTCTCACCAACACCCAGGATATCGCGCTGCTGCGCGCAAAAGTGGGAATGGTATTCCAGAAGCCGACGCCGTTCCCGATGTCCATCTATGACAATATCGCCTTTGGCGTGCGTCTGTTTGAGAAGCTGTCTCGCGCCGATATGGACGAGCGCGTGCAGTGGGCGTTGACCAAAGCCGCATTATGGAACGAAACCAAAGATAAATTGCACCAGAGCGGGTACTCTCTCTCCGGTGGTCAGCAGCAGCGCCTGTGCATTGCGCGTGGTATCGCCATTCGCCCGGAAGTGTTGCTGCTGGATGAGCCATGTTCAGCTCTGGATCCGATCTCCACCGGGCGTATTGAAGAGCTGATCACCGAGCTGAAACAGGATTACACCGTGGTGATCGTGACCCACAACATGCAGCAGGCGGCACGTTGCTCCGATCATACGGCGTTTATGTACCTGGGCGAGTTGATTGAGTTCAGCAACACGGACGATCTGTTCACCAAGCCCGCGAAGAAACAAACAGAAGACTATATCACCGGTCGTTACGGTTAATTCAGGAGTGCGTAATGGACAGTCTGAACCTTAATAAACATATTTCCGGCCAGTTCAACGCAGAACTGGAAAGCATCCGCACTCAGGTAATGACCATGGGCGGCATGGTGGAGCAGCAGCTTTCTGACGCTATCACCGCCATGCACAACCAGGACAGCGAGCTGGCGAAGCGCGTGGTAGAAGGCGACCATCAGGTTAATATGATGGAAGTCGCCATCGATGAAGCCTGTGTGCGTATTATCGCCAAGCGCCAGCCGACGGCGAGTGACCTGCGCCTGGTAATGGCGATTATCAAAACCATCGCCGAACTGGAGCGCATTGGCGACGTGGCGGATAAAATCTGCCGTACCGCGCTGGAGAAATTCTCCCAGCAGCACCAGCCACTGCTGGTCAGCCTGGAGTCGCTGGGTCGCCACACCGTGCAGATGCTACACGACGTGCTGGATGCGTTCGCGCGGATGGATCTCGACGAAGCGGTGCGTATCTACCGTGAAGACAAGAAAGTTGACCAGGAATATGAAGGCATCGTGCGTCAGCTGATGACCTACATGATGGAAGACTCGCGCACCATTCCCAGCGTGCTGACCGCGTTATTCTGCGCGCGCTCTATCGAGCGTATCGGTGACCGTTGCCAGAATATTTGCGAATACATCTTCTACTTCGTGAAGGGGCAGGATTTCCGTCACGTGGGCGGAGATGAGCTGGATAAGCTGCTGGCGGGGAAAGATCCGAAAGAGTAAATCTCATTCTTTTGCCCGGTGGCGCTGCGCTTACCGGGCCTACAGGTACAGATGCTGTAGGCCGGATAAGCGTCAGCGCCATCCGGCATTTCAGTTAACGCGTAATCTCCCACCCGCGCGCTTTCCACAATCCCGGCAACTGCGCCAAATCGGTAAATGTCGTCACGTTAGGGTGATCGATCGGCTTGTTATGCGGATCGGCGCAGAAATAAAACACTTCCATTCCCGCTGCAATTCCTGACTGCGCGCCTGCGCTGGAATCATCCACCAGAATACATTTCTCAACATTGACCTTCATGGCGTTCGCCGCATGGAGCATCAGCGCCGGATCGGGCTTCCAGCGTTGAATATCGTAACCGCTAAACAGCAAATCGGGAAAATGATGCAACATGCCCAGTTTACCCAGCGAATGCTGCATCTTACTGACCGGCCCGTTGGATACCACGCACATGGGCGTCTTAATGCTCTCCAGCAGGGTATTTGCGCCCGCGATCGCTTCCAGTTCGGTATCGAACAGACGCGCAACCTCGGCGCGGTACACCGGCTCCAGCTCCGCCTTTGCCAGCGCAACGCCATGCTCTTTACTGATGGTATCGATAATTTCGTAGAGCTTTACGCCTTTAAAGCGTCTGAATACTTCCGTGAGCTCAAGCGTAATGCCGAACTGCCGGAACATAGTGACATAGGCGCGCGAGCAAATTACTTCACTGTCGACCAGCGTGCCGTCACAGTCAAAAAACACTGCTTCGATTTGGGACATGTCATTTCCATTTTAACAAGTTTAACGTTTACGTAATGCTGAATGAGGGGACGCAATCGTTGCCGTACTAACAAATTGAGTGAAAAAAATTACCACACAACTGCGCCAGGTGTCGCATTTTGGTATAGGATAACGGCGAATTTTCCCTCCTTTCTCCGGAAATTGATAATGAGTCAACAACACACCACCCAGGCTTCTGGTCAGGGTATGCTGGAACGCGTGTTTAAACTGCGCGAACATGGCACGACGGCACGAACCGAAGTGATCGCCGGTTTTACCACTTTCCTGACGATGGTTTATATCGTTTTTGTTAACCCGCAAATTCTGGGCGTAGCTGGCATGGACACCAGCGCCGTCTTTGTGACCACCTGTCTGATTGCAGCCTTTGGCAGCATTCTGATGGGCCTGTTCGCTAACCTGCCAGTGGCGCTGGCACCCGCGATGGGGCTGAATGCGTTCTTTGCCTTCGTGGTTGTTCAGGCAATGGGACTGCCGTGGCAGGTAGGCATGGGCGCCATTTTCTGGGGCGCTGTTGGTCTTTTATTGCTGACTATCTTCCGCGTGCGTTACTGGATGATCGCCAACATTCCGGTCAGCCTGCGCGTGGGCATCACCAGCGGCATCGGCCTGTTTATTGGCATGATGGGGCTGAAAAACGCCGGCGTGATTGTCGCAAATCCGGAAACGCTGGTCAGCATTGGCAACCTGACCTCGCACAGCGTGCTGCTGGGGGTTCTCGGATTCTTTATTATTGCGATTCTCGCTTCGCGCAACATTCATGCGGCGGTGCTGGTGTCCATCATCGTCACGACGCTGCTTGGCTGGATGATGGGCGATGTACACTACAACGGCATTGTCTCCGCGCCGCCAAGCGTCACCAGCGTGGTAGGGCATGTCGATTTGGCAGGCTCGTTCAATCTTGGCCTGGCGGGGGTTATTTTCTCCTTCATGCTGGTAAACCTGTTTGACTCCTCCGGTACGCTGATTGGCGTGACCGATAAAGCCGGCCTGGCGGATGAGAAAGGCAAATTCCCGCGCATGAAGCAGGCACTGTTTGTTGATAGTATCTCTTCCGTCACTGGCGCATTTGTCGGAACGTCTTCTGTGACCGCTTATATTGAATCGTCTTCCGGCGTTTCGGTGGGCGGTCGCACCGGTTTGACGGCGGTGGTGGTCGGTATTTTGTTCCTGCTGGTTATCTTCCTGTCGCCGCTGGCGGGCATGGTGCCGCCTTACGCGGCGGCGGGCGCGCTGATTTACGTCGGCGTGCTGATGACCTCCAGCCTGGCGCGGGTAAACTGGCAGGATTTAACCGAATCGGTCCCGGCGTTTATTACGGCGGTAATGATGCCGTTTAGCTTCTCGATCACCGAAGGTATCGCGCTGGGCTTTATCTCTTACTGCGTGATGAAAATCGGGACAGGCCGCCTACGCGACCTTAGCCCGTGCGTAGTGATTGTCGCGCTGTTATTCGTGCTGAAGATTGTGTTTATTGACGCACACTGATGAAATGAACCCTCGCCCCATCGGGGGAGGGTTTTTAAATAACTTACGCTTTAACGCGCTGAATAAACTCGCCAAATGCGGTCAGCTGACCGGTCAAATGATCTAACGTTCCCTGATCCACCACTTCTCCAGTCTGCGGGTCGACTTTATTCTGAATCACGCCGCCCATAAACTCCGGTTTATTCATCACCATCGCATCAAGGAACACCAGAATCTGGCGCAGATGATACTGGCAGCGCGCGCCGCCAATCGCCCCCATTGAACTGGTCTGGATAAGAACGGGCTTACCCGCCAGCGGCTGCTCAGGCAGACGGGATAGCCAGTCGATGGCATTCTTCAGGCCGCCGGGAACGGAATAGTTATATTCCGGCGTCACAATGACGACGCCGTCAGCGTTGCGAATCTGCTCCGCCAGCGCCTCTACGCTGGCTGGAAATCCCTCTTCCTGCTGGATATCGGCGTCATACAGCGGAATATCCCCGATCGAAGGCAGCGGCGATACCGTCATTCCTGCCGGCGCGACTTTAGGCAGCGTACGCGCCACCATCCCGTTAAAGGAACCTTTGCGTAAACTTCCCAGCAGTGTAACCACATTCAGCGTTTCAGACATACGTGCCCCTTTTTTCATTATGAACGATTAAGCGTATACGATTTGGCGGCGGGGAGTTGGGCGAATCGCATCAGACGGCCGGTTGGCTCATTGGCGCGCGTCTGGATATCGGGCAGGCTTTTCCAGCCCAGTTTGCCATCGAACTCCCACACTTTTAATTTTTCTATCGCTGGCGTAACGGTTACGGACCATACCAGCACATCTTCCGCATCGCATACGGCTTCAAGCTGTGTGACATGCGCGCACTTCAGGCGTCCGGCAACGGGTAAAAGTTGCAGCTCCCGCGGATCGTCATTCATGACATCGCCGGTGAGTTTTAACACGCTCTGGCGCAATGTGATGAGTTGCGCTCGCGCTTCGTTGGGATCGTTTTGATTGGCTACCCATAAGTTTTCATTGCGGGAGAAAGGGTGGCGTTCGAGCGAATGCGGATGGTGAAAGCCGCGGGAGGTGCGCTGTAATTCCATATCCAGCCCGCACTCTCCTTCGGTGGTCAACGCCACGCCAACCATATTTCCGGCGTAGGAGATAGAAAAACCTGGCAGATTTTTGTCACGAAACGCGGGTTTACCTTTCGCCTGAATAATGATTTCCGGCAGCTCGCTAATTCCGTACAGCATAAACATCAGTTCGGCAAGAAGGCCTCTGGAGGCGAGAAAACGCGTTCGTCGGTGAGCAGGCAGGTTTCTGGCTTCAATATGGCAAGACGAAGAGAGACGAATTGAAACCAACTGTCCCTCCGTAAGTATCCCTCTGGCAAAGTGAGTCGCCATTTTTCGCTCCGTGATTAATGGGCCGTGATAATGACGAGAGTAACATTAACGTAAATTATGGACAGGTTTTACGCGCTAAAAATTCAATTTCAGAAGGTTCTTTAATCAGACGGTGATATTTCTGGTAAGAGGAAGGTTAATTTATCAACGCAGGTGGTCAGATAAGGCGACGGCAGAGCGTGTTGATAGCCTGTCGTAGCCACACAATCTTGGGATTATGACTATTACGTTTGTGCCATAATAGGGTAAACGGCACCATCAGCTTTTCCCGCTGTTGCGCATCAAAAGGCAGGGGGCGCGCCACTAACGGTAGCTGGTGGAGCTGATTGTAGTGCTGGCAATAGCGCGGCGCGGTTGCTATCAGGGTGTGATCCGGCTGGGCGGCCATAAAGAGCGACTGCTCGAACCCCGGCAGGCTCAACGCAATATGGCGTTTGCGTCCCATTTCTTGCAGGACATCATCCAGCGCCCAGGTATCGCTTTGCTCCCAGCAAATACTGATATGCGGGTAGCGCAGAAATGTGTCCAGATCCCACGCTTCGCGCAGCGCCGGATGATCTTCCCGCAGCCAGACCCACGGCAAATCGCTAAACAACACCTCAAAATCAATCGCGAGCGGCAACAGACTGAGCAATTCTCGCGAGCGGGGATGGCTTTCGCGTCCGGTAAATCCGATATCGACTTCCCCACGCGTAATCGCCTCCAGCGAGTCATAATCCCAGTTGCGAACCTTAATGGTAGCCTGCGGATAGCGCTGATAAATCTGCTGCGACAGTGAATTAAACATAATCATCATCAGCGGCGACTCTGCCGCCAACTCAAATTTTAAACCGCGCGGCGTTTGATGATGCGGCTTATCAAGCAGTTGGTTCCCCATCTGCATCCAGTCCGCCAGACTTTGCTCCATACTGACCATCAGCGGCGTCGGCGCCAGGCCCAGCGGCGTATTGACGAACAGCGGATCGTCAAACCATGCCCGGAGTTTCGCCAGCGATTTGCTGACCGCAGAGGGCGTTACGTTCATCCGTTTTGCAGCTTTAGTGACGCTGCGCTCCTGCATGAGTAACTGTAGGCATAACAGCAGATTAAGATCGAGATTGGTAAGGGATTTCTTCATGCTCGGCTACGGACCTGTTGGGCGTGACGGAGAAGATCAGCAGAATACTCACTATGCTACAACCAATCAGAATCCCGATCAGCATATTCATCGCGCTGATACCGAGTATTGCCGCCAGCCAAATCCACAGTGATGAACCGCAAACCTGCGCGATACCCAGCGTGGAACTGGCCACTCCGGCGCGCAGCGAAAACGGCCCCAGCGCCTGGCTCATCGCGACGCCAAAACCAACCGAGAATCCGGCGCAGATAAGCGTCAGGCCAAAGAGCGTGACGGTATTGGTATGAGCAAGGCTTAACGTCACGCCAGCCGTCAAAAACAGCCCCTGTGAGACGAGCATTAAGGTTCGCGGCTTAAATAACCCAAGCGCAAAAGGGGTAGAAAAAGAGACGACCATGCTGACGCCTGCGGTGAGCGCCATGGTAATGGCATAGTCGCCACGGCTAAATCCCATCACCTCCATCAGCAGCACTGGAGAGGCATTGACGAAGGTCAGGATCACCGACACGCTAAGGGTGGTGATCGCCAGTCGACTGACGAAAAAACGGTTAACCAGCGACTCGGCGGCGGGCGACGATCGTGATAAATCGCGTGGAGCCAGCCTTGCCGGGCGCGTCTCGCGCAGGATAAACAGTGATAACAGGCCCACAATAATGCCCATCGCGGACATCGTATAGAACAGACTTTGCCAGGGGAAACGAAGCATAATCAAATGCCCCATCACCGGGGCGAGTACCGGCACAATACAGGTAATCCCATTCAATAATGACAGCACTTTCGCCCGACGATGCTCGTCGAGCGTGTCGCGCAGAATGGCGAACGCCACCACATAGCAGCCGCCTGCTCCTACCCCCTGAAGAAAACGCCCACTCAGAAATAGCGAGCCTTCCGACGCCCGTGAACAAAGCAGTGAGGCTATCATAAAGACGAGCGCGCCGACGATCGCGACCGGCTTGCGGCCTGACTGGTCGGCTATCTTCCCGGCAAACAGCATGGCCGTCGCCATTCCGGCCAGGTAAACGGAGAAGGCGATATGCAACTGCGCCTCGCTGGCGTTCAGATCGGCGGCTATACGCGGTAAACCGACCAGATACATATCAATACCGGCAGGATAGAGTAAAACCAGGGCAAAACTACACAGTAGAAAACGTTTCATAGCGGCCTCACGAAAAGTGTGGCGCTAAGAATACGGGGCGACGTTGCGCGAGACGAGTTGCCATTTGGACAACAGTGATTTCCGCATGGGAAATCATTGCTGTCGGATGGCAACATAAACGCCTTATCCGGCTTACGGGGTTTGTAGGCCCGGTAAGCATCGCGCCACCGGGCAACATAACGTTATTTGCCGATACAGAAGCTGGAGAAAATCCGTCCCAGCAGGTCGTCGGAGGTAAACTCGCCGGTAATCTCGCTTAAGCTTTGCTGCGCCAGGCGCAACTCTTCCGCCAGCAGTTCCCCCGCCCACGCGCCTAATAGCTGTGCTTTGCCCTGCTCAAGATGTTCAGCGGCTTCCGCCAGCGCCTGCAGGTGACGGCGGCGGGCCAGGAAGCCGCCTTCCATATTGGTATCAAAACCCATGCTCTGCTTGAGGTGGTTACGCAGCACGTCGACGCCTTCGCCGGTACGCGCCGAGAGGCGAACCAGTGAGTGACCATTTACTTCACTAATACCCAGCGTTTCGCCGGTGATATCCGCCTTGTTACGTACCACGGTAATCGGTAGATTTTTGGGCAGACGGGCGATAAAGTCCGGCCAGATGTCGGCAGGGTCCACGGCGTCCGTCGTGGTGCCATCCACCATAAACAGCACGCGATCGGCCTGTTCAATCTCCTGCCAGGCGCGTTCGATGCCGATACGCTCAACTTCGTCGCTGGCGTCGCGCAGTCCGGCGGTATCGATGATATGCAGCGGCATCCCGTCGATGTGAATATGCTCGCGCAACACGTCGCGCGTGGTACCGGCGATATCGGTGACAATGGCCGCTTCACGGCCTGCCAGCGCATTCAGCAGGCTGGATTTCCCGGCATTCGGGCGTCCGGCAATCACTACCTTCATCCCTTCGCGCAGCAGGCTGCCCTGGCGCGCTTCGGTGCGCACGGCGTCAAGATCGGCGATGACGCCATTGAGCTGCGCTTCGATTTTGCCGTCAGAGAGAAAGTCGATCTCCTCATCCGGAAAATCAATAGCCGCTTCGACGTAGATTCGCAGGTGAGTAAGTGCTTCCACAAGGTGGTTAACGCGGGCGGAAAATGCCCCCTGTAACGAGTTTAGCGCCGAACGCGCCGCCTGTTCGGAACTGGCATCGATCAGGTCGGCAATGGCTTCCGCCTGGGCTAAATCGAGCTTATCGTTGAGGAACGCTCGCTCGGAGAACTCGCCCGGTCGGGCAATGCGCACGCCTGGAAGCGTCAGGATACGTTTTAACAGCAGGTCCAGGATCACCGGACCGCCGTGCCCTTGTAGCTCCAGCACATCTTCACCGGTGAAGGAGTTCGGGCCGGGGAACCACAGCGCAATACCCTGATCCAGCGCGCTGCCGTCAACGTCTTTAAACGGCAGGTAGTCGGCATAGCGCGGCTTCGGCAGCTTGCCCAGCACCTCTTGCGCAACGTCTCGCGCCTTCAGACCAGAGATACGCAGGATACCCACGCCACCGCGTCCCGGTGGGGTTGCCTGGGCGACGATAGTGTCGTTATGGCTCATGGTTAGTCTCAACTTTGTTGCAATAAAAAAAGGCGGTCATATGACCGCCTTTTGATTGTAGGCCTGATAAGCGTTAGCGCCATCAGGCTGACCGGCGCGCCTTGCCGGATGGCGGCTTCGCCTTATCCGGCCTACACCGAATCAGGATTTTTTCTTCTCGCGGCTATGCAGGCCACGCTTCTCCAGACCACGGTAAATCAGCTGCTGCTGAATGATGGTGACCAGGTTGCTGACGATATAGTACAGCACCAGACCTGACGGGAACCACAGGAAGAACACCGTAAAGATGACCGGCATAAAGGTCATGATCTTCTGCTGCATCGGGTCGGTCACGGTGGTCGGCGACATCTTCTGAATGAAGAACATCGTTACGCCCATCAGGATCGGCAGAATGTAGTACGGGTCCTGTGCGGACAGGTCATGAATCCACAGCGCGAACGGCGCATGACGCAGTTCAATGGAACCCATCAGCATGTAGTACAACGCCAGGAAGATAGGCATCTGGATGATCAGCGGGAAGCAGCCGCCCAGTGGGTTAACCTTCTCCGCTTTGTACAGGGCCATCATCTCCTGGCTTTGGCGCTGTTTATCATCGCCAAGACGTTCGCGCATCGCCTGAATTTTCGGCTGCAGCATACGCATCTTCGCCATTGATGTGTACTGCGCTTTGGTCAGCGGGTACATGATACCGCGAACGATAAAGGTAATGATGATAATGGAGAAGCCCCAGTTGCCCACAAAGCTGTGGATCCACTTCAGCAACTTGAACAGTGGCTGAGAGATGAACCACAACCAGCCGTAGTCCACGGTCAAATCCAGGTGCGGTGCAACAGCCGCCATTTTATCCTGAATTTCCGGGCCGACCCACAGGGTGCTGGTCATCGCGCCAGTCTGGCCTGGCTGTACCAGTACCGGCTGCGCTTTATAGCCGATAGCGACAATGCCGTTCCCCAGATTGGCGGTGTAGAAATTGTTGGTGCCGTCGTTACGCGGAATCCATGCGGTGGCGAAATACTGTTGCAACATTGCCACCCAACCGCCTTTGGAGCTGACGTTGAGGTTTTCGTTATCGGCAATAGTGTCGAATTTGTATTTCTCATACTTCTCATCCGGCGTGGAGTACGCTGCGCCGCGGAACGTATGCAGCGCAAAGTTGCTGCTGCCGGTGTCGCGATGAGGAGGCAGGTTGACGGATTGTTTTAACTGACCAAAGGTGGAGACTTCCAGCGGTTTTTCGCCGGTGTTCTGCACGCTATAGTTCACGTTAACCGCATAATCTCCACGCTTAAAGACAAACGTTTTGGTAAACGTGTTGCCTGCGGCGTCAGTATAAGTCATCGGAACCTGCAGTTCGTTCTGACCGTCGGCCAGTACAAACGCCTCTTTCTCGACGTTGTACAGCGGACGCGGGCCGTTCGCCGGGTTATCCGGGCCGTCGCGGCCTGTCAGGCCGCTTTGCGCCTGATAGATAAACTGCGGGGTGGTTTCCAGCAGC
The DNA here is from genome assembly GCF_017571995.1 of Salmonella sp. 32031103-2018-00083-FB-01-SM-01. Taxonomy (NCBI): domain Bacteria; kingdom Pseudomonadati; phylum Pseudomonadota; class Gammaproteobacteria; order Enterobacterales; family Enterobacteriaceae; genus Salmonella; species Salmonella sp. 32031103-2018-00083-FB-01-SM-01. Next base: position 48,991 of record NZ_JAGEQL010000010.1, read on the forward strand.
TGGAACGGTTCGTTGGAACCCAGTTCTTTCGGGTAAGCCGGGAGCAAGGCCTGCTCGACATCACCACCACGGGTGTTGATAGTCAAATCAAGCACATCGGTTTTCACCGTAATCATTTTCCCCTGGCCACTGGCTGGTACGCCCTGGTCGGCGGCGCTACCCGCTGCGGTGGTCGTTGTCTGCGTGGTCTGTTGAGTCTGAGGTTGCGGATTTTTATCCTGCTCCCAGGCTTGCCAGATCATGAAAGACACGAACAGCAAAGCGATGACTAAAAGATTGCGTTGCGAATCCATCGTTAGTGTTCTCTGGTATCAAATGGTCCGGGCGGGACGGGATCGTCACCACCAGGGTGTAAAGGGTGGCATTTTAATACGCGTTTCACCGTCAACCAACTGCCTTTTATCACTCCAAACCTGCGCAATGCCTCAATTCCGTAGCTTGAGCACGTTGGCGTGAAACGACAATGCGGCCCAAGCAGCGGACTGATCAGGCGTTGATAGACCCGAATAAGGGCTATCAGGACCCGCGAGCCAGGCGACAGTGGCGGCGCCATAATTTTTCCAACGCTTCCGAGAGAGCACGGTTATCGAGGTCGGCAACCCCTTTTTTCGCCACCACCACGAAATCCATTGCAGGAAGTTCATGCTGGCGCAGACGGAAGCTTTCACGCGTCAGACGTTTAATCCGGTTGCGTTCATGCGCACGTCGAACATTTTTCTTGGCGACGGTAAGACCGATACGGGGATGCCCCAGCGAATTCAGGCGGCCGAGGATGGTGATTTGCGGCGTGCCAGCCCGTTGAGGTTGCTGGAAGACGAATGTGAAATGAGCGGGAGTTAACAAACGTAACTCCCTGGGAAATGCGAGCTTAACCACTCAGGGGTTAGCTTTATTACTTGGAAACGGTCAGACGAGCGCGGCCTTTAGCACGACGACGTGCCAGAACCTGACGACCATTTTTAGTAGCCATACGAGCACGGAAGCCGTGAGAACGGTTGCGCTTCAGTACAGACGGTTGAAAAGTGCGTTTCATGGCGATTTCTACCTAAACTTGAATAAATTCACTGACTTTTGCGTATACCCGAACAAACTTTGAACGACTTACGCCACAGTGTGGGTGATTAAAGAGGCCGGATTGTAATAATTGTACACTCCGGAGTCAATTCTCTTTCCTTATTTTCCCGCGATTTTCCACGCCTTTTTGTGCGGAAAATAAGCAGCGTTGACGCCATATGACGGGCATTGCGCGACGGGTGGAGAATTATACGGACTGCCAGGTAAAGCGCAAGGATCGCCCTGGATCTTTATGCGATCTTTTAGGCGTCTGCTCACCTTTACCTATTAATTTTTTCAATATGCGCGCGAAAGCGTACAGGAGTTCCCCAGGATCGATTACACTTATCCTTTCCTGGAAAGTCCTGTGGATAAATCGGGAAGAATCTGTGAGAAACAGAAGATCTCTTGCTCAGTTTAGGCTATGATCCGCGGTCCTGATCGTTTCAAACGATCCTGGTCAGGCATGAACACGAAATCTTTCAGACTGCGTGAAGTCGCGATCGTTTGAAAGATCCGTGAAAACCGCAGACAGCGGTTCGTGCGTCACCCTTCATGCAGGGTCTTATCGACGTGCGCCAACAATCATTAATGTATCAGCCTTTGTCATTTATCGACTTTTGTTCGAGTGGAGTCCGCCGTGTCACTTTCGCTTTGGCAGCAGTGTCTTGCCCGATTGCAGGATGAGTTACCAGCCACAGAATTCAGTATGTGGATACGCCCGTTGCAGGCGGAACTGAGCGATAACACGCTGGCTTTGTATGCGCCAAACCGTTTTGTGCTCGATTGGGTAAGAGATAAGTACCTCAACAATATCAATGGATTACTCAACACATTCTGCGGCGCGGATGCCCCACAACTGCGTTTTGAAGTGGGAACAAAGCCCGTTACGCAAACGCTAAAAACGCCTGTGCATAACGTTGTCGCGCCTGCGCAGACAACAACGGCGCAGCCGCAGCGCGTAGCGCCTGCGGCCCGTTCGGGCTGGGATAACGTACCAGCGCCGGCGGAGCCGACCTACCGCTCCAACGTCAATGTTAAACATACATTTGATAACTTCGTCGAAGGTAAATCCAACCAACTGGCGCGCGCGGCGGCACGTCAGGTGGCGGATAATCCTGGCGGCGCCTATAACCCGTTATTCCTCTATGGCGGCACCGGTCTGGGTAAAACTCACCTGCTGCACGCGGTGGGTAACGGCATTATGGCGCGCAAACCCAACGCGAAAGTCGTGTATATGCACTCCGAGCGCTTTGTGCAGGACATGGTAAAAGCCCTGCAAAATAACGCCATCGAAGAGTTTAAACGCTACTACCGCTCCGTTGACGCATTGCTGATCGACGATATTCAATTCTTCGCCAATAAAGAACGATCCCAGGAAGAGTTTTTCCATACCTTTAACGCTCTGCTGGAAGGCAATCAGCAGATCATTTTGACGTCGGATCGCTATCCGAAAGAGATCAACGGCGTTGAGGATCGTCTCAAGTCCCGCTTTGGTTGGGGGCTAACAGTGGCGATCGAACCGCCAGAACTGGAAACCCGCGTGGCGATCCTGATGAAAAAAGCGGACGAAAATGATATTCGTCTGCCAGGCGAGGTCGCGTTCTTTATCGCCAAGCGTCTACGCTCTAACGTGCGTGAGCTGGAAGGCGCGCTGAACCGGGTGATCGCCAATGCCAACTTTACCGGCCGGGCGATTACTATCGACTTTGTGCGCGAAGCGCTGCGCGATTTACTGGCGTTGCAGGAAAAACTGGTCACCATCGACAATATTCAGAAGACGGTGGCGGAGTATTACAAAATCAAAATTGCGGATCTGCTTTCTAAGCGTCGATCTCGCTCGGTAGCACGTCCGCGCCAGATGGCTATGGCGCTGGCAAAAGAGCTCACCAACCACAGTCTGCCGGAAATCGGCGATGCGTTTGGCGGGCGCGACCACACTACCGTACTTCATGCCTGTCGTAAAATTGAGCAACTGCGTGAAGAAAGCCACGATATCAAAGAAGATTTTTCGAATTTAATCAGAACACTATCGTCGTGATCCTATGAAATTTACCGTTGAACGTGAACATTTATTAAAACCGCTTCAGCAGGTCAGCGGCCCGCTGGGCGGTCGTCCTACGCTGCCGATTCTCGGTAACCTGCTCCTCCAGGTAGCGGACGGTACGCTTTCTCTGACCGGCACCGATCTTGAAATGGAGATGGTCGCGCGCGTTACGCTTTCTCAGCCGCATGAGCCGGGTGCTACTACCGTGCCGGCGCGGAAATTCTTTGATATCTGCCGCGGCCTGCCGGAGGGCGCGGAGATTGCCGTTCAGTTGGAAGGCGATCGGATGCTGGTGCGTTCTGGCCGTAGCCGCTTCTCGCTGTCTACGCTGCCTGCCGCCGATTTCCCGAATCTTGACGACTGGCAAAGCGAAGTTGAATTTACGCTGCCGCAGGCCACGATGAAGCGCCTGATTGAAGCGACCCAGTTTTCGATGGCCCATCAGGATGTGCGCTACTACTTAAACGGTATGCTGTTTGAAACGGAAGGCAGCGAACTGCGCACTGTTGCGACCGACGGCCACCGTCTGGCGGTGTGCTCAATGCCGCTGGAGGCGTCTTTACCCAGCCACTCGGTGATTGTGCCGCGTAAAGGCGTGATTGAACTGATGCGTATGCTTGACGGTGGCGAAAACCCGCTGCGCGTGCAGATCGGCAGTAATAATATCCGCGCGCACGTCGGCGACTTTATCTTTACCTCGAAGCTGGTGGATGGTCGCTTCCCGGACTACCGTCGCGTTCTGCCAAAGAATCCGGATAAGCATCTGGAAGCGGGCTGCGATATCCTCAAGCAGGCGTTTGCCCGCGCGGCAATCCTCTCGAATGAGAAATTCCGCGGCGTGCGTCTGTACGTCAGTGAGAATCAGCTCAAAATCACCGCCAATAACCCGGAGCAGGAAGAAGCGGAAGAGATTCTGGACGTGAGCTACGGCGGGACGGAGATGGAAATCGGCTTTAACGTCAGTTATGTGCTGGACGTGCTCAATGCGCTGAAGTGCGAAACCGTGCGCATTATGCTGACGGATTCCGTATCCAGCGTACAGATTGAGGATGCGGCGTCACAGTCGGCTGCCTATGTTGTTATGCCAATGCGCTTGTAAAGAATATCGGGCTATCTTACTTGTTATTCTGGCTCCGGGCAGTGCTCGCACAAAATACGAAGTATTTTGGACGTCTTATGGACGGCCCGAAGGGCGAGCGCAGCGAGCAATCCTCACGTACTCCAGTACGCTCCGGTTGCTGTGCGCTGGCCGTAGCCAGACTAACTGCGCCGATAACGCCCTGGTTATGAGTTGATATGTCGCTATCCAGACTGCTAATCAAAGACTTCCGCAACATAGAAAATGCGGATCTCGCTTTATCCCCCGGCTTTAACTTCCTGGTTGGCGCCAACGGCAGCGGCAAAACCAGCGTGCTGGAAGCTATCTATACGCTTGGCCACGGTCGGGCGTTTCGCAGTTTGCAGCCTGGCCGCGTGATTCGTCATGAGCAGGAAGCGTTTGTTCTCCACGGGCGATTACAGGGCGAAGAGCGTGAGACGTCGATTGGCTTAACCAAAGATAAGCAGGGCGACAGCAAAGTCCGTATCGATGGTACCGACGGTCACAAGATCGCGGAGCTGGCGCATTTAATGCCGATGCAGTTGATTACGCCGGAGGGGTTTACTTTACTCAACGGCGGCCCCAAATACAGAAGAGCGTTCCTTGACTGGGGATGCTTTCACAACGAAGCCGGATTCTTCACCGCCTGGAGCAACCTGAAACGATTGCTGAAACAGCGTAATGCCGCGCTGCGCCAGGTGAGTCGTTATGAGCAATTGCGCCCGTGGGATAAAGAGCTGATTCCGCTGGCGGAACAAATTAGTACCTGGCGGGCGGAGTACAGTAGCGCTATCGCACAGGACATGGCGGATACCTGTCAGCAGTTTTTACCTGAATTTTCCCTGACGTTCTCTTTCCAGCGCGGCTGGGAGAAAGAGACAGACTATGCGGACGTGCTGGAGCGAAGCTTTGAGCGTGACCGTATGTTGACCTACACCGCGCACGGGCCGCATAAAGCGGACTTTCGCATTCGCGCTGACGGCGCGCCGGTGGAAGATACCCTGTCGCGCGGGCAGCTAAAGTTATTGATGTGCGCCTTACGTCTGGCGCAGGGCGAGTTCCTCACCCGCGAAAGCGGGCGGCGCTGCCTGTACCTGATAGATGATTTTGCCTCTGAACTTGACGATGCGCGTCGCGGACTGCTGGCCAGCCGCTTAAAAGCCACGCAATCGCAGGTCTTTGTCAGCGCAATTAGCGCTGAACACGTTATAGACATGTCGGATGAAAATTCGAAGATGTTTACCGTGGAAAAGGGTAAAATAACGGATTAACCCAAGATTAAATGAGCGAGAAACGTTGATGTCGAATTCTTATGACTCCTCCAGTATCAAAGTCCTGAAAGGGCTGGATGCGGTGCGTAAGCGCCCGGGTATGTATATCGGCGACACGGATGACGGCACCGGTCTGCACCACATGGTATTCGAGGTGGTAGATAACGCTATCGACGAAGCGCTCGCAGGTCACTGTAAAGATATCGTCGTGACTATTCACGCCGATAACTCCGTGTCCGTAACGGATGATGGCCGTGGCATTCCGACCGGGATTCACCCGGAAGAAGGCGTCTCGGCGGCGGAAGTGATCATGACCGTTCTGCACGCGGGCGGTAAATTTGACGATAACTCCTATAAAGTCTCCGGTGGTCTGCACGGCGTGGGCGTCTCGGTAGTCAACGCTCTGTCGCAAAAACTGGAACTGGTTATCCAGCGAGATGGCAAAATTCACCGTCAGATCTACGAGCACGGCGTGCCGCAGGCACCCCTGGCCGTCACTGGCGATACCGATAAAACCGGTACGATGGTACGTTTCTGGCCGAGCCACGAAACCTTCACCAACGTCACTGAATTTGAATATGAGATCCTGGCGAAACGCCTGCGTGAACTGTCATTCCTGAACTCAGGCGTCTCCATCCGCCTGCGCGACAAGCGCGATGGCAAAGAAGATCATTTCCACTACGAAGGCGGCATCAAGGCGTTTGTTGAATATCTCAACAAGAATAAAACGCCGATCCACCCGAATATCTTCTACTTCTCCACCGAAAAAGACGGTATCGGCGTGGAAGTAGCGCTGCAGTGGAACGATGGTTTCCAGGAAAACATCTACTGCTTTACCAACAACATTCCGCAGCGCGACGGCGGTACTCACCTGGCAGGCTTCCGTGCGGCGATGACCCGCACGCTGAACGCCTACATGGACAAAGAAGGCTACAGCAAAAAAGCCAAAGTCAGCGCCACCGGCGACGATGCCCGTGAAGGTCTGATTGCGGTGGTTTCCGTGAAGGTGCCGGACCCGAAATTCTCCTCGCAGACCAAAGATAAGCTGGTCTCTTCCGAGGTGAAATCGGCGGTAGAACAGCAGATGAACGAACTGCTGAGCGAATACCTGCTGGAAAACCCATCTGACGCGAAAATTGTCGTCGGCAAAATTATCGACGCCGCGCGTGCGCGTGAAGCGGCGCGTCGCGCCCGTGAAATGACCCGTCGTAAAGGCGCGCTGGACTTAGCGGGCCTGCCGGGCAAACTGGCTGACTGCCAGGAACGCGACCCGGCGCTGTCCGAACTGTACCTGGTGGAAGGGGACTCCGCGGGCGGCTCTGCGAAGCAGGGGCGTAACCGCAAGAACCAGGCGATTCTGCCGCTGAAGGGTAAAATCCTCAACGTCGAGAAAGCGCGCTTCGACAAGATGCTCTCCTCTCAGGAAGTGGCGACTCTGATCACCGCACTGGGCTGCGGTATCGGTCGCGACGAGTACAACCCGGACAAACTGCGTTACCACAGCATCATCATCATGACCGATGCGGACGTCGACGGCTCGCACATCCGTACGCTGCTGTTGACCTTCTTCTATCGTCAGATGCCGGAAATCGTCGAGCGCGGCCACGTCTACATTGCGCAGCCGCCGCTGTACAAAGTCAAGAAAGGCAAGCAGGAACAGTACATTAAAGACGACGAAGCGATGGATCAGTACCAGATTTCCATCGCGCTTGACGGTGCGACTCTGCACGCGAACGCTCATGCGCCGGCGCTATCCGGCGAAGCGTTAGAAAAACTGGTCTCTGAATATAACGCCACGCAGAAAATGATTGGTCGTATGGAGCGTCGCTTCCCGAAAGCGCTGCTCAAAGAGCTGGTGTATCAGCCAACTCTGACCGAAGCCGATCTTTCTGATGAGCAGACTGTAACGCGCTGGGTGAATGCGCTGATTACCGAGCTGAATGAGAAAGAGCAGCACGGCAGTCAGTGGAAGTTCGATGTTCATACTAATACGGAACAGAATCTGTTCGAGCCGATCGTTCGCGTGCGTACGCATGGTGTGGATACCGATTATCCGTTGGATCACGAGTTTGTGACCGGCGCGGAATATCGTCGTATCTGCACGCTGGGCGAGAAGCTGCGCGGTCTGATTGAAGAGGATGCGTTTATCGAACGCGGCGAGCGTCGCCAGCCGGTAACCAGCTTCGAGCAGGCGCTGGAGTGGCTGGTGAAAGAATCACGTCGCGGTCTGGCTATCCAGCGTTATAAAGGTCTGGGTGAAATGAACCCGGATCAGCTGTGGGAAACCACCATGGACCCGGAAAGCCGCCGTATGCTGCGCGTGACCGTCAAAGATGCGATTGCTGCCGACCAGCTGTTCACCACGCTGATGGGTGATGCCGTTGAGCCGCGTCGTGCCTTTATTGAAGAGAACGCCCTGAAAGCAGCGAATATCGATATTTAACCTGCCTTAATCCCCGGCCTACCGCTGGTTGGCCGGGGCATCATGATGTTCATCGACATAGCTGAATAAAAAATCTCTAAAGCGCTGCGTGGCGGGCGTTTGTGCGCGCCACGCATGGAAATAAAGGTTCATATTGCGCCGCAGCGGAGGCGTGAGCGAACAGGTCGCTAATTGGTAGCTTTTGGCGTAATGGCGGGAAAAGGTTCCGGCGATCACCACGCCTTCACACTGCGCCGCCAGCGACATGGCGGTCGCCATATGTTCCACCGTCATTTTGGGCTTAATGCGCACGCCAGCGGTCGCGGAGATCATCGGAACGGATTCGTTGCCAACGGCGATCAGCTCTTCACTCTGAATCTCTTCCCAGCGAACCGTTTTTTTATGCAGCCGATAGTCCGGATGGCAGTACAGGGCGATTTCCGTTGTGAACAGCGTTTGTTTGTCGATTTCCGGTTCCAGCGGCCGCTCCGGGCCGATACCGAAATCCGCTTCTCCCAACATAATGCTTTTTTGTAATTGCGACATGGGCTTATCAATAAGCTGTACGTGGGTATGCGGATGCTGCCGCTTAAAGGCATGGATGATTTGCGGCAGAAAAGCACAGGCGATCAGCGGCGCGCCAACAACCCGAACCAGGGATTTTTTGATCTCTTTCAGGTCGCGGGCATAATTTTCGGCCCGTTGAAACTCTTCAACAACCCGCATGGCGGCGGGTAAAAACTTTTCGCCGTCGGGCGATAGCTTCACCACGCGCGAAGTGCGGTCGAAAAGGGAAACCTCCATCTGGCTTTCCATTTCGTTGATTAAACCGCTAACGGCGCCCTGCGTGATGCACAGATATTTGCTGGCGGCGGTAAAACTACGCAAATCCGCGACGGCCAGAAACGCGCGAAATTGCCGGATAGTTAAATTCATTTGCCACCTGTGTTACCCCTTTACTGAGAGGATTTTATCTCAGGCTGGATAAGGTCGCGTTGATACGACTCGCAAATACAGGGTGTCTGCCTGCGGCGCAGGCAGACAGTTGGCTTATTTTACGGTGATGGTTGGTGATTTTTTCATGGTTTCCTCGGTCAGCTCCTGGCCGATACCAGGAAGCTCCGGGACTTCGTACATGCCGTTCTTGGGTAGATAGTTGTATTTACAGGTCTGTGTATTCGGTTCCAGCAGCGCATACCGGTGCAGTTCGTGGATGACGAAGTTGGGGATTGCGGTTTCCATATGCAGCGCCACCGCCGTGGAAATCGGCCCGCCGCAAACGTGGATTTGCACCGTTTTGTCGTAAACGTGCGCCATATCGCAGATTTTCTTCACTTCGGTGATGCCGCCGCAGGTGCAGATATCAGGCTGGATCACGCTCAGGCTGCCGTTTTCCAGGAAAGGACGGTATCCCCAGCGCCAGTAAATACGTTCGCCAGCCGCCAGCGGAATATTAACTTTATCAGCCACTTGTTTCATTTGTCCGGGGTTTAACGGCATGACCGGCTCTTCGTAGTAGAAAATACCCAGTTCTTCTATCATGCGGCCAAACTGAATTGCCGATGTAGTATCCGTAAAGGCATGCATTTCGGCGATGATATCCACGTCCGGGCCGACCGCATCACGAATGGCGGCCATACGGTCGTAGCCCAGGCGCAGGATTTTGTCGGTGAGCGGCCCGTTGAGGTTTTGCTGGTTCCAGTTGCCGTGGCGATCCATTGCGACGGTATCCACTTTTATCGCGTCATAGCCTTCGCTGACGGCGGTCAGTGCCGCCTGCGCATACTGTTCCGGCTCGGTCAGCATATCTTTATCGCTGCCGTCCCCCCAGCCAAACTGTAGCTGGCTGGCATAGGTTCTGATTTTCTCGCGGCTTTTACCACCGAGCATCTTATACAGCGGTACGCCCCACGCTTTACCTTTGATATCCCACAGCGCGATATCAATACCGCTCATCGCAGCGGAAAAGATGCCGCCGCCGCCCTGCCCCCAGAAGGTTTTTTTGAGCATCTTTTCCCAGATAGCTTCGTTATTCATCGGGTCCATGCCGATGATAATGGCGGCTAAATCTTTTGCCATGCCGATGCCCGCAGAGGCGCCGACGCCGTAAGCCAGCCCGACTTCGCCAAAACCGGAAATGCCTTCGTCGGTATTAATTTTTACCACCACCGGACGCCATTTGCTGGTGGCGGACGCAAAATCGTTCGCCACATCAATAATATCAACGCTGGTAATTTTCATCATTTACTCCTCGTAATTAATATTTTTTAATCGTTAAGATTAATGCCGATACCACGGCGATAGCGCTGATAAAAACCAGGCATAGTAAGCCGCCGGTATAAGTTCCAGTGATAGAAATAAATAAGCCGATAAATACGGGAGATAATGAAGAGAGTCCATTGGCGACGCCGTTCATTACGCCGCTGGCGGCGGAAATAGATTTTCCGGGTATCATTCCCTGTAATAACGTCCAGGCAACGGGCGTACCCATCGTACAGAAAGCAACAGCAAAGGAGAGGAGTACCGCTGACATATATTTATGTTCGGTTATGGTACCGAAATAGATACTGACGCCAGCGAAAAACATTAATACCATTAATATGGGGGCGCTGCGTCCTATTTTATCGACGAAGATCCCCGCAGCGGCTTTAGAAAATATTGACAGGACAAAGGGAAGCGACGCCAGCCAGCCCATTTCCGCCCAGCTAAATCCTCTGGCTGATTTAAGATAGGTCGGCAGCCAGGTAATCATCCCCCAGTACAGGCATTGCAGGCACAGGTACCACAGCACCAGCAACCAGTAGCAATAGTTGGTGATCACCGGTTTGACCCGCAACATAAAACTTTCGCTGTTGCCTGCGCTTTCCGTTTCCTGTCCGGCTTTGATATAAGCCAGTTCCTGTTCGCTGATACTTTTATGTTGTTCTGGTTTATCAGCAACATATCGCCAGAGTAGCCAGAGTGGGATTAACCCGAGAGCGGCGCATAAAAAGAAGTTGGAACGCCAGCCGTGGGTGCCTATCCACCAGGTGAAAAAAGGCATCGCAATGGCGGGTGCCACCGACTGGCCGACGATCCACGCCGCGTTTGCTCTGCCGCGCTCCTGCTTCGGGAACCAGTTTTTAATAAATACGCTTTGCAGTGGATAATAAAATCCCTCTCCGATGCCCAGTAATATACGGCAAATAATAATTAGAGCGAATGATGTTGCTACGCCGCCAACCATTAAAGCGATAGTCCAGATCAGAATACAAAGCATCATTGCTTTTCTGGGGCCGAGATAATCGCCAAGCGGTGATAATACAACGTTTGCGATACCATAAGCGGCCAGAAAGACGGTCATCATCATGCCGATTTGCAATGGCATACCTTCAATACCCATATAGGCTAAGAAGGGTTCATTCGCGGCTAATACCGAAACATTAACGCGATCGAGATAAGCAATAAATATTCCAATAAACAGACAGGCAACGATTAAAAATCTTTTCCTGGTTGGGGGGGCGGTAAGGGCCATCGACATTAGCGATCTCCTTCTCATCGGATAAGGTTATTTTAAAATATAAGTTTTTGTTGATTTTTACTGATTAAGAACCAATCCCATTAGGCTCTAAGTGATTATGTCCAAAGTAGCAATACACATTCTTTTAGAAAAACGGTATTTTCTGTTTGATTAATGAGGTTATCTAATACATCAGGAGGGGAGAATACGGCCTGAAAAGGGGAATCCCGTTTGTGAATCTTATCCCCCTTTCTCTCGGATTCTTTGCTGTTTTTTGAGCGGAATCGCGTTAGCATGAGTCAGGACTCATTTAATGCGGGGATTTCATGGCTATTAAACTCATTGCTATCGACATGGATGGCACCCTTCTGCTGCCCGATCACACCATTTCTCCGGCGGTTAAAAACGCGATTGCCGCTGCGCGTGAAAAAGGGGTAAATGTGGTGCTGACCACAGGCCGTCCGTATGCGGGTGTGCACAGTTACCTGAAAGAACTTCACATGGAACAGCCCGGTGATTATTGCATCACCTATAACGGGGCGCTGGTGCAGAAAGCAGGGGACGGCAGTACGGTTGCGCAAACAGCGCTCAGCTATGATGACTACCGTTACCTGGAAAAACTGTCCCGTGAGGTGGGTTCTCACTTCCACGCATTAGACCGAAATACGCTTTATACCGCTAACCGCGATATCAGCTACTACACGGTGCATGAGTCGTATGTGGCGACCATTCCGCTGGTATTTTGTGAAGCGGAGAAGATGGACCCGAACACCCAGTTCCTGAAAGTTATGATGATCGATGAGCCTGCCGTTCTCGACCGGGCGATTGCGCGTATACCGGCAGAGGTGAAGGAAAAGTATACCGTGCTGAAAAGCGCGCCGTACTTCCTTGAAATCCTCGATAAACGGGTTAATAAAGGCACCGGCGTAAAATCACTGGCCGAGGCGCTGGGTATTAAGCCAGAGGAGGTGATGGCGATTGGCGATCAAGAAAACGACATTGCGATGATCGAATACGCCGGCATGGGCGTGGCAATGGACAACGCCATTCCGTCGGTCAAAGAGGTGGCTAACTTTGTGACTAAATCGAACCTTGAAGATGGTGTTGCCTGGGCGATTGAACAACATGTTCTGTCCTGATTCACTCCGGCCCGATCGCCGTCGGGCCGATAGTTCCACTCATTAAGCTAATGTGTTGCAACAAAGACGTTGTAGAAAATAGTTTTTTATTTCAAAAGATTAATTCGCACAGAAATCCCGCCCACCAGGCGACGATTACTATATTCTCCTTCCTCCTTTCGATCCGGCGGCGCTTCTCGCCAGAATAAACGCTTCATCATTATGAAAAAACGCTCCCTTTTGCTGTTGGCGCTGCCCGCTATGGCTTTTTCTACCTGGGCGGCTACCAGCCCCCCGGCGAACCTGTCGCTTGTTTATAGCTATCAGGATGACGTCCCATCTGCTGCCACACCGCCAGTCGCGACAACGCCGGTGGCAAAGCCTGCCAGTACATCAGTGTTGCCTTTTCTGGGTGATGAAGCCCGAAAGCGTGGCTATGAGCTTCCCGAGCCATTTGGCCTCAATATTAACTACATGAATATTGGGCAGAATATTAACGTTGATAGCATCAACTTTAATGGCCTGGCTTTAGGTCCCAACGGGGGAATTCCATTAGATAACGTATTTAAAATTAACGTCGGTCATACCCGTGAAAAGAGCAAGACCGAAACGGTCAAGCTGGATGCCTGGCTGCTGCCATTTATGAATGTGTACGGCCTGGTGGGCTATACCGATGGTCATTCCGTTTCGCAAATTGGTGTTGGGTTGATGACGAAAAATGGCCACGTTTTTCATCCCGCCGATCTGCAAAACCTCAAATTTAAACTCGACTTTAAAGGCACTACCTATGGCATCGGCACCACGCTGGTCGGCGGCGTAGGTAACTGGTTTACCGCTGTTGATGCTAACTACACCCAGACACAGTTCGATATTCTTGATGGCAGCATCGACGCCTTTACCGTCTCACCTCGCGTTGGTTACCGTTTTACCACCCCGGGTATAGATAAGATGCATCTGCCGTCGGGCAAGCTAAACGTCTGGGTCGGCAGCATGTATCAGGATGTGCAGCAGGAGTTTAAAGGCAGCCTCGACGACCTGACCATGCCGTCAGCGACGCTACAAAGGCTGGTGAGTATGGCTAACTATAACAATAACGGCCGCTTTGACGTCAAACAGCATCTACAATCACCGTGGAACATGCTGCTGGGCGCTCAGTATGAAATAACCCGCCATTTCAACGTTACCACCGAGTTTGGCTTTGCCGAGCGCAATAGCTTCTTTGTGGCCGGTGAGTACCGCTTTTGAATCGCTGCCATTACCGACTGTTGCTTTGCGTCGTCGGTGTGCTGTCCGGCGTGGCGCAGGCGGCGCTGCCCAGCCGCAGCCAGGTGGACGGCTGGCTACAACAAATGGGGGATAGCGATACTTACGATGCCGCCAAAGGCGTCAACTGGGGAGTAATGCCCGGGCCATTTTATACCCCTGAACTGGGGCTGGGCATCGGCACCGCCATCGTCGGTATGTATCGCCCCGATCCTGCCGATAAGGTTAGCCAGGTATCCACGCTGTCGCTGAGCAGCTATTTCAGCTCCACAGGCGCTTTTGGCGTAAGCCTGCAAAATTACGCTTTTTTCGCGCAAGATCGCTGGCGTTTCTTCCTCACTGGCGCATTGAGCGACACGCCCACTTACTATTGGGGACAGGGTTTTGCCGCTGGTGATAAAGACAGCCATAAGCAGGCCTATACTGCGCAGGTGCTGGATCTGCAACCCATGCTGTATCGTCGGCTTGTTAACAATATCTATCTTGGCGTTGGCTGGACGCTGGATGTACAGCACGCCGCGCAAATTGATGAGACCGATCCGCCCAAAATTCAAAGTACCGCGCAGGGCTGTTCTTCACTGAGTAACGGCGGTAGCGTTGAGATTAGCTGGGATGATCGTGATTTTATACCTAACCCACGCAAAGGGCAGTATGCCACCCTTCGCTATACCCACTTCGCACCGGACGTCGGTAGCGATACGCGGTTTGATGAATACCAACTGCACTATAGTCGTTACCATGCCGTCAATGATAAAGACGTGCTGGCCTGGGAAGCTGACGGCGCCTTTACCCAGGGCGACGTGCCGTGGAATATGCTGCCGCTGCTGGGCAGTAACCATCGTATGCGCGGCTATTATGAAGGGCGCTATCGCGATAAAAATGCTATCAGCGGTCAGCTGGAATATCGCCATAAGCTGAGCTGGCGGCATGGCGTTGTCGGTTGGGTGGGCGCGGGCACCATGGGATCGTCTTTGCACCATCTGGATGACGGGCGATGGCTGCCTTCTGCGGGCGTGGGCTATCGCTTTGAGTTCAAGCCGCGCGTCAACGTGCGGCTGGATTACGGCGTGGGCAAAGCTAGCAGCGGTTTTTATTTTCAGGTAGGAGAAGCATTTTGAGGTCCGTCGTTCGGGTTATCTTTCTGGCGCTGCTGTTTCTGGCGGGGAGCGCCCGCGCCGCCTTACCACTGACGCTCTATCTGTCCACTCACCCAACGCCTGCTGCCAGTGAAGCCTGGCCGACGATGCCGCCGCAGCCGCTGCCAAAGGGGTTGCGGCCGTGTTGTGCTTTTGGTTACGACCTGCATGCCGAGCTGCTGGGACTGCCGGTTCCGCTCTATCAGTTAAATAACGTCGTGACGGTGGACTCGCTGGGGCATCATCAGTACAACGACCATCTGTACTCGGGCGTGGCAAACCTGATTGGCCTTAGCGGTGAGAATAACGGTATTGTGTATACCTTGCGTGGCGGATTCATCGACACCGCACATGTGAGGGATACCGCTGATATGACAGTGTATATCTTCAGCCAACTACTACCAAAGCTGGGGCAGGCTTTTACGCTGAATCTGGGCGAGGAGCTGGCCGAACGGCGTCTGGTTTTTACTGCTTTTACCCCTCCGGTCGATGCACGCGAGCGTTACACGCTGGCCGCCTGGCTGTCGGCGCATCTGGCGTTCCAGGTGGCGGAGTGGCACGAAATCGCCCAATGGTACGGTTTCGAGTCTGTTCGCGGATTTTCTGAGGGAGTATCGGCCTTTTCGCCGGAAGATCTCTATTCTAACCTCGCGGGTGCCCGTCTGGCGGCGTCTTTAATTGTCGGCGGCCAGACGAAAACGCAAGAGATGTACAACACGGCGATGGAAACCGCGCTGCGGCAAGCGCTGACGCAGCTGGCAGCGCAGCCGGCGCAGATCACCCGTTTCCAGTTTGATATGCTTGATGGCCGTTGGTGGAACAGCCAGCGGCGGGTACCGGAAAAATATCTGGTGCTGCATCGTAATTATCAGATGGGCGATGACCGCCTGCCGACCGCCATTCCTGGCGAGATAATGCCGCTATTGCCGCTGAGCTTGCCCCATCGCTGGCGCGGTATCCAGCTTAGCACGCTGGCGCAACTACAATTGTGGCCCAGCGAGGATATGGCGCAGCTACCGCCTCCCGCGCACTATTACAGCGAAAAAGATTTTGCCGCCCTGGCGGAGCAGGCACGGCTACAGGACGAAAAAACACAGAATCATTAAACAGGCAGTAGCCGTAGGCTATTTCCCTCTTATACCCTCGGCGTACTGTTTTATGTCCTGATAACTGGCGATGTGAAACGCGTCGTTTGGCGAGCCGGAAGCTATTATGGCGAAGGATGACCGGCTATCCATGCGTCGAGCGCCGTCACTCCCTGCGTCACGATAGTTTTAATATCTATATCGCTAAGCGGTTGCAATTCCAGCTCCCGACAGGCTTCGGTTGCCTGCGTCATCCCCAGGCTGGCGCAGCCGCTTTTTAATTTATGCGCCAGCCGCTTAATGTTAACGTCGTCATTCATGGCGCGCGCCGCCTCGATCTCCTCGACTAAAGGCAGCGCGCTGTCTTTGAATAACGCGACCCATTGCCGGAGTTTTTCCGGGCCGACAGACGCCATATCGCCGGCAAGCTGATGTTCATTCAGCATCGCCCGCGCGTTGTGAGATTTGCCCTGTAAATAGTGCGCTATCATACGGTAAAGCTCCTCGCGGGGAACGGGCTTTTGAATAATCCCGCAGAAAAGACCGGCGGTACGCTGACGAAGATTATCGTCTATCACATGCGCGCTAAAACCAATGCGTTTCATGGCGGGATACAGGCTCATCAACTGCTGCGCCAGGGTTAAGCCGTCATAATCCGGTAAATCAAAATCCACCAGCGCCACATCAAAGGGCTCGCCTTCGGCTAAACGGCGTAGCGCGTCATTCGCACTTTCAGCTACTGAGACCTTCACCCCTTTACCCGTGAGCATTTCAGCGGTAATACGCTGCGTCAGCATATTATCTTCAATCAGCAACAGGCGTAGTCCGTTAAGATTTATCGGTTCCCTGAACGCATTTTTGCTTGCGGGTTTGGGGTGGCGAACCGGCAGTTGTAAGCGAAAACAACTGCCAACATGAAGCGTACTGGTGACGGTTAGCGTCCCGCCCATCGCCTCTGCCAGGCTGGCGCTGATAGCCAGCCCCAGGCCCGTCCCGCCCCGGCGTCCTGTCGCCTGCACAAACGGTTTGAAAATAGTCGTCAGCTTCGCTTCAGGAATACCGCATCCGGTATCTTCAACCTCAATAAACCAGCTCTGATCGTCGCAAAACGTGCGCAGCACTATGCTGCCGCGATCGGTAAATTTCGCCGCATTACTTAAAAGATTAATCACAATTTGACGTATCCGGCGCGGATCGCCTTGTAGCGTGGAGGGGAGTTGCTCGCTAAAGTCGGCGATGAGCGCAACCTGCACGCGGCTGTGCATTAAATGCAGCGCGCTATTCAACAATTGTCGCGGTTCAAACGGTTCCTCGCTAATGGAAACGTTGGTGCCGCCTACTTCAATCGCCGAGTAATCAAGAATATCGTTAAGAATCGCCAGTAGCGATTCGCCTGAATCATTAATGGCCTGTAAATCGTCGTGGTAGTTTGCCATGAGCGGTTTATCGGCCAGCAATTGTACCGTACCGAGAATGCCGTAAAGCGGCGTGCGAATTTCATGGCTCATGGCGGCAAGGAACGTCGATTTCGCCTCGTTGGCCTTTTCCGCTTCGGCGCGCGCCTGCCGGTGTTCCAGCACCAGCGCATGAAGCTCCGCCGTTTGCGATCGCACCTGTTCCGCCAAATCCTCACGATGGCGGTTTAATTTGCGCACGTTGGCGCGAAACGCTTCCATCAGACGGCTGATGGTATCCAGTTCGCTGACGCCAGCCGCCTCCGGAAACGGTGAGTCAATATCGCCCTCCAGTAGCCGCTGTAAGGCCTGCGTTTGTTGCGCCAGCGGGCGGGATACGGAACGGTAAACCACTCGCCAAAGGATAAAACTTAATGAGCACAGCGCCAGGATACCTAAGATCACTAACCCTATTTGCCCACGCTGACTGGCGTGTGTAAGGCGCGCTAACCCAGCCTCGTTTCGTTTTTCGATGGCGTTCACCAACTGCGACACTTCCGTACTGAAGCGGGTAAACTGAAAGAGGTTATTGGCCATAAGCGTTTGAAGCTGGTCGCGGATGGCATTTTCCTTACGAAACAGGGTAACTAGTGTGGTGTACTGGTTTATTTTCTCCAGCGCGTCGGCGATTTGGGCGCGAACGGTAGGATCTTCTATACGCTGCTGGCGGCGGGATAAAATTTTAACCAACTGATTAAGTTTTTCATCGGTGTCCTCGGCATCGCTCAGCCCTTGCGCGTCTTTTAAGGTCACAATGAGCTGCTTAAACCGCAGGGCATTGACCCGCAACTCATTCATCTGATTCACATACTCAAGGTCGATATCAATTAGTCGGTCAAGCGCGCGTTCAGCCTGGTCCCCTTTACCGCTTTCGATAAGATCGTAAATACCGGCCTGGGTGGCGCCCGCAGATGTCGCTGCATTATTGGCCTGACCGTGAGCCTGGGCGGCAATGCTTTCCGCCGCCTCCGCAATCTGGCGGCTTAACTGCTGTTGCTGTGCGCGCAGCGTGAGAATTTCACCGACCAGCGTTCCCTGCTGCCCAAGCGTTTGCGCAATCTCTTTTTCTTGCCGGGCGATGGCCGAGGTATTAAATCCCTGCTCGCTTAATGCCTGCAAAAGATGGTTAATTTTAAGGCTTTGCGCTTTCAGCATCTTCCCCTGCGCCAGCCAAACGCCCTCACTGTCGGCATTGGTCAGATTTTGCGCGGAAAAGAGCTCGTAAGCGCTGGCTTCGCTTAACTGCCTGGCCATATTCATCGTAGGAAGCAGCGCTTGCGTATTGGTTTGTTCCACCTGACTAATGACGCGCAGGCTTATCCAGCCGATCACGGTGCTGAGCAGGGTGAGTGCCGCCATCAGGGCGAAGGCCAGCCATAATCTGCGGGTCAGTGAAGGCGTTGACATTTATGCGCCGCGGGTGAAATGGGTTGAGTTGCCGCCGGAAAAACCATTAGGATAAAACCTTGTTGCTGGTGGGGCTATCATGCGTGCGCTTATTTCGTTCTTTTTTTTGATAATCATCGTCTCGAATGTAGAAACGGCGTTAGCCGAAACCGGGCTGCTACACTGGACGCGCGCCGATCGGGCGATTCCCTGGCGGCAAACGTCAGTCAATGCGAGTAAACCCTGGAAACTGTGCGCATTATACCCCAGCCTGAAAGATTCTTACTGGTTGTCCGTCAACTACGGGATGCAAAAAGCGGCCAAATTGTATGGCGTTGATTTAAAAGTGCTGGAAGCGAATGGCTATCGGCAACTGGCGACGCAACAACAGCAAATGATGCAGTGCCGGGAGTGGGGTGCCGACGCTATTCTGCTTGGCAGCAGTACCGATCGTTTCCCGGAGCTGGAACGGTATGCCGGTAATGTGCCGGTTATTGAACTGGTGAACATGATTCACGATGCCAGCGTCGCAACCCGCGTTGGTCTGCCGTGGTTTCAGATGGGGTATCTGCCGGGACGTTTCCTGGTGCAGTGGAGCAAAGGAAAAGCGCTTAACGTTTTACTCTTCCCGGGGCCGGAAGAAGCCGGCGGCAGTCAGGAGATGGTGGCGGGTTTTCGTCAGGCAATTAAAGGCAGCGCCATCAACATTGTGGATATCGCCTGGGGCGATAACGACATTGAAGTGCAGCGAAACTTACTCCAGGAAATGCTGGAGCGCCATCCGGACGCCAATGTGGTCGCCGGGTCGGCGATAGCAGCGGAGGCGGCGATGGGCGAAGGGCGAAATTTGACGACTCCGCTCACGATCGTCTCATTTTATCTGACGCATCAGGTTTATCGCGGTTTAAAACGCGGCCATATCCTGATGGCGCTCAGCGATCAGATGGCCTGGCAGGGAGAATTAGCGATAACGCAGTCGATTAAGGTCTTACAGGGGCAACCGGTGCCTGAAAATATCAGCCCGCCGGTGCTTATTTTGACGCATAACAACGCCGACAGCGCGCGCGTTCGCCGTTCGCTATCGCCTCCGGGATTTCGGCCCGTCTATCTGTATCAATACACCTCCGAGGCTAAAAAGTAGCCTTCGCCATGCTGTGTGACCAGCAGTTCCGGCGTAATTTTATGGCGTAAGCGGCGAACCAGGACATCAATCGTGCGGAGATCCGGAGTCTCTACGCGGCGGGCGGAAAGCATTCGCAGCAGACGTTCGCGATGCAGCACTTTGCCTGGGTTGGTCACAAAGGCCAGCAGTAACTCGTACTCCGCGCGCGTAAGCTTAATGGCTTCACCATTGTGCTCCAGCGTATGATTCATCACGTTCAGGCAGTAACCGGAAAACATATAGCAGTTTTCACTGGCATTTTGCGGCGTGGGGCGGGCCAGATCGATGCGCCACAAAAGATTTTTCACCCGCACTACCAGCTCGCGCAGTTCCAGCGGCTTGGTGACGTAGTCGTCCGCGCCCATCTCCAGCCCGACGATGCGGTCGATTTGGTCGCAACGCCCCGTCACCAGAATAATGCCCACCGTGGAACGTTCGCGTAGCGCCCTGGTCAGCATCAACCCGTTTTCGTCGGGGAGGTTGATATCCAGCAGGATCAGCGAAACGTGCTCATGCTCCATGATGTCGCGCAGGCCCGCGCCGCTGTCGGTCACCGAAACGCGATACCCCTCCTGCTCAAAATAGGCCTGTAATCTGGCCTGAGTAACAGGTTCATCCTCAACAATAACAATGTGATGTGACATCCTGCGCGCGGTCTCTTTCTGTTCATATCTGTTCATATATTGCCGTATCCCGTTCATCCTGACCAGTGACGCTGTTCATATTTGCGGAATAAGATCTGCGCATTAAACCATATAATTACAGGGGCTATTATGCGAAAACTCTGGAGAGCGCTACTCAGGCCAAGCGCCCGTTGGTCGATACTGGCGCTGGTCATTGTCGGGATTGTGATCGGCGTTGCGCTGATCGTGTTACCTCACGTCGGTATCAAACTGACCAGTACGACAGAGTTTTGCGTCAGCTGCCATAGTATGCAGCCGGTGTATCAGGAATATAAACAGTCCGTACATTTCCAGAACGCTTCCGGCGTACGCGCGGAATGTCACGATTGCCATATCCCCCCTGATATTCCAGGCATGGTGAAACGTAAGCTGGAAGCCAGCAACGATCTTTACCAGACATTTATCGCCCACTCGATTGATACCCCGGAAAAATTTGAAGCCAAACGTGCCGAGCTTGCCGAGCGTGAATGGGCGCGCATGAAAGAGAATAACTCCGCGACCTGTCGTTCCTGCCATAACTACGATGCGATGGATCACGCGAAACAGAACCCGGAAGCGGCGCGGCAAATGAAAATCGCCGCGAAAGAAAATCAGTCCTGCATCGACTGCCATAAAGGGATTGCCCACCAGCTACCGGATATGAGCAGCGGTTTCCGTAAACAGTTTGATGAACTGCGCGCCAGCGCCAGCACGCATAATGACGGCGATACGCTCTATTCGCTGGATATCAAGCCGATTTACGCCGCTAAAGGCGATAAAGAACCGGCAGGTTCGCTGTTACCTGCTTCTGAAGTGAAAGTCCTTAAACGGGACGGTGACTGGCTGCAAGTGCAAATCGAAGGCTGGACGGAGACGGACGGTCGCCAGCGCGTGCTGACGCAGTTGCCCGGTAAACGTATTTTTGTCGCCTCGATTCGTGGCGATGTGCAACAGCATGTGAAAACGCTGGAAGAGACTACCGTCGCGGCGACCAATACTCAGTGGAGCAAATTACAGGCAACCGCGTGGATGCAAAAAGGCGACATGGTAAATGACATTAAACCGATTTGGGCCTATGCCGACTCCCTCTATAACGGCACCTGTAATCAGTGTCACGGCGCGCCGGACAAAGCGCACTTTGACGCTAACGGCTGGATCGGCACGCTCAACGGTATGATCGGTTTCACCAGTCTGGATAAGCGTGAAGAACGTACCTTGTTGAAATATCTCCAGATGAATGCGTCTGATACCACCAACACGCCGCACAGCGATAAGGGAGAACACAATGAAAAATAAGGACTCGTTACACGTCTCTCGTCGACGTTTTCTGGCGCAGCTTGGCGGTTTGACGGTGGCAGGAATGCTGGGGCCGTCACTGCTGACGCCCCGTAGCGCCCGCGCAGCGGATGCCGTTGCGCCAGGCGCCGCGACGAAAGAGGGTATCCTTACCGGTTCTCACTGGGGGGCGATTCGCGCCACGGTGGTTGACGGTCGATTTGTGGCGGCAAAACCGTTTGAACAGGATAAATACCCGTCCAAAATGATCGCTGGTCTGCCCGATCACGTCCACAACGTGGCGCGTATTCGCTATCCGATGGTGCGCGTCGACTGGATGCGCAAAGGTCATCAAAGCGACACCTCGCAGCGCGGCGATAATCGTTTTGTGCGCGTCTCCTGGGATGAAGCGCTGGATCTGTTCTATCAGGAACTGGAGCGGGTGCAAAAAACCTACGGGCCGAGCGCGTTACTGACGGCGAGCGGCTGGCAATCTACCGGCATGTTCCATAATGCCTCCGGGATGCTGGCGCGCGCGATTGCGCTACATGGCAATAGCGTTAGCACGGGAGGGGACTATTCGACCGGCGCGGCGCAGGTGATTCTGCCGCGCGTGGTGGGTTCAATGGAAGTGTACGAGCAGCAAACGTCATGGCCTCTGGTTTTACAGAACAGTAAAACAATTGTGCTATGGGGTTCTGATATGGTGAAAAACCAGCAGGCAAACTGGTGGTGCCCGGATCACGATGTCTATCAGTACTATGAACAATTAAAAGAGAAGGTTGCCAGCGGCGCTATCTCGGTCATCAGCATCGACCCGGTCGTCACCTCCACGCACGATTATCTGGGGCGCGATAAGGTCAAACATATCGCCATTAACCCGCAGACGGATGTCCCGTTACAACTGGCGCTGGCGCATACCCTGTACAGCGAGAAACTGTACGATAAAAATTTCCTCGATAACTACTGCGTCGGTTTTGACCAGTTCCTCCCCTATTTGCTGGGCGAGAAAGATGGACAGCCCAAAGATGCCGCCTGGGCGGAAAAACTGTGCGGTATTGACGCCGACACCATCCGCGCGTTGGCGCGGCAGATGGCGGGCGACAGAACGCAAATCATCGCTGGCTGGTGCGTACAACGTATGCAGCATGGCGAACAGTGGTCATGGATGGTCGTCGTGCTGGCGGCAATGCTGGGACAGATTGGTTTACCGGGCGGCGGCTTTGGTTTTGGCTGGCACTACAACGGCGCCGGGACGCCTGGCCGTAAAGGGATCATTTTAAGCGGCTTTTCCGGTTCGACGACCGTTCCGCCAGTACACGACAGCACGGATTACAAAGGCTACAGCAGCACCATTCCTATTGCGCGTTTTATGGATGCCATTCTTGAACCGGGCAAGGTCATTAACTGGAACGGCAAATCGGTTAAATTACCGCCGCTGAAGATGTGCGTGTTCGCCGGGACTAACCCGTTCCACCGACACCAACAAATTAACCGCATAATTGAAGGGTGGCGCAAGCTTGAAACGGTCATCGCTATTGATAACCAGTGGACGTCGACCTGCCGCTTTGCGGATATCGTTTTGCCGGCTACCACCCAATTTGAGCGTAACGACCTCGATCAGTTCGGCAATCACTCTAACCGCGGCATTATCGCCATGAAACAGGTGGTGTCGCCGCAGTTTGAAGCGCGTAACGACTTTGATATTTTCCGCGATCTCTGCCGACGCTTTAACCGTGAAGCGGCATTCACGGAAGGTCTTGATGAAATGGGCTGGCTGAAACGCATCTGGCAGGAAGGGAGCCAGCAGGGAAAAGGTCGCGGTATCCACTTACCGACTTTCGAAGTGTTCTGGAATCAACAGGAGTACATCGAGTTTGATCATCCGCAGATGTTTGTGCGCCATCAGGCTTTCCGTGAAGATCCGGACCTGGAGCCGTTGGGCACGCCAAGCGGTTTGATCGAGATTTACTCCAAAACGATCGCCGACATGCAATACGACGATTGTCAGGGCCATCCCATGTGGTTCGAAAAAATCGAACGCTCGCATGGCGGGCCGGGATCGCAGCGCTGGCCGCTGCACTTACAATCCGTTCACCCTGATTTCCGTCTGCATTCCCAACTGTGCGAGTCGGAAACGCTGCGTCAGCAATATGCCGTTGGCGGCAAGGAACCGGTCTTTATTAACCCACAGGATGCCAGCGCGCGCGGGATCCGCAACGGTGACATCGTGCGGGTATTCAATGCACGCGGGCAGGTACTGGCGGGGGCGGTGGTTTCCGATCGCTATGCGCCTGGCGTGGCGCGAATTCATGAAGGCGCCTGGTACGATCCTGATAAAGGCGGCGACATCAATGCGTTGTGTAAGTACGGCAACCCTAACGTATTAACGCTGGATATCGGTACATCACAGCTTGCGCAGGCGACCAGCGCGCATACGACGCTGGTGGAAATTGAAAAATATACCGGCCCTATTGATAACGTCACGGCGTTTAACGGCCCAGTCGAGATGGTCGCGCAGTGTGAATATGTACCCGCATCGCAGGGGAATCCGCATGATTAAGCAGCCAGCGCTTGCTCAGGAACAGTACGCCTGCGTATATGCATGGCTGGCGTTACTCTTTTTCCGGGAAGTAGATGATGAAGGGTTAATACAATTACAGTCCGCGGAGATCGCGGACTGGCTGGCGCTGTTAAAGCGTCAGCCAGCGCTGGCGGCGTCGGTGGCGTTACTCGAACAAAAAATTGCCGCGCTTAGCCTGCGCCAGGATGCGCAGCTGGAGCTGGCCGCAGATTTTTGCGGATTGTTCCTGATGACGGATAAAAAATCGGCCTTGCCCTACGCCTCGCAATACCCGCAGCAGGAACCCGGCATGATTAAACATTTATTGCTTGAAGCCGGGATGGAAGTCAACGACGATTTTAAAGAGCCGACCGACCACCTAGCGATTTATCTGGAGTTACTCAGCCATTTACATTTTTCATTGGGTGAATCGTTCCAACAACGGAGAATGAATAAATTACGCCAGAAAACATTGTCGTCATTACTGGAATGGCTTCCGGAATTTACGAATAATTGCCTTAAGCATGATCCATATGGCTTTTATGCTGCGTTAAGTCAATTATTGTTGGCTATCGTTCGTTTTGATGACGGAAAAGAGGATTTATCCATTGTTGCGGCTGAATAAACCCTGTGACGGGCATCGCAAAATAAATCTTACGATAGTCGGGGGTTATCATATCTATAGGTTTAGCCAATTGTAATTATTGATACCAATCAATATCCATGATGGGTTTGTATTTAGTATTGACGGGCCTCATGAGTAAAAAAATAAAATTTAATTAATCATGCCGCAATACCCCATAAGGATAGTGATATGAAAAAAATTACCCTCTATGCGACAACGGTTATCACCGTTGGGCTGTTATGTTATTTAGGTTTGTCCGGGTATGTATGGTATTACGACAAACAGCGCAGTAAAAAAAGCGATGTGCAGGCCTCGGTTGTGGGTGAAAATAATAAAATACTGGGTTATTTCAGGGAGAAAGGATGTGATTATTGTCATACGCCTTCCGCTGAATTACCTTTTTATTCCTCTTTTCCGGTGGCAAAGCAGCTAATGGATTACGATATCCAGCTCGGCTACAAATCGTTTAACCTGGAGGCGGTACGGGCCGCCCTGATTGCGGATACGCCGGTGCCGCAAAGCGAACTGAATAAAATTGAATGGGTTATGCAACATCAGACTATGCCGCCAACCCGCTATGTCGCGCTGCACTGGGCGGGGGGCGTCAGTGATAAAGAGCGTACTGACATCCTGAACTGGATAGCCGATCAGCGTGAGCGCAACTATGCCAGCGCCGATACCGACGCCGCACACCGGAATGAACCCGTTCAGCCTATTCCGCGCAATATTCCCGTCGATGCGAAAAAAGTCGACTTAGGTTTCCGACTTTATCATGATGAACGTTTATCCGGCGACAGCACAATATCCTGTGCGCATTGTCACGCGTTAAATGCGGGCGGTGTCGATGGCAGAAAAACCTCAATTGGCGTTGGCGGTGCGGTAGGACCAATAAATGCGCCGACGGTATTCAACTCCGTATTTAATATCGAACAATTTTGGGATGGTCGTGCTGCAACTCTGCAGGAGCAAGCAGGCGGACCGCCGTTAAATCCTATTGAAATGGCTTCTAAATCCTGGGATGAAATTATTAGCAAGCTTGATAAAGATCCTGTCCTGAAAAAAGATTTCCAGGCGGTTTATCCGCAAGGATTTACCGGGGAAAATATTACTGATGCGATCGCCGAATTCGAAAAAACGTTGATAACGCCGGATTCCGCCTTTGATAAATGGCTACGTGGAGATGAAAATGCGCTGACCGCGCAACAGAAACACGGTTATCAATTATTTAAAGAGAATAAATGTGCAACCTGTCACGGCGGTATCATTTTAGGCGGGCGCTCTTTTGAACCATTAGGATTAAAGCGAGACTTTAATTTTGGTGAAATTACCGCAGCGGATATTGGTCGTATGAACGTCACCAAAGAGGTTCGCGATAAATTACGGCAAAAAGTCCCGGGCTTACGCAACGTCGCGTTAACAGCGCCTTATTTCCATCGGGGCGACGTACCGACGCTGGATGGCGCGGTAAAACTGATGCTGCGTTACCAGGTTGGCACCGATCTGCCGCAAAACGATATTGACGATATCGTCGCCTTCCTGGAAAGCCTGACCGGTGTTTATACGCCATATCAACCTGAATATGCGCAATGACAATGATGCTTGAAGCCAGAGATCTGTACTGCGAGCGGGACGAGAGGACGCTGTTTCGCGGGCTGTCGTTCACCGTGGACGCCGGGGAGTGGGTGCAGGTCACCGGCGGCAACGGCGCCGGAAAAACCACCC
>NZ_JAGEQL010000011.1:0-47845 GCF_017571995.1 Salmonella sp. 32031103-2018-00083-FB-01-SM-01
CCGAGGAAGATGGTCACGATATTAATCAGCCCGTTCTGCACCGTGTCGCTCAGACGCTCCACCACGCCGCTTTCGCGCATCAGGTTGCCAAAGCAGAACATCCCCAGCAGCGGCGCGGCGTCCGGCAGCAGCAGGGCCACCAGCATGAGCAACACCACCGGGAAGAGGATTTTTTCCCGCTTACTCACCGTGCGCAGCTGCACCATGCGGATTTTGCGCTCAGTCTCCGTGGTCAGCGCCTTCATAATCGGCGGCTGGATTAACGGCACCAGCGCCATATACGAGTACGCCGCTACCGCAATGGCTCCCAGCAGCTCCGGCGCCAGTTTGCCCGACAGGTAAATCGCCGTCGGGCCGTCCGCGCCGCCGATAATGCCGATGGCCGCCGCCTGCGGCAGGGTGAAGGAAATCAGGCCGAAGTAGTTCAGCGTCAGCGCCCCGAGCACGGTGGCGAAGATACCGAACTGCGCCGCCGCGCCGAGCAGCAGGGTGCGCGGGTTGGCCAGCAGCGGGCCGAAGTCGGTCATCGCGCCGACGCCCATAAAGATGACCAGCGGCGCGACGCCGGAGCCAATCGCCACTTTATAGAACAGCGCCAGCACCCCCGGCGTGTAGCCCATGTCCACCGCCAGGTTCTCCATCTGGCTCTGCACCGACGGCAGCGCCAGCGCTAATGCCTCTTTAATGGCGTGCACGTCCGGCGCGCAGTTAAGCTTCGCGGCAATCACCGCCAGCTGCCCGGCGTCGTGATGCGCCAGCAGGCTCTCCAGCGCGGTCAGCGCCATGCCCGCTTCCGGGATGTTGGAGAGCAGGCCGCCGAAGCCAATCGGCAGCAACAGCAGCGGCTCGAACTTTTTCGCAATCGCCAGCCACAGCAGCAGCAGGCTGACCAGCAGCATGATGGCCTGGCCTGCGCCAAGGTGCATCAGCCCCATGCCCTGAAGCAGGGCGTTCAGACTTTCCATTTCAGTTCTCCGTTACGCCAGCGTCATCAGGGTGTCGCCGACGGAAACCGCGTCCCCGGACTTCACCGCAATACCGCGTACCGTCCCGGCCTGCGCGGCGCGGATTTCGGTCTCCATCTTCATGGCTTCCAGAATCAGCAGCACGTCGCCTTCGGCCACCGTCTGGCCCTCGGTGGCAATCACCTTCCAGATGTTGCCCGCCAGCGGCGCGGTGACCGGTGTGCCTGCGCCCGCCGGGGCGGCGGCCTGAACCGGTGCGGAAGAGGCCACCGGAACAGCCGCAGTAAGCTGGCTGATATCGCCGCCGTCGCTGACCTTCACCACAAAGGCCTTACCTTCCACTTCCACGGTATAGACGCCGGAGGCGGCAGACTTCTCTGCTTTTGCCACCGGCTGCGTGGCTTCCGCCTGCGGCACCGGCTCAAACGCCGCCGGGTTGTGGCGGTTCTCAAGGAATTTGAGGCCGGGTTGCGGGAACAGCGCCACGGTGAGCACGTCGTCGATGGCGTTTCCCGCAAGCTGGATGCCCTTCTCCTGCGCCTGGCGCCTGACGTCCGCTTCCAGTTCAGCCAGTTCCGGCTTCAGCAGGTCCGCCGGACGGCAGGTCACCGGAGCGCCCCCTTCCAGCACCCGCGCCTGTAGCGCCGCGTTAACCGGCACCGGAGTGTGGCCGTATTCGCCTTTCAGTATCCCGGCGGTTTCCTTCGCGATGGTCTTGTAGCGTTCGCCGGTCAGGACGTTGAGCACCGACTGGGTGCCGACAATCTGCGAGGTGGGGGTCACCAGCGGGATAAAGCCGAGGTCCTCGCGCACGCGGGGGATTTCCGCCAGCACCTGGTCGAGTTTGTCCGCCGCGTTCTGCTGCTTCAGCTGGCTTTCGAGGTTGGTCAGCATTCCGCCCGGCACCTGCGCCACCAGAATGCGGCTGTCGTAGCCTTTCAGCTGGCCTTCAAAGGCGTGATATTTTTTGCGCACCTCGCGGAAGTACGCCGCGATGCTTTCCAGCTTCAGGATATCCAGCCCGGTGTCATATTTTGTGCCGGCAAGCGTGGCAACCAGCGCCTCGGTGGCCGGGTGGCCGTAGGTGGCGCTCATGGAGGAAATCGCCGTGTCCACGCCGTCAACGCCCGCCTCGATAGCCTTCAGCAGGGCCATCTCCGCCATCCCGGTGGTGGCGTGACAGTGCAGGTGCAGGCGTACCTCAAAACGTTTTTTGATTTCGCTGACCAGCTCATACGCCGCCATCGGCGTGAGAATGCCGGACATATCCTTGATGGCAATCGAGTCAACGCCGGTTTCCAGCAGCTGTTCGGTCAGGTCCAGCCAGGTCTGCAGGGTGTGGGCCGGGCTGGTGGTGTAGGAGAGCGTGCCCTGGGCGTGTGCGCCGTGGCTGCGCACCGCCTGCAGGGCGGCTTTCATATTGCGCGGGTCGTTCATGGCATCGAAGACGCGGAACACGTCCATGCCGTTTTTGACGGCGCGTTCGACAAAACGCTCCACCACGTCATCGGCGTAGTGGCGATAACCGAGCAGGTTCTGCCCGCGCAGCAGCATCTGCAGCGGGGTTTTGGGCATGGCTTTTTTGAGTTCACGCAGGCGAACCCACGGGTCTTCGCCGAGGAAACGGATGCAGGCGTCAAAGGTCGCACCGCCCCAGCACTCCAGCGAGCCGTAGCCGACATCGTCAAGCTGAGCGGCAATCGGCAGCATATCGTCAAGGCGCAGGCGGGTGGCGAACAGAGACTGGTGGGCGTCGCGCAGGACGACATCGGTAATGGCAATGGTCATGGATCCCTCCGGGAAATTAAACGTGGTGGCGGTGATGGTGAATGGCGGCGGCAATGACCGGCTTTAAGCGGGCGAAGTCGTCAGCGGGCGCGGCGGCGGCAGGTGCCGCCTTCGGCGCCGGGACCGGTTCGGGGAAGAAGCGGTTGACGGCGGCGGACATACCGCGGATGGCGAAAATCAGCAGGAACAGAAACGCCAGCACGAACCCCATGCCGAGGAACATCAGGGTGAAGCCTTCACCTAATAGCAGAGCTGCATCAGTCATAAAATAGCCTTCAGGCAGGAGGCACGATAATGGTGCTATTTATGACGATGAAATAATAAGGGTGGATTTCCCTGAGCCGCCCCCGGCCAGAGCCCTTGGTTATTATTATCGTCATAACGTATTGCCACCATTATCGTGCAATTTACGTAATCAGGTTTATTTGATGAAACTTACGTTCTGGCATATTTCATCAGCGATGAGCTCTTTACGCTGATTAAAAATAATTTTGTTCTGTTCAAACAGATTATTCCCATGGGTATCAATAGAAACAATCAGCGGGCCAAACTCTTTAACCCGGCAGACCCACAGCGTTTCCGGCATCCCCAGATCGCGCCATTGGGCATCTTCAATTTCTTCCACGCACACGGCGGCTACAACCGCACAACCGGCAGGGAATACGCAGTGCAGCGCTTTGTGTTCAGCACAGCCCTCTTCGGTACCTTTACCCATACCGCCTTTACCCACAATTAATTTCACGCCGGTCTGCGCAATAAATTCTTTTTCGAATTTCTCCATACGCATGCTGGTGGTTGGTCCAACGGAGACCATTTCAAACTTATCGTCTTCGCCTTTAATTGGGCGGACAATTGGGCCAGCGTGTAAAATAGCGCCGCCGCGAACATCTACCGGAAGTTCGCGACCACCTTCAATTAAACGGCGATGGGCTACGTCACGGCAGGTAACAATATGACCGTTGAGATAAATAATATCGCCAGCCTTAATATCCGCTAAATCTTCATCTTTAATTGGCGTAGTCAGGATTTTTTTAGTCATCAGAAATTCACTCCGCTGTGAGACGTAATGGTGTAATTCAAATCTTTATCGAAAACGATATGCCCTTTACGGTGCGACCAGCAGCCGACGTTTACCGCCACGCCGATGGTAGAAGGATGACGCGCGGTGTTTTCAATGTTCACGCCCATAACGGAGGTATTACCGGACATCCCCTGCGGCCCCAGGCCAATTTTGTTAATGCCGTCTTCCAGCATTTTTTCCAGCGAGGCTGCACGCTCATTCTCGTTATGCGAACCGATCGGACGCATCAGCGCTTTTTTCGATAGCAGTGCCGCCGTTTCAACAGAGGTCGCTACGCCCACGCCAACCAGCAGCGGCGGACAAGCGTTGAGGCCGTAGCTGGTCATCACATCCAGTACAAAGCGGGTCACACCTTCATAGCCTGCACCCGGCATCAGCACCATCGCTTTCCCCGGCAGAGAACAACCACCGCCTGCCATATAGGTATAAATGCTGCACTGATCGGAATTGGGAACGATCTCCCAGAAGACCGTCGGCGTGCCTTTACCCACGTTTTTACCGGTGTTGTATTCATCAAAAGTTTCTACGCTGTTGTGGCGCAGCGGAGAATCTACAGTTGCTTTGATCACCGCCTCACGCAACAACGCTTCCAGCTCGCCAATCAGCGGAAAGTTCGTCCCGCACTCCACCAGAAACTGAATGACACCGGTGTCCTGGCAGGAAGGACGATCCAGCTCTTTCGCCAGACGCTGGTTCTCAATCATGGTAGTAAAGATGACGTCGGCCAGTTTACTGGTCTCTTTCTTATGCAAATCTTCCAGTTTTGCAGTGACATCATCAGGCAAAACTTTGCCGGTATATCCCACAAACTTGGCCATAACGTCGGTCATATGGGATATCTGTTCACTTTTGCTCATAAATGCTCCTTAGTCAGAACAGCTTCCGTTAATTACGGATGAAAAGGGAAAAGGATTGGCAGCAGGATCAAGCTGACAATGGTTGAAACGATAATCAGGGGGATACCGGCCTTAGCGTAGTCGACAAATTTATAGCCACCCGCGGAGAGCACCATCATGTTGGCAGGCATACCGATAGGGGTTGCGTAGGCGCAGGAACCGCCAATGACCGTCGCCATCAGAACCGCACGTGGGTCGGCCCCCATACCTGCGGCAATGGACAAACTCACCGGCACCAACAGCGCTGTCGTTGCGGTATTGGACATAAAGTTGGTCATCACAACGGATAAGGCGAAAACGGCGATCAGCAACATGAACGGTGAGGAGTTTTGCCCCAGCATGCCGATTACATAGTCCGCAACCAGCTTGCCTGCCCCGGTCATTTCCAGCGCTTTTGCCAGCGCCAGGGTGCCGCCAAAGATAAAAATAGTCTGTGAATCAATGGCTTTATAGGCCTGTTTTTCCGTGAGTACGCCGCTTACGACCAGCACAAGAGCGCCAATACAACCGGTCACGGCCAGGCTGACACCGATCTTCTTCTCAAAGATCATGCCGAGGATCGTTGCGATCAACACCACGAGTGAGAGCCGTTGTTTCCACTGTGGAACATGGCTGTAGTCACGTTGCTCCCCGACGCTCCCCACCTCACCGCCGGTCGCATTATTCGGCAGAAAGCGATAGCCAATAGTCAGGAAGTAGAGAATGCCGCAGATGAGCATCGGGAGACCGATTTTTGCGTATTCAAAAAAGCCAAAGCCGCCGCCAATATTCTGTAGCGCAGACTGCGCGATAAGATTTCCCGGCGCGCCAATTAACGACAGGTTACCGCCCAACGCAGCGGCGAAAACCAGCGGCATCAGTAGACGAGAACGCGAGAAGCCCGATTTTGCCGCCACGCCGATCACCACCGGAATCAAAACCGCAGCGGTACCGGTGTTAGAGAGGACGCCAGACATCAACCCCACCACCACCATAATGGTGAAGATCAGCTGTTTTTCTGTTTTCGCGAAGCGCGTGATGACGCCGCCCACTTTGTTTGCCATACCGGTCTCGAACAACGCACCGCCTACGATGAACATCGCGACAAAGAGGATGACGTTAGTGTCGATAAAGCCAGCAAAGGCCTGTTTGATATTCAGAACGCCGGTGATAACTAAGGCCACGCAGACAATCATGGAAGTGACGGCCAGCGGCACTTTTTCCCATACAAACATGACGATAGCGAACACCAATAAACATAGGGTAAGGGTAATGGGTTCCATATTTATAATTATCCAATCAATGATATATGATATTGTATCCAATATTGACAGGGAGAAATTATTCCCATACAAAAACTAAGTCAAATCGTTTCTCAGGAAAGATGCAGGAGTGGGATCTACATCAAGATCGTGGTTAGATCGTTACTGGACGTGATTAATAGAATTGAAGAATTGGTTGAAGCGCCTGCGATGCTCACGCAGGCGAAAAGATCAGGCAGAAGGGTCACCAACATAGCGGGTCAGCATATTCTCCATCGAGCGAATAATGTGTTCGCGCATGCGCTGGCGTGCCAATGTTTCATCATGAAGTTCAAGAGCTTGCAGAATACTTTTATGTTCCTGAATGGAAATCACGGCATACTCTTCTTCGGTGACCTTATGGCCCATCGAAAGGCCGTTCCACATATTACAGAGCAACATTTTCATTTTTTCGTTGCCAGCAACATTCCAGATTTCCATATGAAATGCCTGATTCAGGTCGGAGTATTCCGCCGAGTTATTTTCCGCGAGAGCCTTTTCAGCGGCATAATGCACCTGGGCTATCCGCGAGATATCGGTGCCGGGACGAGAAGCTTTAGCCACCGCCTCACTTTCTAACAGCGCGCGAATTTCATAGTGTTCACGGATCGTTTGTTCATTGATGCCCAACACCACCGCCCCTTTATTAGGGCGCACTTTTATCAGCCCATCCGCCGCCAGAATCTGAAACGCCTCGCGCACTGGCATACTGGACACGCCGACCATTCCGGCAATGCCTTCTAACGTAATCTCCTGCCCTTCCACTAACTCTCTCGAAAGAATCGCTTTACGCAGCACCGCCGCGACCTGTTCTTTCGCTGAAAGAAGCTTAATCTTCCCTAATTTAGGCTTCTGCACTTTCCCAATCCTTCATATGTTGACGCATTATTTCTGCTAAAGAGAGGAAATAACGCTGCATAACTTGCCCAATCTCATCACGCCGCCCCTGGCGTATGACGTCAGCCAGTTCAGCGAAAAGCTGCGCCGACTCCTGATTATCTTTTTTCAGATGCAAAATAACATAAGAAACATAGCCGTCCAGGAACTGCTGATACACCTTTTCCAGATAGCGGTTATTCACATAAGAAATCAGCATCGCATGACACTCCAGTTCGCAGGATTTGTCTTCTGCGACAGCCAGCGCTTGCGCACGTATCAGAAGGGCATCGCCTACTTCGCTGGGTATCAGCGAAAACATTTCGGCGGCCATCGCGGCAATTACGCGAAAAATATGACTCACGCGATCGGCCTCAAGATGCGCGACCTGCATGTGCCTGTTGGGCAGTCGGATTAAAAAACCTTCCTGTTCGAGTGACTGTAGCGCTTCTCGAACCGGCATTCGTGAAAGACCAAGCTGCTCCGCAATACTTTCCTGCGCGAGTTCTTCTCCCGCTTTTATATTGCCGGAAAGAATTTCATAGCGAAGCATTTGCGTAATGTGATCGCGGGTTTGCGTTCTTTGGATCTTTTTCACGACGTTCTCGTTAATAACCGATAAGACGTGAGGAGTTTAGCAGATTTAGTACTTGATTTCGTGGCTTGTTTACAGTCAAAGAAGCCGGAGCAAAAGCCCCGGCATCGGGCAGGAACAGCTTATTTATTAATAAAATCTTCACCCAACTGAATATCTTTTTTCAGCGTATCCAGCATAGCGTCCAGCGAATGTTGCTCGAAAGCGCTCAGTGTGCCGATGGATTTACGCTCTTCTACACCGTTTTTACCCAGCAGCAGCGGCTGAGAGAAGAAACGGGCATACTGACCGTCGCCTTCCACATAGGCGCATTCCACCACGCCTTTTTCGCCCTGCAGAGCGCGAACCAGAGAAAGACCGAAACGTGCGGCAGCCTGACCCATAGAGAGGGTTGCCGATCCGCCGCCGGCTTTCGCCTCGACGACTTCAGTACCGGCGTTCTGAATACGTTTAGTCAGCTCGGCCGCTTCTTGTTCGGTAAAACTTACGCCTGGAATCTGCGACAGCAGCGGCAGAATCGTCACGCCGGAGTGCCCGCCAATCACCGGGACTTCAACTTCCGTTGGCAGCTTACCTTTCAGCTCTGCAACAAAGGTATTAGAGCGGATGATATCCAGCGTGGTGACGCCAAACAGTTTGTTTTTGTCGTATACGCCTGCTTTTTTCAGCACTTCCGCCGCAATCGCAACGGTGGTGTTCACCGGGTTGGTGATAATGCCCACGCACGCTTTCGGACAGGTTTTAGCGATCTGCTGCACCAGGTTTTTCACGATGCCGGCGTTAACGTTAAACAGGTCGGAACGGTCCATACCCGGCTTACGCGCCACACCCGCAGAAATCAGTACTACGTCAGCGCCTTCAAGCGCCGGGGTTGCGTCTTCACCGGAGAAACCTTTGATTTTTACAGCGGTGGGGATGTGGCTCAAATCAACGGCCACACCGGGAGTCACTGGAGCGATGTCGTACAGGGAGAGTTCTGAACCTGAAGGCAGTTGGTTTTTTAAAAGTAATGCCAGCGCCTGACCGATACCACCAGCAGCGCCGAGGACTGCGACTTTCATCCTAAACTCCTTATTATATGATTAGCTAAGTGTCTATTGCTCCGCGGCGGCGACCTTAATTCACAAATTCAATGATTACAATCCTCACTCATCAAGAATGCGGAGTCGCGCAATTTTGGCTTTTATGCATTTAATTTGCGTAATCCGGATCGGCTGCAACCAGAGAGCAACGTTCCTACAGGTGGTGACAATATACCCTACTATCCTCTCAAAACAACATCATTTTGATAACAATTAATTTACTTTTAATCTTATTTGCGAGGCGTGACACAGGCATGTTTCTTGATAACGAAATTTGATAAAATTCCGCTCTTTCATAACATTATTTCAGCCTTAAACAAGGCAGACTGTTTGCATAAAAATTCATCTGTATGCACAATAATGTTGTTTCTACCGCCATATTACGGGTGACTTATGCGAAGCTCGGCTAAACAAGAAGAACTAGTAAGAGCGTTTAAAGCGCTCCTCAAAGAAGAAAAATTCAGCTCACAGGGCGAAATCGTCCTCGCGTTGCAGGATCAGGGCTTTGAAAATATCAATCAGTCCAAGGTCTCGCGCATGTTGACTAAGTTCGGCGCAGTGCGTACACGTAACGCAAAAATGGAAATGGTGTACTGTCTTCCGGCTGAACTGGGCGTCCCAACAACATCCAGTCCGTTGAAAAATCTGGTGCTGGATATCGACTATAACGACGCTGTCGTGGTGATTCATACCAGCCCCGGCGCGGCACAACTCATTGCGCGCCTGCTGGATTCACTGGGGAAAGCAGAAGGTATTCTCGGCACGATTGCCGGCGACGATACTATCTTCACTACGCCTGCCAGCGGCTTTTCCGTAAGAGATCTGTACGAAGCCATTCTGGAACTTTTTGAACAAGAGCTCTAGTCCCACTTCCTCCGTCGTCGTACGGCGGAGGCACCTTTTTGTCCTCTCCCCTCGCCGCTTTCCTGTACGGCTATCATTTGGCAAATCATGCCCTTAAACATTCACCACATGAATGACAAATCAAAAAAACGCACAAAATGCCAAATTTATTAAGACATTGATTTTATTTCATTTTTTAAATGACAGCG
This sequence comes from Salmonella sp. 32031103-2018-00083-FB-01-SM-01, assembly GCF_017571995.1. Classification (NCBI taxonomy): domain Bacteria; kingdom Pseudomonadati; phylum Pseudomonadota; class Gammaproteobacteria; order Enterobacterales; family Enterobacteriaceae; genus Salmonella; species Salmonella sp. 32031103-2018-00083-FB-01-SM-01. The sequence continues at coordinate 9,616 of NZ_JAGEQL010000011.1, forward strand.
GCGAAAAACAGCAATTTTAATTCCATAACGTTATAAAAAATAAAATTTTTAATGTCTTTAAAAAGCAGAAACAATTAGCGTGGTATTAATTAATCGCGTGATTAGTGTATACTTAATTTTGTGATGAGGGTCACGAAACAAAGACCCCAGTAAAGGAATTCGACGAGGTAAAAATCATGAAAATCAAAACCACTGTTGCAACATTAAGTATTCTGTCCGTTCTCTCTTTTGGCGCTTTCGCCGCAGAACCTATCAGCGCAGAGCAAGCGCAAAACCGTGAAGCAATCGGATCGGTTTCAGTCAGCGCTATCGGCTCATCGCCTATGGATATGAACGCCATGCTGAGCAAAAAAGCGGATGAACAAGGCGCTACGGCCTACCACATTACCGAAGCGCGTAGCGGCAGCAACTGGCACGCCACTGCCGAACTGTACAAATAAAATTCACCTGCCATCGCATATAACGTGTCGTTACTTCGCGGAGATATCGCATAAGAAAAGCCCATTAATCCGCGAGGTTGACCCTATAAAGGAATAAAAGACCATGAAAACGAAATACATTATCGCATCACTCGGCCTGGCCACTCTGCTCTCTTTCGGCGCAAATGCCGCAGTACACCAGGTCAACGCGGAACAGGCGCAGAATCTGCAACCGATGGGCACCATTTCCGTCTCGCAGATTGGCAGTACGCCAATGGATATGCGCCAGGAGATCGTCGCTAAAGCCGAAAAAGCAGGCGCTAATAGCTATCGCATCATCGAATTAAAAGAAGGTGATAACTGGCACGCCACCGCCGAGTTGTATAAGTAAACCCTCGTCGTCTAACCCGACGACTTGCCCCCGCCTGTCGGGGGCTTTTTTATGCTTTTTCAATGCCGGACATTAAACCGTAGCCGCCCCTCCAGCTCTTCTTCCGCTTCATCAAAGAGTAAAATCAGCGCCCCGTAGCGCCTGCGCAGTTTATCAGGCAGGTGAACGAACTCAATCTCTAGCGGTAGGGGTAAGATATCGCTCATTACCGCATCCCATAATGTATCAAGATCGCTTACTTTCTCACTGGCAAGACCAAACGTCTGCGTAAACTCGCGATAAAAATCGCTTTGGTTTTTAATATCATTAAAATCAAAAGTATAGACATTCATAGCCAGCCACCATCCCCGACAGACAATTGTCTGTTTTACTACTAAGCATCATTATGCAGAGGTTTCACTTCCAGAAACGCTTTTAGCCCCGGAGCACTCTTGCGCTGTTTTTGTATCTCAAATAAGTATAGTCATAAAAAAACCGACGCTTTTGGCATCGGTTCTTGTGGGTTAGCTATCGGTAAGCGCGTTCTGGTATTTATGTAACATGCCCGTCAGGCGTTTAACCGGTTCCGTCACCTGCGGCGGCGCCTCCCAGATACGTAATTTCTCCTGATAGATATCCAGCTCATCCAGCAACTGACCAAAGTAGCGTCGCCGTTTATCATCGCTTCCGGCGGAAATAACATGGTCTGCGGTACGACGAAGCTGACGGTGGAACACTGACAGATCTTCATTAACCGGTATCGGCGCGTCGCGCAGACGTTGATGAGCAATGATCATCGTTAGCGCCAGGCGAAACTTCGGCAAATCGCCAGGGAATTTATTCATCAGCAAAAAGAGTTGCTGATATAACGCAGGCAGACGGTTTTCTTTACGACGTACCACGTTGGTCGTCATTGCCGAGACCGCAGCGGAAACAAACTGATTAAGCAGCACGCGACCGGTTCGATCTTTGGATTTATCACGCACCAGCAGGATGACGATAAACGCCAGCATACAGCCGACAATTTGCCCCAACGCGCTGTCGAGGAACTGGCTGAAATGGAACGTCATCGGATTATCCAACACAATAATGTTAATCGTACTGGCCAGCGCCCCCATCGACCCCAGACGCCGTTTCTGGACCTCAATGCCGATAAAGAACCCCAATACCGCCAGGCTCAAACATAACAACAGCATACTTTGCTGCGTATTGGGAATAATCACCAGGAAATAGAGCAATCCCAGCGGCAACGCCGCCAGAGTGCCATAAATAAAATCAATGCAGACCATGCGCGGATTGGGTAAACGCATCGCCAGCGAGGTCACCACGGCAATCATCACCATCGCGCCATTACCCGATGTCCAGCCGGTCCATAGCCAGAATAATGTCCCCAGTATGCAGGAAAGCGTGGTGCGCCAGAAGTTCACCATCGCATGGTGACGTTCAGCGGATTCCACTTTAACTACGGGCTCGCCTTGCAGGATCTCTTCTTCCGTCGCGCTGATTTTGGTGTTACTGATCACACCGCGTTTAAGCAGCAGATAGCGCGTCGCAGCGCCTACCCAGCTATAAAGCGTGACGGGCGTTTCGCGCTCGCCGGTCCAGACAATGACACGCCGCATCCGTTTTAACTGCCTGTGGACATCCTGTACCGTTTCAACCGGCGTCTCGAACAGTTCCCGGAATGTATCGGTAATCAGTTCCGGCCGCGTGTTTTGAATAAGATAAGTTTCACAGGATTGCGTAATCAGCGTGAGCGAAAGCGTATTCAACGCTTTCAGGCGGCGGTTAGCGCGTACCCAGCGCGAAGATTCCATATTCAGATTACTTCGCATCCCCTCCAGCGCCGCCGTGCGTCGCACCAGATCGCCCCAGGCGTTGTCGACTTCTTCGCTGTCGCCATGCCTAATACAAAGTTGCATTAGCTGATATTGCGCTACCAGTAAACTGTCCAGTTCGCGATCAACCTCCTGCTTTATCGATCGCGGCGAGAAAAGCAGATCCGCTAAAATAGCGCAGCCAATGCCGATGACGATTTCGCTACAGCGCTCAAGCGCAAATTGCGGCGTGAGCAGCGGCTCCGTCTGAATGGTAATCACAATGATCAGCGCAGTATAACCTGACAGTCCCCACGCATAAGAGTTTTCGATCCGTACTAAAGAGGAGATCCAGGTACAAAAACCGGCCCAGACACAGCACACCAGAATCATCAATAGCGGCGCGCGGATCATAGAGATAATAATGATAAGCGCGGCGATACAGCCAATAAACGTCCCGATAATACGCAACATTCCGCGATAACGGATAGCGCCGGAATAGGGTTCCCCGCCGGCGGCAAATGCCGGGCCTGCCGCCACGATCGCGGCGGTCAGCACCGCCCAACGCGGCGTCTCCAGTTGAAAATGGAAGCCGATAAATAATGCCAGCACAATGGCGCACGCCAGCTTTACCGCAAAACGAATGTGCTGGTTGGCAATGGAGAAAATGCCCATGACGATTAACCGAATTCGCGCAGCCGGTGCGCCATTTTACGGAAGAAGGAGTCCTGGCTTGCGTCACGATCCTGCTTACCGGTGATCACGACGGTTGCCGTCGTACCGGCAGGCCACAAATTTCCCTGCTGCTCGTCAAGCCGGATGCGCACCGGAACACGCTGGGCCAGACGCACCCATTCGAGGTTAGAGTCTATCGTCGCCATCCCTTTCGCATCGCTGGTACTGCTGGCATTCGTTACCCCTGCCGCCACGCTATCGACGGTACCTTTTAATACCCGGTTGCTGCCAAGCGGCGTGATTTCGGCACGATATCCCGGACGCACGCCTTCCAGCTTGGTCTCTTCCATATAGGCCTGCACGTAAAAAGAGTTCTTTTTCACCAGGGCGACGGCTGTGGAACCGCGGGTAATAAATTCACCGGCATAAACATTGAGGTTAGTCACCCAGCCGTCGGCAGGCGCGCGAATGACGGTGCGTTCCAGATCGAGTTTAGCCAGATCGCGCGTCGCCTGGGCTTTAGCCAGTTGATGCAGTACAGTCTGCAAGACATTGTTCGCCTGATCGATCTCTTCCCGGGACATCGCCTGTACGCCGAGGCGATTACGGCGACTGGCTTCCTGGCGTTTTTCCTGCGCCAGGACCTGATAATAGGCTACATCAGCTTCCGCTTCCGCCAGCGCTTTTTGATAGCGTGGCTGATCGATGGTAAACAGGACCTGATCCTTTTTCACCAGTTGGTTATCATGCACGTTTACATGGGTAATCAGGCCCGCGACATCCGGGGCAATAGCGACGACATCGGCGCTAAAACGCGCGTCGCGCGTCCAGGGAGATTCGGTGTAATACACCCAGGCGCGGAAAATGGCGATAAAGGCCAGAATAACCAGTACGAGGGTAATGGCCGTACGGGAGAGTTTTCTTGTTAGTGTTTTCACTTCAACCTCAAACGAACAGGCGCGATATTAAATAAAACAGACAACAATACAGCGCGGTATTGAACAAAGCCGGATGCCAGACAAAATCATAGATACCCGTCGGCACAAGCATCCGACGCACCAGCCAAAAAATAGCCAGTGACAAAAGCAATTCGAAAAATATCGGTGGGAAGGAAAGACCAAACACCACGATAACGGGAAACAGACTCATGTTGACCTTGATTTCTGAGAGAGAGCAGGCGATAGATTGTTAAGCTACATCGCCGCAGAGAAGGGCAAGAGACGCCAGGCGAGAGCGACATAGCTCTTATTCGAATAATAGTATATTAACGTAATTGTTATGCTGTTATCTATATTATGTGATCTAAATCACTTTTAAGCCAGAGTGAATAATGGAACGATTAAAACGAATGTCGGTATTCGCCAAAGTTGTCGAGTTTGGCTCTTTTACCGCCGCAGCCAGACAGCTGCAAATGAGCGTATCGTCCATCAGCCAGACTGTGGCGAAACTGGAAGATGAGCTTCAGGTTAAATTGCTCAACCGCAGCACACGCAGCATTGGGCTCACCGAGGCTGGAAAAATCTATTATCAGGGCTGTCGTCGTATGCTGCATGAAGTGCAGGATGTTCATGAGCAGCTTTACGCTTTTAATAACACGCCTATCGGTACATTGCGTATCGGCTGTTCTTCAACCATGGCGCAAAATGTGCTGGCCGGGCTTACCGCAAAATTATTAAAAGAGTATCCCGGTCTGGCGGTCAATCTGGTGACAGGAATTCCGGCTCCGGATTTAATTGCCGACGGGCTGGACGTGGTGATCCGCGTGGGCGCGCTGCAAGACTCCAGCCTGTTTTCCCGTCGACTTGGCGCGATGCCGATGGTTGTGTGCGCCGCCAAGCCCTACCTCGCTCAGTACGGCGTCCCGGAAAAACCCGCCGATCTCAGTAGCCATTCCTGGCTGGAATATAGCGTGCGCCCGGATAATGAGTTTGAACTTATCGCGCCGGAAGGAATTTCTACCCGACTGATTCCACAGGGGCGGTTCGTCACTAACGATCCGATGACGCTGGTACGCTGGCTGACCGCCGGAACCGGAATCGCCTATGTGCCGCTGATGTGGGTGATCGATGAGATCAATCGTGGCGATCTGGAGATCCTGCTGCCTCGCTATCAGTCCGATCCCCGTCCGGTGTACGCGCTGTACACCGAAAAGGATAAGCTGCCGCTTAAAGTGCAGGTAGTGATTAACGCGTTAACTGACTATTTTGTCGATGTCGCACACCTGTTTCAGGGGATGCACGGGCGAGGGAAAGAAAAATAAAAACACCGGGTAATTGCTGAAGACGATTGTAGCCAGATGCCACCCGACGCAGACATTGCCTGATGGCGCTGCGCTTATCAGGCCTGGGCGGCACACACCACAGGCCTGATAAGGCGGACAGTTATGCGGTGCCGCCAACCGTCAGGTTATCGACTTTCAGCGTCGGCTGGCCTACGCCTACCGGCAGACTTTGACCCTCTTTACCGCAAACCCCCACCCCGTTATCCAGCTTAAGGTCGTTGCCGACCATGGAGATCTGTTGCATCGTTTCAATGCCTGATCCAATCAACGTCGCGCCCTTCACCGGCGTCGTGACTTTGCCGTTTTCAATCAGATACGCTTCCGAGGTAGAGAACACAAACTTGCCGGAGGTGATATCCACCTGACCACCGCCAAAGTTAGGCGCATAGATGCCGTATTCAACGGATTCGATAATTTCCTGCGGCGTTGACTGCCCCGCCAACATATAGGTATTCGTCATACGCGGCATTGGCAGATGCGCGTAAGATTCGCGACGCCCGTTACCGGTCGGCGCAGCGCCCATCAGGCGCGCGTTCAGCTTGTCCTGCATGTATCCTTTCAGCACGCCATTTTCAATCAATACGTTGTACTGGCCTGGCGTACCTTCATCATCGATAGCAACGGAGCCACGACGGTTCATCATTGTGCCGTCATCCACTACGGTGCAAAGCGCGGAGGCAACCTGCTCGCCGATCTGACCGCTAAACACAGACGTCCCACGACGGTTGAAATCACCTTCCAGCCCGTGCCCGACCGCTTCGTGCAGCAATACGCCCGGCCACCCGGCGCCCAGAACCACCGGTAACGTCCCCGCTGGCGCAGCGACCGCGGAGAGATTAACCAGCGCCATGCGTACCGCTTCTTTCGCCCACGCGTCGGCGCGAACCTCGCCGTCGAGATCGGCAAGAAAATACTCATAACCAAAGCGACCGCCGCCGCCGCTGGCGCCGCGCTCGCGTTTACCGTCTTCTTCCACCTGCACGCTAACGGACAACCGCACCAGTGGACGGACATCCGCCGCCAGCGTCCCGTCGGTCGCCGCCACGAGGATTAATTCATATACGCCGGTCAGGCTGGCGTTAACTTCCTGCACGCGTTTATCGGCTTCTCGCGCCGCTTTATCAACGCGTCTGAGGATATCCAGCTTCTCTTCGCGGCTCATACTTTGCAGCGGATCAAGGGTGGTGTAGAGCGGCTGATGCGCTACGGCGGCGAGCGTTTTTACCTTGCCTTCGCCGTTCTCGCGTACAATGGTTCGCGCTGCCTGCGCACTCTGCTCCAGCGCCAGGAGGCTTATCTGGTCAGCATAAGCAAAACCAGTTTTTTCGCCGCTAATGGCGCGAACGCCAACGCCCTGGTCGATATTATATGAACCATCTTTAATGATGCGGTCTTCTAAAACCCAGGATTCGTGATAGCTCGACTGAAAATAGAGGTCGCCATAATCAAGGCGGCGTTCGGCCAGTTGGCCCAAAATAGCGAACAGATCCTGATGGTTCAGGCCATTCGCTGCTAGCAATTGTTCACTTACCAGGTTCAGACTCATCGTTTTTGCTACTCGTTGATTTCTGCCGGATGGCGGTTCACGCCTTATCCGGACTACGTTGTTAGATTGTACAAACCGGATAAACGCAGCGCCGTCCGGCATGACTATTTACTGAGAGTGGGGCAATTCCTCGCCCCCGTCAAATCATTGCTGGCTTTCTTTTCTCGGTTGGCGCAGAACTTCGTTGATCTGCGGCGCATCGACCGGACCGGTAATGCGATAACGCAGAATGGAGACCTTGCTCCATAGCGGCCCCAACACTTTACTGGCGGCAAATACCGCCGCGCCGACAATCGGGTTAACGGCAAACGCGGCAGCGACGCCCACGGTGGCGGAAATTTCCGGCGCGACAACGGCCTCCATATCAAGACGACGACGCACCAGATCAACAGAACCTTTCATTGCAATATCCGCTTCCAGCCCATCCACCAGCGTATCGTCAGTATGCAGGACGCCATCTTTAATCCACGCGGTACTATGAATAGAGTCGAAATAGAAGCCCTCGCTAAAGGTATCTCTGAAGTCAAACCGCAGCTTACGCAGCAACGCATCAAAACTGAGCAGCCGCAGTAACTGTCCGGCATGACCGCTACTGAGATCAGTAAACTCACCTTTACCCAGACGCGTGCGTAAAATCCCGTTGAGCGTGGCTTCCTCAGGTTGCCAGGGCGGGTTTCGCCAGTGCAGATCGTAATCTACGTTAAAAGATGCGTTCTGGATTGGCGTCGAGATGCCGAAGAACCCGGCAGCCGTGTCGAGGTTACTACCATGCAGACTACCTTTCAGCGAGGTTCGTTCATTACCCGGCGCATTCACCCACTCGCCGTTCGCTTTCAAACGGGCGAATCCGGTATCGATCAGGCCATTCGCCAGAGTCAGCGTATTGCCTTTGATGGCGAAATCGCCATCAATACGCCCATATTTTTGCCCCCACAGCCAGCACTCTTCGCAGCGAAGCTGTAAGTCCGGCCAGCCGCGGAAGCTAATCGTGTTCGCCGAAGCCAACGGCGATGTCGGCGTGGGTGACGAGGCGTGCGTTTTTGAGACGCCAGGGTTGTAGTACAGGTACTTAATGTTCGCCAGCCACGGCGCATGGTTGCGCATGAGCAGCGTGGCGTTCACCTCACGGCCCTGCGCTTCAATTTTTGTTCCGTTCAGCGAGGGGGCTGAAACGACGCTCAAATTGTTCCACTGCTGGCCGCCCAGCGATAGCGCGGGAGTACGCAACGTGATGCGTTGAGGAAACTCGGCCGAACTGCTCACGTTATCCGCCGCGCCTTTCTGGAATAACGCCAGCCACTGGGCGCCATCCAGCGCCGGCAGATTGAGCTCAACGCCTTGTTGAGCAGGTAATGGCGGAATCGTCCGGCTGTCCGTCGTCCAGATAGCCCGATCCAACGTCAGCTTCTGATTTAATAACCAGCGGCTGTTAAAGTGATTTTTACTCCCTGCGCTCCCCGTTAGCGCAAAACTTTTCAGGTTGCCGTCAGCCTGAATGTTCACCGGAATGGCTTCGCCTGCGGGTTTATTTAGCGGAGAAGGTAAGTGACTGCTCACATTTCTCAGATCGCCGTTCAGCTCGATGTGATAAGTGGTGTCAGCGTGATACGGAAGATCGATGCCGACTTTACCATTCCACGTCACGCTGCCGCTCAGGGCGTCATTCAGTTGCGGCGGTAAGACGCCCATACGCGTTGGCTGCCAGTTACCGTTCAGGTTGACGGCGACCTGATAGGCTTTTGCCCCTTCCGTCGTACTGAAATCCAGGTTAAGCGGCTGATTAAACCAGTTTGCCGTCAGCGGCCCGCTTTTTAGCGCGCCATTCACAAAGCTGAATTTACCGTTCAGATTTTTGAGCGTGCTGTTTAGCGGCTTAATAAACAGACTGTTATTACGCAACGAGACATCGCCCTCGGCGGTAACCTGTTCGCCATCCAGCGGAATATCAAGATGTAAGCGAGCATTCACATCGCCATCTAATTGGAGCTCCGCCAGCGTCGAGCCAAGCGAGTCTTTTAGCGGCGTCTCGTCAAAATAAGGCCCAACGGCTTTTCCCGGCCCGTTAATATCGGCATCAATGAGCAGTTTCTCTTTGGAATAATCCGGAATCGCCGCCGCGAGTTTGCTGGCCTTCACTCCGCCCAAATCGACGCTATCCGAACGCATCCACAGGCCGTCGTTCAGGAAATCCAGTTCAATGTTGAGATTTTTTAGCGCCGGCCAGTCGGGTTGAAAAGCAAACGTCGCATTGCGCAGCGGCACCAGCACTTCAAACTGACCTTCGTTATGCTTATAGGGAAAGAGGTGCGGGTTACCACCGTAAACCAACGTGGCGTTATCCGCCTCGCCGCCCTGAATCGCGCCGCTAAGGTAATCGACCAGCGCTTTGCCCATCAGGTTTTCCGGAAAATAGCGCCACGCCTGAGATCCATCGTCGGTACTGATGCCGGCCAGAATGCCCAGCCACGGTTCGTCGCCCGTCGGTTGCAGATAGCGGAACCCGCCGCGCGCATGTACCGCCTTTGCTTTGACGTCAATGTCGCGGCCATCAAGCTGAAAGCCGTTCTCATTCTTCAACCAGCTAAGCGTCGCGACGCCGTTTTCAATTTCCAGCGGCGCGCGAAAAACGGTTTCATAGGGCATTTTAGCCTGCTGCATCGCAACCTTCATCTGCCCGTCTTCTACGCTTCCCGCCAGCGTACCGGAAAAATGTTCCGCGCCGGGCAACAGCTTCCACTGTTTCCAGGCAAGATTTTCCCACGATGCCTGAAAACGCGTTTTTTCGGTCGCCTGTAGCGGAATATCCAGCGCCAGTGTGGCGATCTTTCCGCTCGGCTGCGTAGCCTGCCATATTTCGCCCAGCACAGGCGACAGTTTAGCCGCCAGCGGACGTAATGCTTCCAGCCCCGCCAGTTCAAGGTTACTGGCGCGAATGCGTAGCTCATCGCTACGTGTGTGATTCTCGCCGCCGACGTCCTGCTGCGGGAGCCAGGCCACGGTTAAGGCTCCGCTCGGCCAGGATTTACCATCAAGCGTAATCCGTGTGTCCGGAATATAAAACTGCCAGCCCGGCTGCTCACGGCTAATCTGCGCCGTCAGGTTATCGACAGACAGCGTGTGCGTCGTGTTATCGCCCAGCCAGCTTGCGCCGCCCTGTTTCAGCCAGACGTCTCCTCCGGCGATTTCGCCTTTACTGAGCGTCATCCAGCCTTCCAGACTGAAACGCGCCGTCTGGAGCGCCACATTATCCTGCATCCATTTGCCCAGCCACGGCTTGACGTCAATATCGTCGGCCTGTAACCAGACTCTGCCGTTATTCAGCAAACCGTCGTCATCGCGTAAATCCATCCGCACCTGCATCACGCCGTGCTGCCCGGTCAGGCTGGAGAGGCTGACCTCGCCTTCGGCGCGGTGTCGCTCTTTGCCGTTTAGCCAGGTAAGCTGTGGGATCGCCAGCTCCGCGCGTTGTCCGGAAAGCGTCAGAAAACTGATTTGGCTATCGCGCAGATCGAAATGATCGAACTGCCGCAGGAAAAGATCGCTTAAACGGCTGGTTTCGATGCCTTCGCCGTCGCTGCTTTGAAGAGGCGTGTTGGTGCGGAAATTGAGTTGCCAGAAGGTCAGGTCGCGAAACTGCCAGCGCATATGCAACAGGCTTTGCCAGACGTCCAGCGCCAGCGTAACGCGTTTTATCGACAGTTCGCCGCCATCTTTCAGGGCGGCATGAATATTATGCGCTTCCAGCGTAGGGCCAAAATTTTGCCAGCTTGCGGAGAGTTGGCTGGCGGCCACCGGCACGCCGGTCACAGACTCAATCTTATTCAGGATAGCTGGACGCCAGGCGTCAAGATGAGGCAACGCCAGGCGCAGCCCGCTAACCAGCAGCGCTGCAATGACGATGAGCGCGGCTCCAGTGAGCAATAAAATCCCCGGCAATCGCCTCACGCGTCTCTCCTTGTCTGCCAAAAAATACGACTCACACCCTTGCTTTGCCGGACGGCGGCGTGAACGCCTTATCCGGCCTGCAAATGCTCGTACGGGTCGCGGTCTTTTACATCATTACGACGTCAAACTGCTCCTGGTTATAAAGCGGTTCGACCTGAACTTTAACCTGTTTGCCGACAAAGATTTCGACTTCCGCCAGCGCGTGTGATTCTTCGCCTTTCAGCGCTTCCGCCACCGCAGGAGAAGCATAAACCAGGAAGCGATCGGAGTCATAAGCGTGATGAACACGTACAATTTCACGCATGATCTCATAGCAGACGGTTTCCACCGTTTTTACCGTCCCGCGGCCATGACAGGTTGGACACTCGTTACAAAGCACATGTTCCACGCTTTCACGAGTCCGTTTACGGGTCATTTCCACCAGCCCCAGCGGCGAAAAACCGTTAATACTGGTTTTTACGCGATCCTTACTTAACGCCTGTTCCAGCGAATGCAGCACCCGACGGCGATGATCTTCATTATTCATGTCGATAAAATCGATAATGATAATGCCGCCCAGATTACGCAGGCGTAGCTGGCGGGCAATGGCCTGAGTCGCTTCAATATTGGTATTAAAAATGGTGTCGTCGAGATTACGGTGTCCGACAAACGCGCCGGTATTGATATCTACCGTCGTCATCGCTTCGGTTTGGTCGATAATCAGATAACCGCCGGACTTGAGTTCAACCTTACGCTCCAGCGCGCGCTGGATTTCATTTTCCACGTCATAAAGATCGAAGATCGGCTGATGGCCACTGTAATGCTCCAGCTTACTGGTCATTTCCGGGATGTATTCTGCGGTAAACTCCAGCAGCGACTCATAGGTCAGACGTGAGTCGACGCGAATTCGGTCCAACTGCGCATCGGCGAAATCGCGCAGCACGCGCTGCGCCAGCGCCAGTTCGCCATACATCTGGTAGCGCGTTTGCGGACGCTTTTTGCGCTCCATGACTTTCGTCCAGACGCGCTTGAGATAGGCGGCGTCAGACGCGAGATCCTCTTCACACACGCCTTCCGCCGCAGTACGGATAATAAACCCGCCCTGTTCGTCGCAGTATTCCGCCACCACCTTTTTCAGGCGCTCGCGTTCACTTTCGCTTTCGATACGCTGGGAAACGCCAACGTGTGACGCCCCGGGCATAAAAACAAGGTAACGGGAGGGCAACGTGATGTCCGTGGTCAAACGCGCGCCTTTCGTGCCGAGCGGATCTTTCACTACCTGCACCATCAGATCCTGTCCCTGACGCACCAGTTCGGAGATATCGCGCACCGTAAACTGTTTTTGCTCGTCGCCCGCCACGCATTCGGTATGCGGCATAATGTCGGAAGCATGAAGAAATGCGGCTTTATCCAGCCCAATATCTACAAAAGCCGCCTGCATACCTGGAAGTACACGACTTACACGACCTTTGTAGATATTGCCTACGATTCCGCGTCGCGCTTCGCGCTCAATATGGATTTCCTGAAGAATACCGCCATCAATGTACGCCACGCGCGTTTCCGATGGCGTTACGTTTACCAACAATTCAGCCGTCATGTTTATCCCTTTTATCACGCAGTGCGTTAAAATGACTCAACAACTCATACGTTTCAACCAGCGGTAAGCCGACCACGGCGTGATAGCTGCCATTTATCTTCCTGACAAAACAGCCACCCCGCCCCTGAATACCGTATGCACCTGCTTTATCTAAAGGCTCGCCGCTGGCGACATAGCCAGTAATATCCTGCGCAGAAAGCGTGCGGAAAGTCACCTCCGTTACCACCAGACAATCCAGCGTCTGCTGCGAGTCCGCAAGCGCAACAGCAGTCATCACCTGATGCGTATTTCCGGAAAGCAAACGCAGCATTTCTGCGGCATGAGCGGCGTCGCGCGGCTTTTCCAGCACCTCGCCATTTAACACGACTATCGTATCCGCGCCCAAAACCGGCAGATCACGGGGAACCAGCGCCACGCCAGCCTGCGCCTTTTCGCGCGCCAGCCGAACAACATACTGCTGCGCGCTTTCCTGAGCACGCCGTTGCTCTTCAATACCAGGCACGACCTGCTCGAATGAAAATCCAAGTTGAGTCAATAATTCCTGGCGACGCGGGGAACCGGAAGCAAGATACAGAGTTGTCATATCGACCTTTATTGCACAGCAAACTGCTGGCGTACTTTACGCATCAGCAAAAAGAGCCAGGGCCACAGCACGCCATTGACTACACTACTCCAGAACACTTCCGGTCTGAAAGAGACGTTGATCACTAAAAACTCGGCCCAGAAAACAATAATGTCCACGGCCAGTGAAAGCAACATTACCACCAGCGCCTGCTGCCAGAGCGCCAGGTTACGGAAGAGCTGGAATTTCAGAGCGACCAGATAGGCGACAATACTCATCGACAGAGCGCGCACGCCAAGTGTGGAACCGCTGATGAGATCAAGTATGGCACCCATCACAAATCCCGTCCCCACATTTACGCGGTGCGGCAGGGCCAGAATCCAGTACAGTAAGATGAGCAAAACCCAGTTTGGCCGGAAAACAATGATGTCGTCCGGCCAGGGCATGATTTGCAGCAACAGCGCAATAAGAAACGAGAGCCAGATAACCCAGCGCCCCTGGCTACGATAGCTCGCCACCATTACCCTCCCGGCGCACGCGCAGGCGGCGTGGTCGCGCCCGAAGGCGATGGTTGCGTTGATACCGGCGCCGTCTGGCCCGCAGATGGCTGAGTAATCCCCGTCGCCGGGTCCGGCACTGGCGCCGGCGGCCCCATCGCATCCGGAGAAGGCAACACCTGCGGCATCATCTGCATCAGGCGCTCATTGGCGACGCGGTGAACCTCTTCCGGCGTCATCGGATTGGCGCCGTTACGATCGGCTCCCCACAACAGCAGCAGATAGCGTAAACGCTGCAAACCCGCGGTTGGACGTGCCTGAATGACGGTATAGGCGCGCTGAGTGTCCAGCTTGACGGAGGAGACCACCGCCACCGGATACCCTTCCGGGAAACGTCCACCAAGTCCGGACGTTACCAGCACATCGCCGACGCGAATATCGGTATTGGCGGGCAGATGTTCAAGCTGAAGATCGTCAGTACAGCCGTTACCGGCGGCAATCACGCGGATGTCATTGCGCAGTACCTGAATCGGCAGCGCATGAGTCGCATCGCAAATCAGCAGTACGCGGCTGGTCAGTTTCGCCACGGCGACAACCTGCCCTACGACACCTTTGTCGCTAATGACCGGTTGACCTTCATATACGCCATTAACGCTGCCTTTATCGATAACGACCTGATCGCTGTAAGGATCGTTAACCGTTGAAATAACCTGCGTCACCATTTTCTGCTCGTCCTGACGCAGCGGCGACCCCAGCAGCTCGCGCAACCGCGCGTTCTCCTGTTTGTACTGCCCCAGCATCAGCAGATCGCTGTTTTTTAGCAGTAATTCCTGGCGCAGCGCCCGGTTTTCCAGCTCAAGCTGGTCGCGAGAAGCCAGCGTTTGTGACACGCTGTCGAGCAGTTCACGAGGGCCGTTTGAAATAAAATAGAAAGGACTGACGGCAGTGTCCATGTACGTTCGGATTTGACTGAACGTCCCCAGGCGGCTGTCGGCAATGATAACGCCGAGCGCCACCAGCACCGCCAGAATAAGGCGAATCTGTAGCGACGGGCCACGGCTAAAAATTGGCTTCATAGGCTATGCGTATTCTCGCGTCGGAGAGGCAGGACAATCCAGGGATAATCCTGCCCGTATCCAACTACTCTTCGCTGAACAGGTCGCCGCCGTGCATATCGATCATTTCCAGCGCCTTGCCGCCGCCGCGCGCCACACAGGTCAGCGGATCTTCAGCAACCACGACAGGAATGCCCGTCTCTTCCATTAACAGACGGTCAAGGTTACGCAGCAGCGCGCCGCCGCCGGTGAGCACCATACCGCGCTCGGAGATGTCTGACGCCAGCTCCGGCGGACACTGTTCCAGCGCTACCATTACCGCGCTGACGATACCGGTCAACGGTTCCTGCAACGCTTCCAGAATCTCGTTTGAGTTCAGGGTAAAGCCGCGTGGAACGCCTTCCGCCAGGTTACGGCCACGCACTTCGATCTCACGGACTTCGTCGCCCGGATAAGCGGAACCGATTTCGTGTTTAATACGTTCTGCGGTAGCTTCACCGATCAGAGAACCGTAGTTACGACGAACGTAATTAATGATGGCTTCGTCGAAGCGGTCACCACCAATACGGACAGAAGAAGAGTAAACCACGCCGTTCAGGGAGATCACGGCAACTTCAGTGGTACCACCACCGATATCCACAACCATTGAACCGGTTGCTTCAGAAACTGGCAGACCTGCGCCGATCGCGGCCGCCATCGGCTCTTCGATCAAAAAGACTTCACGGGCGCCTGCGCCCTGAGCGGATTCACGAATCGCGCGGCGTTCTACCTGCGTCGCGCCGACCGGCACGCATACCAGTACGCGCGGGCTTGGGCGCATAAAGCTGTTGCTATGCACTTGTTTAATAAAGTGCTGGAGCATTTTTTCGGTCACAAAGAAGTCAGCGATAACGCCATCTTTCATCGGACGGATCGCAGCGATATTGCCCGGCGTACGGCCCAGCATCTGCTTCGCATCATGACCGACTGCAGCCACGCTTTTCGGCGAACCGGCACGATCCTGACGAATGGCCACAACGGAAGGCTCATTCAATACGATGCCTTGTCCTTTTACATAAATGAGGGTATTCGCGGTACCCAGGTCAATGGACAGGTCATTGGAAAACATGCCACGAAATTTTTTCAACATACTAAGGGATAATCCTGAAAGCTGGGGCGGAAAACAAAATCCGCTTACTTTACCAACCACACGCAGCAGCGACAAGGCGCAAAAATCATCTGCTACGGTGAAAATTAGTGCAGTTCGTTTCCTTTGTTACAAATCTCGGCCTGAGTCCCTCAGGGCTGAAAAAATCAGCAG
Organism: Salmonella sp. 32031103-2018-00083-FB-01-SM-01; assembly: GCF_017571995.1. Taxonomy (NCBI): domain Bacteria; kingdom Pseudomonadati; phylum Pseudomonadota; class Gammaproteobacteria; order Enterobacterales; family Enterobacteriaceae; genus Salmonella; species Salmonella sp. 32031103-2018-00083-FB-01-SM-01. The sequence goes on from NZ_JAGEQL010000011.1 coordinate 25,659, forward strand.
CAATCCTCGCCTTCGTTTGCAACCTGTCAAAGGTCATTCACCTGCATATTTGCTGCAACAATCTGGCGAGCAGACAAGCACACCCCCATGAGGCGCAGCGCGCGTTATTCTACGTGAAAACAAATTAAACGGCAGGTTAAACCGAGTATCTTTGCGAATATTTTTTCACGTTTGTGTCAAGTAGTTGGGAGGAGGCAAAAAAATCACCCTGCCCGCCAGCCACGCCGCGTTTTGTCAGCGTCTGCCACTCGCCGCGCGAACGGACGCCCGTCGCGTAAACCTGCGTAGGCGTACCCGCGCAGGCCTCTACCAGACTTTGAACCAGAAGCTGGTTTTCCGTTCGCTTCTCAATGTTTCTGACCAGACTCGGATGCAGCTTGAGTAATTCCACATTGAGCGCTTTAATCCAGCTCGTGCTAACCAGCGTCAAACCCGCCTGTGTCACCGCCACCCGAACGCCAAGCGCATTGACTAAGCGAAGGATGGGTTGTAACCGGCTGATGTGTTGACAAACATCTGCCTCCGCAAGTTCAATAATTATGCGATTTCGCTGTGATTTTTCACACTGCATTAACGTATCGCGCAACCAGCGCTGAAAACGCGGACGAATCAGCGACTCAACCGTCAACTGCATTGCCAGATTTTCATCCGGCCAGTAGCCCAGCAACGTAATCAGGCGGCTAATTTGTAATCTGTCATACTCTTCCGATAAACCAAATTGCAACACCATCGGCATATACTCCGCCGAGCTCACCTCTTCTTTACCGTCATAGATGCGACACATCAATTCCCGATGATGTACGCGACCTTCTCGCGTGACCGCCGGTTTTTGATAAAGTCGCGGTCCGCCCCGGTTCAGCATCTGCTCAATCAATGTGCGCCAGCGCACATTGCCGCGCCCTTTTTCCGGCAGAGTGTCGTCGTAGATAGCCCAGCTATTTCCCCCCTGCAGGGCGGCATTCCGCGCCGCGGCTTCAGCATGTTCCATCACCTGCTCGGTGGACTGTCCGCTGCGCCAGGCGCAAATGCCAATATGTACCATATCGTCACGATCGAGCATTTTGTTAGCCGGTAGCGCATCGACAGCTTTTAAAAGTTGTCCGGCAATACTTTCCGCTTCTTTTAGCGTTCGATGCGGTAGCAGCACGGCAAAGTCGCTGCGGTGATAACGCGCCAGCAGCGAGCCTGGGTAACGCATAATAAATGTCGATAGCAGATTGATAAGCATAAACATCTGCTCTTCCGCCTGATTGCCTCCCAGGCTGTCGCGCAGAAGATTGAAGTCTGGCAAGCGGATCATCATCACCACGCCATGCACTCCCACTTTTTCCTGATCTTCCAGCAGCGTCGCCAGCTGGTTATCAAAGAACAGACGGTTACCGAGTCCGGTTTTGGTGTCCTGCGCGGCGTAGGAGCGAATGAGGGTGTCCAGGCGGCTACGCTGTTCGTGAGCAAACTGAATTTCGGAAAGCAATACATCAAGCGCGCTACTGGTGCGCGCTGGCCATTCGTAAACAGAACCCCGGACATTCTCCCCGCGTTCGCCGTTCAGAATGCGCGTTGAGCGAATTTCCAGAAGCTCTTGCCCGGAAAGCTGCCGCTGCAGCCAGCGCACCGATAAAAACAAAATCAGAACGATAAAACCGATCGCCAGCGTCAGCGGCGCCGTGGTGATCAGTGAGTGAAAATAGTTACCCATCGGGTCCTGATAAACCAGACGTAGCGACATTCCTGGATGTTTTATCAGCGGTACGACCAGCTCGCGATACATGTCGCTGGTGCCGGCTGGCCGATAACCTCTGGCACGAGAATGGCTGTAGACGCTGCGCTCCCCCTGCAACAGATCGACACGCACAATATCGGAAGCGATCATGAGTTCGTCGATTTGCGGCGTCAGCGAGACAATATCATGGGTCACCAGGTGCGTATCAATGGCTGTCGCCGTCGCCTGCACACGGCTGACATACTTATACTGTACGGCGTTATAAAAGCTTAGCGAGCAACCTATCAGAGTCACGAAGATCGTTAACCCCGTGAGCAGCGTGATAAAAGCTGAGAATTTCGTCGTTAATCGCATCCTTGAGTTAACTCCGACGGTTATAAACAGTATGAAAAAGCGAATCTGAAGGCGGAATTCGCCACGGCGCGCAATGAAGCAGGCATACTACCAAAATGGATCTATCTGGCAATTTATTGCGTTGCATCGGCATCCCGTTTTAATTAGCGAGTATAGTCTTCGTAGCTATTTTTCCAATCTACCATGTAAAGTGAGGACAGGTTATGCAGGCGTTGATCTTAGAACAGCAGGACGGTAAAACCCTCGCATCCGTGCAACATCTCGAAGAGAGTCAACTGCCGGCAGGTGATGTGACGGTGGATGTCCACTGGTCCAGCCTGAATTATAAAGATGCTCTGGCTATCACCGGAAAAGGGAAAATTATCCGTCATTTTCCGATGATTCCTGGTATTGATTTCGCCGGCACCGTTCACGCAAGCGAAGATCCTCGCTTTCATGCAGGCCAGGAAGTACTACTGACTGGCTGGGGCGTGGGCGAAAACCACTGGGGCGGCCTGGCCGAACGCGCACGCGTTAAAGGCGACTGGCTGGTCGCGCTGCCTGCGGGACTGAGCAGCCGTAACGCCATGATCATCGGCACCGCCGGTTTTACCGCCATGCTGTGCGTCATGGCGCTTGAAGATGCAGGTATTCGCCCGCAAGACGGTGAGATTGTCGTCACCGGCGCCAGCGGCGGCGTGGGCAGCACTGCCGTTGCATTACTGCATAAGCTGGGCTATCAGGTTGCAGCAGTATCAGGACGTGAAAGCACCCACGGCTATCTTAAGAGCCTGGGAGCTAACCGTATTCTCAGCCGCGATGAGTTTGCTGAATCTCGCCCGTTGGAAAAACAGCTGTGGGCCGGTGCAATTGATACCGTTGGCGATAAAGTACTGGCGAAAGTGCTGGCACAGATGAACTATGGCGGTTGCGTGGCCGCCTGCGGCCTGGCGGGCGGCTTCGCGCTGCCGACCACCGTTATGCCATTCATTCTGCGTAATGTGCGTTTGCAAGGGGTGGACTCGGTGATGACCCCACCGGCACGTCGCGCAGAAGCCTGGGCGCGTTTGGTTAAGGATCTGCCGGAATCGTTCTATGCTCAGGCCGCCACAGAGATTACGCTGGCGGATGCGCCGAAGTTCGCCGATGCCATCATCAATAATCAGGTTCAGGGCCGTACGCTGGTGAAGATAAAATAACGTCACGTATAAAAAAATTTACACTTAATTAACTATTTATTTTTACACATTGACACACTCCCTGTCATATTCACTACACGCCATGTTGTGGTGAGTAGACCGGGAGTCTGTGATGAAAAAGATACGTCCATTAACAGAAGCCGATGTGACTGCGGAATCGGCTTTTTTTATGCAGCGCCGACAGGTGCTAAAAGCATTAGGCATCAGCGCGGCCGCCTTATCCTTACCCTCAACGGCGCAGGCCGATCTCTTCAGTTGGTTTAAAGGCAACGATCGTCCGAAAGCGCCTGCCGGTAAACCGCTTGAGTTTAGTCAGCCTGCCGCCTGGCGAAGCGATTTAGCGTTAACGCCGGAAGATAAGGTGACGGGCTACAACAATTTCTATGAGTTTGGCCTCGATAAAGCCGACCCGGCGGCCAATGCCGGGAGTCTGAAAACCGAACCGTGGACGTTGAAAATCAGCGGGGAAGTCGCGAAGCCATTTACGCTGGATTACGACGATTTAACACATCGTTTTCCATTAGAAGAGCGTATCTATCGAATGCGCTGCGTCGAAGCGTGGTCCATGGTCGTGCCGTGGATTGGTTTCCCTTTATATAAGCTACTCGCGCAGGCACAGCCCACCAGCCACGCTAAATATGTGGCATTCGAAACGCTATACGCGCCGGATGATATGCCAGGACAGAAAGATCGCTTTATTGGCGGCGGACTGAAATACCCTTATGTCGAAGGGCTACGTCTGGACGAAGCTATGCATCCGCTGACTCTGATGACCGTTGGCGTCTATGGTAAGGCGTTACCCCCGCAAAACGGCGCGCCCATTCGACTCATCGTTCCATGGAAGTATGGTTTTAAAGGTATTAAATCTATCGTCAGCATTAAACTCACCCGCGAACGTCCGCCAACCACCTGGAATTTGTCGGCTCCCAACGAATATGGTTTTTACGCCAATGTGAACCCGCATGTGGATCATCCACGCTGGTCTCAGGCTACCGAACGCTTTATTGGTTCAGGCGGTATCCTTGATGTGCAAAGGCAGCCGACGCTACTGTTTAACGGCTACGCCAATGAAGTCGCTTCGCTGTATCGCGGTCTCAATTTGCGGGAGAATTTTTAAGTGCGTCTGACAGCAAAACAGATAACCTGGCTAAAAGTTTGTCTGCATCTTGCCGGTTTTTTGCCGCTTCTGTGGCTCTTTTGGGCGATAAATCACGGTGGACTCAGCGCAGACCCGGTAAAGGATATCCAACACTTTACCGGCAGAACCGCGCTCAAATTTTTGCTCGCCACCTTGCTGGTTTCACCGCTGGCGCGCTACGCTAAACAGCCATTATTGATACGCACACGCCGCCTGTTGGGGTTATGGTGTTTCGTTTGGGCTACGCTGCATTTAACCAGCTATGCCTTACTGGAACTGGGGATACATAACCTGGCGCTGTTAGGAAGCGAGTTGATTTCACGCCCTTATTTGACGCTTGGGATCATTAGCTGGCTGGTGTTATTGGCGCTGACGTTGACCTCAACGCAATTTGCGCAGCGTAAATTGGGCAAACGCTGGCAAACACTGCATAACGTCGTCTATCTTGTCGCGATCCTGGCTCCCATACATTACCTGTGGTCGGTAAAGATTTTATCACCGCAACCGGTCATCTACGCGGCATTAGCGTTAGCCCTTTTAGCGTTGCGTTACCGGAAGTTTCGCCAGTGGTGGCGCTAGTTTGGTGAACTGTGCGGTCGATTGCAAAACGCAAAACAGGTAATGTCCTTTTTATGTTTCGGGTTGATTATCTTCCCTGATAAGACCAGTATTTAGCTGCCAATTGCGACGAAATAGTTATAATGTGCGACTTTACATTGCCCAACGGCGATTTTCGTTCGCAGAAAGGGTGACAATCGAGCAATGAAGGTATATTTTGTTTTTTGCCCGAAAATGGCAGAAGATAGCCACACAATGACTGGCAAATCATGAATTTCACCTTCGGGTGCTACGGCATAACAGGCAAATCAAAGATGCGCGGTATTTTACCCGCGGCAGTCATTCACATGCTTTACAGACGGCGCTAAAACGCCTGTCACAATCACACTAAACAAAGAGTACGGAACCCACTCATGGATATTCGTAAGATTAAAAAACTGATCGAGCTGGTTGAAGAATCAGGTATCTCCGAACTGGAAATTTCTGAAGGCGAAGAATCTGTTCGCATCAGCCGCACAACGGCAAACGCCGGTTTTCCGGTGATGCAGCAGGCTTATGCGGCGCCGATGATGCAGCAACCCGCTCTGTCTAACGCTGTCGCGCCAACGGCTACTCCAGCAATGGAAGCGCCTGCCGCAGCGGAAATCAGTGGTCACATCGTACGCTCCCCAATGGTTGGTACTTTCTACCGCACCCCAAGCCCGGACGCGAAAGCGTTCATCGAAGTGGGCCAGAAAGTGAACGTGGGCGATACCCTGTGCATCGTTGAAGCCATGAAAATGATGAACCAGATCGAAGCAGACAAAGCAGGTACTGTGAAAGCGATTCTGGTCGAAAGTGGTCAACCGGTAGAATTTGACGAGCCACTGGTCGTCATCGAGTAACGAGGCGAACATGTTGGATAAAATTGTCATCGCCAACCGCGGCGAGATCGCATTACGTATTCTTCGAGCCTGTAAAGAACTCGGCATCAAGACCGTCGCTGTGCACTCAAGCGCGGATCGCGATTTAAAACACGTATTGCTGGCGGATGAGACGGTCTGTATTGGCCCGGCACCGTCCGTAAAAAGTTATCTGAACATCCCGGCTATCATTAGCGCCGCTGAAATCACCGGCGCGGTGGCAATCCACCCGGGTTACGGCTTCCTTTCTGAGAACGCCAATTTTGCCGAGCAGGTTGAACGCTCCGGCTTTATCTTTATCGGCCCGAAAGCGGACACCATCCGCCTGATGGGCGATAAAGTGTCCGCGATTACCGCGATGAAAAAAGCGGGCGTGCCGACCGTACCAGGATCTGACGGCCCGCTGGGCGACGATATGAATGCGAACCGCGCTCATGCCAAACGTATTGGCTATCCGGTGATCATCAAAGCGTCCGGCGGCGGCGGCGGCCGCGGTATGCGCGTGGTTCGTAGCGATGCTGAACTGGCGCAGTCCATCTCCATGACCAAAGCGGAAGCGAAAGCGGCTTTCAGCAACGACATGGTATACATGGAAAAATACCTGGAAAATCCACGCCACATCGAAATTCAGGTGCTGGCGGACGGCCAGGGCAACGCTATCTATCTGGCGGAACGCGACTGTTCCATGCAGCGTCGCCACCAGAAAGTGGTTGAAGAAGCCCCGGCGCCAGGCATTACGCCGGAACTGCGTCGCTATATCGGCGAACGCTGCGCGAAAGCGTGCGTAGACATCGGCTATCGCGGCGCAGGGACGTTCGAATTCCTGTTCGAAAACGGCGAGTTCTATTTCATCGAAATGAACACCCGTATTCAGGTTGAACACCCGGTGACTGAAATGATTACCGGCGTCGATTTGATCAAAGAGCAGTTGCGCATCGCGGCGGGTCAGCCGCTGTCGATCACACAGGACGAAGTTGTCGTTCGAGGCCATGCGGTAGAATGCCGTATCAATGCCGAAGATCCGAACACTTTCCTGCCAAGCCCTGGCAAAATCACGCGCTTCCATGCGCCTGGCGGCTTTGGCGTTCGCTGGGAATCTCATATCTACGCGGGCTACACGGTGCCGCCGTACTATGATTCCATGATCGGCAAACTCATCTGCTACGGTGAAAACCGCGACGTGGCGATTGCCCGTATGAAAAATGCCCTGCAGGAACTGATTATCGATGGTATCAAAACCAATATCGATCTGCAGACCCGCATCATGAATGACGAGCACTTCCAGCACGGTGGAACCAACATCCACTATCTGGAGAAAAAACTCGGTCTTCAGGAAAAGTAATCGCACGTTAATCTCAAAAGGCCGGTGAATCCGGCCTTTTTTATTTCTGGGGATAGCGATGCCCCATCATGTACAATTCCCGCTTTCTTCACCCATAAGGGACAAAAAATGGACGCTCGTTTTGTTCAGGCCCATAAAGAGGCGCGCTGGGCGCTGTGGCTGACCCTTTGCTATCTGGCGGCATGGTTAGTGGCTGCTTACTTACCTGGAGACTCGCCGGGAATTACCGGTCTGCCGCACTGGTTCGAGATGGCCTGCTTATTGACGCCGCTGGTCTTTATTTTGCTGTGCTGGGCGATGGTGAAATTCATTTATCGCGATATTTCGCTGGAGGATGACGATGCAGCTTGAGGTCATTCTACCGCTGGTAGCCTATCTGGTCGTGGTCTTCGGGGTCTCGATTTACGCTATGCGCAAGCGTACCGCTGGCACCTTTTTAAACGAATATTTTCTTGGCAGCCGTTCGATGGGCGGGATCGTGCTCGCGATGACGCTTACCGCCACCTATATTAGCGCCAGTTCCTTTATCGGCGGTCCCGGCGCGGCTTATAAATACGGTCTGGGCTGGGTCTTGCTGGCGATGATCCAGCTTCCCGCCGTCTGGCTTTCACTGGGTATTCTGGGTAAAAAATTCGCTATCCTGGCGCGTCGCTATAATGCCGTCACGCTTAACGATATGCTATTCGCTCGTTACCAAAGCCGCCTGCTGGTGTGGTTGGCAAGCCTGAGTTTATTGGTCGCGTTTATTGGCGCAATGACCGTACAATTTATCGGCGGCGCGCGACTGCTGGAAACCGCGGCGGGAATTCCCTACGAAACCGGCCTGCTAATATTTGGCGTCAGTATCGCACTCTATACGGCGTTTGGCGGCTTTCGCGCCAGCGTACTTAACGATACGCTACAGGGCCTGGTGATGCTGGTCGGCACGATAGTGCTGCTGGTGGGCGTGGTCCATGCGGCGGGCGGTCTAAGTCAGGCCGTTGACACGCTGCACGCTCTCGACCCCAAACTGGTAACGCCGCAGGGTGCCGATGACATACTTTCTCCCGCCTTTATGACCTCTTTTTGGGTACTGGTCTGTTTTGGCGTGATTGGCCTGCCGCATACGGCGGTGCGCTGCATCTCCTATAAAGACAGTAAAGCGGTACACCGGGGCATTATTATCGGTACGATTGTCGTGGCGATTTTAATGTTCGGGATGCACCTTGCCGGCGCGCTGGGTCGCGCGGTGCTTCCGGATCTGACGGTGCCGGATCTGGTGATCCCAACGCTAATGGTGAAAGTTTTGCCGCCGTTTGCCGCCGGGATCTTCCTCGCTGCGCCAATGGCGGCGATCATGTCAACAATTAACGCCCAACTGCTGCAAAGTTCCGCGACGATCATTAAAGATCTCTATCTCAATCTACGCCCCGATCAGATGCAAAATGAGATCCGGCTGAAGCGTATGTCGGCAGCGATTACTTTACTGCTAGGCGCGCTGTTGCTGCTGGCCGCATGGAAACCGCCAGAGATGATCATTTGGCTCAACCTGCTGGCGTTTGGCGGCCTGGAAGCGGTGTTCTTATGGCCGCTGGTACTGGGCCTTTACTGGGAGCGGGCAAACGCGGCAGGCGCGCTAAGCGCCATGATCGTGGGCGGCGTGCTATATGCCCTACTTGCCACATTTAATATTCAGTACCTGGGCTTTCATCCGATTGTGCCCGCGTTACTGTTAAGTTTATTGGCTTTTCTGATCGGAAACCGATTCGGCTCTTCCGCTTCGCAAGCCACCGTATTGTCTACTGATAAATAAAGAGTTTTGCCATGCCATGGATCCAATTGAAACTGAATACCACCGGCGCGAATGCTGAAGAGCTGAGTGATGCGCTGATGGAAGCGGGCGCCGTTTCCATTACCTTTCAGGATACGCACGATACGCCGGTTTTTGAGCCGTTGCCGGGCGAAACCCGTCTGTGGGGCGATACCGATGTGATCGGTCTGTTCGACGCCGAAACCGACATGAAAGAAGTTGTCGCGATTCTGGAGCAACATCCGCTGCTGGGTGCCGGATTTGCCCATAAAATCGAACAACTGGAAGATAAAGACTGGGAACGCGAATGGATGGATAATTTCCATCCGATGCGTTTTGGCGAGCGTCTGTGGATTTGTCCCAGCTGGCGTGACATTCCGGACGAGAATGCCGTCAACGTGATGCTCGACCCGGGACTGGCGTTCGGTACGGGTACGCACCCCACCACCTCTTTATGTCTGCAATGGCTGGACGGGCTCGATCTCAACGGCAAAACCGTGATCGACTTTGGCTGCGGTTCAGGCATTCTGGCGATTGCCGCGCTGAAGCTGGGAGCGGCAAAGGCGATTGGTATTGATATCGATCCGCAAGCTATTCAGGCCAGTCGCGATAATGCCGAACGCAACGGCGTGTCTGACCGGCTGGAGCTGTACCTGCCGAAAGACCAGCCAGAAGCCATGAAAGCCGACGTGGTCGTCGCTAACATCCTGGCAGGCCCATTACGCGAACTGGCCCCGTTAATCAGCGTACTGCCCGTTGAGGGCGGTCTGCTGGGGCTTTCAGGTATTCTAGCCAGCCAGGCGGAAAGCGTCTGCGATGCTTACGCCGAGCTTTTCACTCTCGACCCGGTCGTCGAAAAAGAAGAGTGGTGCCGCATTACTGGCCGTAAAAAATAATTCTTGTCAGCGTGGTCGCCCGGCCACGCTTTTCTCCACACAACTGCCTTAACACCTTTCTGTCACCGAGACATCATTAAATTCATCAAATGAATGCCTGAAATAACTTCTTTGTCACTATCCGTCTGGATAAACAGCTGCTACCAACGGACAAAAGGTACTGGCGTTTAACGGGTCGCAGCCATCGCCCTCGTGCTTAGTAAATGCTGTCCGGGTTGTTCTGCAGCATCCGCTAACGCGCTCTTCAGCACAGCTGGAAAAATTTATGCGTGCCATTCATGAACACAAAAGCGCGTCTGTGCGCCCCCTTCCGACTGGCAATGGAGAAAAGTCACGCGCAGCGGGAAGTGATCTTGTCCTGAAACGAGACGGCGATCCCATTCATTTGGGGTAATTAGCTTATAAAAAAAGCAGATTATTCCGCTTATCTTGTTTCTGGACGAAGAAATAGAGAGAAGTTACGGGAATTTGTAAGCGCGTACAAAACCGCCGACAATAAATAACTCTATGATTTTACTGAATTATAAATTTATTTTGCTGTTTTTAAGCACGATTCATTGATCTACAACAGTGGATTGTTCAAAGTTTGGCCTTTCATCTCGTGCAAAAAATGCGTAATATACGCCGCCTTGCAGTCACAGTATGGTCATTTCTTAACTCATGCGCATCGGACAATATCAGCTCAGAAATCGCCTGATCGCAGCGCCCATGGCTGGCATTACTGACAGACCTTTCCGGACGCTGTGCTATGAGATGGGAGCAGGATTGACAGTATCCGAGATGATGTCTTCTAACCCGCAAGTGTGGGAAAGCGATAAATCTCGTTTACGGATGGTGCACGTTGATGAGCCAGGTATTCGCACGGTGCAAATTGCCGGTAGCGACCCTGTTGAGATGGCCGATGCCGCACGTATTAACGTGGAAAGCGGCGCCCAGATTATTGATATCAATATGGGGTGCCCGGCGAAGAAAGTGAATCGTAAGCTGGCAGGTTCAGCCCTCTTGCAGTACCCGGATTTAGTGAAGTCTATACTCATCGGGGTCGTAAACGCAGTGGACGTTCCTGTGACTCTCAAGATTCGCACCGGCTGGGCGCCGGAACACCGTAACTGCGTAGAGATTGCCCAACTGGCTGAAGATTGTGGTATTCAGGCTCTGACCATCCATGGCCGCACCCGCGCCTGTTTGTTCAACGGAGAAGCTGAATACGACAGTATTCGGGCAGTTAAGCAGAAAGTTTCCATTCCGATTATCGCGAATGGCGACATTACTAACCCGCATAAAGCCAGAGCTGTTCTCGACTATACAGGGGCGGATGCCCTGATGATAGGCCGCGCAGCTCAGGGAAGACCCTGGATCTTTCGGGAAATCCAGCATTATCTGGACACTGGGGAGCTGCTTCCGCCGCTGCCGCTGGCAGAGGTAAAGCGCTTGCTTTGCACGCATGTTCGGGAACTGCATGACTTTTACGGTCAGGCAAAAGGGTACCGAATCGCGCGTAAACACGTCTCCTGGTATCTCCAGGAGCACGCTCCAGACGACCAGTTTCGGCGCACATTCAACGCTATTGAGGACGCCAGCGAACAGCTGGAGGCGTTGGAGGCATACTTCGAAAATTTTGCGTAAACAGAAATAAAGAGCTGACAGAACTATGTTCGAACAACGCGTAAATTCTGACGTACTGACCGTTTCTACCGTTAACTCTCAGGATCAGGTAACCCAAAAACCCCTGCGTGACTCGGTTAAACAGGCACTGAAGAACTATTTTGCTCAACTGAATGGTCAGGACGTTAATGACCTGTATGAGCTGGTACTGGCTGAAGTAGAACAGCCCCTGTTGGACATGGTGATGCAATACACCCGTGGTAACCAGACCCGTGCTGCTCTGATGATGGGCATCAACCGTGGTACGCTGCGTAAAAAATTAAAAAAATACGGCATGAACTAATTTCGATTAGCTAACTGCTTGTTTAAAAAGGCGCTACTCGGCATGGGGAAGCGCCTTTTTTATACGCATCACATGGAATTTGGTCATGAAAGCGGAATGTGAACCTCAGTACTTTGGCGATGAATCGAAGAAGATTATTCACGGTGACGCGCTAACAGAACTTAAAAAACTGCCTTCTGAAAGCATTGACTTAATTTTTGCCGATCCGCCTTACAATATCGGAAAAGATTTCGACGGTATGGTCGAATCCTGGGACGAAGCGTCTTTTCTGGCCTGGCTGTATGAATGCATTGATGAGTGCCACCGCGTACTGAAGAAACACGGCACCATGTACATCATGAATAGCACAGAAAATATGCCGTATATCGATCTCAAATGCCGAACGCTTTTTACCATCAAAAGCCGTATCGTCTGGTCCTATGATAGTTCCGGGGTGCAGGCGAAAAAATACTTTGGTTCTATGTATGAACCGATCCTGATGATGGTAAAGAACCCGAAAAGCTATACCTTTAACCGTGACGCGATTCTGGTCGAGACCACCACGGGCGCTAAGCGCGCGCTAATCGATTATCGAAAAAACCCGCCCCAACCATACAATCAGAAAAAAGTGCCGGGCAACGTCTGGTCATTTCCTCGCGTACGTTATCTGATGGATGAATATGAAAACCATCCTACGCAAAAGCCCAGCGCGCTGTTAAAACGGATCATACTGGCCTCTTCTAACCCGAGCGATACTGTATTGGACCCTTTCGCGGGCAGTTTCACCACAGGCGCTGTCGCAGCGGCGTCAGGTCGTAAGTTTATCGGTATTGAACTCAATAATGAGTACGTAAAAATGGGGCTCAGAAGATTGAGCGTCACTTCGCATTATTCAGAAAATGAACTTGCAAAAGTCAAAAAGAGAAAAACACAAAACCTGTCCAAAAAGCAGCGAAATGTCGGGATAAACGCGCTATCTTCAGAGAAGTAAAAGCATTGTAAGTCCGCTTTTCAGCGTCAAAATTTCATGTATATTCCCAGCACGCATGGGCATGAATACACAGGATTTGACGATGATACGTAAGTATTGGTGGCTGGTTGTTTTTGCCGTCTCCGTTTTTCTTTTTGATGCGCTTTTGATGCAATGGATCGAATTGATGGCAACTGAACAGGATAAGTGCCGAAACATGGATTCGGTTAACCCTCTCAAATTGATCAATTGTACCGATCTGGAGTAGCGAACCGGGCGATTTAACCTATGATTATTTATCACCCGGATTTCTTTTATCCCTTATAAAAACAGGGAATTAAAACACGTTGAGGATAAAAGAAGGGGTGATACTGTCTCGTCCTTTTCTTTTCCTGCATAACCAATGAGCTAATGATACATGCCGGTTAGTGAGTACAACCACATCCTTGTGGCGGTTTCATTTGCTGTCGCTATTTTTGCGTCCTATACCGCATTAAATATGGCCGGACGCGTAGCCGGAAGCGCCCGATCAAACGCCAGAATATGGCTAATGGGCGGCGGCTTCGCGCTGGGCGTCGGTATTTGGGCGATGCATTTTGTCGGGATGCTGGCGATGGATCACGCGATGAACATGCGCTTCGATCCGTTCCTCACCGGCCTCTCCATGCTGATCGCGATCGGCTCCTCCCTGTTTGCGCTATGGCTGGTCAGCGCTGAAAAACTGCGCCTGCGCCGTTTACTGCCGGGCGCGCTGGTGATGGGACTGGGCATCAGCGCAATGCATTATACCGGGATGGCGGCGCTGCAATTTGCTTCCATTATCGTCTGGAATAGCGCGTGGGTTGCCCTCTCTATCATTATCGCGCTACTGGCGTCCTGCGGCGCGCTGTGGCTCACGTTCCGCCTGCGTCATGAGGAAACAGATGTCGCCCTGAGGCGAGCAGGCGCCGCGGTATTAATGGGGATAGCTATCGCCGGCATGCATTACGCTGGCATGAAGGCCGCACACTTTCCCCAAAACTGGCCGATGGAGCATCGTGGCGTCGATAGCAACTGGCTGGCTGTTCTTGTCAGCGTGGTCGCGCTGACTATCCTGGGCATTACTCTTCTGGTTTCTTTATTTGACGCCCGGCTTCAGGCCCGTACCGCACTACTTGCCTCTTCACTGGCGCAGGCGAACCAGGAACTGGCGCAGTTGGCGCTGCATGATACGCTCACCCGTTTACCAAACCGGGTACTCCTTGAGGATCGTCTGGAACAGGCCATCAGCAAAGCGAATCGGGAAAGCACGTCTTTCGCGCTACTGTTTATGGATCTGGATGGCTTTAAAGCCGTTAATGACGCTTATGGTCATGATATTGGCGATAAGCTACTGGTGGCGGTCACGCATCGTCTGAACCAACCGCTGAGCGGTCAGTTTACCCTGGCGCGGATTGGCGGCGACGAATTTGTGCTGCTTGCAGAAGTCAGCGCGCCTGACGAAGCGGCTTCCCTTGCCAGCGCGCTGGTACATTCGATAGATGCGCCCTTTACGATAGATCTGTATGAACTGGTCGTCACCCTTAGCGTGGGAATAGCGCTCTATCCGCTGGACGGAAAAAACGAACGGGAACTGATGTTCAACGCCGATGCCGCAATGTACCACACGAAGCATACGGGGCGTAACGGATACCATTTCTTTCAGCCATCAATGAATATGCTGGCGCAAACCCAGCTTCAGCTAATGAATGATCTTTGGCTGGCGCTGGAAAGACAAGAGCTCAGGCTGGTGTATCAGCCTAAATTTCAGGCTCCTGCCGGCCCCATTGTAGGATTTGAGGCCCTGTTGCGCTGGTATCATCCAAAACAAGGCGTACTGAATCCTGACCAGTTTTTACCGCTGGCGGAAAAAACGGGTCTTATCGTCACTATCGGTAGCTGGGTGATAGACGAGGCGTGTCGACAGCTACGCGAGTGGCACTTACAGGGATACGCCTTATGGTCAGTGGCGGTAAATCTTTCCGCCTTACAATTTGAGCAGCCCGGCCTTGTGGACACCATTACGCGGAGCCTGGCCCGACACAGTATCCGTCCCGATTTATTGATTCTGGAAATCACCGAAACCACGGCGATGAACAAGCCAGAGCAAAGCGTCGCTATACTCACCAGATTAACGGAAATGGGGGTTAAGGCCTCTATTGACGACTTTGGCACCGGTTATTCCAGCCTTCTCTATCTGAAACGTCTTCCGGCGTGCGAACTAAAAATTGATCGCGCTTTCGTACATGAACTCAGCGAGGCAAGCGACGGCGCGACCATTGTTGCGGCTATTGTCGCGCTGGCGAAAGCGTTAAATCTGCAAATTGTGGCAGAAGGGGTAGAAAATGAAACGCAGCAACAATTTTTGACCCAGTTAGGATGCCATACACTTCAGGGGTTCCTGCTTGGCAAGCCGCGTACGGCAGAGGAAATTGCTCGCGATATTCGGGACCCTGCCAATATATTCACAAGATCAATATATAATATCAACTCAAAATAATCTCAGGCTTCTTCCGCCTGTTGTTCATTTGGCATTAATTGCCTCACACTGCCATCCGGGCTTAGCATTTTTAATACATTATCGACTAATGCAGGCGCCTGCTTATAAAGATCATAACTTGTGGGATTCATTAACCAGTTCTTTACTATTCCGCTAAAACTACCATGCAGAATAATTAATATGACATCCAGATCAAGACTGCCTGAGATCAGCTTTTTATCCATACATCGCTGTAATACTTCAAGCAGCGACTGATGATGGAAACCAATCTTCTCCCGAATGGCCTGTTCCGATATCATACCATTATGGAATTCACATTTATGATATAAAATCTGCATTAATGCCTGCTGACGAGGCACTGCCGCAATATATTGTAAGGCTGCAATAAATTTCTCTCGTAGATCCTGTAAAGGATTATCATTCCAGCATCCCGTAAGCCTATCCTGAATAAGTTCGCGTAAAGGTGGTTGCTGTAACCAAACCTCATTAAACAACTGCGTTTTATTCTCAAAGTGCCAGTAGATGGCGCCCCGCGTGACATCAGCGGCATCAGCGATATCATTCAGCGTCGTGTTGGCAACGCCGCGCAAAGCGAACTGCGCAATAGCGGTTTCAATCAAGTGTTGCCGCGTTTTAAGCGCATCCGCCTTCGTTTTCTTCGCCATAATTAAGATATCCTGGACCATAAAAACGATAAATACGCTGATAAAATACTCAGCATAAAAAACAACTTTACCATGTCCTTTTTAGTCAGACGAGAGACAGCTATTTTTATTTCGCACAACACCGCCAAATCAATAATAAAAACAAATAAATTAATAAAACACATTCATATAAAATATATATTTCGAATCATGTTATTCAACATCATGATTTTACTAATCGGGACATTATGAAACGACAGGGAATAGTTCTTTTTTTTGCTTTTATGTGCCGTGAACCTCATCCCAAAATAAGTATTGCTTACATCACAAGCTAATAATTTGTAGGATACCCCACTGCTATTCTATTTTTCGCGCGTTAACGCCTTACCGTTATCCGGTGAATAACGAGCTTTCGGTTTTTTAAGGAACAGTAATGACGAAACATGCCAGGTTTTCACTCCTGCCCTCATTCATCATATTCTCTGCTGCGCTGCTGGCCGGTTGTAATGACCAGGGAGATACCCAGGCTCATGCCGGCGAGCCGCAAGTCACCGTCCATGTGGTCGAAACAGCGCCGCTAGCCGTAACGACCGAACTTCCCGGACGTACGTCCGCATTTCGCATTGCGGAAGTTCGCCCCCAGGTGAGCGGGATCGTGCTTAAAAGAAACTTCACCGAAGGTAGCGATGTAGAGGCCGGGCAGTCGCTTTATCAGATCGATCCTGCCACCTATCAGGCCGATTATGACAGCGCTAAAGGCGAACTTGCTAAAAGCGAAGCGGCTGCGGCTATCGCGCACCTGACGGTCAAACGCTATGTTCCACTGGTCGGCACAAAATATATCAGCCAACAGGAATATGATCAGGCGATTGCCGACGCCCGCCAGGCCGATGCCGCCGTTGTGGCGGCAAAAGCCGCTGTTGAAAGCGCGCGTATTAACCTTGCGTATACCAAAGTCACCTCGCCCATCAGCGGGCGTATAGGAAAATCTAATGTGACTGAAGGCGCGCTGGTGACTAATGGTCAGTCAACTGAACTGGCTACCGTGCAACAACTCGACCCGATTTATGTCGACGTGACGCAATCAAGCAACGACTTTATGAGACTCAAGCAATCCGTCGAACAAGGTAACCTGCATAAAGACAGCGCCAGTAGCACGGTTCAACTGGTAATGGAAAATGGTCAGGTCTACCCGATTAAAGGCACGCTGCAATTTTCCGACGTTACCGTAGATGAAAGCACCGGCTCTATCACGCTCAGGGCAGTTTTCCCTAACCCGCAACACAGTCTGCTTCCCGGTATGTTTGTGCGCGCCCGCATTGATGAAGGCGTCCAGCCCAATGCCATCCTTGTCCCCCAGCAGGGCGTAACCCGCACGCCGCGCGGCGACGCAATGGTGATGGTGGTTAACGATAAAAGCCAGGTTGAAGCCCGCAATGTCGTGGCGGCTCAGGCTATTGGCGATAAATGGCTCATCAGCGAAGGGTTAAAACCGGGCGATAAGGTCATCGTCAGCGGCTTACAAAAAGCGCGACTGGGCGTCCAGGTGAAAGCCACTACCGATGCTCCTGCAGCGAAAACGGCGCAATAAGGTAACCGTACATGGCAAACTTTTTTATTAGACGTCCTATTTTCGCCTGGGTTCTGGCCATTATCCTGATGATGGCTGGCGCACTGGCAATAATGCAACTTCCCGTTGCGCAGTATCCAACCATTGCGCCGCCAGCGGTTTCTATTTCTGCAACCTATCCTGGCGCGGATGCGCAGACGGTACAGGATACGGTTACTCAGGTTATCGAACAAAATATGAACGGTATCGATAACCTGATGTATATGTCCTCTACCAGCGACTCTGCTGGTAGCGTGACCATCACCCTGACCTTCCAGTCCGGAACCGATCCGGATATCGCGCAGGTTCAGGTGCAAAATAAATTGCAGCTCGCCACGCCTTTACTGCCGCAAGAAGTCCAGCAGCAGGGGATTAGCGTTGAAAAGTCCAGCAGCAGCTTTTTGATGGTCGCCGGGTTCGTCTCAGATAATCCGAACACTACCCAGGACGACATCTCTGACTATGTCGCCTCTAACATTAAGGATTCTATCAGCCGTCTGAATGGTGTGGGCGACGTTCAGCTATTTGGCGCACAGTACGCCATGCGTATCTGGCTGGATGCGAATCTGCTAAATAAATACCAGCTCACGCCAGTTGATGTCATCAACCAGTTAAAAGTACAGAACGACCAGATTGCGGCAGGCCAACTGGGCGGCACGCCAGCATTACCGGGCCAGCAGCTTAACGCCTCAATCATCGCCCAAACGCGTCTGAAAGATCCGCAAGAGTTCGGCAAAGTTACGTTGCGTGTCAATACCGACGGTTCTGTCGTCCATCTCAAAGATGTCGCGCGTATTGAGCTTGGCGGTGAAAACTATAACGTTGTAGCGCGCATTAACGGTAAACCGGCCTCCGGTCTCGGTATTAAACTGGCGACCGGCGCTAACGCGCTGGATACCGCAACCGCAATCAAAGCGAAACTGGCAGAACTGCAGCCTTTCTTCCCTCAGGGAATGAAGGTGGTTTATCCTTATGACACAACGCCCTTCGTAAAAATATCTATCCACGAAGTGGTAAAAACGCTGTTTGAAGCGATTATTCTGGTGTTCCTGGTAATGTATCTGTTTTTACAGAATATCCGGGCAACCCTGATTCCTACCATCGCTGTTCCTGTCGTGTTGCTAGGCACTTTTGCGGTACTCGCCGCCTTTGGCTATTCCATCAATACCCTGACGATGTTCGGCATGGTACTGGCGATAGGGCTGTTGGTTGACGATGCGATAGTGGTCGTAGAAAACGTTGAACGTGTAATGATGGAGGATAACCTTTCTCCCCGAGAGGCGACGGAAAAATCCATGTCGCAGATTCAGGGAGCGCTGGTTGGTATCGCGATGGTACTGTCTGCGGTATTTATCCCGATGGCCTTTTTTGGCGGCTCGACCGGGGCAATTTATCGCCAGTTCTCTATTACTATTGTTTCAGCAATGGCGCTATCCGTTCTGGTTGCGTTGATTCTGACGCCAGCGCTGTGCGCTACGCTACTTAAACCCGTATCTGCTGAACATCACGAGAAAAAAAGTGGCTTCTTTGGCTGGTTCAATACCAAGTTTGATCACAGCGTTAACCACTATACTAACAGCGTAAGCGGTATCGTGCGTAATACGGGTCGCTATCTCATTATCTATCTACTTATTGTAGTCGGAATGGCGGTTCTGTTTTTACGCCTCCCAACCTCCTTCCTGCCGGAAGAAGATCAGGGGGTTTTCCTGACTATGATTCAGCTCCCCTCTGGCGCTACGCAAGAACGTACGCAGAAAGTGCTGGATCAAGTCACTCATTACTACCTGAATAATGAAAAAGCGAACGTCGAAAGCGTGTTTACCGTAAACGGCTTTAGCTTTAGCGGTCAGGGACAAAACTCAGGGATGGCATTTGTCAGCCTTAAACCCTGGGAAGAGCGTAACGGTGAAGAAAACAGCGTCGAAGCCGTTATCGCCAGAGCGACACGCGCCTTTAGCCAGATTCGCGACGGGTTGGTGTTCCCCTTCAACATGCCGGCAATTGTCGAGTTAGGTACCGCGACAGGTTTCGACTTTGAACTGATTGATCAGGGAGGACTCGGTCACGATGCGTTAACAAAAGCGCGTAATCAACTGCTGGGTATGGTCGCGAAGCATCCTGATCTATTAGTGCGCGTACGCCCGAACGGGCTGGAAGACACGCCACAGTTCAAGCTGGATGTCGATCAAGAAAAAGCGCAGGCGCTCGGTGTTTCGCTGTCTGATATCAACGAAACCATCTCCGCGGCGTTGGGCGGCTATTACGTTAACGACTTTATCGATCGCGGACGAGTGAAAAAAGTATACGTTCAGGCTGACGCTCAGTTCCGTATGCTGCCGGGAGATATCAACAATCTTTATGT
Organism: Salmonella sp. 32031103-2018-00083-FB-01-SM-01; assembly: GCF_017571995.1. NCBI lineage: Bacteria > Pseudomonadati > Pseudomonadota > Gammaproteobacteria > Enterobacterales > Enterobacteriaceae > Salmonella > Salmonella sp. 32031103-2018-00083-FB-01-SM-01. The sequence continues at coordinate 45,569 of NZ_JAGEQL010000011.1, forward strand.
ACGCAGCGCCAATGGCGAGATGGTGCCCTTCTCTACCTTTAGCTCAGCACGGTGGATTTATGGTTCGCCACGCCTGGAACGCTATAACGGGATGCCGTCAATGGAACTGCTCGGCGAAGCAGCGCCCGGACGAAGTACCGGTGAAGCCATGTCGTTAATGGAAAACCTGGCTTCACAGCTGCCAAACGGTATTGGCTATGACTGGACAGGTATGTCGTATCAGGAACGGTTGTCAGGTAACCAGGCGCCGGCGCTGTACGCAATCTCACTCATTGTCGTTTTCCTCTGCCTTGCCGCTCTGTATGAAAGCTGGTCAATTCCGTTCTCGGTAATGCTGGTCGTACCGCTCGGCGTGGTTGGCGCTCTGCTTGCAGCGTCATTGCGCGGTCTGAATAATGACGTTTACTTCCAGGTTGGCTTGTTAACCACTATTGGCCTTTCTGCTAAAAACGCCATCCTGATTGTCGAGTTCGCCAAAGATCTCATGGAAAAAGAAGGACGTGGATTGATTGAAGCGACGCTGGAAGCATCCCGTATGCGTTTACGTCCTATTCTAATGACCTCGCTGGCCTTTATTCTCGGGGTAATGCCGTTAGTTATCAGTCGTGGCGCAGGTAGTGGGGCACAGAACGCAGTAGGCACAGGGGTTATGGGGGGAATGTTAACCGCAACCTTATTAGCTATCTTCTTCGTGCCAGTATTCTTCGTTGTTGTAAAACGCCGATTTAATCGCCATCATGATTAACCGGTACACAGAGGCGTCTTCGGACGCCTTTTTAAACGGTACGTCTTTATCTCCGCTATTCCCCTCTCCGCTTACCTCTGCATTCTCCATAGTTTTTACAATTCACATGAATTGAGATGATTCCTCATGTCGGCCATTTTTTCTGTGGTGGTAAAATAACTCTCGTTTTCGCAGCGGTTAGAGCCAGCATTTACGTTGCTGTACTTCGCGAAACGCTGATTAATGAGGTAACACCATGAAAAGACTAATTCCAGTTGCATTGCTTACCACCTTATTGGCAGGTTGTGCACATGATTCTCCCTGCGTACCGGTTTATGACGATCAAGGGCGGCTGGTTCATACCAATACATGTATGAAAGGTACTACGCAGGATAACTGGGAGACAGCAGGCGCTATTGCTGGCGGCGCTGCGGCGGTAGCAGGGTTGACGATGGGTATCATTGCGCTTTCTAAATGATACATGCAGGCGCGGCAATGCCGCGCTTTCAGTAATAATATAAAGGTCGTAAGGATACTCAGCGACGTTATCTGTTCAGCCTATCCCCCGAAAGTTAACACGATAAAACGCTCTCTTTTCTTACTCGCCCATCCCGATAGTATTTATTCTATTCCTTGTCCGATGCAGACAAAATTGTAGCTTGATAGCATCGTAAGCCGCATTACAAACAGGCTTTATACAGTAAGACTTAGAGCGTGATCATTAGGCGTAATTATTACAGACAGTCTGGATATAAACCGGAGCATACACGTAATACATGAGGATTTTGAGCACTGTCCCAGGGCCAAACTGGCAAATAAAATAGCCTAATGGGCCAGACTCTTAGTCCTCAGCGAATATCTCTATTGCTTATTAGAGGCGTAAGTAAAAGCCGTTTGTACATCTACGTCAGCACGGTTCACATTCGATGGTTCAGGCGGATATATGGCGGGAAATCACGTTTACTAAAACGGTTTTTATCCACTCTACGAAGATGTTATATACCCAAAATAATTCGAGTTGCTTAAAGGCGGCAAGGGAGTGAGTCCCCAGGAGCATAGATAACTATGTGACTGGGGTGAGCGACAAATCTGCCGGGAGCAGATTTGAACGTCGCGTGCGACGGCCCGTCAGGGCGAGGCCCATGAATGGGCCGAGTAATCCGTAGCCAACACATAAGCGACTTGAAGTATGAAGGGTATAAACCAAATATAAAACGCGTCGGCGTCATTATCCGATAACTTTTTCCATAGAGAGATAAATGCAAAAAGGCCCAATCTTTCGATTGGGCCTTTTGCTTTATTTGATGTCTGGCAGTTTATGGCGGGCGTCCTGCCCGCCACCCTCCGGGCCGTTGCTGCGCAACGTTCAAATCCGCTCCCGGCGGATTTGTCCTCCTCAGGAGAGTGCTCACCGACAAACAACAGATGACTAGTCCTGATATAGGTTGACAGTTTTTTGTCTGTAAAACGCCTGATGAACATCATCGGGCGTTTTGTATTTCAGGGCCAGGTGTGGCCGTTCATGGTTATAAATTGCCACGGACTCTTTTACT
>NZ_JAGEQL010000012.1:0-31609 GCF_017571995.1 Salmonella sp. 32031103-2018-00083-FB-01-SM-01
GAATCCGTATCTTCGAGTGCCCACACAGATTGTCTGATAAATTGTTAAAGAGCAGTGCAACGCGGCTTTCGCTCACCGTCGCGAGGTGGCGTATATTACGCTTTCCTCTTTCAGAGTCAACCCTGAATTTCAGGATTTTTCTCTTCAACCGACCGGCTGTTTGTGTGAAGTGATTCACATCCGCCGTGTCGATGGAGGCGCATTATAGGGAGTTCTCTGCTGACCGCAATAGAAAAATTGCAGAAAAATGACTGTTTGCTGCATTCCCCAGCAAAACCCCTGGTTATACCCATTTACGCACAGACTTATCCACAAAATGCGCGTTCATTTCCTGGATCTTCTCACTCTGCAAACGATCTTTCAGGGATAAAAGCCGGGCCAGAATTTAAAAAGAAAAATTCGCGAGCGTTGCGCAAACGTTTTCGTTACAATGTCGCCGCAAAATGAGAATGCCCCATAAGGGGCGTTAGCTGAGTTTTTACGCAAAAATTCAGCTAACGCTCTCTGTAATCGTCAAATCCAGGGGATTTACCATGCAACAACGTCGTCCAGTCCGCCGCGCTCTGCTCAGTGTTTCTGACAAGGCCGGTATCATCGAATTCGCCCAGGCTCTTTCCGCACGCGGTGTGGAACTGCTGTCTACGGGGGGCACCGCCCGCCTGTTAGCAGAAAAAGGCCTGCCGGTGACCGAAGTTTCCGATTACACCGGTTTCCCGGAAATGATGGATGGACGCGTAAAGACCCTGCATCCAAAAGTACACGGCGGCATCCTCGGCCGTCGCGGCCAGGACGATGCCATTATGGAACAGCACCACATCGCCCCTATCGATATGGTTGTCGTTAACCTGTATCCGTTCGCCGAAACCGTTGCACGCGTTGGTTGCTCGCTGGAAGATGCAGTAGAGAACATCGATATCGGCGGCCCGACCATGGTGCGCTCCGCCGCGAAGAACCATAAAGACGTGGCCATCGTGGTGAAGAGCAGCGACTACGACGCCATTATTAAAGAGATGGACGCTAACGAAGGTTCTTTGACCCTCGACACCCGTTTCGATCTCGCGATTAAAGCCTTCGAACACACCGCCGCCTACGACAGCATGATCGCTAACTACTTCGGCAGCATGGTTCCGGCCTACCACGGTGAAAGCAAAGAAGCCGCCGGTCGCTTCCCGCGTACGCTGAACCTGAACTTCATTAAGAAGCAGGATATGCGCTACGGCGAGAACAGCCACCAGCAAGCTGCCTTCTATATAGAAGAGAATGTGAAAGAAGCGTCCGTTGCCACCGCACAACAGGTGCAGGGCAAAGCGCTCTCTTATAACAACATCGCTGATACCGACGCGGCGCTGGAGTGTGTGAAAGAGTTCAACGAGCCAGCCTGCGTAATCGTCAAGCACGCTAACCCGTGCGGCGTGGCGGTAAGTACCTCTATTCTCGACGCTTACGATCGCGCCTATAAAACCGACCCGACCTCCGCGTTCGGCGGCATTATCGCCTTTAACCGTGAGCTGGATGCGGAAACCGCACAGGCCATCATTTCTCGTCAGTTTGTCGAAGTGATCATCGCCCCATCCGCAAGCGAAGAAGCGCTGAAAATCACCGCTGCCAAGCAGAACGTCCGTGTTCTGACCTGCGGCCAATGGGCAAGCCGCGTTCCGGGCCTGGATTTCAAACGCGTTAACGGTGGCCTGCTGGTTCAGGACAGGGATCTGGGTATGGTGAGTGAAGCTGAACTGCGCGTGGTGTCCAAACGCCAGCCGACCGAGCAGGAGCTGCGTGACGCGCTGTTCTGCTGGAAGGTAGCCAAGTTCGTGAAATCCAACGCTATTGTGTATGCCAAAGAGAACATGACCATCGGTATAGGCGCAGGCCAGATGAGCCGCGTGTACTCCGCCAAAATCGCCGGGATTAAAGCCGCTGATGAAGGTCTGGAAGTGAAAGGCTCAGCCATGGCTTCCGACGCGTTCTTCCCGTTCCGCGATGGTATTGATGCCGCTGCCGCTGTCGGCGTGAGCTGCGTTATCCAGCCAGGCGGTTCTATCCGTGATGATGAAGTCATTGCCGCTGCCGATGAACACGGTATTGCGATGATCTTCACCGACATGCGCCACTTCCGCCATTAATTCAGGGAGCAGACGATGAAAGTTTTAGTCATTGGTAACGGCGGTCGCGAACACGCGCTGGCCTGGAAAGCCGCACAGTCGCCGCTGGTTGATACCGTTTTTGTCGCACCGGGTAACGCCGGTACCGCGCTGGAGCCCGCGTTGCAGAACGTGGCTATCGGCGTCACAGATATTCCGGCGCTGTTGAGCTTTGCCCAGAACGAGAAGATTGATCTGACCATCGTCGGCCCGGAAGCGCCGCTGGTGATCGGCGTGGTCGATGCGTTCCGCGCGGCGGGTCTGAAGATCTTTGGCCCAACCGAAGGGGCCGCCCAACTGGAAGGCTCCAAAGCGTTCACCAAAGATTTCCTCGCCCGTCACCAGATCCCGACGGCGGAATACCAGAATTTCACCGAAATTGAGCCTGCCCTGGCGTATCTGCGCGAGAAAGGCGCGCCGATCGTCATCAAGGCCGATGGTCTGGCTGCGGGTAAAGGCGTTATCGTGGCGATGACGCTCGAAGAAGCCGAAGCCGCCGTGCAGGACATGCTGGCAGGTAACGCCTTTGGCGATGCAGGCCACCGCATCGTGATTGAAGAGTTCCTCGACGGCGAAGAAGCGAGCTTTATCGTGATGGTCGACGGCGAACACGTGCTGCCGATGGCTACCAGTCAGGACCACAAACGCGTAGGCAACGGCGATACCGGCCCGAACACCGGCGGTATGGGGGCCTACTCACCGGCGCCGGTGGTAACTGATGAAGTGCATCAGCGCACCATGGAACGCATCATCTGGCCAACCGTGAAAGGCATGGCGGCGGAAGGTAACACGTACACCGGCTTCCTGTATGCGGGTCTGATGATCGACAAGCAGGGCAACCCGAAAGTTATCGAGTTCAACTGCCGCTTCGGCGATCCGGAAACCCAGCCGATCATGCTGCGCATGAAGTCGGATCTGGTGGATCTTTGCCTCGCCGCCTGTGACGGCAAGCTGGATGAGAAAACTTCCGAGTGGGACGAGCGCGCTTCATTAGGCGTGGTGATCGCTGCGGGCGGTTATCCGGGCAGCTACAACACCGGCGACGAGATCCACGGTCTGCCGCTGGAAGAAGTGGCTGACGGTAAGGTTTTCCACGCGGGCACCAAACTCGCCGATGACGACCGCGTGTTGACCAGCGGCGGACGCGTCCTGTGCGCCACCGCGCTGGGTCACACCGTGGCTGAGGCGCAGAAACGCGCTTACGCCCTGATGACCGACATCCGCTGGGACGGCAGCTTCAGCCGTAACGACATCGGCTGGCGCGCCATCGAGCGTGAGCAAAACTAACGGCTGAGTTTAGCCAGCAGCGTTTTGCGCGTAATGCCCAATTGGCGGGCGGCTTCCGTTTTGTTGCCGCCCGTTTTTTCCAGCGCCGCCAGAATGATCTCTTTTTCCACATCGACCAACGGTTGGATCTCACCACTGTATTCCGTTTTTATCGGCGTCGCGGCAATAGCGAGAGGCAATTCGCGTTCAGAAATGTATTCTCCCGTTAGCAACACCACCGCCCGCTCGATAGCGTTTTCCAGCTCACGGATATTGCCCGGCCAGTCGTAGTGGATCAGCAGATCCATCGCCTGCGGCGTAAACCCCTTCACCGCTTTGCGGTTACGTTCGGCAAAACGCCGCAGAAAATGGTCTGCCAGTAGCGGAATATCTTCCCGACGCTGGCGCAAAGAAGGCATTTCAATCGCCACCACATTCAGGCGGTAATAGAGATCCTGGCGAAAGCGACCGGCACTCACCTCTTCCGCCAGATCGCGGTGGGTAGCGGCAATTAACCGAACATCCACAGATATCGTCTGGTTACTTCCCACGCGTTGCACTTCGCGCTCCTGAATCGCCCGCAGCAAACGTACCTGCATTAACGGCGAGATATCGCCGATTTCATCAAGAAACAATGTCCCGCCGTCAGCTTCGACAAAGCGTCCCTCCCGACGTTTATCCGCGCCGGTAAACGCGCCTTTTTCGTGTCCGAACAGCTCAGACTCCAGCAGCGATTCATTAAGCGCGGCGCAGTTGAGCGTGACCAGCGGTCTATCGCTCCTGGCGCTACAGGCGTGTAGCGCCCGCGCCACCAGCTCTTTACCCGTGCCGGAGTCTCCGTGAATCAATACCGTGGCGTCTGATGGTGCGACCATCGCGATTTCATTCAGTAAATGTTGCATCGCCGGACTGCTGCCAATCATGCCAAACTGCGCAGCCGACGCCGATGGCAATTCAGCGCCCGTTTCCCGCGTATGCGCCAACGCCTTTTCCAGCGTCTCCTGCAGACGGTCAAAATCCAGCGGTTTAATTAAATAGTCGAGCGCGCCGGCTTTCAACGCCTCTACCGCCGTTTCCACGCTGGAGAATGCCGTCATAATCAAAATCGGAATGGCGGGGTTGAGCGCTTTAATCTCCTTCAGCGTGGCGATACCGTCCATCTCCGCCATACGCACATCGCACAGTACCAGATCAAAGACTTTCTCACGCACCTGAGCCAACGCATCATGCCCACTGTAGGCCAGAGCGACGTTATAGCCCCAACCCCGAAGCAGAGCCTGTAAAATCGTGCAGTGGCTTACATCATCATCCACAACCAGAATATCGATTTTTCCGCGTATCACCCTTGTTAATCCTGTTGTCTCGCTATCACTGGCAACCAGATAGTAAAGACCGCGCCTTTACCCTCAATACTTTTCACCTTAATCGCGCCGCCATGCTGTTCGATGATATTTTGCACCACCGCCAGCCCCAGGCCTGTCCCGTCAGCTTTGGTCGTAAAATAAGGTGTAAAAATCGCCTCCAACTGATCCGGGGCGATCCCTTTCCCGCTATCGGTAACAGTGATGATAACGCGGTCGGTCCCACTGTCTTTTGCCTCTACGGTAATCGTTCCCTGGCGGCCAATCGCATGAATAGCGTTCAGGTACAAATTCAACAGCACCTGAGTCAGCCTGTCCGGGTCAGCCTGAATACGCTTAAGCGTCTCATTCGCCGTGAATCTCAACTGAATCTCTCTGCTTTGGGCATCCTGGCTGACCAGATTCAGGGAGTGAGTAATAATATCATTGAGGTTAACCGCCTGGAGCGTCAGATGCGCGGGCTTTACCAGTTCGAGCAATTCGCTTACCACCCGGTTCAAACGGTCGGCCTCTTTGGCCATCACCTGCGCCAGTTCATGCGACTCGCCGCCGGCTGGCGTGCGCTCGGCAAAGTATTTCGCCAGCCCTTTGATGGACGAGAGCGGGTTACGAATTTCGTGCGCGACGCCCGCCGCCAGATGCCCCATCGCCACCAGCTTTTCTTTACGCTTCATTGCATCAAGCAGTTCTCTGTGCGAGCGCTGATAACGCTGATGCCAAAAAAACGCCAGTAACGTTGCCAACAGCACCGTCGCTAACGCAGACAAAACAATCAGCGTATTACGCCACTCCCTTGCCTGTGTCGCGGCCAGCTCGCTGGCGTCAAAGGCAATAAAAATAGTTTGTTTCGCTGGTTCGTCGTCATTGGCGCTACGCGACATGCCGTGCCCCCTCATACCGTGACCTCTCATACCGAAAAGCGGCTGGAACTGGCGGTAAATTTCCAGCGCAGGCACCGTCTCGCCGTTAGCAGCAACGTCGACACGCCGCCAACGCTCCTGCGGCCCGGGGTTTAGTTGATGCATTTCAGATGTGGAATAGAGCGATTTGCCCACCATGCCAGGGTTACTATGAGTAATGATTACCCCCTGCGCATCCGTTACGGCGAACCACAACACGCCTGGCTGACCCGCCATCTCTTCCAGCAATGTCTGCTGCTGCGCGTGATGCATCCGCATTCCCATACCTACTCGCGTGCCGGACTCCAGAGCGCGAATGAGTACATTTCCCTTTTCCAGCAGCGTCTGCCTGGCGGCAGCGCTCTCACGGCCATAGTCGCGAATGACCATAATGGAAAATAGCCCCACCAGAATGAAGATCGCCGCAGGTAACAGCCGACTCAACCACGTTGCAGCGGCATCTTTATGTAATCGTATAAAACTCACAGGCTTCCCCGGCTCGTTTTTATTTTCCTTACTTAAGCAGAGATCATGCCATTCTTCGCTCCGCATAACCGCGCGTTGTCGCACACCCTTTCGGATACGGGTGGGTAAAAATGACTCGCCAGGCGGGTCATGCGAGTCATTTTTACTCGCTTTTTGCCGCCTGAAGCAGGTTAACTCGCTGCCCGACAAGGAATAGTTACCTGGCACGGAAGATGCAAGAGAGAGGATAAGATGAGCAACAGGAGAACGCAAAATGAAACGGAACAATAAATCAGCTATCGCGCTAATCGCCCTCTCTCTTTTGGCCCTGAGCTCCGGCGCCGCCTTCGCCGGACATCACTGGGGCAACAATGACGGTATGTGGCAACAGGGAGGTAGCCCGTTGACCACGGAACAGCAGGCGACGGCGCAGAAGATTTATGATGATTACTATACGCAGACCAGCGCGCTGCGCCAGCAACTGATATCCAAACGTTATGAATATAACGCGCTACTGACCGCCAGTTCGCCGGATACTGCGAAAATTAATGCGGTTGCCAAAGAGATGGAGTCATTAGGCCAGAAGTTAGATGAGCAACGCGTGAAACGGGATGTTGCGATGGCGCAGGCTGGCATACCACGCGGCGCAGGAATGGGCTATGGCGGTTGCGGCGGCTATGGCGGCGGTTATCATCGCGGCGGCGGTCATATGGGTATGGGAAACTGGTAAAGCATATTTGCCGAATGGCGGCTTCGCCATTCGGTATTCCATCAAAAGGTTTTCGCTTGCGGCTGCCAGTGACAGAAATCTGAATTCGCCACCAGCAAAAGTTGCGATCCTTCCGGCGCCTCCAGCCATGCTACGCTCACCTCTACCGATGAGCGGTTCTGGCGGCGCTCAATGTGGCTTATTGCCCAGGAATCCAGATCCGGTTTCAGCGTTTCACCTTCACAGGTGGTTACCGTATGGTCGGCGTGCCAGCGTCCCTGACGTAGTATGACCCGCCCCAGGCGCAAGGCGTCGCTGGTCTGACGGATTTGTTCGGCGCGATAGCGATACAAGGCAATCTGATCGTTGGAAAGCTGCTGCTTCTGCCCCCCAACTTCACGCTGCATAAAACTGAGTTCGCCATGAGCGTCGAAACGCGCGCGAATATGTTCTGGCGGTTTGCTGTAAATATTGAGTTCAATAAGCGAAAGCGTATCACCCTGCCAACGATATTCGCTGGTCGTCGTGCTGCCGCTATGCCACGGGCTAAAAACAGAAAGCAGATGGACTTCATCGTTCGTATCTTTACGCCAGATACGCACCGCGCCGTGATCGCCGGCAAAGCCGCTGGCAGTAAACGGAGGCGGTGAAGCGTTATGACTGCAGGCAGTCAGCAACAGCGCGCCAGAAAACAGAAACGCGCGACGCCAGACAGACAAAAGGGGCTGACGAGCCCCTTCGATAAAACTGTTCACAGCTACGCGTCTTACTTAACTGCGTCTTTCAGCGCTTTACCAGAAACAAACGCCGGTACGTTAGCGGCGGCGATTTTGATTTCTTTACCGGTCTGTGGGTTACGGCCAGTGCGCTCAGCACGGTGGTTCACTTTGAAGGTACCGAAACCAACCAGTTGTACAGCATCGCCTTCTTTCAGAGACTCAGTAATAGCAGCCAGAGTGGATTCCAGAGCAGCTTTAGCCTGGGTTTTGGACAGTTCTGCTTTGTCTGCAATTACATCAATCAGTTGAGTCTTGTTCATAAGTTATCCTTACAATGTGTTTATCGCTTGCTAAGCATCGAGTGCGACGGAAATGCCAGAAAAGCACTCTCCTGCATACACGCACCGATAGCCACTTTTTTTCGCCTCCCAAATGTAGACCAGACGGGGGGCATAAGGGAAGCCTTATGGCACGACAAATCAGACGTTAAATCACGTTTTCTGGTGTCATTGCTGAAAATTTATACCGATATTGCTCTCACCAGCCTCGCGCAGGTCTGCCCTGAGCCCTTTTATCAGTTCAATATCGCGTTCTTCGCAGTCGGCTAAAAGTCGGAATATTTCCCACTGAATATCCCATTCCTGTTCAACGGCAGGGTTCGTTTTGAGCTCCTCATCGGTCATTTCCCGACCAGCCTGAGTCATTTCCAACATCGCCACCGTAGTAATAGAAGTCTTACTAACCTCAATAGCGTGTTCCAGCGTTTCGCCGCTAAGACGAGAATGCATTAATTCGCTTAATGCGACACAGGCATCAATCGCCGGATAAACGCCGTACAGATCATAGTCGTCGGCTGCCGGAATTGCCTCTTCAAACTTCTCCAGTTGGCTATCGAAATTGACCTTTGCATCTTTCACCGTCAGGGTTTCCCAGATCAGATCCAGAATGCGACGGTAGATCTGTCCGTCGCCGAATCCCGTCTGCTTGCAAAACATGGCGTAGTTCGGGTACATGCGCTCGCACAAGCAGGCCATAAAGGTAACGTGCTGCCAGCTTTCCAGCCGCTCCAGACGCAAATGAATCGGGTTTTGTAACATGATGGAATCTCGAATCGGAAATTAGCGGCAGTTTACCTGAATCAGCGCTGAATTTCTTGCCAACGAATAAACGCCGGACGCCCGGAAGCGACGGCATCCGCCCAGCGCGTCGGCTCCGGCAGGCGATACCCTTTCATACAGCGCTGTACCCACGCCAGCGCGCTGTCAGTACTGACCCGGTGCCCCGTCGCGATAAACAGCGGATTACAGCGCGCCTTGCTGCGCCATACCCACGCCAGTTGCTCGCCTTTATCCATTAAGGGGCTAAGTGCGCCAGGTTCGGTGGAAAGTGGTTCAAATTTACCGCATAGCCGTTTTTTCGCTACGCCGATGGTCGGCACGTCCACCAACAGTCCAAAATGACTGGCGACGCCAAGCCGACGCGGATGCGAAATACCGTGACCGTCTACAAACAGCAAATTGGGCTTTTGCGAGAGCTGTTCCCACGCCGCCAGCAGCGCAGGATATTCACGAAAAGAGAGAAAGCCGGGGATATATGGCATGGTGGTGGCAATACGCGCCACCTTGTACTCTACCAGTTCAAGCGACGGATATTTCAGCAATACCATCGCCGCCCGCGTCACCTCGCCGCCCTGCTCAAAACCGACGTCCGCCCCGCCGATAAACGCTGGCGGATCTTTGTCCAACCGATCTTCGCGGCAAACCGATGAAGCAAGTTCTATCTGTTGAGCGCGTAACGACGCGAGATCCATACTAACTCCTTAGCTGTGATACTGCGCAGAAAGTCGGTGCACTGCCTCCACAAATGCGCCAGCATGTTCTGGCGGCACATCCTGATGGATGCCATGTCCAAGGTTAAAGACGTGCCCTTCTCCCTGACCGAAACCAGCAAGTATAGTCGCTACCTCGTCTTCGATCCGTGCCGGCGGCGCATACAGCATCGAGGGGTCCATATTGCCCTGCAGCGCCACTTTATGGCCAACGCGACGGCGCGCATCGGCGATATCTGTCGTCCAGTCGAGACCCAGCGCGTCGCAGCCGGTTTCCGCCATCGCCTCCAGCCACTGACCGCCACCTTTAGTGAACAGCGTTACCGGCACGCGGCGACCGTCGTTTTCACGCAGCAGGCCATCGACGATTTTATGCATGTAGTACAGGGAGAACTGCTGGTAATCGCGGCCAGTCAGCACGCCGCCCCAAGTGTCGAAAATCATCACCGACTGCGCGCCCGCTTTGATTTGCGCGTTGAGGTACAGCGTGACGCTTTTCGCCAACTTATCCAGCAGCAGATGCAACGCCTGCGGGTCAGCGTACATCATCTTTTTAATCACCGTGAAGGCTTTGCTACTGCCGCCTTCCACCATGTAAGTCGCCAGCGTCCACGGGCTGCCGGAGAAGCCGATCAGAGGAACCTCGCCTTTTAGTTCGCGGCGAATCGTACGCACTGCATTCATCACATAACCCAGTTCATCTTCCGGATCGGGAATGGGCAGCTTATCGACATCGGCTTTGCAGGTGACAGGAGCCGTAAAGCGCGGGCCTTCCCCGGCTTCAAAATAGAGCCCCAGGCCCATCGCGTCCGGAATCGTCAGGATATCCGAGAAAAGGATCGCCGCATCAAGCGGATAACGGCGCAGCGGCTGTAAAGTGACCTCGCAGGCCAGTTCGGCATTTTTGCACAGCGACATAAAATCGCCCGCCTGAGCGCGAGTGGCTTTGTACTCCGGTAGATAACGGCCCGCCTGGCGCATCATCCACACTGGCGTAACATCAACGGGCTGGCGCAGCAGCGCACGTAGATAACGATCGTTTTTGAGTTCGGTCATTTTTACATTCCTTTAGCGTTGATGCGCCCAGTGTAACATGTCAATCATATTCAGCCCGACACATTGCCACCGTATCTTCGATCAAACGGCGCGCGACGGTGCCCGGTGGCGGTAGTAGCGGCAGATCGTCATAACGGTACCAATTTGCTTCCAACAGTTCTTTCGGGTCGATGACAATCTCGCCGCTGTCATACTCCGCCATAAAAGCGGTCATCAACGACTGCGGGAAAGGCCACGGCTGGGAAGTCACATAGCGCAGATTTTTCACCTTAATCCCGCTCTCCTCCATTACCTCTCGCGCGACCGCCTGTTCTAAGGTTTCGCCGACTTCAACAAACCCGGCCAGCACGGTATGCACGCCGTTGCGGTGGCGAACGTGCTGGGCAAGGAGGATCGAATCCTCACGGCGGATCGCGACGATAATGCAAGGGGCGATTTGCGGGTAGTAACGCTCGCGGCAATGGCTGCACAGCATCGCCCATTCGGTTTTACTCGGGTGCATAGGGTGCCCGCAATAGCCGCAAAATTTATGCGATCGGTAAAACTCCGCCAACTGTACGCCACGTCCCGCCAGTTGGAACAGCCCTGCATCCTGATCGATAACCTGGCGAACCGATCCCATATCATGGCGTCGATGCTGTAACACCAGCCAGACGGGCTCGCCTTGCCATTCACCTATCCGGAGTGCGCGCTGCCCCACAAGATCGAAATTTGCTGCCAGCCCGTGTGGTAATTCCCCATACGGCAACCATAATTTTTGTTCATGGCTGACGATCCACCAGCCACTCTCTAATTTTTCAATTATACGATCCATAGCTCTTGCACTACCTTTGCTTCACTGGCATGTTGTTAACATTATTTTTACATTCATGGCGAGCAGCCTTTATCTAACTTGCGGAGACAATCATGCTAAACCAGCTGGAAAACCTGACGGAGCGCGTTGGCGGAAGCAACAAACTGGTCGATCGCTGGCTGGATGTACGTAAGCACCTGCTCGTGGCTTACTACAACCTGGTTGGCATTAAGCCTGGCAAAGAATCGTACATGCGGCTGAATGAAAAAGCGCTGGATAATTTTTGTCAGAGCCTGGTCGATTACCTTTCCGCCGGGCACTTCAGTATTTATGAACGTATTCTCCATAAATTGGAAGGAAACGGTCAGCTTTTACATGCGGCAAAAATCTGGCCGCTGCTGGAAGATAATACGCAGCGCATTATGGATTATTACGACACCAGCCTGGAAACTGCCATCGATCACGATAATTGTCTCGAATTTCAACAAGCTCTGTCAGATATCGGCGAAGCGCTGGAAGCCCGCTTTGTGCTGGAAGACAAGCTGATTATGCTGGTGTTTGACGCGATGCACGACGGCGCCAGAGTCAAACGTCCCGCTTGAGTTCTGCGCGAGTAACGGGTAGTTTACTTCAGCCCCCTCTTCGGAGGGGCGGTTATCTTGTCGGAGTGCTAATTTTCCACAAAAGCGTTCGTGATGCGTCAAGGCGGCAAGTCGGTGAATCTCCAGGAGCTTACATAGGTAAGTGACTGGAGTGAGCGGACGAAGCCAAAGAAGAGGCAGCGCGAAGGATGAAGTGGAAAAGGCTGAGACCGTTAATTCGGGATCCGCGGAACCTGATCAGGTTAATACCTGCGAAGGGAACAAGAGTAATTCTGCTTTATGCTGCTGCCTTTACGGGCGGCGCACATCCATTACTCCATCCGTCGTCTGACAAGCCACGTCCTTAATTTTTTGGAATGAGCTATGTCTACAACAACGTTAACCCGCCGCGAGCAGCGCGCTAAAGCCCAGCATTTTATCGATACGCTGGAAGGTACCGCATTTCCCAACTCGAAACGCATCTACGTGACCGGTTCGCAGCATGATATTCGCGTACCGATGCGCGAAATTCAACTTAGCCCGACATTGATCAGCGGAACGAAAGACCATCCGCAGTATGAAGAAAATGAAGCGATTCCGGTATATGACACCTCCGGCCCATACGGTGATCCTGATGTGGCGATTAACGTCCAGCAGGGGCTGGCGAAACTACGCCAGCCGTGGATTGAAGCACGGGCTGATGTAGAAACGCTTTCTGACCGCAGTTCTGCCTATACCCGCGAACGCCTGACAGATGAAGGACTTGACGCATTACGCTTTACCGGTCTGTTAACGCCAAAACGCGCCAAAGCCGGACACTGCGTGACGCAACTTCATTATGCCCGCCAGGGGATCGTCACTCCCGAAATGGAGTTCATCGCCATCCGTGAAAACATGGGCCGCGAGCGCATTCGCAGTGAAGTACTGCGCCACCAGCATCCCGGAGAAAGCTTCGGCGCGCGCCTGCCGGAGAACATCACCCCGGAATTCGTGCGTGATGAAGTCGCCGCGGGCCGCGCGATTATTCCCGCCAACATCAACCACCCGGAATCGGAGCCGATGATTATTGGCCGCAACTTCCTGGTGAAGGTCAACGCCAATATCGGCAACTCGGCGGTGACCTCCTCTATCGAAGAAGAGGTGGAAAAACTGGTGTGGGCGACGCGCTGGGGGGCGGATACGGTAATGGACCTTTCCACCGGGCGCTATATTCACGAAACCCGTGAGTGGATCCTGCGTAATAGCCCAGTACCAATCGGCACGGTGCCGATCTACCAGGCGCTGGAAAAGGTCAACGGGATCGCCGAGGATCTTACCTGGGAAGCCTTCCGCGACACGCTGCTGGAGCAGGCCGAACAGGGCGTCGACTATTTCACTATTCACGCGGGCGTGCTGCTGCGTTACGTGCCGATGACCGCCAAGCGCCTGACCGGCATTGTCTCGCGCGGCGGTTCAATCATGGCGAAGTGGTGCCTCTCGCATCACAAAGAGAACTTCCTGTTCGAACATTTCCGCGAGATTTGTGAAATCTGCGCCGCCTACGACGTTTCCCTGTCGCTGGGCGACGGCCTGCGACCGGGATCGATTCAGGACGCCAACGACGAAGCGCAGTTCTCCGAGCTGCATACGCTGGGCGAGCTGACCAAAATCGCCTGGGAATACGACGTGCAGGTGATGATTGAAGGCCCGGGCCACGTGCCGATGCATATGATTCAGCGCAACATGACCGAAGAGCTGGAGCACTGCCATGAAGCGCCGTTCTACACCTTAGGGCCGCTGACTACCGATATCGCGCCGGGCTATGACCACTTCACCTCCGGCATTGGCGCGGCGATGATCGGCTGGTTCGGCTGTGCGATGCTGTGTTACGTCACGCCGAAAGAGCATCTCGGCCTGCCAAACAAAGAAGATGTGAAGCAGGGGCTGATCACCTACAAGATCGCCGCCCACGCCGCTGACTTAGCCAAAGGGCATCCGGGCGCGCAGATTCGCGATAACGCGATGTCGAAAGCGCGCTTTGAATTCCGCTGGGAGGATCAGTTTAACCTCGCGCTCGACCCGTTCACCGCCCGCGCCTGGCACGATGAAACCCTGCCACAGGAGTCCGGCAAAGTGGCGCACTTTTGCTCGATGTGCGGGCCGAAATTCTGCTCAATGAAAATCAGCCAGGAAGTTCGTGATTACGCCGCCGCGCAAACTATTGAAGTCGGGATGGCGGATATGTCGGAAAACTTCCGCGCCAAAGGCGGCGAAATCTATCTCAAGCGGGAGGAAGTCTGATGTATCAGCCTGATTTCCCAACCGTGCCGTTCCGTCTCGGACTTTACCCGGTGGTGGACAGCGTGGCATGGATTGAGCGCCTGCTGGAGGCGGGCGTGCGCACGATCCAGTTGCGTATCAAAGATAAACGCGATGAAGAGGTGGAAGCGGATGTTATCGCCGCCATCGCGCTGGGGCGTCGTTATGACGCCCGGCTGTTTATCAACGATTACTGGCGTCTGGCAATTAAGCACCGCGCTTACGGCGTGCATCTGGGCCAGGAAGATCTCGAAACCACTGACCTGAAGGCGATTCAGGCGGCAGGGCTACGCCTGGGCGTATCGACCCACGATGATATGGAGATAAACATCGCGCTCGCCGCTAAGCCTTCTTATATCGCACTCGGCCACGTCTTCCCGACGCAAACCAAGCAGATGCCTTCCGCCCCGCAGGGGCTGGCGCAGTTGGCGCGGCATATTGAACGTCTGGCGGATTACCCCACCGTGGCGATTGGCGGCATCAGCCTTGAACGCGCTCCGGCGGTGCTGGCGACCGGCGTCGGCAGCATTGCCGTGGTCAGCGCCATTACCCAGGCCGCCGACTGGCGCGCCGCTACGCAACAGTTACTTGCAATCGCAGGAGTTGGCGATGAATGACCGTGACTTTATGCGCTACAGCCGCCAGATCCTGCTCGGCGATATCGCCATTGAAGGCCAGCAACAGCTGCTCGATAGCCATGTATTGATTGTCGGCTTAGGCGGATTGGGTTCGCCTGCCGCGCTGTATCTGGCGGGAGCAGGCATCGGCACACTGACGCTGGCGGATGATGACGATGTTCATCTGAGCAATCTCCAGCGGCAAATTCTGTTCACCACCGACGATATCGCTCGTTCGAAATCACAGGTTGCCCGGCAGCGCCTGACGCGGCTCAACCCAGATATCGAACTGGTGTCGCTCCAACAGCGGCTGCAAGGCGAGGCGCTCCGACATGGGGTCGCGCGTGCCGACGTGGTGCTCGACTGTACCGATAACATGGCGACGCGCCAGGCAATCAACGCCGCCTGCGTAACGCTCAACACACCGCTCATCACCGCCAGCGCCGTCGGCTTTGGCGGCCAACTGATGGTGCTCACGCCGCCGTGGGAACAAGGCTGTTACCGCTGCCTGTGGCCGGATGATGTCGAGCCGGAACGCAACTGCCGTACCGCCGGTATCGTCGGACCGGTTGTTGGCGTGATGGGCACTTTGCAGGCGCTGGAGGCAATCAAATTACTCAGCGGGATGGAAACGCCGAGTGGCGAGCTACGCCTGTTTGACGGTAAAACCAGCCAGTGGCGCAGCCTGGCGCTGCATCGCGCCAGCGGCTGTCCGGTCTGCGGAGGGCAACATGCAGATTCAGTTCAATGATGAACCGATGCAGTGCGCCGAAGGGCAAACCGTCAGTGAGCTGCTTGCTGCGCTTAATCAGCTTAAACCGGGCGTGGCGCTGGCGCTCAATCAGCAGATCCTGCCACGCGAGCAATGGCGGCAACATATCGTGCAGGAAGGCGACCAGATCCTGCTTTTTCACGTTATAGCAGGAGGTTGAGATGTTACGTATTGCCGACAAAACGTTTAATTCACATCTGTTCACCGGCACCGGAAAATTTGCTTCGTCGCAGCTGATGGTCGAGGCGATTCGCGCCTCCGGCAGCCAGTTGGTGACGCTGGCGATGAAGCGCGTGGATTTACGTCAGCACAACGACGCTATCCTCATGCCGCTCATTGAAGCGGGCGTCACGCTGCTGCCCAATACTTCAGGAGCGAAAACTGCCGAAGAGGCGATTTTCGCCGCCCAACTGGCGCGTGAAGCGCTGGGTACCCACTGGCTGAAATTAGAAATCCACCCGGACGCCCGCTGGCTATTGCCGGACCCGATTGAAACGCTAAAAGCCGCCGAGGCGCTGGTGAAGCAGGGTTTTGTGGTGCTGCCTTACTGCGGCGCAGATCCGGTGCTGTGCAAACGGCTGGAAGAAGTTGGCTGTTCGGCGGTGATGCCGCTTGGCGCGCCCATCGGTTCGAATCAGGGGCTGGAAACCAAAGCGATGCTGGAGATTATTATCCAGCAGGCCACCGTGCCGGTGGTGGTCGACGCCGGGATCGGCGTCCCCAGCCACGCGACGCAAGCGCTGGAAATGGGCGCTGATGCGGTGCTGGTTAACACCGCGATTGCCGTGGCGGACGATCCGGTGATGATGGCAACCGCTTTCCGCCTGGCTGTAGAAGCGGGAGTACTGGCGCGGCAGGCTGTGCCAGGAAGCAAAAGTTCGCAGGCCAGCGCCACCAGCCCGCTCACCGGGTTTCTGGAGGCGTTAGCATGAAAACCTTCAGCGACCGTTGGCGGCAGCTCGACTGGGACGATATTCGCCTGCGCATCAACGGTAAAACCGCCGCTGACGTGGAGCGCGCGCTGAACGCCGCGCATCTTAGCCGGGACGATTTGATGGCTCTGCTCTCCCCCGCTGCCGCCGATTATCTGGAGCCGATGGCGCAGCGCGCGCAAAAACTTACCCGCCAGCGCTTTGGCAACACCGTCAGTTTCTATGTGCCGCTTTATCTCTCGAACCTGTGCGCCAACGACTGTACCTACTGCGGTTTCTCGATGAGCAACCGCATTAAGCGTAAAACGCTGGATGAGGTGGATATTCAAAGGGAGTGCGATGCTATCCGTAAACTGGGCTTTGAGCATCTGTTGCTGGTGACTGGCGAACATCAGGCCAAAGTAGGAATGGACTATTTTCGCCGTCATTTACCGGCTATCCGCCGTCAATTTTCATCATTACAGATGGAAGTCCAGCCCTTGTCGCAAGAAAACTATGCGGAGCTCAAAACGCTGGGGATCGATGGCGTGATGGTTTATCAGGAAACTTACCATGAGGCAATCTATGCACAGCATCACCTGAAGGGAAAGAAACAGGACTTTTTCTGGCGGCTGGAAACGCCGGATCGGTTAGGCCGGGCAGGTATCGACAAAATCGGTCTTGGCGCGCTGATTGGGCTTTCTGACAGTTGGCGGGTGGACTGCTATATGGTGGCGGAACATCTGTTGTGGATGCAGAAACACTACTGGCAGAGTCGCTATTCTGTTTCCTTCCCGCGTCTGCGTCCGTGTACTGGCGGTGTGGAACCCGCATCTGTGATGGATGAAAAGCAACTGGTGCAAACGATTTGCGCTTTCCGGTTATTGGCGCCGGAAATTGAATTATCACTCTCCACCCGCGAATCGCCGTGGTTTCGCGATAACGTGATCCCGTTGGCGATCAACAACGTTAGCGCCTTCTCGAAAACCCAGCCCGGTGGCTACGCTGACGATCATCCAGAACTGGAGCAGTTTTCTCCCCACGATGCCCGTCGGCCTGAAGCCGTAGCAAGCGCGTTAAGCGCGCAAGGGTTACAGCCCGTCTGGAAAGACTGGGACAGTTGGCTGGGGCGCGCTTCGCAAATGCGGTGAACCCGTATGTAAACGCATTAGTATTTCACAAGCGAGTACGTAATGTGAAAAACGGGAGATTGTTATCGACCTCCCGTTTTTTTATTTTGTCATCGTCAGCAACGGAAGCTGACCAGGGCAAAGTATCCCTTCCTCATTTTTGCCCAGCCTTCTCCCCTTCATCAGTAATTGACGACCGAGGGCTGGCCACTGGATTATCGAAATAGCGGTGAACTTGAAGTTTTTGGGCAGCGTTCCTGACTGTAATTTCTCTGGCGGCCCTCTTCCAACCGTGTCTGCTGATCGTTTTTGTCCATAAAATGATGCCCCAGAACAACGGGAATCAGGGGCGAACCCATCAGGGAAAAATGTGTTGCGGCCGAACGCCGATGGTAACGTTACTTGATGGAAAACGCATCTGGGCTGAGAAAAATTTAAGCCAGATGTAATCTGACAGATATCTGTATAAATAACCGGTAACTGTCAGATCAGGTCTGAGATAATACATATCATTTTACCTATACGCACTACATCCTCGGACATCTGGGATTGGTGTATTGTCCGATTATAAAGTCGTCTGTGTGTTTTTTCGGCCTAAAGACCTTAATGGAATTAAATACTCCATTTAATAATTTAAAATGTCACGCGTAAACAATCAATAAACCAGGTTTATCATTTAATGTATGAACAGCAGGCATTTTATAATAGCGGACCAATAGACTTTAATAAGTTAGATTTATGGGATAAATTTAAAGTCACATTTGGATTCAATGTTACAGAAAAAACCAAACCCAATGGTAAAAAATTTCAATTTTGAGTATTGTGGATTCTCTACTTTTATTATGCCGGTTGATGGCGTTGGCGGGATTTTAGCAAAGTGGTTCTCAAAAAAACATAATGTAAGTGTCCCAACGCCTTATACATTCGGGCAGGCCCCCATTCCTGGCGTCAATCTTTATCGTAATACAAAAGCAAAATTTGTTATGGCTAACGGCGGTAATAGTCTTCCCTGTGCGATGGCAAAATATAATGCAAAAACTGGACAATTTATTCATATAAACAGTGATAATGAGTTTTCACCAATAATACGAGAAACAAGAGTCATAAAAAAATAATTTATTTATTCATTAAATTTATAATTACAGATAAAATCAAGAGCCAGCATGGCATTGAAAAATAAAATACGGCTTTTTTATCCGCGCTGATTTTGACTCGATGAAGAATAACGGTGGCGACAATAATAATAAGACAATAAATAAATATCAGTAATGATTTATGGTGAAGTATATATAACGATAGAAACAATAAAAAAGCGGACAGAACGTTTGAAATGGTTATCTTTTTTGTAAATACCAAAAGACTAAACATCAAATAGATTAATGAAATAATCGCTGGCATTTTCTTTCCTTGTAGGCAAGCGACCCGGAATTCGGCATCCAGCATGAAGCTGGTGGAGGGATAAATACCCCTCCACCATTTAACGATTACTCGTTATCAGAACCGCCCAGACCTGCGTTCAGCAGTTCTGCCAGGCTGGCAGATGCATCTTCTGCAGTCACCTGCGGTGTTGCTGGCTGCTCGCCCGCGGCGCGACGGCGCATACGATCCTGGTGGTACGCATAACCGGTACCGGCCGGAATCAGACGACCCACGATAACGTTCTCTTTCAGGCCGCGCAGTTCGTCGCGTTTGCCCGCAACGGCTGCTTCGGTCAGGACACGCGTGGTCTCCTGGAACGATGCGGCAGAGATGAACGATTCGGTTGCCAGAGACGCTTTGGTGATACCCAGCAGATCGCGGGAGAAGGTAGCCCCCACTTTGCCGTTCGCTTCCAGCTCGCGGTTAGCGATCTTGACGCGAGAGTATTCAACCTGTTCGCCTTCCAGGAAGTCGGAACTACCGGCGCTTTCGATGGTCGCTTTACGCAGCATCTGACGAACGATAACTTCGATGTGTTTATCGTTAATCTTAACGCCCTGCAGACGGTATACATCCTGGACTTCGTTAACGATGTAACGCGTCACAGCATGAACGCCACGCAGACGCAGAATGTCGTGCGGCGCTTCCGGACCATCGGAAATCACATCACCACGTTCTACACGTTCCCCTTCGAACACGTTGAGCTGACGCCATTTCGGAATCATCTCTTCGTACGGGTCACTACCATCAACCGGCGTAATCACCAGACGACGTTTGCCTTTGGTTTCTTTACCGAAGGAAACGATACCTGCGATTTCAGCAAGGATTGCCGGCTCTTTCGGACGACGCGCTTCGAACAGGTCCGCAACGCGCGGCAGACCACCGGTGATATCCTTGGTACCGCCGGATTCCTGCGGAATACGCGCCAGGGTGTCACCAGAACTGATCTGTACGCCATCTTCCAGCTGTACAATCGCTTTACCCGGCAGGAAGTACTGCGCAGGCATATCGGTACCCGGGATCAGAACGTCATTACCCTGAGCATCAACGATTTTCAGCGCCGGACGCAGATCCTTACCACCAGTAGTACGTTCAGCCGAATCCAGAACCACCAGCGAAGACAAACCGGTCAGCTCGTCGGTCTGACGCGTAATGGTCTGACCGTCGATCATGTCAGTGAAGCGGATGAAACCACTCACTTCGGTGATAACCGGCATGGTGTGCGGGTCCCAGTTTGCCACGGTTTCGCCGCCGGCAACCTGCTCGCCATCACCTTTCGCCATGACAGCGCCATAAGGCACTTTATAGCTCTCTTTGGTACGACCGAATTCGTCGATCAGCTTCAGTTCGGTGTTACGGGAAGTGATAACCAGTTTACCGCTGGAGTTCACAACCGACTTCACGTTGCTGAGCTTGATGCTACCTTTGTTTTTCACCTGAATGCTGGATTCAGCAGCCGCACGCGATGCTGCACCACCGATGTGGAACGTACGCATCGTCAGCTGGGTACCCGGTTCACCGATGGACTGTGCCGCGATAACGCCGATAGCTTCACCTTTGTTGATGATGTGGCCACGCGCCAGGTCACGACCATAGCAGTGCGCACATACACCAAAGTCGGTGTCGCAGGATACAACGGAACGCACTTTAACGGCGTCAACGGAGTTTGCTTCCAGCAGGTCACACCACTGTTCGTGCAGCAGCGTGTTGCGTGGAACCAGAATGTCCGCGGTACCCGGTTTCAGCACATCTTCCGCCGTCACACGACCCAGAACGCGGTCACGCAGCGGCTCTTTCACGTCGCCACCCTCGATAACTGGGGTCATCAGGATACCTTCGTGCGTACCACAGTCATCTTCGGTCACCACCAGATCCTGCGCGACGTCAACCAGACGACGGGTCAGATAACCGGAGTTCGCAGTTTTCAGTGCGGTATCCGCCAGACCTTTACGCGCACCGTGGGTGGAGATGAAGTACTGGAGTACGTTCAGACCTTCACGGAAGTTCGCGGTGATTGGCGTTTCGATGATGGAGCCATCCGGCTTCGCCATCAGACCACGCATACCAGCAAGCTGACGAATCTGTGCCGCAGAACCACGCGCACCGGAGTCGGCCATCATGTAGATGCTGTTGAAGGAGACCTGCTGCTCTTCCTGGCCGTCACGGTTAATCACGGTTTCGGTTTGCAGGTTATCCATCATCGCTTTGGATACACGATCGTTCGCCGCAGCCCAGATATCGATAACTTTGTTATAGCGTTCGCCAGCGGTTACCAGACCGGACTGGAACTGCTCCTGGATCTCAGCAACTTCAGCTTCCGCCTCAGAGATGATCTCGTGTTTTTTCTCCGGGATGACCATGTCATCAATACCAACGGACGCACCTGAACGCGCTGCATAAGCAAAGCCGGTGTACATCGTCTGGTCCGCAAAAATAACGGTCGGTTTCAGGCCCAGAATACGGTAGCAAGTGTTCAGCATTTTGGAGATCGCTTTCTTGCCCAGCGCCTGGTTGACGATGGAGAAAGGCAGACCTTTCGGTACGATCATCCACAGAATGGCGCGACCAACGGTCGTGTCTTTCAGGCTGGTGTGCGCAACGAATTCGCCGTTTTCATCTTTTTCATATTCAGTGATACGCACTTTAACGCGCGCATGCAGAGAGGCCAGACCTGCGCGATAGATACGCTCAGCTTCTTTCGGGCCAGTCAGCACCATGCCTTCGCCTTTGGCGTTAACACAGTCACGGGTCATGTAGTACAGACCCAATACCACGTCCTGAGACGGAACGATGATAGGTTCACCGTTCGCCGGAGACAGGATGTTGTTGGTAGACATCATCAGCGCACGCGCTTCCAGCTGGGCTTCCAGCGTCAGCGGTACGTGAACAGCCATCTGGTCACCATCGAAGTCGGCGTTATAGGCCGCACAAACCAGCGGGTGCAGCTGGATAGCTTTACCTTCGATCAGTACCGGTTCAAAGGCCTGGATACCCAGACGGTGCAGAGTCGGCGCACGGTTCAGCAGTACCGGGTGTTCGCGGATCACTTCGTCCAGGATATCCCAAACGACAGCTTCTTCGCGCTCAACCATTTTCTTCGCGGCTTTGATGGTGGTGGCAAGGCCACGCAATTCCAGTTTGCCGTAGATGAACGGTTTGAACAGCTCCAGCGCCATTTTCTTCGGCAGACCGCACTGGTGCAGACGCAGGTATGGACCTACGGTGATAACAGAACGACCGGAGTAGTCAACACGCTTACCGAGCAGGTTCTGACGGAAACGACCCTGTTTACCTTTGATCATGTCGGCCAAAGATTTCAGAGGACGCTTGTTAGAACCGGTGATCGCACGACCGCGACGACCGTTATCCAGCAGGGCGTCAACCGCTTCCTGCAGCATACGTTTTTCGTTGCGTACGATGATGTCCGGCGCAGCCAGATCCAGCAGACGTTTCAGACGGTTGTTACGGTTAATGACGCGACGATACAGATCGTTCAGATCTGACGTGGCGAAACGACCACCATCCAGCGGAACCAGCGGACGCAGATCTGGCGGCAGAA
Organism: Salmonella sp. 32031103-2018-00083-FB-01-SM-01; assembly: GCF_017571995.1. Taxonomy (NCBI): domain Bacteria; kingdom Pseudomonadati; phylum Pseudomonadota; class Gammaproteobacteria; order Enterobacterales; family Enterobacteriaceae; genus Salmonella; species Salmonella sp. 32031103-2018-00083-FB-01-SM-01. Next base: position 22,525 of record NZ_JAGEQL010000012.1, read on the forward strand.
CCGGCAGAACGGTCAGGATCATCCACTCTGGCTTGTTGCCAGACTGTACGAAGGCTTCCAGCAGTTTGATACGCTTGGTCAGCTTTTTACGCTTGGTTTCGGAGTTGGTTTCGTTCAGCTCTTCGCGCAGAGTTTCACACTCTTGCTCCAGATCCATGCTCTTCAGCAGGGCCTGGATAGCTTCCGCACCCATCTTCGCGTCGAATTCGTCACCGAACTCTTCCAGCGCGTCCAGATACTGCTCTTCAGTCAGGATCTGTTGACGTTCCAGGTTGGTCATACCGCCTTCGATAACCACATAAGATTCGAAGTACAGTACGCGTTCGATATCGCGCAGCGGCATATCGAGCAGCAGACCGATACGGGACGGCAGCGATTTCAGGAACCAGATGTGAGCAGTCGGAGACGCCAGCTCGATGTGGCCCATACGCTCACGGCGTACTTTGGTCTGGGTCACTTCAACGCCGCACTTCTCACAAATAACACCACGGTGTTTCAGGCGCTTGTACTTACCGCACAGGCACTCGTAGTCTTTTACCGGCCCAAAGATACGGGCGCAGAAAAGGCCGTCACGCTCAGGTTTGAACGTACGGTAGTTGATGGTTTCCGGCTTTTTAACTTCACCGAAAGACCATGAACGGATCATGTCTGGCGAAGCCAGAGCAATTTTGATCGCATCAAACTCTTCGGTTTTAGTCTGCGCTTTCAGAAACTTTAATAAATCTTTCACGGATTTGCTCCCGTCGGAGTTAGCACAATCTGGTGTCGGGTTTTACCCCGACACCAGTGACCTGTTTGAGCGAGAATTACTCGTCTTCCAGTTCGATGTTGATGCCCAGCGAGCGGATCTCTTTCAACAGAACGTTGAAGGATTCCGGCATACCCGGTTCCATCTGATGGTTGCCGTCCACGATGTTCTTATACATCTTAGTACGGCCGTTCACGTCATCAGACTTAACGGTGAGCATTTCCTGCAGGGTGTAGGCGGCGCCGTAAGCTTCCAGCGCCCACACTTCCATCTCCCCGAAGCGCTGACCACCGAACTGCGCCTTACCACCCAGCGGCTGCTGAGTAACCAGGCTGTAAGAACCGGTAGAACGCGCATGCATCTTGTCATCAACCAGGTGGTTCAGTTTCAGCATGTACATGTAACCGACGGTTACCGGACGTTCGAACTGTTCACCCGTACGGCCATCGAACAGGGTGATCTGACCGGAGGTCGGCAGATCGCCCAGTTTCAGCAGCTCTTTGATTTCCGCTTCTTTCGCACCGTCGAACACTGGTGTGGCAATCGGCATACCTTTACGCAGGTTTTCTGCCAGACGCAGCACTTCATCATCGCTGAAGGTGCTCAGGTCGACTTTCTGACGAACGTCGGCGCCCAGATCGTAGGCACGCTGGATGAATTCGCGCAGTTTCGCGACTTCCTGCTGCTGTTTCAGCATGGCGTTAATCTTGTCGCCAATACCTTTCGCAGCCATACCCAGGTGGGTTTCCAGAATCTGACCAATGTTCATACGAGACGGTACGCCCAGCGGGTTCAGTACGATGTCTACCGGCGTGCCGTTTTCATCGTAAGGCATGTCTTCGATCGGGTTGATCTTAGAGATAACACCCTTGTTACCGTGACGACCTGCCATCTTATCACCCGGCTGGATACGGCGTTTAACGGCCAGATAGACCTTCACGATCTTCAGCACGCCCGGCGCCAGATCGTCGCCCTGGGTGATTTTACGGCGCTTCGCTTCAAGTTTTTTCTCGAACTCGTGTTTCAGTTCGTCATACTGCTCAGCCAGTTGTTCCAGCTGATTTTGTTTCTCTTCGTCGGTCAGACCGAGTTCCAACCAGCGGTCGCGCGGCAGTTTGTCGAGCTTCTCAGCTTCAACGCCGCCGGACACCAGCACCGCACGGATACGGCTAAACAGGCCCGCTTCGAGGATTTGCAGTTCTTCAGACAGGTCTTTTTTCGCCTGCTTGAGCTGCATCTCTTCGATTTCCAGAGCACGTTTGTCTTTTTCTACGCCATCGCGAGTAAAGACCTGAACGTCGATAACCGTACCGGAGACACCGTTAGGTACGCGCAGAGAAGAGTCTTTAACGTCAGACGCTTTCTCACCGAAGATCGCACGCAGTAGTTTCTCTTCCGGCGTCAGCTGGGTTTCACCTTTCGGCGTCACCTTACCGACCAGAATGTCACCGCCGGTCACTTCCGCGCCGATGTAAACGATACCGGATTCATCCAGTTTGGAGAGCGCAGCTTCACCCACGTTCGGGATATCAGCGGTGATCTCTTCCGGCCCTAGCTTGGTGTCACGGGACACGCACGCCAGTTCCTGAATGTGGATGGTGGTGAAACGGTCTTCCTGGACAACACGCTCGGATACGAGGATGGAGTCTTCGAAGTTGTAGCCGTTCCACGGCATGAACGCCACGCGCATGTTCTGACCGAGCGCCAGTTCACCGAGGTCGGTGGACGGACCGTCTGCCAGCACGTCGCCGCGTTCAACCGGCTCGCCCAGAGACACACATGGCATCTGGTTGATACAGGTGTTCTGGTTAGAGCGGGTGTATTTGGTCAGGTTATAGATGTCGATACCCGCTTCGCCCGGGTACATCTCGTCTTCGTTAACTTTGATAACGATACGGGATGCATCCACGTACTGAACAGTACCGCCACGTTTAGCTACTGCAGTAACACCGGAGTCGACGGCGACAGCACGTTCCATACCGGTACCCACCAGCGGCTTATCAGCACGCAGAGTCGGAACCGCCTGACGTTGCATGTTCGCACCCATCAATGCACGGTTGGCGTCATCGTGTTCCAGGAACGGGATCAGGGACGCACCGACGGAGACCACCTGCTGGGTGGAAACGTCCATGTAGTCAACCTGGTCACGGCTGAACAAGCTGGATTCGCCTTTGCTACGGCAGGTAACCAGATCTTCTACAAAGTGGCCTTCGTCATCCAGGTTGGAGTTCGCCTGAGCGATAACGTAGTTGCCTTCTTCGATAGCAGACAGGTAATGAATTTCGTCAGTGACCACGCCATCAACCACACGACGGTACGGCGTCTCAAGGAAGCCATATTCGTTAGTCTGTGCGTACACGGACAGGGAGTTGATCAGACCGATGTTCGGACCTTCCGGCGTTTCGATTGGACATACGCGACCGTAGTGCGTCGGGTGTACGTCTCGAACTTCGAAGCCTGCGCGTTCGCGGGTCAGACCGCCTGGGCCGAGTGCGGAGATACGACGTTTGTGCGTAATCTCAGACAGCGGGTTGTTCTGGTCCATAAACTGAGACAGCTGGCTGGAACCAAAGAACTCTTTCACTGCCGCGGAAATCGGCTTGGCGTTGATCATATCCTGAGGCATCAGGGTATCCAGATCGCCCAGAGACAGACGCTCTTTCACCGCACGCTCTACACGCACCAGGCCAACGCGGAACTGGTTTTCCGCCATTTCGCCGACGGAACGGATACGACGGTTGCCGAGGTGGTCGATATCATCCACTTCGCCTTTACCGTTACGGATATCGATGAGCTTCTTCATGACATCAATGATGTCGTCTTTGCTCAGGATACCGGAACCTTCGATTTCGTCGCGCAGCAGAGAACGGTTGAACTTCATACGACCCACCGCAGACAGGTCATAGCGGTCTTCGGAGAAGAACAGGTTCTCGAACAGGCTTTCAGCCGCTTCACGAGTCGGCGGCTCACCAGGGCGCATCATGCGGTAGATTTCTACCAGCGCGCTCAGACGATCGTTAGTTGGGTCGACGCGTACCGTTTCAGAAATGTACGGGCCGTGGTCCAGATCGTTGGTAAACAGCGTTTCGATACGCTTGTGGCCGGACTGGCTCAGTTTAGCCAGCAGATCCAGGCTCAGCTCCATGTTCGCCGCGCAGATCAGCTCGCCAGTGGATTCGTCAACGTAGTCTTTAGAGACGACTTTGCCTGCGATGTACTCAACCGGAACTTCGATATGCTTGATATCGTCTTTTTCCAGCTGACGGATGTGACGCGCGGTAATGCGACGACCTTTTTCAACGTACACTTTGCCGTTAGCTTCGATATCGAACGACGCAGTTTCGCCGCGCAGACGTTCTGGAATCAGCTCCATCTGCAGCTTGTTGTCGCGAATTTCGAAGACGACTTTCTCAAAGAACAGGTCAAGGATCTGCTCAGTGGTGTAGTTCAGCGCACGCAGGATGATGGTCGCAGGCAGTTTACGGCGACGGTCGATACGCACGAACAGGTTGTCCTTCGGATCGAATTCGAAGTCCAGCCAGGAACCACGGTAAGGAATGATGCGCGCGTTATACAGCACTTTACCCGAAGAGTGGGTTTTACCTTTGTCGGAGTCAAAGAAGACGCCCGGACTACGGTGCAGCTGAGAAACGATAACACGCTCAGTACCGTTGATAACAAAGGTACCGTTGTCGGTCATGAGCGGAATTTCGCCCATGTAGACTTCTTGTTCTTTAATGTCTTTAACGGTGCCTTCCGGCGCTTCGCGCTCGTAGATCACCAGACGCAGTTTTACGCGCAGCGGTGCGGAATAGGTCACGCCACGGATCTGACATTCCTGAACGTCAAACACCGGTTCGCCAAGGCGGTAGCTGACGTACTGCAGCTCGGAATTACCGCTGTAGCTCTGAATCGGGAACACGGAACGGAAGGCTGCTTCCAGGCCGTACTGCCCTTCAGGATCTTGCTCGATAAACTTCTGAAACGAGTCAAGCTGGATAGAAAGGAGATAAGGTACATCCAGAACTTGTGGACGTTTACCAAAATCCTTACGAATACGTTTTTTCTCGGTATAGGAGTAAACCATAGGGTTCCTCAGCTCGCTGACAAGTCGACCCATCTGTCCTGCGGGGGACAGTTTGTGCAACACTATTTTGTTGACCGGAAAATGGATACTTTCCGCAATGCCTGTTGCTATCACGCTTAAACCATTTCATTGCGATTTACACAGAACGTACGCTCTGTCGCAGTATATTAAGTCGTCGATAGAAACAAGCATTGAAAGGCACAGCAGTAGTCAAACAGTGTGAAACGCTACTGGCGCCTTACAGCGCAAAAAGGCTGGTGACTAAAAAGTCACCAGCCATCAGCCTGATTTCTCAGGCTGCAACCGGAAGGGTTGGCTTATTTAACTTCAACTTCAGCGCCAGCTTCTTCCAGAGATTTTTTCAGTGCTTCAGCGTCATCTTTGCTCACGCCTTCTTTCAGAGCGGCCGGAGCAGATTCTACCAGGTCTTTAGCTTCTTTCAGACCCAGGCCAGTTGCGCCACGTACTGCTTTGATAACAGCAACTTTGTTAGCGCCAGCAGCTTTCAGAATTACGTCGAATTCAGTTTTTTCTTCAGCAGCTTCAGCCGGGCCAGCAGCTACAGCTACAGCAGCAGCAGCGGAAACACCGAATTTTTCTTCCATTGCAGAAATCAGTTCTACAACGTCCATTACGGACATAGCGGATACTGCTTCAATGATTTGATCTTTAGTGATAGACATTTAAATTGTTCCTGAATATCAGAATAAGTTTATACGTAAGCAAATGCTTGATAAAGACAACTGCGATTACGCAGCTTCTTTTGCATCGCGTACAGCAGCCAGTGTGCGAACCAGTTTGCCAGCCGAAGCTTCTTTCATGGTTGCCATCAGGCGTGCAATTGCTTCTTCGTAGGTCGGCAGAGTTGCCAGGCGGTCGATCTGAGACGCCGGGATCAGCTCACCTTCAAAGGCTGCAGCTTTGACCTCAAATTTTGCATTCGCTTTCGCGAACTCTTTGAACAGACGAGCAGCAGCGCCCGGGTGTTCCATAGAGTATGCAATCAGGGTCGGACCAACAAACGTGTCTTTCAGGCACTCGAACTGAGTACCTTCAACGACGCGACGCAGCAGGGTGTTACGAACAACACGCATGTATACGCCAGCTTCACGACCTGCTTTACGCAGTTCAGTCATTTTATCTACAGTTACGCCACGGGAATCCGCAACTACTGCAGACAGCGCGCCTTTGGCTACTTCGCTGACTTCAGCAACAATCGCTTGTTTGTCTTGAAGATTTAAAGCCATTAGCTTTGCTCCTGGATGTTTGCCGGAACTCATGTTCCGGAACTCACTTCACTCATCTCAACGAGAAGAGCGTCTTAATACGGTGAGCAGAAACAAGCCAGAGTATAAAAAATAATCTTAGCGTTCTGTCACCGTCTACGCAGGGGATTAAGCCTCTTGCGAGACGCCTGCGGTCTTCGACGGAGGCCTGGATAGGCCAGGCTCCAACGAACAAATCTTTTCTATCCGTCGCTATTCAGCTTGTGGCAGCGTTGGCTTCCTTCGTTCGCACCAGTCACATAGTTAGCTATGCTCCTGACGACTCACTCAGTTGCCGCCTTGCCACAACCCGAATATCTCGGATATACGTCTGCAACTAGCAGAATACGTGGGGGTAAGATTGTAGACAAAATCACCGCCCACGTAAAGACTAATCTTAGTTCGCAGATGCGCTCAGACCAGCCTGATCAACGGCAACGCCAGCACCCATGGTGGTGGAGATGCTAACTTTCTTGATGTACACGCCTTTCGCCTGGCTCGGTTTTGCTTTTTTCAGCGCAACCAGCAGAGCTTCCAGGTTTTCTTTCAGTTTGTCAGCGTCAAAGTCCACTTTACCGATGGTGGTGTGGATAATGCCGTTTTTGTCGTTACGGTAACGAACCTGACCTGCTTTAGCGTTCTTAACCGCTTCAGCAACGTTCGGCGTTACGGTACCGACTTTCGGGTTTGGCATCAGGCCGCGCGGACCCAGAACCTGGCCCAGCTGGCCAACAACGCGCATTGCATCCGGGGATGCGATAACAACGTCGAAGTTCATTTCGCCTTTCTTGATCTGGTCAGCCAGATCTTCCATACCTACCAGCTCAGCGCCAGCAGCTTTAGCTGCTTCAGCGTTCGGGCCCTGGGTAAATACGGCAACGCGAACAGAACGGCCAGTACCGTGCGGCAGTACAGTCGCGCCACGAACGTTCTGGTCAGATTTACGAGCATCGATGCCGAGGTTAACGGCAACGTCAACGCTTTCGTTGAATTTAGCAGTGGCCAGCTCTTTCAGCAGGGCAATAGCTTCGTTGATGTCGTACTGTTTGGTCGCATCAACTTTTTCACGGATCACGCGCATACGCTTGGTCAGTTTAGCCATTTCTTAGTCCTCCACTACCAGGCCCATGGAACGTGCAGTACCTTCGATGGAGCGAGTCATCGCTTCAATGTCGGCACCGGTCATGTCGGCAGCTTTGGTCTGCGCGATTTCCTGCAGCTGAGCGCGGGAAATTTTACCTACTTTGTCTTTGTTCGGCTTGCCGGAACCAGACTTGATACCAGCCGCTTTTTTCAGCAGAACAGCTGCCGGAGGCGTTTTGGTAACGAAGGTGAAAGAACGGTCAGCGTAAACGGTAATAACAACCGGAATCGGCAGACCTTTTTCGATGGAATCCGTTTTTGCGTTGAACGCTTTGCAGAATTCCATGATGTTCACACCCTGCTGACCCAGTGCTGGACCAACCGGCGGACTCGGGTTCGCCATACCAGCTGCAACCTGCAGCTTGACGTAGGCTTGTACTTTCTTAGCCATTCTAAATTCCTCGAATTGGGTAGTATCGCTTCAAAGAAGCTCCCCGTGATAAATATCGCTTTATGGGCATAAGGCCCATAAAAACAAAAGGCGCGAAATTGTATGTCAATTTCGCGCCCTATGCAACGATTAGATCGCTGCTTTTTTGATCGCAGCCTTACGCTTTCTCAACCTGGCTGAAGTCCAGCTCTACCGGGGTCGCACGACCGAAGATAGAAACAGACACTTTCAGGCGAGACTTCTCATAATCGACTTCTTCGACAACGCCGTTAAAGTCTGCGAACGGACCGTCGTTAACACGAACCATTTCACCCGGTTCAAACAGAGTTTTCGGCCGCGGCTTATCGCCAACCTGCTGCAGGCGGTTCATGATCGCATCGACTTCTTTGTCGCTGATCGGCGCCGGACGGTCAGAGGTACCGCCGATAAAGCCCATCACACGCGGCACGCTACGCACCAGGTGCCAGCTTGCGTCGTTCATGACCATCTGGACCAGAACGTAACCCGGGAAGAATTTGCGTTCGCTTTTGCGACGCTGGCCGCCACGGATCTCAACGACTTCTTCAGTCGGCACCATGACTTCGCCAAACAGCTCTTCCATATTGTGTAATTTGATATGCTCGCGCAGCGATGTGGCTACGCGGCCTTCAAAACCGGAAAACGCCTGAACGACGTACCAGCGCTTTTTAGGTGCTTCAGACATCTCAGAACCTCAGGCCAGTGATAAAGGATACCAGGCGAACCAGAATACCATCCAGTCCCCACAGGATCAGTGACATAACTGCGGTAACCGCAGCGACGATCAGCGTGGTGTGCAGCGTTTCCTGGCGAGTCGGCCAAATGACCTTACGGACTTCGGTTCTCGCTTCACGGGCAAAAGCAACGGTTGCTTTACCTTTTGTCGTCAACAGCGCGACACCACCCGCTGCAGCAATCAGAATTACTACGGCCAGCGCACGCAGCGGCAGCATCATGTCGCGATAGAGGTAGTTGCCGACGATTGCGACGATCAGCAATATGGCAACAACTATCCACTTCATCGCTTCCAGGCCGCGCCCGCTCCCTTGAGCTTCGGTATTCGCACTCATAAACCAACCTGTCAGAAGTATTCTACAAACATTTTCACCCCGCAATCGCGAGGCAATCCAAATCGAAACGCTTATTCGCCTTTCGGATTATACGCCCTCTACAGAGCCTGTCTCAGCAATGATTATGACAAATAAAATCACTGATGAGCCAGGTTCTGGTGTGAAAGCGTGCAAAAAGGGCATCAAATGATGCCCTTTTATTGCGCATTGCGTCAAATGTTATCAGCGATTAGCCGAGAACTTTAGCAACAACGCCCGCGCCAACGGTACGGCCGCCTTCACGGATTGCGAAACGCAGACCGTCGTCCATTGCGATCGGGTGGATCAGGGTAACAACCATTTTGATGTTGTCGCCCGGCATTA
>NZ_JAGEQL010000013.1:0-26252 GCF_017571995.1 Salmonella sp. 32031103-2018-00083-FB-01-SM-01
GGTGGCGTATATTACGCTTTCCTCTTTCAGAGTCAACCCTGAATTTCAGGATTTTTCTCTTCAACCGACCGGCTGTTTGTGTGAAGTGATTCACATCCGCCGTGTCGATGGAGGCGCATTATAGGGATCCCATTTTTTTGCACAAGCGTTTTTTGGATCTTTTTTTCTGTTTGTTGATTTTTCATCCCTTTCGCTCCATTCCTGCGCAAAGTGGCGATTTTTTGATGCTATCTCCCCTTGCACAACGCCATTAAAGCAACCAAAGTCTTCATGACTATTCATTTATGATGAGGTAGACATGTCTGACACATTACGTCCTTATAAGGATCTTTTTCCTGAAATCGGTCAGCGCGTGATGATCGATACCAGCAGCGTGGTTATTGGCGATGTCCGTCTGGCGGATGATGTCGGGATCTGGCCGCTTGTGGTGATTCGCGGCGATGTGAATTACGTTGCGATAGGGGCTCGTACGAACATTCAGGATGGCAGCGTTCTTCACGTAACCCACAAGTCTCCATCCAATCCACACGGCAACCCATTAATCATTGGCGAAGATGTTACCGTTGGCCATAAAGTTATGCTGCACGGCTGTACCATCGGTAACCGCGTACTGGTCGGTATGGGCTCCATTGTGCTGGATGGCGCGATAATAGAAGATGACGTAATGATTGGCGCGGGAAGCCTGGTGCCGCAGCACAAACGGCTGGAAAGCGGCTATTTATATCTTGGCAGTCCGGTAAAACAGATCCGCCCCCTGAGCGATGCTGAGAGATCGGGCCTGCAGTACTCCGCCAATAACTATGTAAAATGGAAAGACGACTATCTTTCTCAGGATAACCATATCCAACCGTGATCGTCTTCCTGCTGGGCCAGGATTAATGCTTCAGCCTCTTCTTCCAGGTCCCAGCGATACTCACGAAAAATGGCCAGCCATTGCTCCGCTGTTTCTCCACCAAAGCGATACGCCAGTACATCTTTTTTTATTGCACACGTGAGTTGCATCCCATTGACCATGGCGGGAAAGATGACAGCGCTGGCGGCAGTATCCCATTCTTCGCGGTCAGGAAATTGTATGGCCTGGTTCACGCTAATAATTCCTGCTGTAGCAGCTCAATCACTGGCTCGACCTGCGGTAATACACCGTGCCAAAGCAAAACGGCGTGTGCAGCCTGCCCCACCAGCATTCCCAGCCCATCTGCGTAACGTTTTGCGCCCTGTTGTACACACCAGGAGAGAAATGGCGTATTCCCTTTTTGATAGAACATGTCATAGCAACAGAGGGAAGGGTGAATAAGTGACGCCGGAATCGCCGGGATTTCGCCCCGTATGCCGCTGGAGGTCGCATTAATAATCAGGTCAAACTCACAACTATCCAGCTTGTCCATATCCGTGGCATGAACGCTGCCGGTATGAGCAAAGATTTTCGCCAACGCTTCGGCACGTGAAGCTGTACGGTTAGTGATAGTGACCGCGCAATCCAAAGAAAGCAGGGGTAACAGCACGCCCCGGGATGCGCCGCCCGCGCCAATCAGCAAAATACGCAATCCTGGGCGGATAAAATTTAAACGTTCGAGATCGCTTAATAAACCGATACCGTCAGTATTGTCGCCAAGCAAACGACCATCTTCCAGCCGTTTTAATGTATTGACGGCTCCCGCCAGCGATGCTCGTTCCGTTAACTCATCCGAACGCGCAAACGCCTCCTCTTTAAAAGGTACTGTGATGTTTGCGCCTTTTCCCCCTGCCGCGAAAAAGGCATCAAGCGTATTAATGAAATTATTAATAGGGGCCAGCACGCGACCATAGGGGTGAACAATATCTAGCTGCTGAGCAAATTGCTGATGAATAAATGGCGATTTGCTGTGCGCAATCGGATTTCCAAAAACAGCATAGGTTTCCATCATATTACCCCTGTCGAAACAGTTCGCCCGTCAGAGCATCGCGAATTTCTGAAGGATTTAAACGCCCACCCGTTGCGCCTTCAACCACCGGAAAATCATCGCCAAATTGCGCACGCACCTCTTCAATGGTACGACATGGCGGTAATCCGCTCAGATTGGCGCTGGTGGAAACCAGCGGTTTGCCATACGCATTGCATAGCGCGACCACCAGCGGGTGGTTGGTAACACGAACGGCCAGGGAATCAAAACGTCCCGTGAGCCACCGCGGCGTTGTCGCGGGCGCAGGAAAAACAAACGTTACCGGCCCGGGCCAGCAATCAAATACCGCTTTACGCTGTGCGGCGGTAAGTATGCTGTCATCAATATAAGGTTTTAACTGCTCAAAGCTGGCGGCAATCAAAATGAGTCCCTTATCGACGGGCCGTTGTTTTAACGCCAGCAGGCGCGTAACGGCTGTTTCACTATCGGGATCGCAGCCGACGCCGAAAACGGCTTCTGTTGGATAAGCGATGACATTTTCTTTATTCAGGAGATCTACCGCTGCGGCGATAGATCCTGTTGGCAGGCTATTATTCACTTGTTTATTCCACCGGAACCGGCTTTCCACATTGTTTACTGGCGCAAAAGCGCTTCACGCCCTGCGCGGTTTTCTTTTCGATGAGTAGCGGATAATGGCACTCGGGGCATTCCCCCGCAACCGGTGTGAAGTTAATGACGAACTGACATTCCGGGTAGCGATCGCAGGAATGAAAGATTTTACCGTAACGAGAACGGCGCTGGACCAAATGTCCTTGCTGGCAGGCTGGACAGGCAATCGCCGTTTCATCCGGTTTATCAATAACCACTGTATGTTCACATTGCGGATACTGACTGCATCCGATGAACATGCCAAAGCGCCCCTGACGCAGCACCAGCACGGCGCCACACTCAGGGCACGGTTGCCCCTCCAGAATTTTAACGATATGTCCGTCCGCCTGACTTTTCAGCGGACGAACGTAATCGCATTCCGGATAGCGAGAACAGCCGAGAAACGGACCATGTTTCCCGGAACGAATGACCAGTTCGGCCCCGCACTGCGGGCAGGGCTCATTTTTACGCACCGAAAACAGTGCTGATTTAGCCATATTCACTCATGCAGCATTAACACCTATCAATGCAGCATACCTTCATTTACCTCAAAGAGTAATTCTTCCATTTGCTGATAGGCGTTTTCACAGCCCGGAATGTTGAATAACACCATCAAAATAACCCATTTCAAGTCTTCCAGGTCAAACTCTGCGGTATCCAGCGCCAGCACACGCTCAATCACCATTTCTCGTGTTTCGAGGTTTAGCACCTGAATCTGCTCAAGGAATAACAGGAACCCCCGGCAACTGGCATCAAGCCTTTCACACTCTTCAACCGTATAAATGCGCATTGAAAGAGGATCGGAAGCAAGTTGCATGGGTTCCGCGAGGCCATCCTGATAGTCAGCGAGTTTTTCCAGCCACAGCAGCGCATTGTAGATGTCTTCGCGATCAAACCCAGCGTCGGTGAGATCACGCTCCAGTCTGTCCTGATCCACGCGCAGCTCGGCTTCGTTATGGATGTATGTTTCAAACAAATACATTAGTACGTCGAACATGGCTTGCCCTCCTTAATCGGACATAGCCGCCGGGTACAGCTGCGATCCATCCTGCTAACTCCAGTTCGAGTAGCTGAGCCACTACCGCTGGCACAGGTTGGCCGGCACGTTCAGCGACGACGTCAACAGGTGTTACCTCATCTCCTACGTTAGCCAGGAGCTCAGGAAATGGCAATGCCGCCTCATCCTGATTTAGTGAATAAAGTGAATTTTCCGCCGTAGTTGGCAACCAGTGTAAGCCGTATTGCAAATTTTCCAGAATATCCTCCGGCGTCGTCACAAGCGTGGCCCCTTGTTTAATTAACCAGTGCGTGCCTTCGCTTCCCGGACTACCGATAGGGCCTGGTAATGCAAAAACGTCCCGCCCCTGTTCAAGCGCGCAGCGCGCCGTCACCAACGAACCGCTGCGCAACGCCGCCTCAATCACCAGCACGCCTTTGCTCAGTCCGCTGATGATACGGTTTCTGCGAGGAAAATTTTGCGGTAGCGGAGGCGTTGAAAGCGGAAATTCTGAGACCACTGCGCCGCCGGTGGCAATCAAGTTTTCAGCCAGCACGGCATGTCGGCGAGGATAAATCTTTGCCAAACCATTCCCTAACACCGCTACACTTTTTCCCCCCATACTCACCGCGGCGTTGTGTGCTACGCCATCAATTCCCCGGGCAAGGCCGCTGGTGATCGTCAAACCGCTTTTCGCAAGGCTTTCGCAAAGCAGACGTCCCCAGCGTTCTCCATACCAGGAGTGGCTCCGGCTTCCTACGACGGCAAGCTGGCAGGTATGCAGACAGGCAGGATCGCCGTCAATAAAAATAGCGCCGGGATAATCGTCAATAGCACGCAGTTGGGGAGGATAAATCTCACTATCCGCACACAGAAAATGGTGCTGCGGTAGTTCAAGCCAGCGTAATGTCTCATCAAGCACACCTGCTGGAAGCTGTAAAAAACGTTCAGCTTGCCGCGCGGTAAGACCAGCCTCCTGAAGGTGCGTGCGATTTATCTGAGGCTGGTGAATAAGCGAATTCGCCATGTTCAACATCGCCTCGCCATAAAGGTCGCCGACGTACATTAAACGTAACCAAATTTCGGTACGGGCCATCCTTTCCCTCCCCTGCCACAAGCAGTCTGAACAATCTTTGCGATTGGTCACTGATGCTGTCAATCAGGTGGGGATTTGTCTAGAATAGAGGTAATAATCTTTTCAACTCCTGAACACAACTCTGGATAATTATGTCAGTTTTGCAAGTGTTACATATTCCGGACGAGCGCCTTCGCAAAGTCGCAAAGCCGGTTGAAGAAGTGAATGCAGAAATTCAGCGTATCGTCGATGATATGTTCGAAACGATGTACGCGGAAGAAGGTATCGGTCTGGCCGCAACGCAGGTCGATATCCACCAGCGGATCATCGTGATTGACGTTTCGGAAAACCGCGACGAGCGCCTGGTACTCATTAACCCGGAATTGCTGGAGAAAAGTGGCGAAACGGGTATAGAAGAAGGCTGTCTGTCGATTCCGGAACAGCGCGCTTTAGTGCCGCGCGCCGAGAAAGTGAAAATCCGCGCGCTGGATCGCGACGGCAACCCGTTTGAGCTTGAAGCGGATGGTTTACTGGCAATCTGCATTCAGCATGAGATGGATCACCTGGTCGGTAAACTGTTTATCGATTATTTGTCGCCGCTGAAGCAACAACGTATTCGTCAGAAAGTAGAAAAACTCGACCGCCTGAACGCCCGGGCTTAAAGGACAAGAACCAACGTGTCAGATTCACTACGTATTATTTTTGCGGGTACACCTGACTTTGCAGCGCGTCATCTCGACGCGCTGTTAACTTCTGGACATAACGTTGTCGGCGTATTTACCCAACCCGATCGTCCAGCAGGTCGCGGCAAAAAGTTGATGCCCAGCCCGGTAAAAGTGCTGGCGGAAGAAAAAGGCCTGCCCGTTTTCCAGCCCGTGTCGCTTCGTCCTCAGGAAAACCAGCAACTGGTTGCTGACTTACATGCCGACGTCATGGTTGTCGTAGCATATGGTCTGATTCTCCCAAAGGCAGTGCTGGATATGCCCCGTCTCGGATGTATCAACGTTCACGGTTCGCTGCTTCCACGCTGGCGCGGCGCGGCGCCTATTCAGCGCTCACTCTGGGCAGGCGATGCGGAAACCGGCGTCACAATTATGCAGATGGATGTAGGGCTGGATACCGGCGACATGCTGTATAAACTTGCGTGCCCGATTACCGCAGAAGATACCAGTGGCTCACTGTATAATAAGTTGGCTGAACTTGGCCCGCAGGGGTTAATTACCACACTAAAACAACTGGCGGACGGCACAGCGACGCCTGAAGCGCAGAATGAAGCGCTGGTCACTCATGCGGAAAAGCTCAGTAAAGAAGAAGCGCGTATTGACTGGTCTCTCTCCGCAGCACAGCTGGAGCGTTGCATTCGCGCCTTTAATCCGTGGCCAATGAGCTGGCTGGAAATCGACGGTCAGCCGGTAAAAGTCTGGCAGGCGTCCGTCATTGAGGACGCCACGCAGTCGCTGCCGGGAACTATTCTGGCCGCGACGAAACAGGGCATTCAGGTTGCAACAGGCAAGGGGATATTAAATTTGCTTTCGCTTCAGCCTGCCGGCAAAAAAGCGATGAGCGCCCAGGATCTGTTAAATTCACGCCGGGAATGGTTTATTCCTGGTAACCGTCTTGCCTGACGGTCACGCCTTTATAAGCCCGGTGTTACCGGGCATTTTTATTTTATACATATGAAAAAACAAAACAATTTACGTAGTCTGGCAGCACAGGCCGTTGAACAGGTCGTCGAGCAGGGACAATCATTAAGTAATGTGCTCCCGCCGCTGCAACAAAAAGTCGCCGATAAAGACAAAGCGCTACTTCAGGAGCTGTGCTTTGGCGTCCTGCGCACCCTTTCACAGCTGGAATGGCTGATCAATAAGCTGATGTCTCGTCCAATGACCGGCAAGCAGCGTACTGTGCATTACTTAATTATGGTCGGCTTTTATCAGTTGCTGTACACCCGCGTCCCTCCCCATGCGGCGCTGGCTGAAACCGTTGAAGGCGCGGTCGCCATCAAACGTCCGCAGTTGAAAGGGTTAATTAACGGCGTCCTGCGCCAGTTCCAGCGCCAGCAGGAAACGTTGCTTAATGAGTTTGCGACCAGCGATGCGCGCTTTTTACATCCAGGTTGGCTGGTAAAGCGTTTGCAAAATGCTTACCCCACACAGTGGCAACGCATTATTGATGCGAATAACCAGCGTCCGCCTATGTGGCTACGTGTAAATCGTACACACCATACCCGCGACGGTTGGCTTGGCTTACTTGAAGACGCAGGCATGAAGGGATATCCGCATCCCGATTATCCCGACGCTGTACGTCTGGAAACGCCAGCTCCGGTACATGCTTTACCCGGTTTTGCTGAGGGTTGGGTAACTGTCCAGGATGCCTCTGCGCAGGGATGTGCGGTTTTTCTCGCTCCTCAGAACGGTGAGCACATTTTAGACTTGTGCGCCGCGCCCGGCGGTAAAACCACGCATATTCTCGAAGTGGCCCCCGAAGCAGACGTGTTGGCGGTTGATATTGATGAACAACGGCTCTCCCGCGTTTACGACAACCTAAAGCGTCTTGGGATGAAAGCGACAGTTAAACAAGGGGATGGTCGTTATCCCGCCCAATGGTGCGGCGAGCAGCAGTTTGACCGTATTCTGCTGGATGCGCCCTGCTCCGCAACCGGCGTCATTCGCCGTCATCCAGATATCAAATGGCTGCGTCGCGATCGCGATATCGCGGAACTGGCGCAATTACAGGCGGAAATCCTTGATGCCGTCTGGCCGCGCCTGAAGCCCGGCGGGACGCTGGTTTACGCCACCTGTTCCGTACTGCCGGAAGAAAACCGCGATCAGATCAAAACCTTTTTGCAACGCACTCCCGATGCCGCACTCAGCGAAACGGGAACACCTGATCAGCCAGGACAGCAAAATCTGCCGGGCGGCGAAGAAGGTGATGGGTTCTTTTACGCTAAGCTAATCAAGAAGTGATGAGATAACGGGCCACGACTGATGAAAATTATCATACTGGGCGCAGGGCAAGTTGGCGGAACACTGGCGGAAAACCTGGTCGGCGAAAACAACGACATCACGGTGGTTGATACCAACGGCGAACGGTTACGCAGTTTGCAAGATAAGTTCGATCTACGCGTAGTTCAGGGGCATGGTTCGCATCCCCGCGTGTTGCGCGAAGCGGGCGCTGACGATGCGGATATGCTGGTCGCTGTCACCAGTTCAGATGAAACTAATATGGTTGCCTGTCAGGTAGCCTATTCACTCTTCAACACTCCAAACCGTATCGCCCGCATTCGCTCCCCGGACTATGTTCGCGATGCGGATAAACTCTTTCATTCTGAAGCGGTTCCGATTGATCATCTGATAGCGCCGGAGCAGTTGGTTATCGATAATATTTATCGTCTGATCGAGTATCCAGGAGCATTACAGGTTGTAAACTTTGCCGAAGGGAAAGTCAGTCTGGCAGTAGTAAAAGCCTACTATGGCGGTCCACTAATAGGTAACGCGCTCTCGACAATGCGAGAGCATATGCCGCATATCGATACCCGCGTTGCCGCAATTTTCCGCCATGACAGACCAATCCGTCCTCAGGGCTCGACTATCGTGGAAGCAGGGGATGAAGTCTTCTTTATTGCGGCTTCACAGCATATCCGTGCAGTAATGAGCGAATTACAGCGTCTGGAAAAACCCTACAAGCGCATCATGCTGGTGGGCGGCGGCAATATCGGCGCCGGGCTGGCAAGGCGTCTGGAAAAAGACTATAGCGTTAAATTGATCGAACGCGATCAACAACGCGCCGCAGAACTGGCTGAGAAACTGCAAAACACGATCGTCTTTTTTGGCGACGCTTCCGATCAGGAATTGCTGGCGGAGGAGCATATTGATCAGGTCGATCTCTTTATCGCGGTCACTAACGATGATGAAGCCAATATCATGTCCGCGATGTTGGCTAAGCGGATGGGTGCCAAAAAAGTGATGGTGCTGATTCAGCGTCGAGCTTATGTCGATCTTGTGCAGGGTAGCGTTATAGATATTGCGATTTCTCCGCAGCAGGCCACCATCTCTGCATTACTGAGCCATGTGCGTAAAGCAGATATCGTCGGCGTTTCCTCACTACGTCGCGGGGTTGCCGAAGCCATCGAAGCCGTCGCGCACGGCGATGAAAGCACTTCCCGCGTGGTTGGCCGCGTCATTGACGAAATTAAACTGCCGCCAGGCACCATTATTGGCGCGGTCGTTCGCGGTAATGATGTCATGATTGCTAATGACAATTTGCGCATTGAACAAGGCGATCACGTCATTATGTTTTTGACCGATAAAAAGTTTATTACCGACGTCGAACGTCTGTTCCAGCCAAGTCCTTTCTTCCTCTAATTTAAGGGGCGCTCATTCAGCGCCCTTTTTAATTCCCTTTATTTATCAAGGTTTAATTTATTTCGCTAAACAGAAGCCGTAAATGGAAAATGCCTTAGCATTTGTTAAACTTATAACGTCAGCTGCATAGGGAGAATAAAAATGAGTTTTATTAAAGAATTTCGCGAATTCGCGATGCGCGGGAATGTTGTGGATTTGGCAGTGGGTGTCATTATTGGCGCGGCATTCGGTAAGATTGTTTCTTCACTGGTTGCCGATATCATTATGCCGCCGTTGGGATTGTTAATCGGCGGGATCGACTTTAAACAATTTGCTTTTACGTTACGCGAAGCGCAGGGAGATATTCCGGCGGTCGTCATGCATTACGGCGTGTTTATCCAGAACGTATTTGATTTTGTGATTGTGGCCTTTGCTATCTTTGTTGCCATTAAGCTTATCAACAGACTCAACCGTAAAAAAGCAGAAGAGCCGGCAGCTCCGCCAGCGCCTTCTAAAGAGGAAGTGTTATTGGGCGAAATCCGCGATCTGCTGAAAGAACAAAATAACCGTTCTTAATAAGCAGAAGGCCAGTGGTAAAAAAGTCACTTACTTTCTTGCCACTGGCCTCCCAGTTCCCTCGATTACCGTGTTTACCTTTACGCAGATAACTTCCTTTGCCTTTCTTATTTTTTTCAACGCGTTGCCTGAACAGTGGATCATGCAGTAATGCCTCAATGGCATTGTCCTTTATCTGCCCTTTCTTATGTTGATAACGACTCATAATGTCTCCCGATTGTATAAATTAACGGCGCGAGTGTAGCCCCGCCGGTTCAATAAATCAACATCCTGATTTCGCTCCACTGGCCCCCTGCTCCAGGGCTTCCAGAATGGAACAATAGACGCTACTGTGGGCCGTTCCGCAACAAGCATCATTAAGCCTTTGTAACGAACGCTGCATCGTTTGCAGTTCCGCAATCCTGGCTTCAACCTCCTGCAATCGCTCTTGCACAATACTTTTTGACTCCTGACAGGTATGGTGCTCAGGATCAATTCGGATCGATAAAAGTTCGCGGATCGAGTCGAGCGTGAAACCCAACTGTCGCGCATAACGAATAAATTTGAGACGCTGCAGATCGTTTTCGGTATACAGACGAAACCCGCCTTCAGTACGTACCTCATGATCCATCATCTGCTGTTTTTCATAGTAGCGAATGGTATCAGGCGTTACGTCTGCCAGCTTTGCCAGCTCACCAATGCGATACATACAAGCTCCGTTAATTATCGTTGATTTTATGCAGCAGTTTTTGTGCATACTCACCGTGTAAAAAGTCGGTACTCAACCCAGCCTGCCGAAGTTTTAGTTCAAGCAGCGAGAGCTGGCGACTAACCTGATGGTATCGAGGGTCATCTTCCCGGATACTGTTGAGGATATCAAGTAACTGAATAGCGTCTCTGCGCTGCTCCAGTTCAGGGGGAAGACAGCCCGCATTCTTGAGTAAGCGATAACCCGCACGAAGTTCCGCCGGCACATGAGAATCATCATCCAGAATAAGCGGCTCGCCGCGGCCAGGCAGATTATCCAACTCGCCTTTACGCTGTGCCTCGATAATATGACGCTCTGCCCACTGGTCAAGTAACCACATACGTCGCTCCAGGGATTGAACGAAAAGAATACAATTATTGTAGATATATGGGGTTCAGGAGGGTATAAAAAAACCCGCCGAAGCGGGTTTTTTTACGTTACTACAGATTACTCTGCAGCAGCTTCTGTTTTCTCTGAACGATCAACCAGCTCGATGTATGCCATCGGCGCGTTGTCGCCTGCACGGAAGCCACACTTCAGAATGCGAGTGTAACCACCGGCGCGGCTCGCGAAACGCGGGCCCAGCTCGTTAAACAGTTTTGCCACGATCTCGTTATCACGAGTACGGGCGAATGCCAGACGACGATTAGCAACGCTATCAGTCTTGGCAAGAGTAATCAGCGGCTCAACTACGCGACGCAGCTCTTTCGCTTTAGGCAGGGTCGTCTTGATGATTTCATGACGAACCAGTGAACCTGCCATGTTGCGGAACATAGCCTGGCGATGGCTGCTGTTGCGGTTCAGTTGACGACCACTCTTACGATGGCGCATGACCTTATCCTTCTCAGTAAAACCTTAACCTGTGATCCGGTTACTCGTCAGCGATGCTTGCCGGTGGCCAGTTTTCCAGGCGCATACCCAGAGACAGTCCACGGGAAGCCAGCACGTCTTTAATCTCGGTAAGAGATTTTTTACCCAGGTTAGGCGTCTTAAGAAGCTCAACCTCGGTACGCTGTACCAGATCACCGATATAGTGGATAGCTTCTGCCTTGAGGCAGTTAGCAGAGCGGACAGTCAATTCCAGATCGTCAACAGGGCGCAGCAGGATCGGATCGAATTCTGGTTTCTCTTCTTTCACTTCCGGTTGACGTACATCACGTAAATCAACGAAAGCTTCCAGTTGTTCAGCCAGGATGGTTGCCGCACGACGAATCGCCTCTTCAGGATCGATTGTGCCGTTGGTTTCCATTTCGATGACCAGCTTGTCCAGGTCGGTACGCTGTTCTACACGCGCTGCTTCAACATTGTAGGCAATACGCTCTACAGGGCTGTAGCAGGCGTCGACCAGCAGACGGCCGATTGGGCGCTCATCTTCTTCCGAATGAATTCGGGTAGAAGCCGGCACATAACCACGACCGCGCTGAACTTTGATACGCATACTAATAGACGCGTTTTCATCGGTCAGGTGGCAGATCACGTGCTGCGGCTTGACGATTTCGACATCCCCATCATGGGTGATATCGGCTGCAGTCACAGGGCCAATGCCAGATTTATTCAAGGTAAGAATAACTTCATCTTTACCCTGAACTCTCACCGCCAGCCCTTTCAGGTTGAGCAGGATTTCCAGGATGTCTTCCTGAACGCCTTCTTTGGTGCTGTACTCATGTAGTACACCATCAATCTCAACCTCGGTCACCGCGCAACCCGGCATCGATGAGAGCAGAATACGGCGCAGTGCGTTACCCAGAGTATGGCCGAAGCCACGCTCTAAAGGCTCAAGGGTCACCTTGGCGTGCGTCGAACTCACTTGCTCGATATCTACCAGGCGCGGTTTTAGAAACTCTGTCACAGAACCCTGCATTGTGTCCTCTCTTTGGTACTAAGCTTTACTTGGAGTAAAGCTCGACGATCAGGTGTTCGTTAATGTCCGCAGACAGATCAGAACGCTCAGGCTTACGCTTGTACGTACCTTCCATCTTGCCAGCATCAACTTCCAGCCAGGTTGGCTTTTCACGCTGCTCAGCCAGCTCCAGAGCGGCTTTCACGCGAGACTGCTTCTTCGCTTTCTCACGAATGCTAACAACGTCATTCGGACTAACCTGATAAGAAGCGATGTTAACAACACGACCGTTTACCATAATTGCTTTATGGCTAACCAGCTGACGTGCTTCTGCACGAGTGGCGCCGAAGCCCATACGGTATACAACGTTGTCCAGACGACCTTCCAGCAGAGCCAACAGGTTTTCACCGGTGTTGCCTTTCAGACGTGCTGCTTCTTTGTAGTAGTTACGGAACTGACGCTCCAGCACACCGTAAATGCGGCGAACTTTTTGCTTTTCACGCAACTGCACACCATAGTCAGACAGACGCGGCTTACGCGCACCGTGCTGGCCAGGAGCTTGTTCAATTTTACACTTGGTATCGATCGCGCGAACGCCAGACTTAAGGAATAAGTCGGTGCCCTCACGACGGCTCAGCTTGAGCTTAGGACCCAAATATCTTGCCATTTTCTTTCTCCAACTAACCTGGAAAACGAAGCGTTATACGCGACGTTTTTTCGGCGGACGACAACCGTTATGAGGGATCGGAGTCACATCAGTAATATTAGTGATGCGGAAACCAGCGGCGTTCAGAGCACGAATAGTAGATTCGCGGCCTGGACCCGGACCTTTAACCATAACTTCCAGATTCTTGATACCGTATTCTTTCACGGCGTCAGCGCAACGCTCTGCTGCAACCTGAGCTGCAAACGGAGTGGATTTGCGAGAACCACGGAAACCGGAACCACCGGCTGTTGCCCAACCCAGCGCATTACCCTGACGATCGGTAATAGTCACGATGGTGTTGTTGAAAGAAGCATGGATATGAGCCACGCCGTCAGAGACTTGTTTTCTTACACGTTTACGTGCGCGAACTGGTGCCTTTGCCATTATTCAATCACCCCGATTATTTCTTGATCGGTTTGCGCGGACCCTTACGGGTACGAGCGTTGGTCTTGGTACGCTGACCGCGAACCGGGAGACCACGACGATGACGCAAACCGCGATAGCAACCAAGATCCATCAGGCGCTTGATGCTCATGCTGATTTCACGGCGCAGATCACCTTCAACGACAAATTTGGCAACTTCGTCACGCAGCGTGTCGATTTGTTCTTCAGACAGCTCACTGATCTTAACATTTTCAGCGATACCCGCTGCAGCCAGGATGGCTTTAGAACGGGTCTTGCCGACACCGTAGATCGAAGTTAACGCGATCACGGCGTGTTTCTGATCAGGAATGTTAATGCCTGCTATACGGGCCACTATGCACTCCTACTATTTAATATGTACGTACCATGCTGAAAAGCCCGTTTTCAGGATACTCAAATGGAAACGTACAGACATACAAAAGATTGGCTGGCTAATCTAGCCAGCTCAACCCAACTTTGCAAGAAAAATATGCGAAAAAATCAGCCTTGGCGCTGTTTATGCTTCGGCTCGGCACTGCAAATCACACGGATGACACCATCACGCTTAACGATTTTGCAGTTACGGCATAATTTCTTGACGGAAGCACGAACTTTCATTTTTACTCTCCGTAACTTCTCAGGCGACCAATTAACGGCCGTAGCCTTTCAGGTTCGCCTTCTTCAATGCAGACTCATACTGACTGGACATCATCAGAGTTTGCACTTGAGCCATAAAGTCCATAATCACGACAACAACGATAAGCAGTGAGGTCCCACCGAAGTAGAACGGCACTTTCATTGCATCACGCATGAACTCCGGGATCAGGCAGATAAAGGTAATATACAGCGCACCAACCAAGGTCAGGCGGGTCATTACTTTATCGATATACTTCGCCGTTTGCTCTCCCGGACGAATTCCTGGTACAAATGCACCGGACTTCTTCAGGTTATCTGCTGTTTCACGCGGGTTGAAAACCAACGCCGTGTAGAAGAAACAGAAGAAGATGATTGCAGACGCATAGAGTAACACATAAAGCGGTTGCCCAGGCTGCAAATACAGCGAAATTGTTGTCAGCCAGTTCCAACCAGTACCGCCCCCGAACCATGACGCGATGGTCGCCGGGAACAGAATAATACTGGAAGCGAAGATTGCCGGGATTACCCCCGCCATATTCACTTTCAGCGGTAAATGTGTGCTCTGTGCAGCATAGACACGACGACCTTGCTGACGTTTGGCGTAGTTTACCACAATACGGCGTTGACCACGTTCAACGAATACTACAAAGAACGTCACTGCAAATACTAATACTGCAACCAACAGCAACACGAGGAAGTGCAGGTCGCCTTGACGCGCTTGCTCGATAGTATGGGCAATGGCTGGCGGGAGTCCCGCAACGATACCAGCGAAGATGATGATTGAGATACCGTTACCGATACCGCGCTCAGTAATCTGTTCGCCGAGCCACATCAGGAACATGGTTCCTGTAACCAGACTTACAACAGCGGTGAAATAGAACGCAAAGCCTGGATTCATCACCAGGCCCTGCATACCAGGCATATTCGGCAAACCGGTAGCAATACCGATCGACTGGAATATCGCCAGCACCAGAGTACCGTAACGGGTGTACTGGCTGATCTTACGACGACCAGACTCCCCTTCTTTCTTAATTTCTGCCAGCGTTGGATGAACCACCGTCAACAGCTGGATAATGATCGACGCCGAAATATACGGCATGATCCCCAGGGCAAAGATAGAAGCACGGCTGAGAGCACCACCAGAGAACATGTTGAACATTTCAATGATGGTGCCTCGCTGTTGCTCAAGCAGTTTGGCAAGTACAGCGGCATCAATACCAGGGATCGGAATAAAAGAGCCAATACGGAACACAATCAGCGCGCCGATAACAAACAGCAGTCTGCGTTTCAGCTCACCTAAGCCACCTTTGGCACTTTGAAAATCTAATCCCGGTTGTTTAGCCATCTGCTACTTATTCCTCGATTTTACCGCCAGCAGCTTCGATAGCAGCACGAGCGCCTTTAGTAACACGCAGGCCACGAACAGTTACCGGAGTAGTGACTTCGCCAGCCAAGATCACTTTCGCGAACTCGATCTGGATACCGATAATGTTTGCCGCTTTCAGCGTGTTCAGGTCTACAACGCCGCCTTCTACTTTCGCCAGGTCAGACAGACGAACTTCGGCTGTAATCGCTGCTTTGCGAGAAGTGAAGCCGAATTTCGGCAGACGACGGTACAGAGGCATCTGACCACCCTCGAAACCGCGACGTACGCCACCGCCAGAACGAGACTTCTGACCTTTGTGACCACGACCACCGGTTTTACCGAGGCCAGAACCGATACCACGACCCAGGCGTTTACCCGCCTTTTTGGAGCCTTCGGCCGGAGACAGAGTATTTAAACGCATCTCTTACTCCTCAACTTTAACCATGAAGGAAACCGCGTTGACCATACCACGAACAGCAGGAGTATCCTCGCGCTCTACGGTGTGGCCAATACGACGCAGACCCAGGCCAAGCAGCGTTGCCTTGTGTTTCGGCAGACGACCGATTGCACTGCGGGTTTGAGTAATTTTAATAGTCTTTGCCATGGTTTATTTCCCCAGAATTTCTTCAACGGATTTACCACGCTTGGCAGCGACCATTTCTGGAGAATTCATATTTTCCAGGCCATCAATAGTTGCACGAACCACGTTGATCGGGTTGGTGGAACCGTATGCTTTAGCCAGAACGTTATGAACCCCAGCAACTTCCAGAACGGCGCGCATTGCACCACCGGCGATGATACCGGTACCTTCGGAAGCTGGCTGCATGAATACACGAGACCCCGTGTGAACACCTTTAACCGGGTGCTGCAGGGTGCCGTTGTTCAGCGCGACGTTAATCATATTGCGACGGGCTTTTTCCATCGCTTTCTGGATCGCTGCTGGAACTTCACGCGCTTTACCGTAACCAAAACCTACGCGACCGTTACCATCGCCTACTACAGTCAGAGCTGTGAAGGAGAAAATACGACCACCTTTAACGGTTTTAGATACGCGGTTTACCGCGATCAGCTTTTCCTGCAGTTCGCCAGCTTGTTTTTCGATGTGAGCCATCTTACACCTCTACCTTAGAACTGAAGGCCAGCTTCACGGGCAGCATCTGCCAGTGCCTGGACACGACCATGATATTGGAACCCGGAACGGTCAAAGGACACATCTTTGATGCCTTTTTCCAGAGCGCGTTCAGCGACAGCTTTACCCACAGCTGCAGCCGCGTCTTTGTTACCGGTGTACTTCAGTTGTTCAGCGATAGCTTTTTCTACAGTAGAAGCAGCTACCAGAACTTCAGAACCGTTCGGTGCAATTACCTGTGCGTAAATATGACGCGGGGTACGATGTACCACCAGGCGAGTTGCGCCCAGCTCTTTGAGCTTGCGGCGTGCGCGGGTCGCACGACGGATACGAGCAGATTTCTTATCCATAGTGTTACCTTACTTCTTCTTAGCCTCTTTGGTACGCACGACTTCGTCGGCGTAACGAACACCCTTGCCTTTGTAAGGCTCAGGACGACGGTAGGCGCGCAGATCTGCTGCAACCTGGCCGATCACCTGCTTATCAGCGCCTTTCAGCACGATTTCAGTTTGAGTCGGACATTCAGCAGTGATACCTGCCGGCAGCTGATGGTCAACCGGGTGAGAGAAACCTAAAGACAGGTTTACTACATTCCCTTTAACCGCTGCACGATAACCTACACCAACCAGCTGCAGCTTCTTAGTGAAGCCTTCGGTAACACCGATAACCATTGAGTTCAGCAGGGCACGCGCAGTACCAGCCTGTGCCCAACCGTCTGCGTAACCATCACGCGGACCGAAGGTCAGTGCATTATCTGCATGTTTAACTTCAACAGCATCGTTGAGAGTACGAGTCAGCTCGCCGTTTTTACCTTTGATCGTAATAACCTGACCGTTGATTTTGACATCAACGCCGGCAGGAACAACGACCGGTGCTTTAGCAACACGAGACATTTTTTCCTCCGATTAGGCTACGTAGCAGATAATTTCGCCACCAAGACCAGCCTGGCGCGCTGCACGATCAGTCATAACACCTTTAGAGGTAGAAACAACTGCGATACCCAGACCGGCCATAACTTTCGGCAGCTCATCTTTACGTTTGTAGATGCGCAGACCTGGGCGGCTGACACGCTGAATGCTTTCTACAACAGCTTTACCCTGGAAATACTTAAGAGTCAGTTCCAGTTCCGGCTTGGTGTCGCCTTCAACTTTAAAATCTTCAATAAAACCTTCTTCCTTCAGCACGTTGGCAATTGCCACTTTCAGCTTGGAGGAAGGCATGGTGACCGCAGCTTTGTTCGCGGCCTGACCGTTACGGATACGGGTCAGCATATCCGCGATCGGATCTTGCATGCTCATCTGTCTTTACTCCCGTGATTCAATTGGTGACAATTACCAGCTAGCCTTTTTCAGACCCGGAATTTCACCGCGCATAGCGGCTTCACGGACCTTAATACGGCTCAACCCGAACTTCCGCAGGAAAGCGTGCGGACGACCAGTTTGACGGCAGCGGTTACGCTGACGTGACGGGCTGGAATCACGCGGCAGAGTCTGCAGCTTAAGAACCGCATTCCAACGATCTTCGTCGGTTGCGTTCACATCAGAGATGATCGCTTTCAGTTCAGCGCGTTTCGCGAAGTATTTATCAGCTAAAGCTACGCGTTTTACTTCGCGTGCTTTCATTGATTGCTTAGCCATTTAGTAACCCTACCTTACTTGCGGAACGGGAAGTCAAAGGCAGCCAGCAGAGCACGGCCTTCTTCGTCAGATTTCGCAGTAGTGGTAATGGTAATATCCAAACCACGAACGCGGTCGACTTTATCGTAGTCGATTTCTGGGAAGATGATCTGCTCACGGACACCCATGCTGTAGTTACCACGACCGTCGAATGACTTAGCGGACAAGCCACGGAAGTCACGGATACGAGGAACAGCAATAGTGATCAGGCGCTCAAAGAACTCCCACATGCGTTCGCCACGCAGAGTTACTTTACAGCCGATCGGATAGCCCTGACGGATTTTGAAGCCTGCAACAGATTTGCGTGCTTTGGTGATCAACGGTTTTTGACCGGAGATTGCTGTCAGGTCTGCTGCTGCGTTATCCAGCAGTTTCTTGTCAGCGATCGCTTCACCAACACCCATGTTCAGGGTGATCTTCTCGACCCGAGGGACTTGCATGACAGAATTGTAGTTAAACTCAGTCATGAGTTTGTTAACTACTTCGTCTTTGTAGTAATCATGCAGTTTCGCCATCGTACTACTCCAAATTACTTGATAGTTTCGCTGTTAGACTTGAAGAAACGGACTTTTTTGCCGTCTTCGAATCTAAAGCCTACACGGTCAGCCTTGCCGGTTGCCGCATTGAAGATTGCAACGTTAGAAACCTGAATTGCAGCTTCTTTTTCAACGATGCCGCCCGGTTGGTTCAGAGCCGGAACCGGCTTCTGGTGTTTCTTAACCAGGTTGATACCTTCAACAATGACCTTGCCGGAAGACAGGACATTCTTAACTTTACCGCGTTTACCTTTATCTTTACCGGTTAACACGATAACTTCGTCATCACGACGGATTTTCGCTGCCATGATTCGCTCCTTAGAGTACTTCTGGTGCCAGAGAGATAATTTTCATGAACTTCTCGTTACGAAGTTCACGAGTTACCGGCCCAAAAATACGCGTACCGATAGGCTGCTCGCTGTTATTGTTTAAAATAACGCATGCATTACCATCGAAGCGAATGACAGAACCGTCCGGGCGACGAACACCCTTCTTGGTGCGCACCACTACCGCCTTCAGCACATCACCTTTTTTGACCTTACCACGCGGAATCGCTTCTTTGATGGTGATCTTAATGATGTCGCCTACGCCTGCGTAGCGACGGTGCGAGCCACCCAGAACCTTGATACACATTACGCGACGTGCACCGGAGTTGTCGGCGACGTTCAGCATAGTCTGTTCTTGGATCATTTTAGTGCTCCGCTAATGTCAACTACTACTGAGACCCGAAAATCAGGTCGTTAAAAAAACCCCATATCGAGGGCGCGGCATTATAACACCGCAAATCAGATATGGGTAGAAAAAATAAACGGCCCATCGCTGAGCCGTTTATTCGTTGAGAATGCGTACTGTATTACAGAACCGCTTTCTCTACAACGCGAACCAGAGTCCAGGATTTGGTCTTGGACAGCGGACGGCATTCGCGGATTTCAACCACGTCGCCGATACCGCATTCGTTGTTCTCGTCATGTACGTGCATTTTGGTCGTACGCTTGATGAATTTACCGTAGATCGGGTGTTTCACAAAACGTTCGATAGCAACAACAATGGATTTCTCCATTTTGTCGCTAACCACGCGACCTTGCAGAGTACGGATTTTATCGGTCATTACGCACCCGCCTTCTCAGTCAGTAAAGTCTTAACGCGTGCGACATCACGACGCACTTGCTTCAACAGGTGAGACTGTTGCAGCTGGCCACTTGCAGCCTGCATACGCAGGTTGAACTGCTCACGCAGCAGGTTCAGTAGCTCGGTGTTCAGCTCTTCAACGCTCTTCTCACGCAGCTCTTTTGCTTTCATTACATCACCGTCTTAGTTACAAAGGTGGTTTTAATCGGCAGTTTCGCTGCTGCCAGCTTGAATGCTTCACGGGCCAGCTCTTCCGGTACGCCGTCCATTTCATACAGGACTTTACCCGGCTGAATCAAGGCAACCCAATACTCCACGTTACCTTTACCTTTACCCATACGCACTGCCAGCGGCTTTTCAGTGATCGGTTTGTCCGGGAATACACGGATCCAGATCTTACCTTGACGCTTAACTGCACGGGTCATAGCACGACGTGCTGCTTCGATCTGACGGGCAGTCAGACGACCACGGCCAACAGCTTTCAGGCCGAAGCTGCCGAAGCTAACATCCGCGCCTGCAGCCAGACCACGGTTGCGGCCTTTGTGCATTTTACGGAATTTTGTACGCTTTGGTTGTAACATCAGCGACGCTCCTTATTTACGGCCTTTACGCTGCTGCTTTTTCGGTTGAGCAGCCGGTTTTTCCGGTTGTTCAACAGCAGCCATACCACCCAGGATCTCGCCTTTGAAGATCCACACTTTAACGCCGATTACACCATAAGTGGTGTGCGCTTCAGAGGTGTTGTAGTCGATGTCAGCACGCAGAGTGTGCAGCGGTACGCGACCTTCGCGGTACCATTCGGTACGTGCGATTTCCGCGCCGCCCAGACGGCCGCTAACTTCAACTTTGATACCTTTAGCGCCCAGACGCATGGCGTTCTGTACAGCACGCTTCATCGCACGACGGAACATAACGCGACGTTCCAGCTGAGAAGTGATGCTGTCAGCAACCAGTTTAGCGTCCAGTTCAGGTTTACGAACTTCGGCGATGTTGATCTGTGCAGGAACGCCAGCGATATCCGCTACGACCTTACGCAGTTTTTCTACGTCTTCACCTTTTTTACCGATAACGATACCCGGGCGAGCGGTGTGAATAGTCACACGGATGCTCTTAGCCGGACGCTCGATAACGATACGAGATACAGACGCTTTAGCCAGTTCCTTCGTCAGGTACTGACGTACTTTAAAATCGCTGTCCAGGTTGTCAGCGAATTCTTTGGTGTTCGCAAACCAGGTAGAGTTCCATGGTTTTACAATACCCAGGCGAATACCATTAGGATGTACTTTCTGACCCATTGCTAGTCTCCAGAGTCTCAGCGATCGGACACAACCACAGTGATGTGGCTGGTGCGCTTCAGGATGCGATCTGCACGACCTTTTGCACGCGGCATAATGCGCTTCATGCTCGGGCCTTCGTCTACGAAAATTTTCGTAACTTTCAGATCGTCAATGTCAGCGCCATCGTTGTGTTCAGCGTTAGCAATGGCAGATTCCAGAACTTTCTTGACCAGTACAGCCGCTTTCTTGTTGGTGTAGGTCAGAATATCCAGAGCCTGCGACACTTTCTTACCGCGAATCAGGTCAGCAACAAGGCGAACCTTCTGAGCAGAAGAACGAGCATGGCGATGTTTAGCGATAGTTTCCATCTCTTCCTCCTACCTTATTTCTTCTTCGCTTTTTTATCAGCAGCGTGGCCGCGATAAGTACGAGTCGGTGCGAATTCACCCAGTTTGTGACCGACCATTTCGTCGGAAACAAATACCGGAACGTGCTGACGACCATTATGGACAGCGATGGTCAAACCGATCATGTTAGGAAAGATCGTTGAACGACGGGACCAAGTGCGCAGGGGCTTCTTGTCTCCGCTTTCCACCGCTTTCTCTACCTTCTTCAGCAAGTGCAGGTCAATAAAAGGACCTTTCTTGAGAGAACGTGGCATGGCTTATCCTCTAAAATTATTTGCTACGGCGACGTACGATGAATTTATCAGTACGCTTGTTGCTGCGGGTCTTCTTACCTTTGGTCTGAACGCCCCACGGAGTTACCGGGTGCTTACCAAAGTTACGACCTTCACCACCACCATGTGGGTGGTCTACTGGGTTCATCGCAGTACCGCGAACGGTAGGACGAACGCCACGCCAGCGTGCAGCACCTGCTTTACCCAGAACGCGCAGCATATGCTCAGCATTGCCAACTTCGCCCAGGGTTGCACGGCAGTCTGCTTCGACTTTACGCATTTCACCAGAACGCAGACGCAGGGTGACATAAGCGCCATCGCGAGCAACGATCTGAACGTAAGTACCAGCGGAACGCGCCAGCTGACCGCCTTTGCCTGGTTTCATTTCTACGTTATGAACGGTAGAACCAACCGGGATATTGCGCATCGGCAGGGTGTTGCCTGCTTTGATTGCAGCATCAACGCCAGACTGAATCTGGTCGCCAGCTTTCAGGCCTTTCGGGGCCAGGATGTAACGGCGTTCGCCGTCTTTGTACAGAACCAGCGCGATGTTCGCGGAACGGTTCGGATCGTACTCAAGACGTTCAACAACTGCCGGGATACCGTCTTTGTTGCGTTTGAAGTCAACAATACGATAAGCCTGTTTGTGACCACCACCGATATG
Source organism: Salmonella sp. 32031103-2018-00083-FB-01-SM-01 (assembly GCF_017571995.1). Lineage (NCBI taxonomy): Bacteria > Pseudomonadati > Pseudomonadota > Gammaproteobacteria > Enterobacterales > Enterobacteriaceae > Salmonella > Salmonella sp. 32031103-2018-00083-FB-01-SM-01. Next base: position 22,286 of record NZ_JAGEQL010000013.1, read on the forward strand.
ACGAGTGGTGATACGGCCATTGTTGTTACGACCACCGGATTTGCTGTTTTTTTCAACCAGCGGAGCAAAAGGTTTGCCCTTGTGCAGCTCTGGGTTGACCACTTTAACGACGTGGCGACGACCCGGAGATGTCGGTTTACATTTAACAACTGCCATTGTATTACTCCTCCGACTTACTCAGCGCCGCCGACGAAGTCCAGATTCTGGCCTTCTTTCAGGGTGACGTAAGCTTTTTTCCAGTCGCTACGACGACCGATACGCTGTCCGTGACGTTTAACTTTCCCTTTAACAACCAGGGTGTTAACGACTTCGACTTCGACTTCAAACAGTTTCTGCACAGCAGCTTTGATTTCTGCTTTGGTCGCGTCTTTAGCAACTTTGAGAACGATGGTGTTAGTTTTTTCCATCGCAGTAGACGCTTTTTCAGAAACGTGCGGTGCGCGCAGCACCTTCAGCAGACGTTCTTCACGAATCATGCCAGCATCTCCTCAACTTGCTTAACAGCATCAGCAGTCATTACGACTTTGTCGAAGGCGATCAGGCTAACCGGGTCGATACCAGTCGCATCGCGTACGTCAACCTTGTGCAGGTTACGTGCGGCCAGGAACAGGTTCTCGTCCAGCTCACCGGTGATGATCAGCACATCTTCCAGAGCCATGTCTTTCAGTTTCTGTGCCAGCAGCTTAGTTTTCGGCGCTTCTACAGAGAACTTCTCGACAACGATCAGACGATCCTGACGTACCAGTTCGGACAGGATGCTTTTCAGCGCGCCGCGGTACATCTTCTTGTTAACTTTTTGACTGTGGTCCTGCGGACGAGCAGCGAAGGTCACGCCACCGGAACGCCAGATCGGGCTCTTGATAGAACCTGAACGCGCACGGCCAGTGCCTTTCTGGCGCCACGGTTTTTTACCGGAACCAGTTACTTCAGCACGAGTCTTCTGAGCACGAGTACCCTGACGAGCACCAGCTGCATAAGCAACAACAACCTGGTGAACCAGCGCTTCGTTGAAATCACGACCGAAGGTAGTTTCGGAAACAGTCAGCGCGCTCTGCGCGTCTTTCAATACTAATTCCATTGCTATCCCCTTACGCCTTCACAGCTGGTTTAACGATCAGGTCGCAACCGGTTGCACCCGGAACACCACCCTTAACCAGCAGCAGGTTGCGCTCAGCGTCAACGCGTACTACGTCAAGGCTCTGAACGGTTACGCGCTCATTACCCATCTGACCTGCCATTTTCTTGCCTTTGAACACTTTGCCCGGAGTCTGGTTCTGACCGATAGAACCCGGAACGCGGTGAGACAAGGAGTTACCGTGAGTAGCGTCCTGGGTACGGAAGTTCCAGCGCTTAACGGTACCAGCGAAACCTTTACCTTTAGAGGTACCGGTTACGTCAACTTTTTTAACGTCAGCAAACAGTTCAACGCTGATGCTCTGACCTACGGTGTATTCTTCGCCTTCAGCCAGACGGAATTCCCACAGACCACGGCCAGCTTCTACGCCAGCTTTAGCAAAGTGACCCGCTTCCGGCTTGGTGACACGGTTAGCTTTTTTAGCACCCGTAGTAACCTGAACAGCGCGGTAGCCATCGTTAGCCAGGTCTTTAACCTGAGTAACACGGTTTGCTTCAACTTCGATTACGGTTACTGGGATAGAGACGCCATCTTCAGTGAAGATGCGGGTCATACCCACTTTTTTACCGACTAAACCAATCATTGTATCAACCTCTCAATCGCTCGATGACCTGATTAACCCAGGCTGATCTGCACGTCTACACCGGCAGCCAGGTCCAGACGCATCAGAGCATCAACGGTTTTCTCGGTTGGCTCAACGATGTCAACCAGACGCTTGTGAGTGCGAATTTCGTACTGATCGCGCGCATCTTTGTTAACGTGCGGAGAGATCAGAACGGTAAAGCGCTCTTTGCGGGTCGGCAGCGGGATCGGACCGCGAACCTGCGCACCAGTGCGCTTGGCAGTCTCGACGATTTCCGCGGTTGATTGATCGATCAGACGATGATCAAACGCTTTCAGGCGGATACGGATTCTTTGGTTCTGCATGAGACCAGAGCTCCAATTATTTTATAAACGAAAATGATTACTCCTCACACCCATTACGATTGATGGGAGAGTGTAACCGTTCTTACGTAGCTCCCCGATTGGGAGCATTGTTAAATAGCCAAATCGGCTATTCGAGGTTCAAATCGAACCTGCCGTCAATTACGACAAGCCCGCGCATTATACGTAAATCTCAGCCTGACGCAAGTGTCGGATAGAAATTAAGCGCTTTATTCTTATGCGAGCATGATTCCAGATGGTACGCATGGGATGGCAACGCGCATCTTTTCTTTGGAAGGCATCAGGCAAATCTGGCGATACGTCGTTGTCGCTGTCGCATAAATCTATAAAGGTGAGCACAAGCCTTGACGAGGATTTGCTTATGTTTGTTGCCCTCCCCTTTCTCATTTTTTATGCGTCGTTCTCTTTATTACTTGGCATATACGACGCGCGTACCGGTCTGTTGCCTGACCGGTTTACCTGTCCATTACTGTGGGGTGGTCTGCTTTATCACCAGATTTGCCTGCCGGAGCGTTTACCGGATGCGCTTTGGGGTGCTATCGCCGGCTATGGCGGATTCGCGTTAATTTACTGGGGCTATCGCCTGCGTTATCAGAAAGAGGGGCTTGGATATGGCGACGTCAAGTACCTTGCAGCCTTAGGAGCGTGGCATTGTTGGGAAACACTGCCGTTACTGGTTTTCCTTGCCGCCATGTTGGCCTGTGGCGGGTTTGGCGTCGCGCTACTGGTGAGAGGTAAATCGGCATTAATAAACCCGCTACCTTTTGGGCCATGGCTGGCGGTGGCGGGTTTCATAACAGGTTGGAAAGCTTTCTTTCCAGACGGTTAATCGGTAACCTTGATTTGTGATTGCAGATAATTTTGCATACCAAGTTTGGCAATCAAATCCAGCTCAGTTTCCAGCCAGTCGATGTGACCTTCCTCGTCGGCAAGAATTTCAATCATCATATCCCGGCTGACATAATCATGAACGCTATCGGCATAGGCTATTGCCTCACGTAGATCTTTTGCGCCTTCCAGTTCGAGCCGGAGATCCGATCGTAGCATCTCTTCGACATCTTCACCGATGCCCAGCTTGCCCAGATCCTGTAGGTTCGGTATGCCTTCCAGAAATAAAATACGCTCAATATACTTATCGGCGTGTTTCATCTCATCAATGGATTCATGGTACTCAACATCATTAAGCCGGGTCAGCCCCCAGTTTTTGAACATACGGGCATGAAGAAAATACTGATTAATTGCGACAAGCTCATTTCCCAATAGTTTATTGAGATAATTTATGATTTTAACATCACCTTTCATTTTATAGTCCCTCCGCTTCCACTCTCTAGAGCGTAGATGGGGCTACAGGGATGTCAAAAAAAAGAGTGTGACTCAGGCGATCTCTTTAAATTCCGGCATTTGCGTTAACTCATCCTGCATCACTTCTCGCGCGGCGCGAATACACTTACCACATTGATTTCCCACAGGAATAAATTTACGCAACTGTTGAAATGACTGTGGATGAAATTGTCGTACAGCCTGGCGGATTTTTTTATCGCTTATACCATTACACAAACAAACGTACATGATCGCTCCCGTTCAATTTCCGCACAAAGTGTAAATGAGAATGGTTATGATTACAATAGCACAAAGCGATTTACGCCATGGGAGAAGCGTTAAAAAGGGTGAATAAATATAACAGCGGCTAAATAGCAGGCAACAAAAAGGGCGCCGAAGCGCCCTCTTCAATTCAAAACTAATTAACGAGTAATTAGCCCAGAACTTTAGCAACAACGCCCGCGCCAACGGTACGGCCGCCTTCACGGATTGCGAAACGCAGACCGTCGTCCATTGCGATCGGGTGGATCAGGGTAACAACCATTTTGATGTTGTCGCCCGGCATTA
>NZ_JAGEQL010000014.1:0-24962 GCF_017571995.1 Salmonella sp. 32031103-2018-00083-FB-01-SM-01
GTAAAAGAGTCCGTGGCAATTTATAACCATGAACGGCCACACCTGGCCCTGAAATACAAAACGCCCGATGATGTTCATCAGGCGTTTTACAGACAAAAAACTGTCAACCTATATCAGGACTAGTCACTTATTCTCTTTTTGCCGGATGGCGGCGAAACGCCTTATCCGGCCTACAGACGCTATGCATTACGTAGACCGGATAAGCGCAGCGCCATCAGGCGCGCCAGGCTTTATAACGGTTAATCAGACCGTTGGTAGAGCTATCATGGGACGAAATAGCTTTATCATCGCCCAGCTCCGGCAGAATACGGTTAGCCAACTGTTTACCCAACTCAACGCCCCACTGGTCGAAAGTAAAGATGTTCAGGATGGCGCCCTGCGTAAAGATTTTATGCTCATACAGCGCAATCAGCGCGCCCAGGCTGAATGGCGTAATTTCGCGCAGCAGGATAGAGTTGGTCGGGCGGTTGCCTTCAAACACTTTGAATGGCACAACGTGTTCAAGCTGCGCCGGATCTTTACCCTGATCGCGATATTCCTGCTCAACCACCTCGCGGGATTTACCAAACGCCAGCGCTTCGGTCTGCGCGAAGAAGTTAGACAGCAGCTTCTGATGATGATCGGATAGCGGGTTATGGGTGATAGCCGGGGCGATAAAATCACACGGCACCATTTTAGTACCCTGGTGAATCAATTGATAAAACGCGTGCTGACCGTTGGTGCCTGGTTCGCCCCAGATAATTGGGCCTGTCTGGTAATCCACGGCGTTGCCGTTACGGTCAACGTATTTACCGTTGGATTCCATATTACCCTGCTGGAAGTAGGCGGCGAAACGGTGCATATACTGGTCGTACGGCAGAATGGCTTCGGTTTCCGCGCCGAAGAAATTGTTGTACCAGATGCCAATCAACGCCAGCAGAATGGGTAGGTTTTTCTCCGCCGGAGTGGTGGAGAAATGCTTGTCCATCGCGTGCGCGCCGGAAAGCAGCTCGACAAAGTTGTCGAAACCGACGGACAGGATAATGGACAGTCCGATGGCAGACCACAGCGAGTAACGACCGCCGACCCAGTCCCAGAACTCGAACATATTGGCCGTGTCGATACCAAATTCGCCGACCGCTTTGGCGTTAGTGGAGAGCGCAGCAAAGTGTTTCGCCACGTGTTTTTCATCGCCTGCACTTTTCAGGAACCAGTCGCGCGCGCTGTGGGCGTTGGTCATGGTTTCCTGCGTGGTGAAGGTTTTCGACGCCACCAGGAACAGCGTGGTTTCCGGGTTCACTTTTTTCAGCACTTCAGCGATGTGGGTACCATCAACGTTAGAGACGAAGTGCATAGTCAGATGATTTTTATACGGACGCAGCGCTTCCGTCACCATGAACGGGCCGAGGTCGGAACCGCCGATACCGATGTTCACCACGTCGGTGATGGCCTTACCGGTGTAGCCTTTCCACTGACCGGAGATAATCGCTTGCGAGAAAGTTTTCATTTTCTCAAGCACGGCGTTCACTTCCGGCATCACATCTTTGCCGTCCACGATGATCGGCGTATTGCTACGGTTACGCAGCGCCACGTGCAGCACGGCGCGGTCTTCGGTGCGGTTGATCTTCTCGCCGGAGAACATGGATTTAATCGCGCCGGCCAGATCGGTCTCTTTCGCCAGATCCTGTAATTTTGCCAGCGTCTCTTCGGTGATGCGGTTTTTGGAGAAGTCCACCAGCATCAGATCGTCAAACGTCGCGGAAAATTTAGCGAAACGGTCGCTATCGTTCGCGAAAAGCTCAGCGATCGTAACGTCTTTCATTTCATCGTAGTGTTTCTGGAGCGCCTGCCAGGCAGAAGTCTGCGTTGGATTGATGTTTTTCATTAGCAATACTCTTCTGATTTGAGAATTGTGACTGGGATCGATTGTAACGCCAGTCACAGAAAAGTGTGATTGTTTTAGTGCCGTTGCCCCAGGCACTGTCGAATGAGGATAAAAAGTATATACCCTAAATAATTCGAGGTGCAGAAAGGCAGCAAGTGGGTGAGTCGCCGGGCGCATAGATAAGCCAACATACTACAAACGGGTATCGGGGTTATAAGCGCTGTTACTGAGCCTAAACTCAGCATAAAAAATCCGCATAATCCCAACGTTGACAGTCCAGGCCACAACTTTTATTTATAAATACGTTACTTGCATTTGCGCCTGCACCGGTTTCTGTTCTGCCCTTGTGCCATGGTCGCGTTTTTCATTTCCTGACACGAGGTTGATATGACAGAGATCGTTGTTTCCAAATTTGGCGGTACCAGCGTCGCTGATTTTGACGCCATGAACCGTAGCGCGGATATCGTACTTTCCGACGCCAATGTTCGTTTAGTCGTGCTTTCCGCGTCTGCCGGCATCACTAATCTGCTGGTGGCGCTGGCCGAAGGGATGGAGCCCGGCGAACGTTTCGCTACGCTCGACGCCATCCGTAAAATCCAGTTCGATATCCTTGATCGTCTGCGTCATCCCAATGTCATTCGCGAAGAGATTGAACGCCTGCTGGAAAACATCACTATTCTGGCGGAGGCGGCATCGCTGGCGACATCGGCAGCCCTGACCGATGAACTGGTCAGCCACGGCGAGCTGATGTCTACCCTGCTATTTGTTGAGATCCTGCGTGAACGCGACGTACAGGCCCACTGGTTCGACGTGCGCAAAGTGATGCGTACCAGCGATCGCTTTGGTCGTGCGGAACCGGACGTCGCAGCGCTTGCGGAACTGGCCGCGCAGCAGTTGCTCCCGCGCCTGAACGAAACTTTGGTCATTACTCAAGGCTTTATCGGCAGTGAAAGCAAAGGCCGCACCACGACGTTAGGCCGCGGCGGCAGCGACTATACGGCAGCGTTGCTGGCTGAAGCGCTCCACGCCGCGCGGGTTGATATCTGGACAGATGTGCCCGGTATTTACACCACCGACCCGCGCGTGGTGCCCGTCGCGCAGCGAATTGATGAAATCGACTTTGAAGAAGCGGCGGAGATGGCAACCTTCGGCGCAAAAGTACTGCATCCAGCCACCTTGCTCCCGGCCGTGCGTAGCGATATCCCGGTCTTCGTTGGATCCAGTAAAGATCCGCAAGCGGGCGGTACGCTGGTGTGCAATAAAACCCAAAACCCGCCGCTGTTCCGCGCGCTGGCGCTGCGCCGCAATCAAACGCTATTGACGCTGCACAGCCTGAATATGCTGCACTCACGAGGTTTCCTGGCAGAGGTGTTCGGCATTCTGGCGCGGCATAATATTTCGGTAGATCTGATTACCACTTCGGAGGTGAGCGTCGCGCTGACGCTGGATACTACCGGCTCCACCTCCACGGGCGATACGTTACTGACCCAATCCTTATTGATGGAGCTTTCCGCGCTGTGTCGGGTCGAAGTTGAAGAAGGACTGGCGCTGGTCGCGCTGATTGGCAACAACCTGTCAAAAGCCTGCGGTGTTGGTAAAGAAGTGTTTGGCGTCCTGGAACCGTTCAACATTCGCATGATTTGTTACGGCGCCTCCAGCCACAATCTGTGCTTCCTCGTGCCGGGAGACGATGCCGAGAAAGTGGTGCAAAAGCTACATCAGAACTTATTTGAATAATCGCCCTGACACGGCAGCGGGTGAGCGCTATCAGGCAATACGCTGCCGGATGGCGACGCAAGCACGTCATCCGGCGGTTCCCGCGCCAGGCGCTGCCGGCGGAATACTGCTCAGGAATCCGCAACACCCTACTCGTCCCATCAACATGGGCAGCTTTCCCCTATTTATGCCCTCCTCATTTTGAACTTCGTCACAAAACCACACAAAACAACACAAAGCAAAAACATAAATTAATCATTATATTTTAATGCGTTACCTTTAAAAATTGAGATCGTTTGGTATAAGGCCACTTTTTCATTGTTGCTTTATTTTGTTTTAGTTGGAATTATGATTGCACTACAACACAGATAACCCCCTTACCCTATTTGAGGCCGCTATGAAAAAAATTGCGATTATTGGAAGCAGTGGAGGCAACCTCTACAACCTGGGTGGCGCCGAGCCAGAGAAGTTACTCCAGGAGATTTATCAGCAGTGTGAGGCTGCGGGCGTGAATGTGGCCGCCGTACAGTTTATCGCGGCAGAAGCCTCGATGGACGTCGCCAAACCGGATACCCCGGCATCGGTTTATGCATTAACCACAGAAAACCAACAAAAACCACAGCGCATATTTCAGGGCAAACTTTCGGAGGTAAACACCTCGGTAGTAGAAAGCGATCGCCAAATCGCTGAGATGATCCGCTGCGGTGAGATCGATGGGATCGTGGTAATGAGCGCCGATCCGGTAAAGGCGAACCAGGCCGTTTTTGCCGCCGCCGTTGAGATGAAAACACCGATTGTCGGCACCGGGGGAACCTCCATGGCGCTGGTGGCGGCAAAGGGGGCGAATGTGGTCGCGACCTCCGGAACAACCGGCACCACCAGCCGTACCCGCGCCGTCTCCTTCGTGGCGTCACTGTGTAAACATTGGGGTATCAAGTACAAACCACAGTTGGGTAGCGCTTCGCCCTCGCAGAGCGGTTCCGGAAAAAGCCTGCTCAAACGTTTTAACATTCGTAGCATCATGATCCCTGCGCTACCAGGCTTTATCGCCATGGCGATTGTACTCGCCCTGAGCCACATACCAGGACTGGAAAAACTTAACGATATCTTTGAAATCTTACTAAAAGGTCTGCCGGTGTTAGTCGCGGTACTGGCGGCAAAACAGATTTCCGAACTGGATGAAGTTTCAATTGTGGCCGGGGTCGTCGCTGGCGTGCTTTCCGTAGAGGGCGGTCTTATCGGCGGCATTATCGGCGGTGTAATGGCGGGGATTTTCGTCCGTTGGCTGTTCGAGCTGTGCCTGAACTGGCGCTTCCCAATGACTACCGTCAACATCGTCGCCGGTGGGATATCGGGCCTTGCCGCTGGGTTAATCATGCACTATCTGCTGAGTCCGCTGGCGCTATCTGCGGGTAATTACATCAAACTGGCTATCGAAAGCACGCTGGCATTCAGCCCAATTCTTGCCGGGCTGCTGGCTGGTCTGGTTATCTGGCCTGCCATTCTCGGCGGCGTCTATCACGCGGTGATCCTGCCGTTGGTGCTGCTGGAGATGGAAAAATCCGGCGTCAGCTTCCTCGGCGCGGTCGATATGGTCGGTCTGGTGATGGTGGCCGCAGGTATTAACCTTGCCAATGTGATCGCCCCGCGTGAAAAAAGCGAAGCTGCCGTTGCTACGCCGGGCCTGCTCATTAACCTGGGCTTTGGCACCTTTGTTGAATCCGCCTATCCCTTCATGTTCGCCAACAAAATTGTTTTTGGCTCCGCCATTTTTTGGGCCGGAATGGGCGGCATGATGCTGGGCTTTTTTAACGTCAAAGGGGTGGCCTATGTTCCGGCTTTCGCCTCACCGTTCTTATCCAGCAATGCGCTCCAGATGGCCATCGTAATGATTGCCACAATGGCGATGACCTGCCTTACCACCATTATTGCTAACCGTTTCAAACCTGTCGTACAGAGCGAATCAACAACGACAGCCGTTAATTAATGCACCAACACCAGAGGTACACCATGTTTAAAGGCGATATGAATAAAAAACGCGCCAAAGCGTTACAGAAAGTGAAAGAAGCCATCACACTTCACGGCGGGCAAACCATCCTCAGCACAGGAATAACCGGCGACGATGCGCGCCTGGCGAAAGCCGTGTGTGAGGCTGGCGTTAAGCTACTGGAGCCGAACCACCCTGCGTTGGCGCTGGCGCGTGGACACAAAGGCGTGAGCAACATGCACGCGGCGGAGCAGATTCGTCACGAAATCACCAATAGCCAGATGGCTGAGGCCGTACACGGTGTGCGTAATGTGGTCCCGGACGATATTTTTATCACCGTTGGTATCGCCGGCGGTTTTACCGAAACCTTACCGGTGCCGCTCAGCGAAACGGAAATTCTGGAGATTGCCCGCGCTGGGGCCGACGGTTTACATACGCATAAATCCGACTGGGACGATCTGCAGGACATCGTTAATCTCGCCCATCAGTATGGTCTGACTGTCGATGCCTACATTGGCCATCCTGACGATCTGCATACTTTCGGTATTCCTGCACGCACGCCGGAAGAGGTCGCCAGCGTGGCGAAGCGAATGCAGGATATCGGCGTGGATATGATTGGTCTGATGACAGGCATGAGCTATGAAGGCGTAGCGGCAGGCGATATCCCGCAGATGATTAAAGATCGCCTGCGGGCGTTGGTCGGCGCGGTGGATGTTCCGACGCTGGCGGAAGGCGGGATTAACCTCGCCAACGCGAAAGCGTTTAAAGATACCGGGGTCAATATTCTGGTGGTCGGTACTGCTATCGACAACATGGTGTGCAACGCCGCCAAAGAAGCCGTTACGCCGTTTATTGTTCATTGATATCAGGGAACGAGAGATGTTGTTGATCACCGATCTGGATGGAACATTACTCACCTCGCAGAAAACAATCAGCCCGCGCACGCGTCAGGCGCTGATTGCGTTCCGCCAGGACGGTGGTCTGCTGGCGGCATGTTCCGCCAGACCGGTCTCCTCAATGGTACGCCTGCTACGCCAGCAACAGGTTGATACGTTGTTTAGCTGGTGCGCCGGTTTTAACTGCGGACGCCTGCTGGAGATGGCGGGGCCGCGCATTATTCATGCTGCCCCGCTGACCGCCACAGATCTATGGAATATTGACCAACATATTTCTCTTTCCCGCTATCACCACCACTTTTTTAGCGCCGAAGCAATTCACCATCGTGACGATAGACTAATTGCACCCTGGACAACATATGAAGCCCGCTTATTTGAGTTACCGCTTATAACTGAAACTGCAGAAAATATCTTTAATCGTCGCAATATATATAAAATTACACTTGTTGCCGCATCTTCGGAGATAGATACTCTGTGTACAGAAGTGAATAATCACCTGCCTTGTGGATATTATGCGGTTGTCACGGGAGAAAATTATATTGATATTCAAAGATCCGATGTAAATAAAGGGTGCATAATAGAACAATTAATTCATTATTTAAATATATCTTCTGACAAGGTGGTCGCGATTGGCGATCAGCAGAATGATGTCAGCATGTTTGCCGCCGCCGGAATCAGCATCGCAATGGGCAACGCGCCGGATGCAGTAAAGCGGCAGGCCGGCTATGTGACTGCCACGAATGATGAGGAGGGTATCGTCCATGCATTGGAGTGGTTGCGTTGCCTGACGCATCCAGTTACCATGCGCCAAAGGTTGACGGCGGCGAAAGATAATGAATCCAATTAAAAGACGAAAACATATTCTTGATGAATTAAACAAATTCGGTGAAGTCACCGTTATTAAATTATCGGAAATGCTCAACGTCACCTCGGAAACCATTCGTCGCGATCTCTCCTTACTGGAGTCTGAAGGCAAAATCACTAAGATTCATGGGGGCGCAGTCAAAAAGCAAGTTGTCCAGGAGGATGCGTTTAGCGCAAGAATAGAGGCGCATCGCGAAGAGAAAATAGCGATTGGCAAACTTGCCGCCGAAATGGTCAGTGAACGGGATACATTGTTTATTGATTCCTGTACAACTAACCTTATTCTGGCCGAGCAATTACCGCCTCTCGCTTTTTCCGTGATTACCAATTCAGCCCTGATTGCCGATAAAATTAAAGAGCATAACCTGCAGGCCCGCGTGTATGTATTAGGCGGCGAATATGATTACCATTTTCGCGCCAACCTCGGCGTCTCGGTTTGTCAGCAGATTAACGCGATTCACGCGGATATCTGTTTTATTGGCGCTGGCGGCATTTCTCCCCAGCATGGCGTGTTGGTGAAGAGCTTTGAAGAAGCCTACGTTGCCAAAGCCATGATTGCGATGAGCAAAAAATCAGTGATTCTTGCCGACCATACCAAATTTGGTCAGGACGGTGTGATGTGCATCGCAAGCGTAAAAGAAATCGATAACATCATCACGGATAAAGGATTTACGTCAACGGGTTATACGCCACAGGATTTCGCCGGAAAGCTGCGGATTGCTGACTGAGCGCTATCCGCCCGTTGCGTATTGCCGTAGACTAAGAGCCTATCCCACCAGGCGTTATTGGCGCAGCCAGTTTGGACACGGACAGCGCGCAAAAACCGGAGCGTACACGTAGTACGTGAGGATTTTGAGCACTGCCCAGGTCTAAAATGGCAAGTAAAATAGCCCTAATGGGATAGGCTCTAAATGCATCGGCTAACTGAGGGCACCCGTATGGCACTCCCCCGCATTACTCAAAAAGAGATGACCGAGCGCGAACAGCGCGAACTGAAAACGTTGCTGGACCGCGCCCGTATTGCGCACGGGCGTCCACTGACCAATTCTGAGACCAACAGCGTAAAAAAGGAGTACATCGATAAGCTGATGGCGCTGCGTGAGGCTGAAGCGAAAAAAGCCCGCCAGTTGAAGAAAAAGCAGGCGTATAAACCCGATACGGAAGCGTCATTCTCCTGGTCGGCGAATACGCCGACGCGCGGCAGACGTTAACGTCCTTTCTTCTTTCGTCCCGGCGAGGTAAAGCGCTTACCGCTTGATGTCGGGCGCGCTTTCTCATTGCTTTTTTCGATCGCAACGACCGGTCGCTTAATACCCGTGGTCTTCGGCTTCGCTTTGGCCTTTGGTTTGGCTTCGGAAGAGGAACGCTCAATCAATTTAAACAGATCGATCAGCTCATCGTCCGTCAGATCGCGCCACTCGCCCAGCGGAATCCCGCTCAGGCTGACGTTCATAATGCGCGTACGCTCCAGTTTCGTCACTTCATAACCAAAGTATTCACACATACGGCGGATCTGACGGTTTAATCCCTGCACCAGGGTGATGCGAAAGACAAACGGCGCCTCTTTTTTCACCTTACATTTTTTGGTGACGGTACCCAGAATCGGCACGCCAGCGCCCATACCGCGAATAAACTCGTCGGTAATCGGTTTATCCACCGTCACCAGATACTCTTTTTCGTGATCGTTACCGGCACGTAGAATCTTATTGACCAGATCGCCGTGGTTAGTCAGAAATATCAGCCCCTGCGAGTCTTTATCCAGACGACCAATCGGGAAGATACGTTTGCTGTGGTTCACAAAATCGACAATATTGTCGCGTTCGCCGTCTTCAGTGGTACTCACAATGCCAACCGGTTTATTCAGCGCAATCAGCACTAAATCATCCGCTTCTCGCGGCTCAATCAACCGACCATTTACTTTAACAACATCCCCGGCGACCACCTGATCGCCAATGGCGGCGCGTTTGCCGTTGATAAAAACATTGCCCTGTTCGATAAAACGGTCCGCCTCGCGACGCGAACAGATGCCGCTTTCACTGATATATTTATTAAGCCGGGTAGATGTGTCAGTCAGCATATTTACTCTCTGAGAAATTTTTCTACATAAACGTCGGGAATGTGACTTACCACATCAAATCGTCAGGAACTTTAAAATCGGCATACGGATCATCTTCGTCCTGCTCTTCCTGACTCAGCGCACTGTTTACGACAATACTGTCCGCATCTCGTTGTGCGATTTTATCGGCGACGCTCGCGGGAATAATCGCATATTCACATTCACCGCTGTTATTGATAACCAGACGCGCAATCGCGAGACGCCCATTAATCAGTTGCGTCTGGGTGAGCTTATCCACGTCTATTTTTTTGATGACGTTATTATCGGTGAAGTTAAAACCAATATCGCCTTTAGAGACATTGATTCTATTCATTTCAATAAGTTGCTTAACCTGAGCTTTAAACTCTTTCGCTAAAACCGCTTGTTTTTGCTGTTCACTAAGTTGTTTATCACGCTCAAGTTGCGCCTTTTTATTTTCTTCCACCGCTTCTCTGGCCTCACGAGCCTGAACGCGTGATTTTTTAGCCGTGCGTTGGACTTTGGCCATTTTTTTGCTGGTCACTAATCCCGCTTGTAGCAGTTGCTCTTGTAAGGTCAGTTTTGCCATTTTCGTCTCTAAACGTGTTAAATAATTTTGCGGATTATACCTGTAATTTTTCAGGCGATACCAGATGGCAGATCTGGCCTGTCGTCACTTTTAGCGACCGCGCTTTGCCTGTAACACGCGTAACATCATGAGCCATATCAGTAAGACATTAAATGGATAATGGTAGCATTATTACGTTTTGACATTTCCTGATGAGGTGGAGAAGTAATGGAACTGCTTTTATTAAGTAACTCGACGCTGCCGGGTAAAGCCTGGCTGGAACACGCTCTGCCGCTGATAGCGAATCAATTGAACGGTCGACGTTCAGCCGTGTTTATTCCGTTTGCCGGCGTCACGCAAACATGGGACGAGTACACGGATAAAACCGCAGAGGTGCTTGCGCCATTAGGGATAAACGTCACAGGGATTCATCGTGTCGCCGATCCGCTTACGGCGATTGAGAAAGCGGAAATCATTATTGTCGGCGGCGGAAATACCTTCCAGCTACTGAAAGAATCGCGTGAACGCGGGCTGCTGGCGCCGATGGCGGACAGGGTAAAACGCGGCGCACTGTATATCGGCTGGAGCGCGGGCGCTAACCTTGCCTGCCCGACTATCCGCACGACCAACGATATGCCGATCGTCGATCCAAACGGTTTCGACGCGCTGGATCTGTTCCCGCTGCAAATTAATCCTCACTTCACTAACGCCTTGCCGGAAGGTCATAAGGGCGAGACCCGCGAGCAGCGTATTCGCGAACTGCTGGTGGTCGCGCCGGAACTGACAGTGATTGGTTTGCCGGAAGGTAACTGGATTCAGGTGAGCAACGGCCAGGCGGTTCTCGGCGGCCCGAATACTACCTGGGTGTTTAAAGCGGGCGAAGAGGCCGTGGCGCTGGAAGCGGGTCATCGCTTTTAATCCCTGTCCACATTGAATGCCGAATGGCGGGCCTACGCGCATGTTCTCCGTAGGCCCCGCCATCCGGCATTTCACTTAATACTCGCCGCGTTCCTCGTCCTGATCCGGCTGTTCCAGTACGCTATAGGCGACCGAACAGAACAGTGAGTTAAGACGCTTCATGTCGCCCAGCAGCCCTAAATGGAGCGAGCTGGTTTCAATGCTTTGCACGTTCTGCTGGTGCAGGCGGTCGACATGCGCATGTGAGTATCGGCGATTAAGTATACGGAAGCGATGTTTACTGCGGCGCAACCGACGGGCGCTGGTGACATCACCGGAGAAAAAGACCGACATCGCCAGTTGCAGATTACTGAGCAGTTGATCGTAAAGCGCATCCAGCTCTTTCAATCCTTCTTCTGAAAATGCCCGACGCGCCGCCAGCGACTTGTCGGCAATCTCGCTGCCCATTCGCTCGATAATATCCGACGCCTGTTCGAGATTCAGGGCCATCTCAATAATCTCCGCCCACCGGCGGGACTCCTCCGCTGCCAGCTCGTCTTTCGGCATTCGCGCCAGATAAAGCTTAATCGCGGTGTAGAGCACGTTAACGTCATCCGCCAGCTTGCGCAGCGCTTTCTCTTCACGCGGCTCGCCGTGCATGACCTTTTTTAGCCCTTCCATCATCTGTTCCATCGCATCGCCAATGCGCAGCACCTCGCGGGCAGCATTAGCCAGCGCCAGCGTTGGCGTATCCAGCGCGCTGACATCCAGATGTTTCGGCTTCAGATGGGTATCCAGTTCAGGCTCATCACGAATAATTCGTTTACAAAAACGCGCCATCAGCTCGGCAAATGGCACCATCGCCAGGCAGCGCACCAGGTTATAGAAAACGTGGAAATAGATCACCAGCTCTGATTTCGGTAGCGATAGCTCATCCATCAGATTCGCCAGCGGATGGACAAACGGCAGGATGACCAGGCTGCCGATCAATTTGAACAATAGGCTGCCGAGCGCTACGCGACGCGCGGCAGCATTGGCGGCGCTGTTATTGAGCATCGCCAGCAGCCCCGATCCCAGATTGGCGCCGATGACCAGGCACAACGCTACCGGGAACGATATAATCCCCGCCGCCGTCAGGGTCGCCGTCAGCAACACCGCCGCCAGGCTGGAATAACTGATAATAGCGAACATCGCGCCAATCAGCGCATCCAGCATAATGTCGCCCGTCAGCGACGCGAAAATGACCTGCACGCCATTAGCCTGAGTGATCGGCGTCACTGCCTGCACAATCAGCTCCAGCGCCAGTAGAATCAGGCCAAGCCCGATACCGACGCGACCCAGCTGCCCGGCGCGGGACTGCTTACGTCCCAAAAAGAAAATCACGCCAATAAAAATCAGCAGCGGCGATAGCCACGACAAATCAAAGGTGAGAATACGCGCCATTAGCGCAGTACCCACATCAGCGCCCAGCACAATCACCAGAGCTGGCGTCAGGGCGACAAGATCCTGGGCGACAAACGACGTTACCAATAAAGTGGTGGCGTTACTGCTTTGTACCAGCGCGGTAACACCGATACCCGCACAAAAGGCGAGCGGTTTCTTTTCCACGCTGCGGCTGAGGACAGTGCGTAGACGCGCGCCAAACACGCGCATTACGCCAGTACGAACGATATGTGTTCCCCATACCAACAGCGCAACGGCAGAAAGTAGATGGAGCAAAGTTAACACGGCGTCAGGTTCTCCTTATCGTTATACGTTTTCCTGAAGCTCACTTGCGATAAATTGCCTGATGGCGCACAGCGTTAAGGCCTGCTGGCGTTGCACGCCACCGGGCTTACCATACGTAATACGGTATGCTGGATAAGGCGTTTACGCCGTCATCCGGCAAATTCAGCGTAGAGCCTTCCTTCAGTATAAGGGTTTAATTGTAAGAAAGAGACAAGGCACCCAATGAGCGCCTTGTATGTTGTAAGGAAAAGTGACGATTTTATGAATCAGTCCGCATCGTAACCCAGGTTCGGCGCCAGCCACCGCTCAACGTCCTCAACGCTCATTCCTTTACGGAAAGCATAATCTGTCACCTGATCGCGTTGAATCTGCGCTACCGCGAAGTATTTGCTCTCAGGATGGCTGAAGTACCAGCCGGAGACCGACGCGCCAGGCCACATGGCGAAAGATTCGGTGAGCTTCATCCCGGTGTGTTTTTCGACATCCAGTAGCTGCCAGATAGTGCCTTTTTCGGTATGTTCCGGGCAGGCAGGATAACCCGGCGCCGGGCGAATCCCCTGGTAGTTTTCGCGGATTAATTCGTCGTTACTCAGGCTCTCGTTCGGCGCATATCCCCAGTAAACCTTACGTACACGCTCATGCAGGTACTCGGCAAACGCTTCCGCCAGACGGTCGGCAATCGCTTTCACCATGATCTTGTTATAGTCGTCGTGTTGCGCTTCGTAAGCATCAGCCAGGGCGTCTTCTTCAAGACCGCCGGTGACGGCAAACGCGCCGATGTAGTCCGCTTTTCCGGACAATTTCGGCGCGACAAAATCCGCCAGACAGTAGTTGGCAAAACCGACTTTCTCAGTCTGCTGGCGCAGGTGGTGGCTGACCGTCAGAACATGAGTACGGGTTTCGTCGCGATAGATTTCGATGTCGTCACCCACACGGTTCGCCGGGAACAAGCCCACCACGCCACGCGGATTCAACAGTTTCTCCGCGCTCAGTTTATCCAGCATGTCGTTGGCGTCTTTAAACAGGCGCTGCGCCTCAACGCCCACCACTTCATCTTCCAGAATACGCGGGTATTTGCCGGCCAGCGACCAGGTCATAAAGAACGGCGTCCAGTCGATGTAGTTGCGCAGCGTTTCGATGCTGGCTTCTACCTCCTGCACGCCCAGACGGTGGGCTACTGGCGGGGTGTAGCGTTCCCAATCGAATGCCAGATCGTTATCGCGCGCCGCTTCCAGCGTGACCGGCGGCGTGCGCGGTTTTTTGCGGGCGTGCTGAATACGCACGGTTTCGTACTCTTTGCGGGTACGGGCGACAAAGTCATCGCGCTGGGTGTCGGAGAGTAGCGCCGCCACCACGCCCACGGTACGCGAAGCATTCTGCACGTAGACCGTCGGACCGCTGTAGTTCTGCTCGATTTTCACCGCGGTGTGCGCTTTCGAAGTGGTTGCGCCGCCGATCAGTAGCGGGATAGTAAAGCCCTGACGTTCCATCTCTTTCGCCACGTTGACCATCTCGTCCAGCGACGGGGTGATAAGCCCGGAAAGACCGATCAGATCGGCATTCACTTCACGCGCCGTTCTGAGGATTTTCTCCGCTGGCACCATCACGCCAAGATCGACGATTTCGTAGTTGTTGCATTGCAGCACCACGCCAACAATGTTCTTGCCAATGTCGTGCACATCGCCCTTCACGGTGGCGATGACCATCTTGCCGTTGCTGGAGCCTTTTTCTTTGCTGGCTTCAATAAACGGCTCCAGGTAAGCCACCGCTTGTTTCATCACACGAGCGGATTTCACCACCTGCGGCAGGAACATTTTCCCTTCGCCGAACAGGTCGCCGACCACGTTCATGCCGTCCATCAGCGGCCCTTCGATCACCTCAATCGGGCGGGAGGCCTGCTGGCGGGCTTCTTCGGTATCCTGTTCGATAAATTCGGTAATGCCTTTCACCAGCGAGTATTCGAGACGCTTTTTCACGTCCCAGCTACGCCATTCCGCCTGCTGGGCGTTGGCAGCTTCGTCGGTTTTGCTGCCGCGGTATTTCTCCGCCAAATCCAGCAAACGCTCAGTGCCGTCATCGCGACGGTTAAGAATGACATCTTCAACCGCATCGCGCAGTTCGGCAGGCAGGTCGTCATAAATCGCCAATTGCCCGGCGTTGACGATGCCCATGTCCATGCCGTTGCGGATGGCGTAGTAGAGGAATACCGCGTGGATAGCCTCACGTACCGGGTCGTTGCCGCGGAACGAGAAGGACACGTTAGACACGCCGCCGGAGATCAGCGCATGCGGCAGCTCGCGTTTAATATCTTCGCAAGCGCCGATAAAGTCCTGCGCATAGTTGTTGTGCTCTTCAATACCGGTCGCCACGGCGAAGATATTCGGGTCGAAGATGATGTCTTCCGGCGGGAAGCCCACCTCTTCGGTGAGAATTTTGTACGCCCGGCGGCAAATCTCGATTTTACGCTCGCGGGTATCGGCCTGCCCCTGCTCATCAAAGGCCATCACCACCACTGCCGCGCCGTAGCGACGTAGCAACTTCGCATGATGAATAAAAGCTTCCACGCCCTCTTTCATCGAAATAGAGTTGACGATGCCTTTACCCTGAATGCACTTCAGCCCTTTTTCGATAACCTCCCATTTGGAGGAGTCGATCATGATTGGTACACGGGCAATATCCGGCTCACCGGCAATCAGGCTGAGGAAACGCACCATCGCCGCTTCGGCGTCGAGCATCCCCTCATCCATGTTGATATCAATAATCTGCGCGCCGCTTTCGACCTGCTGACGGGCGACATCCAGCGCTTCGCTGTATTTCTCTTCTTTGATCAGCCGTTTAAATTTGGCCGAGCCGGTGACGTTAGTACGTTCGCCGACGTTGACAAACAGGCTGTCGTCGCCAATGTTCAGCGGCTCCAGGCCGGAAAGGCGGCAGGCAACCGGGATATCCGGCAGTTGGCGCGGCGGCAAACCGGCAACGGCGCGGCTCATCGCCGCAATATGCTCCGGCGTGGTGCCGCAGCAGCCGCCAACGATATTCAGGAAGCCCGCCTCCGCCCATTCGCGAATCTGTTTCGCCATGGTGTCGGCGTCGAGGTCGTACTCGCCGAAAGCGTTCGGCAGGCCGGCGTTCGGGTGCGCGGTGACGTAGCATTCGGCAATCCGCGACAGTTCCTGGACGTACTGGCGCAGTTCATCTGGCCCCAGCGCGCAGTTAAGGCCAAAAGTGAGCGCCTCGGCGTGGCGCAGCGAGTTATAAAAGGCTTCGGTAGTCTGGCCGGAGAGGGTGCGACCAGAGGCGTCGGTGATGGTGCCGGAAATCATGATCGGCAGATCAACGCCCAGCGCTTCAAACTCTTCTTTCACCGCAAACACCGCCGCTTTCGCATTCAGGGTGTCAAAGACGGTCTCAATCAGAATCAGATCTACGCCACCTTCCACCAGCGCTTTGGTGGATTCACGGTAGGCCGCCACCAGCTGATCGAAGGTGATATTACGAAACGCCGGGTCGTTGACGTCCGGCGAAATGGAGGCCGTGCGGTTAGTTGGACCAAGCACGCCCGCAACAAAGCGTGGTTTTTCTGGTGTTCGCGCCGTCCATTCATCGGCGCAGGCGCGCGCCAGTTTGGCCGCCGCATAGTTAATTGCCGCCGACAGGGATTCCATCCGGTAATCCGCCATCGCAATGGTTGTCGAGTTAAAGGTGTTGGTTTCGATGATATCCGCGCCCGCCTCAAAGTAGGCGTTGTGGATAGCGGCGATCACCTCCGGCTTGCTGAGTACCAGCAGGTCATTGTTGCCTTTCAGGTCGCAGGGCCAGTCGGCAAAGCGCTCCCCGCGGAAATCTTCTTCATGTAGACGATAGCTCTGGATCATGGTGCCCATACCGCCGTCCAGCACCAGAATACGTTCATTTAACTGCGCACGCAGTTGTTCAACTTTGCTGCTCACACTCGCTCCCGACAACGCTCCACGTAACGAGCCATACTGGCACAAAGCGTGCTGGCGGAAAAGAGAACAACGGGCAACATGAGACATGTTCAGCTTACCACCCACTTCTGTCGCTTTGTCGGATGGCGGCGCAAGCGCCTTATCCAGCCTACAAATTACTTTGGCGGCTCCCAAAGCGTAGGCCTGATAAGCGAAGCGCCATCGGGCATCCTGTGATGTCACTCATCCGATCAGTTCAGGAACTCTTGCATTATAATTGAATAAAACGAAAATGATTTCCACGATACAGAAAAAGGAGTCTGCCATGGTTGCCCCTGTTCCCGCGAAACGCGGGAGAAAACCTGCCGCTACCACTGCACCCGTAACCGGGCAGGTTCAGTCTTTAACTCGCGGTCTGAAGCTGCTGGAGTGGATTGCCGAGTCCAACGGCAGCGTCGCGCTGACCGAACTGGCGCAACAGGCGGGTTTGCCTAATTCCACGACTCACCGTCTACTCACCACCATGCAGCAGCAGGGTTTTGTCCGCCAGGTTGGTGAGCTGGGCCACTGGGCCGTAGGCGCACACGCGTTTATCGTCGGTAGCAGCTTCTTACAGAGCCGTAATCTGCTGGCGATTGTCCATCCGATTTTGCGCAAGTTGATGGAGGACTCCGGCGAAACGGTAAACCTTGCCGTACTCGACCAGAGCGACCATCAGGCCATTATTATCGACCAGGTGCAGTGCACACAATTGATGCGCATGTCCGCCCCTATTGGCGGCAAGCTGCCCATGCACGCCTCTGGCGCGGGCAAGGCGTTTTTATCACAGCTCAGTGAGGAACAGGTTACCAGTCTGCTGCACCGCAAGGGGTTGCACGCTTATACCCATGCGACGCTGGTGTCGCCGCTGCATCTGAAAGATGACCTCGCCCAAACACGCAAGCGCGGCTATTCCTTTGACGACGAAGAACATGCGCTCGGTCTGCGCTGCGTGGCCTCGTGTATTTATGACGAACATCGCGAACCGTTTGCGGCCCTCTCTATTTCCGGCCCCTGCTCACGCATTACTGACGATCGCGTCACCGAACTTGGCGCCATGGTGATTAAAGCGGCGAAAGAGGTGACGCTGGCCTATGGTGGAACTCGCTGAAATGAGCAGCCTGAAATTATACTGGCAGGAGAAGTACCCACAGGCCTTCTGTTGGTCTTTCGGTGATTCGCCGGCGCTGGCCGACGAGCTGGCGGCGCTAGTGATCGCCGGTAAAAAGCGTGGCACCTGTAGCTCGCTGGTTAGCTATCAGAAAGAGCAGCCCCCTGTCACGCCCGGGTCATATCACATTGTGCTCAACGGCACAGGCGACGCCGTGTGCGTCATACGCACGCTGGCGCTCAGGCTGATCCGTTTTAACGAGATGAGCGCCGATCTCGCCGCACTGGAAGGCGAAGGCGATCTTAGCCTGGCGTACTGGCAAGCGGCACACCGGGCCTTTTTTGAGCGCGAGGGTAATTGGTCGCCGGAGATGGAACTGGTTTACGAAGAGTTCGCCGTACTTGAGATCGCGCCGTAACGCACGCTAAAGCGCTGGCGACGACGATAGGCATACACATCTTCTACATGCCCTTCTTTAATACGCGTCTGTAGCGCGCGCCAGTAATCGGCGCGAAACAGGTCGGCATGCATCTCTTCAAACAATGGCCCGATACGCGGATCGGCACACAGCCAGTGGCGAAACTCCTCCGGGAAAACATCACCCGGCGAGACGCTATACCAGGGTTCGCTGGCCAGTTCGTCTTCCGGATAACGCGCTGGCGGAATATCGCGGAAATTCACTTCCGTCATGTAGCAAATTTCATCGTAGTCATAGAACACCACGCGACCATGACGGGTAACGCCAAAGTTTTTAAACAACATATCGCCGGGGAAAATATTAGCGGCGGCAAGCTGGCGAATCGCATTACCATATTCTTCTATCGCATCGCGCAACTGCTGACCTTCTACCTGTTCCAGCCAGATATTGAGCGGCACCATGCGACGTTCAATATAGAGATGGCGAATGACGATATGTTCCCCAAGATCGGTAATCTTCTCTGGCGCTTCTTGTCGTAACAGCGCCATCAGCGCCGGATCGATTTGCCGTTTATCCAGTACGAAATTCTCAAACTCCTGGGTATCCGCCATACGACCGACGCGATCATGCTCTTTTACCAGTTGATAACAGGCACGCACATGGGCGGCAGACATCTCTTTCTGCGGGGCGAATTTGTCTTTAATGATTTTAAATACGCGGTCGAAACCTGGCAGGGTAAACACCAGCATCACCATGCCGCGGATACCAGGCGCCTCAATGAATTTCTCATCACTTTCAGCCAGATAACACAAATATTCGCGGTAGCTTTCGGTTTTCGCATGTTTCTGGCAGCCAATCGCCATATACAGTTCGGCAGTGGTTTTACCCGGCAGGATTTCACGCAACCACTCAACCAGCGCGGCAGGCAGCGGCGCATACACCATAAAATAAGAGCGGGCAAAACCAAACACAATGCTCGCTTCTGCCGTGGTGGTCAGGCAGGTATCGATAAACAGTTCACCCTCATCAGTGCGATGAATCGGCAACAAAAACGGCAGCGTACCGTCAGGTGTGGTTAATTTACCTACCAGCCAGGCCGCTTTATTACGGTAAAACAACTCATTCGCCACCTGGACATGGCAGCGAGGTAGCGCGTCCTCGCCCAGTGTTTCAGTCAGGTGCGCGATAATATAGCGGATATCCCGGCTTTTATTCTGCCAGGGCAAACGCAGCGGTAAGTCACTGAGTATGCGCATCAACAGAGTCTCCCAACCGTGATCGGGAAAGAAGTCTTTGGCCAGCGGGCGCGGGATAGTACGAAAGCGGCGCTCCGGTTGCGAACTGAAAATAAACAACCGCTCGGGTGTTAACGAGCGGTGGTCAAATAACCGACAATAAACGGAGTTGAAAAAGCTCTCCGCAATCTCGAAGCGCGGGTAATCCGGTAACAGCCGGGTGTAATGCTCTTTAACGCGTAAAAGGAAATCCGCGTCGGTACTTTTGCCATCGGTAATACAGCGCAGTTGCTCCACCACCAAGCCCACATGATGATCATAGAGGTGGATACGGCTTTTCATCGCCTGTTGAACGGCGTGCCAGTCGGCCTGTTCAAAACGCTGCTGCGCGCCGGAAGTCACTTCCAGAAATCGACCATACTGCGCGTCAAAGCCTTGCAGGATGGTTTGAGCAATCAGTAATTCCAGGCCACGCGGCATTTTTTTCCCTCATCCGGCACCACGTCATGCCGGATGGCGCGTTCGCTTATCCGGCCTACGCTATCTGTAGGCCCGGTAAGCGCAGCGCCACCGGGCATCAATCAAAACTGCGATTCTTCGGTAGAACCCGTTAATGCGGTAACGGATGACGCGCCGCCCTGAATAATGGTGGTGACTTTGTCGAAGTAACCTGTGCCCACTTCCTGCTGGTGGGAAACAAAGGTGTAGCCATCTTTCGCCGCGGCGAACTCGGGTTGTTGAACCTTCTCAACATAGTGTTTCATGCCCTCGCCCTGAGCGTATGCATGCGCCAGGTCGAACATGTTGAACCACATGCTGTGGATGCCCGCCAGGGTAATAAACTGGTATTTGTAACCCATGTCCGACAACTGCTGCTGGAAGCTGGCAATGGTCTTGTCGTCCAGATTCTTCTGCCAGTTGAAGGATGGCGAACAGTTATAGGCCAGCAGTTTGCCCGGATACTTCGCGTGGATAGCATCGGCAAAACGACGCGCCAGTTCGAGATCCGGCGTAGAGGTTTCGCACCACACCAGATCGGCATACGGGGCATACGCCAGACCGCGGCTGATCGCCTGCTCAATGCCCGCATGGGTGCGGTAAAAACCTTCGCTGGTGCGTTCGCCGGTAATAAAACCGCTGTCATAGGGATCGCAGTCGGAGGTGATCAGATCTGCCGCATCCGCATCGGTACGCGCAATCACCAGCGTCGGGACGCCCATCACATCAGCGGCCAGACGCGCAGCAATCAGTTTCTGAATCGCCTCCTGCGTGGGGACCAGCACCTTGCCGCCCATATGGCCGCATTTCTTCACCGACGCCAGCTGATCTTCGAAGTGAACGGCCGCTGCACCGGCTTCAATCATCGATTTCATCAGTTCGAAGGCATTCAGAACGCCGCCAAAACCGGCTTCCGCATCAGCAACGATCGGCAGAAAGTAATCCACATAGCGCGGATCGTTGGGTTCAATACCGGATGCCCACTGGATCTGATCTGCACGACGGAAAGTGTTGTTGATCCGATCCACTACCGCCGGAACAGAGTTTGCCGGGTACAACGATTGATCCGGATACATGCTGGATGCAAGGTTGGCATCTGCCGCCACCTGCCAGCCTGAAAGATAAATCGCCTCAATACCGGCTTTCGCCTGCTGCAACGCCTGACCGCCAGTCAGCGCGCCAAGGCTGTTGATATAGCCTTTTTTCGCTTCACCGTGCAACAGCCGCCACATTTTCGCGGCACCGAGCTGCGCCAGCGTACACTCTGGGTTAACCGAGCCGCGTAATTTCACCACCTCCTCCGCGCTGTACGGGCGGGTGATACCTTCCCAGCGCGGTTGTGTCCACTCTTTCTGTAATTCTTCGATTTGTTGAGTACGGGTTTTCATGTGCAGATGCTCCATATTGTTATGTGGTGAATTAAGCCAGTAAGCGATAGCCCGGCAGGGTGAGGAAGTCGATTAAGTCATCTGAGGTGGTGATTTGCTCCATCAGACGTGCGGCATCGTCGAAGCGCCCGCTGCTGTAGCGGTGCTCGCCCAGTTCGTCCTGGATTACCCGCATCTCTTCCGCCAACATTTCGCGGAAAAGCGCTTTCGTTACGGGTTTTCCATTGCTCAGCGTTTTCTCATGGTGAATCCACTGCCAGATAGAGGTTCGTGAGATTTCCGCCGTCGCGGCATCCTCCATCAGACCATAAATCGGTACACAGCCATTGCCGGAGATCCACGCTTCAATATACTGTACTGCCACGCGAATATTGGCGCGCATTCCCGCTTCTGTGCGTTCGCCTTCACATGGCTCCAGTAACTGCTCGGCGGTAATCGGCGCATCTTCATCACGGGTAATGAACAGCTGATTTTTGTGCTCGCCCAGTACCTCGTTAAAGACGGCCATTGCGGTATCCGCCAACCCGGGATGCGCAATCCACGTGCCGTCGTGGCCGTTGTTCGCTTCCAGCGCTTTATCCGCTTTCACTTTGGCAAGGACCTGATTGTTGCGTTCAACATCTTTGCTCGGGATAAACGCCGCCATACCGCCCATCGCGAACGCACCGCGCTTGTGGCAGGTTTTGATCAGCAGGCGCGAGTAGGCGCTCAGAAACGGTTTGTCCATCGTTACCACCTGCCTGTCCGGCAGGACGCGATCTGGGTGATTTTTCAACGTTTTGATATAGCTGAAAATATAATCCCAGCGACCACAGTTGAGACCGACGATATGATCACGCAGCGCATGAAGAATCTCATCCATCTGGAAAACAGCCGGCAGCGTTTCAATCAACAGGGTCGCTTTGATCGTACCGCGCGGCAGGTTAAAGCGGTCTTCGGCGTAGCTGAAGACTTCGCTCCACCAGGCTGCTTCCTGCCAGGCTTGCGTTTTCGGCAGGTAAAAATACGGGCCGCTACCTTTAGCGAGCAGCGCTTTATAGTTGTGGAAAAAGTACAGAGCAAAATCAAACAGGCTGCCGGGAATGGCTTCCCCCCGCCAGGTAACATGTTTTTCTGGCAGATGTAGACCACGTACACGACAAATCAATACGGCCGGATCGGGCTTGAGCTGATAGATTTTTCCGGCTTCGTTGGTATAGCTAATGGTGCCGTTCACCGCATCACGCAGGTTGATTTGACCATCAATAACTTTATTCCAGTCCGGCGCCAGCGAGTCTTCAAAATCCGCCATAAACACTTTCACATTTGCGTTCAGGGCATTAATCACCATTTTACGTTCAACCGGCCCGGTAATTTCTACTCGGCGATCCTGTAAATCCGCCGGAATACCACGAATCTGCCAATTACTTTCTCTAATGGAAGTGGTTTCCGAAATAAAATCAGGCAACTTACCGTTATCAATATCCTGCTGTTGCTGGATACGTGCAGCCAGGAGTTTATTGCGTTTTGGGGTAAAACGGGTGACTAACTCCGTCAAAAACTCGACTGCCTCAGCGGTCAGGACTTGCTTTTCCAGCTCGCCTTGCGGCCTGGTAAAGGTTAATTCATCAGTTGTGGTTGCCTGTGGATTCATCATGCAGCTCCTCGTTGTTGATCCAGATACATCCCCAATGCGAACGAAGGATCACTGTGCGCTTTTCGTTCAACACAACTAAGACTACTCAATTAAATTTCAAAATCAAAAACAATTTCCATTTTTAATTTAATTATACATTAACCTATTGATAACAATATAAATTAAATTTAATTACATGATGAGGTGCGTTTCGGAAATAAAAAAGGCACCCGAAGGTGCCTGATTCAACATGCTGAAACGCTTTAGGATCGTCAGAAGCAGAAGATTAATCCAGGGTTGGATTCATGTGACGCAGATCATATGGCGTAATCTGGTAGACATAATAGTTGAGCCAGTTAGTAAACAGTAAATTACCGTGGCTACGCCAGGTTGCGCGCGGTATGTTTTGCGGATCGTTTTTTGGGAAATAGTTGTACGGAACCTCCGGATTTAACCCGGCCTCAACGTCACGAAAATATTCACCCGCTAACGTATGAGCGTCATATTCAGGATGACCGGTGACAAACGCAATACGTTTATCTTTGCTGGCAAACAGGTACGCATCCCCCTCTTCTGTTTCGGCCAGAATTTCAAGATCCGTATAATCCCGTATTAGCGCCGCCGGGAAATCGGCATAGCGTGAGTGTGGCGCCAGAAACGAATCATCAAAACCACGCGTCAACAGAGCATGAGGATGAAGGATGTGATGTTCATAGACGCCGGAAAGTTTATCTGTACGGGTCTGCTTAGGGATACCATAAAGAATATTGAGTGCAGCCTGGACGGCCCAACAGACAAATAGCGTCGAAGTAACGTGATCTTTCGCCCATTCCAGCACCTGCCTAATCTGCGGCCAGTAAGCCACGTCATTAAATTCCACCAGACCCAGCGGCGCTCCGGTCACGATAAGCCCATCAAAGTTCTGATCGCAGATATCGTCGAAGTTACAGTAAAAGTTGTTCAGGTGCTCAGCTGGCGTGTTCCTCGACTCGCGGGCATCTATCCGCAGTAGTTGAATATCGACCTGCAATGGCGAGTTCGATAGCAAGCGCAGAAACTGATTTTCCGTTTCAATCTTCTTCGGCATCAGGTTAAGGATAAGTACCTTTAGCGGGCGAATTTCCTGACCTGATGCGCGAGAAGTCGTCATGACGAAGACATTCTCCTCACGTAAAAAATTGACGGCGGGTAGCTCGTCCAGCACGCGAATCGGCATAACCTGATAACCTCACGACATACGTTTAAACGTTTAGACATCCAGATAGCTGAAGATACTCAGAAATCAGGCGAATGTCGAGTCTGCAAGTTCAAGGTGAGAAAGTTTCACGACAGCATTTGCATTAGAATAGAAGTAAGCAAAAAAGGAGTGAAGATGATGATTAACATTCGCCGTTCAAGGCATGAGGAAGGGGAAAAACTGATTGCGATCTGGCGTCGCTCAGTCGATGCCACGCACGATTTTCTGTCAAACGCTTATCGGGCCGAACTGGAAGAGCTGGTGAGCGATTTTCTGCCAGAAGCGCCACTATGGGTTGCCGTGACCGATCAGGATGAGCCGGTAGGATTTATGCTGCTTACCGGCGAACATATGGATGCGCTGTTTGTCGATCCGGACGTGCGTGGTCAGGGTATCGGTAAGAGATTAGTTGAACATGCGTTAACACTGGCGCCGGGGTTGACAACCAATGTTAACGAGCAAAATACACAAGCTGTTGGATTTTATAAGAAAATGGGATTTAAGGTGACGGGACGTTCGGAGGTTGACGATCTTGGGAAACCGTATCCATTGTTGAATTTAATTTATCCGTGAGTAGTGGTGCTGCCTGATAAGTGCATACAGGCCGGATAAGGCGAAACTGGCATCCGGCGGTGCCGGTTGCCTGATGGCGCTGCGCTTATCAGGCCTACATTTTTACAGTTACCACACACGCAAAGAAGCCCGTCCAGACGGACGGGCTTCTTCACTTGTCTGATGCCTGGCAGTTTATGGCGGGCGTCCTGCCCGCCCCCCTCCGGGCCGTTGCTGCGCAACGTTCAAATCCGCTCCCGGCGGATTTGTCCTCCTCAGGAGAGTGCTCACCGACAGACTACAGATAAAACAAAAGGCCCTGTCTTCCGACAGGGCCCTTCGTTTT
>NZ_JAGEQL010000015.1:0-2152 GCF_017571995.1 Salmonella sp. 32031103-2018-00083-FB-01-SM-01
GCCAGCCGGATACTGCGCTCTATCACCGCCCGCCGGGCGTCACCCGCCGGCAGCAGCTTCAGCATCATCTCCCAGGCCGCCACCGCCTCATCAAAGCGCTGCTGCTCAAAGGCGCTGAACGCATACAGGCTTAACACCCGGATATCCGTGTGGTCGCGGCTCACCAGCCGGCGCAGCAGCTCCCCGCCGCGGCGGTTATCCTCCGGGTCGGACGAGCGCGTCAGCGCCTCCGCGTAGCCCA
The DNA here is from genome assembly GCF_017571995.1 of Salmonella sp. 32031103-2018-00083-FB-01-SM-01. NCBI lineage: Bacteria > Pseudomonadati > Pseudomonadota > Gammaproteobacteria > Enterobacterales > Enterobacteriaceae > Salmonella > Salmonella sp. 32031103-2018-00083-FB-01-SM-01. The sequence goes on from NZ_JAGEQL010000015.1 coordinate 242, forward strand.
GCGCCGCATCGCGGTTTTTCGGGTCCAGGCGGCAGGCGTTCGCATACGCCCCGGTGGCGGTACCGGCATTACCCAGTACCATACCGATGCGCCCCAGCATGAGCCAGCCCTCAACATTGCCGGCATCATTCTGCAGGCGGGTGCGCAGCCCCAGCGCCAGCCGCGCCATCTCCTCTTCATTCAGCGGCTGCGCCTGCGGGTCCAGCGCCCGCGCCAGCAGCCCGGGCGTCTGCGCCGTCGCCTGCTGCCAGGCCCTGACCTGCTGATAGCTGCCGGTCTGTGAGTAACTGATGGCGGCCACGACCAGCGCCATAACCACGCCCGGAAGATACACCCCCACCCCTGCGCGTGGTCCCGCCGCAGGAATGGCGTCAGCCAGGACGTCCTGTCTGATACGCACCCGCCGGCGCGTGCGGGCAACGATTATCCACCCGCCCGCCACGATGGCGGCCAGCGGCAGCACCCACAGCAGCACCGTCAGCGGGGTCAGCGGCGGGTCGTAGGTGACGAAGTTGCCGTAGCGCGCCACCATGTAATCGATGATTTCCTGGCGGCTCTTTCCCTCCTGCATCAGGTCATACACCCTGCGGCGCATGTCGGTGGCTATCATCGCGTTCGAGTCCGCAATGCTGTTGTTCTGGCATTTCGGGCAGCGCAGCTGCTCCGTGAGCTGGCGGAACTGCTGCTCCTGTGCTTCATCTTTAAACGGCATCACGTCGGTGGTCGCCCGCGCTGACCCGGCGATAACCAGCGCCAGCATCAGCATCACCATGCCCGGTAACAGTCTCATTGCGCCGCCTCCCGGCTGTATCTGTCCCACAGCGGTTTCAGTTCACTTTCCCATACCCGGGCATTCAAATCGCCCGCATGGCGGTAGCGGATAATCCCCCTGCCGTCGATGAGGAAGGTTTCCGGCGCGCCGTACACGCCCAGGTCCAGCCCCAGCATCCCGTCGCTGTCCGATAAACTCAGCGCATACGGGTTGCCCAGTTCCTTTAACCAGGCCACCGCCTTCGCCCGGTCGTCCTTATAGTTCAGCCCGACCACCCGGATACCCTGCGCGGCCAGCCGGTTCAGGTACTGATGCTCGGCGCGGCAGGTCGGGCACCAGGTGGCCCAGACGTTAAGCAGCACCGGTTTCCCCTGCGTCAGCACCTCCGCCTGGTAGTACTGACCCGGTGTCTCCAGCGATTCCAGGCGGAACGCCGGCACCGGCTTTCCGGTCAGCGCCGATTCGAGATTCGTCGGGTCATCCCCCTGCGCGTTGCGCGCCAGCTGCCACAGCAGCGCCGCGGCAATCAGCAGAAAAATCAGCAGCGGTAATAACAGTACGTTGCGTTTCATCCGGCCTCCGTCAATGGTTTACGGCGGCGGTAGCGCGGGTCCGCCAGGCACAGCAGCCCGCCCAGCGCCATCAGCAGTCCCCCGGCCCATATCCAGCGGACAAACGGTTTGTAGTACAGGCGCACGGCCCACGCGCCGTTGTCCAGCTCCTCCCCGAGCGCGGCGTACAGGTCGCGGGTCAGCCCGCCGTCAATCGCCGCCTCGGTCATCACCATCCGGCTGGTGTTGTAGAGCCGTTTCTCCGCGTGCAGCACCGCCTCCGGCTCGCCGTGGCGCGTCACCCCGATGAGGGCCACCCCGCCGCGGTAGTTGGGGCCGGTGATGTCCCGCACCTCCCGGAAGGTGAAGCGGTAGTCGTGAATGGTCACGCTGTCGCCCGCCCGCATCCGCACGTCACGCTCCACGCTGTAATTCTGGCTGAAGGCGATGCCGGTAATCGTCACCGCCAGCCCGAGGTGCGCCGCCACCATTCCCCAGTAGCTGAGAGAGGTTTTCGTGCCGCGGGACACGCGCTGTACGGCTTCGGCCACCGCCAGCACCGCAATCCAGCAGGCCATCGCCATCCCC
>NZ_JAGEQL010000015.1:2243-6062 GCF_017571995.1 Salmonella sp. 32031103-2018-00083-FB-01-SM-01
GCAGGACATTATTGCCGAGCAGCAGCGACTCGCGCGACCACAGCGTGTTGTTCACCCGCGAACGCACCCTGTGCCCGCGCACGGCGAACAGCAGCAGCGAGCCGCCGGTGACCAGCACCATAAAGGCGAGGATAAACATCCCGCGTGCCGGGTCGGAGGCGAAGGCGTGCACCGACACCAGCACCCCGGAGCGCACCAGGAAGGTGCCCAGCAGGCACAGCGAGAAGGCGCAGATGGACAGCAGCAGCGTCCACGCCTTGAAGCCGGCGCGCTGTTCCGTGACCGCCAGCGAGTGCAGCAGGGCGGTGCCCGCCAGCCACGGCATAAAGGAGGCGTTCTCCACCGGGTCCCAGAACCACCAGCCGCCCCAGCCCAGCTCGTAGTAGGCCCACGCCGAGCCGAGCACGATGCCCAGCGTCAGGAACACCCACGCCGCCAGCGTCCACGGGCGGGCAAAACGGGTGAACGCGCTGTCCAGACGCCCGCTCAGCAGCGCGGCGATGGCGAAGGCGAAGGCCACCGAGAAGCCGACATAGCCCATGTACAGCAGCGGCGGGTGGAAAATCAGCCCCGGGTCCTGCAGCAGCGGGTTCAGGTCGCGCCCCTCCACCGGAAAGGCCGGCAGCGTGCGGGCGAACGGGCTGGAAGTGAACAGGATGAACGCCAGAAAACCGGCGCAGACCATCCCCATCACCGCCAGCACCCGGGCGACGATATCCGCCGGCACCTGCCGGCTGAACACCGCCACCGCCAGGGTCCAGCCGCTCATCAGCAGCACCCACAGCAGCAGCGAGCCCTCGTGCGCTCCCCAGGTGGCGGCCACCCGGTACCACACCGGCAGCTGCGTGTTCGAGTTGCCGGCGACATAGGCCACGGTGAAGTCGTTAACCACAAAGGCGTGCACCAGCACGAAAAACGCGCCCGCCACGCAGATAAACAGCAGCCAGGCGAACACCCCGGCCGACGCCATCATCCGCGCGTCGCCGCGCGCCACGCCCCACAGCGGGTAAACGGACAGCAGCAGCGCCACGCCGAGCGCCAGGCACAGCAGCGCGTGGCCGTATTCAGGCATCATGATGAGGTGTCCTTATCAGCGCGTTGCGGGCGGCGGTGGTTTTCCTGCATTGCCTTTTCCACTTCCGGCGGGGTGTAGTTCTCGTCATGCTTGGCCAGCACCTCGTGCGCCAGGACGTGGTTGCCCTTCTCCAGGGTGCCCTGCACCACCACCCCCTGCCCCTCGCGGAACAGGTCCGGCAGTATCCCCTCATAGCTCACCGTCACCGACCCCTCGGCGTCGTAGAGGCTGAAGTTCACCTTCAGCGAGTCCGGGTCGCGCCTGACGCTGCCGGGCATCACCATCCCGCCGACGCGCAGGCGCTGGCCCGCCGCCGGCAGCTGCTGCGTCTCGCGCTTGCCGTAGAGGATTTCGCCGGGGGTATAGAACAGGTCGATATTCGCGCGCAGCGCGTACAGGACCAGGGCGGTGGTCAGCCCCAGGCCCGCCAGCACCGCGCAGACCACCCGTAACCGGTTTTTACGTCGCAGGTTCACGCCGCCTCCTGTTGCGCCTGTGCGGCACGCATCCGCGCCTCGCGCGCCCGCTGCTGCGCCACGCCGCGCAGAATGGCCCGGCGCTGCAGCACCGTGTGCAGCGCCAGCAGCGCCAGCGGCGCCACGGTCATCGCCACCGCCAGCCAGACAAAAAAGGCGTACCCGCCCATGGCGAAAAAATCGCTCCACGATGAAAATGCCGGACTCACCGGTGCCCCCTTTTCAGTATCAGTTCGCTCACCCACGGGCGGCGTTTTTCCATCAGTAAAATCAGGTTGCGCATCCGCATCAGCGCCAGCGTCATAAAGAGCAGCAGGTAGCCGGCGATGGCCCAGCGCAGCGGCGAGCGCATCGCCGGGTCGATACTCTGCTGCATCTGCGTCGAGCCCTGGTGCAGGGTGTTCCACCACTCGACGGAATAGTGGATAACCGGCAGGTTCACCACGCCGACCAGCACCAGAATGCCCGCCGCGCGCCCGGCCATTTTACGGTCGTCAAAGGCGTGCCACAGGGCGATGACCCCGGCGTAGAGAAACAGCAGCACCAGCTCCGAGGTCAGGCGCGCGTCCCACACCCACCAGGTGCCCCACATCGGTTTGCCCCACGCCGCGCCGGTGGCCAGCGCGATGAAGGTGTACACCGCCCCCACCGGCGCCATCGCCGCGACGGCAAGGCTGGCCATTTTCATCTGCCAGACCAGCCCGGTAAACGCCGCCACCGCCATCGCCGCATAGATACCCATTGACCAGATGGCCGCCGGGACATGCAGGTACATAATGCGGTAGCCCTCCCCCTGCTGGTAGTCCGCCGGGGCGAAACCAAAGCCCCGGACCCAGCCGGTGGCCAGCACGATGATGCCGGCCGCCGCCAGCCACGGCACGAGCCTGCCGCAAATCTGATACAGCCGGGGCGGCGCCGCCAGCTGATGAAGGGTTTTCCACATAGTCGTCACCTGACCTCCTGAAACCAGTAAAATGTCCGTCGCGCCGGGGCGCTACTGCACGCTGAGGCGCAGCGCCGCCGCGGTGGCGAACGGGCTTAACGTCGCGCTGCCCGCCAGCAGCGCCCCCAGCACCGCCAGATAGCCGTCAGCGGGTAAATGCATCGATGCCGCGTCCATCGCCGCAGCGGCGAAAATCAGCACCGGAACACTCAGCGGCAGCACCAGAATGCCCAGCAGGACGCCGCCGCGCCGCAGGCCGGCCGTCAGCCCGACGCCCGGCGCGGCGAGAAACCCCAGCGCCGGCGTGCCGAGCAGCAGCGTCAGCGCCATGATTTTCCAGCCGTACACGTCCATCCCCAGCAGCAGCGCCACCAGCGGGGAGAGCATAATCAGCGGCAGGCCGGTCACCGCCCAGTGGGCCAGCACCTTCGCCAGCACCACCGCCGGCAGCGGCACCGGCAGCAGCATCAGCTGCTCCAGGCTGCCGTCCTGCAGGTCGTCGCGAAACAGCCGCTCCAGCGCCAGCAGCGAGGCCAGCAGCGCCGCCACCTGGATGATGCCCGGCGCGATACGCGCCAGCAGCTGCGGCTGCGGCCCGACGCTTAACGGAAACAGGGTGATGACCATCAGGAAGAACCACAGCGGGCCGGCGATGTCCGCGCCGTGGCGGAACGCCACGCGCAGTTCGAGACAGAAGACACGCCACATCACAGCCCAGCCTCCCCGCCGGTCAGCGCCAGGCGGCGGACGGTGTCCGCGGCCCCCGGCAACGGCTGGTGGGTGGTGAGAATGACCATCCCGCCCTGCGCCGTGTGCGCCGCCATCCGCCGGGTGAGGCGCGCCACGCCGTTAACGTCAATGGCGGTGAACGGCTCGTCGAGCACCCACAGCGCGGCGCGGGTCAGCCACAGGCGGGCCAGCGCCACCCGGCGCTGCTGCCCGGCCGAGAGCCGGGCGACCGGCACGTCCTCAAATCCCGCCAGCCCGGCCTGCGCCAGCGCCTCCGGGAGACGCGCGCCGTCGCCGGGGTGGAAGAAGTGCAGGTTCTCCCGCGCCGTCAGGCGGGTTTTTATCCCCGGCTGGTGCCCTATCCACAGCAGGCCGGAATGGAAGCTGTCGCGCACGCGGCGCAGGGGCTCGCCCTGCCAGTACACCTCCCCGCCGTCCGGGCGCGCCAGCCCGGTCAGCAGGCGCAGCAGGGTGGTTTTTCCGGCGCCGTTGCCGCCGGTGACCTGCACCCACTCCCCGGCGTCCACGGTGAACGACAGCCCGCGAAACAGCGTCCTCTCGTCCCGCTCGCAGTACAGATCTCTGGCTTCAAGCAT
>NZ_JAGEQL010000016.1:0-4650 GCF_017571995.1 Salmonella sp. 32031103-2018-00083-FB-01-SM-01
CACCGGTGATCATGTTTTTAACATAGTCGGCGTGCCCCGGGCAGTCTACGTGTGCGTAGTGGCGGGTCGGGGTATCGTATTCAACGTGAGAAGTGTTGATGGTGATACCACGCGCTTTTTCTTCCGGCGCGTTATCGATCTGGTCGAATGCGCGAGCGGCACCGCCGTAGGTTTTAGCCAGTACGGTAGTAATGGCAGCGGTCAGCGTTGTTTTACCATGGTCAACGTGGCCGATAGTACCGACGTTAACGTGCGGTTTTGTACGTTCAAACTTTTCTTTAGACATCGATTGTCCCTCTAAGACACGGATAAATCGGTGATATCACCACATCAACCAGGCAACACGCCCGACTTGTTGAATGCTAATAAACAGAAGAGAAAAACAGGAAGGAGAAAAGAAGTGGTGCTGATAGGCAGATTCGAACTGCCGACCTCACCCTTACCAAGGGTGCGCTCTACCAACTGAGCTATATCAGCACATCTTGGAGCGGGCAGCGGGAATCGAACCCGCATCATCAGCTTGGAAGGCTGAGGTAATAGCCATTATACGATGCCCGCATCCTGGAACTCGGCTACCTGATTTTCATTCTGCACTGAATATCGAGAGAAACTCTCTTTATTCGAGCCGGTAAGCGAACTTATCGTCTCGGGCTGCGCCATCGCGCGGCCGAAAATGGTGGTGGGGGAAGGATTCGAACCTTCGAAGTCTGTGACGGCAGATTTACAGTCTGCTCCCTTTGGCCGCTCGGGAACCCCACCGGACTTGATGGTGCCGACTACCGGAATCGAACTGGTGACCTACTGATTACAAGTCAGTTGCTCTACCTACTGAGCTAAGTCGGCATCAAGTAGCGCGCATTCTATGGAGACCTGCGTGCTCATGCAACTAAAAAATTGCATAAAATGTTCTATCGCTCACATTTTGCGCTATAAGAGACAAAAATGCTCTAATTTCAAACAAGAGAGCATAAATTTTCGGCATTTTACCGACCGTCTGACCAGGATACGACGCGGCATTTCAACGCTCCGTCGATAGAAAGCAATCTTCTGTATCTGGTATATTCGTCACATTGCTTCTCAGGGATAGCTTTCACAGCGAGATTTTTTCTTATTATTCCTCCCCATCTGGTGTTACCCTCCTGCCCATTGTCCAAATTAACTTAAATGTGACGTGCCGTTGCATGTCAGGGATGGCCCTCGTTCATCGCTGAACTGATGTAGCAATAGCAGCCAGAAACATGCTTATGAGTATAAAAGATCAATCGTTAATGACGCCTTACCTACAGTTTGATCGCAGCCAGTGGGCTGCGCTTCGCGATTCTGTGCCGATGACCCTGACCGAGGATGAGATCGCGCAGTTAAAAGGCATTAATGAAGATTTATCGCTGGAAGAAGTTGCAGAAATATATTTACCTCTCTCCCGTTTGCTAAATTTCTATATCAGTTCAAATCTGCGTCGTCAGGCTGTCCTGGAACAGTTTCTGGGCACTAACGGCCAGCGAATCCCTTACATCATCAGTATCGCGGGCAGCGTCGCAGTGGGTAAAAGCACGACAGCACGCGTTCTACAAGCGTTGCTGAGTCGCTGGCCGGAACACCGCCGTGTTGAATTGATTACCACAGACGGTTTCCTCCACCCAAACCAGGTGTTGAAAGAACGCGGGTTAATGAAGAAAAAGGGGTTCCCCGAATCGTATGATATGCACCGACTGGTGAAATTCGTTTCTGACCTCAAGTCGGGCGTACCGAACGTGACGGCGCCAGTCTATTCTCATTTGATTTACGATGTTATTCCTGAAGGGGATAAAACCGTCGCTCAACCTGATATATTGATTCTTGAAGGTTTGAATGTTTTACAAAGCGGTATGGATTATCCTCACGATCCGCATCATGTATTTGTCTCTGATTTCGTTGATTTCTCTATTTACGTTGATGCGCCAGAAGAACTTCTTCAGACGTGGTATATCAATCGCTTCCTGAAATTCCGCGAAGGGGCGTTTACCGATCCTGACTCTTATTTCCACAATTATGCGAAATTATCTAAAGAAGAAGCTGTTAATACAGCGACTTCGCTTTGGAAAGAAATTAACTGGTTGAATTTAAAACAAAATATTTTACCCACGCGAGAACGTGCCAGCCTTATTATGACTAAGAGCGCTAACCATGCGGTGGAACAGGTAAGATTGCGGAAATAACAGAAAAAAGGGGAGTACCGACTCCCCTTTTTTACTATTCGGCGCTTCGCAGCGATATTTCCCCACCCATCCAGGGTTTAATCACGCCATCCTGTTCAAGCAATAATGCACCCTGAGTATCAATGCCGCGAGAAATACCAAATATTTCTTTGTCGCCAATAATTAGTTTTACCGGGCGATCAATAAAATTATCCAGTTTTTTCCAGCGCGAAAGATAAGGAGAAAGACCTTCTTGCTCAAAAAGCTCAAGCGCAGCACGTAGCTTATAAATCAGCTTTGCGGCCAGCATATTGCGGTCAAGCGTAATTCCGGCCTCTTGTAGTGTGATCCATCCCTGATTTATCACGTCCTCTTCTACGCGACGCATTGCCATGTTAATACCAGCGCCAATCACTATTTGTGCGGCATCGCCCGTTTTACCGGTTAACTCGACCAGAATACCCGCCAGTTTGCGATCCAGCAGGTAGAGGTCGTTAGGCCACTTCACACGAACTTTATCTGCGCCCAGTTCACGCAGCACTTCCGCCATCACAATTCCAATGACCAGACTCAAGCCTATTGCCGCCGCAGGCCCCTGCTCCAGACGCCAGTACATTGAAAGATATAGATTCGCGCCAAACGGTGAGAACCATTTACGCCCGCGACGACCACGCCCTGCCTGTTGGTATTCTGCTACACAGGCATCGCCTGAACGCAGCTCGCCAATTCGATCAAGTAAATACTGATTGGTTGAATCGATAACGGGCAATACCGCCACGTTTCCGCTATCCAGTTGGCTATGAATACGGTCAGCATCCAGTAACTGGATGGGTTCCGGCAAGCTATATCCTTTCCCCGGAACGGTAAATACATCTACTCCCCAGTCGCGTAATGTCTGGATATGTTTATTAATCGCCGCGCGGCTCATTCCCAGCCGTTCACCCAACTGCTCGCCTGAGTGAAACTCTCCGTCGGCAAGTAGTGAGATCAGCGTCAGGGGAACGGTAGTATCTTTCATGCAATGCTCTCCACTGCGTTCACCTCTCCGAGCTGACCAATAAAGCGAACCTCAGGCTCCAGCCAGACATTAAATTTTTCACCCACTTTTTGCCGGACATGATGCGCCAGCGCCACCACATCTTTACTTGTCGCATTATTCGCATTAATCAATACCAGCGCCTGTTGGCGATGTACCGCAGCGCCGCCAATGGCGACGCCTTTCAACTGACATTGGTCTATCAGCCAGCCTGCCGCTAGCTTCACTGAACCGTCTGCCTGAGGGTAATGCGGCGCGTTGGGAAATCGTTCCAGTAGTTCCATGGCGATATCGGCTGCGACAACGGGATTTTTAAAAAAGCTGCCCGCATTGCCATTCACTTTAGGATCCGGCAATTTTGTGGTGCGCATATGGCATACAGCATCAAATACCTGTTGTGCGGTGACCGTTTTCGGGTCCAGACGAGTAAGATCGCCATAGGTCAACACCGGCTGCCATTGCTTTGATAAACGCAGACCCACCGCGACGATCGCAACGCGATCCTGATATTCATTTTTGAAGATGCTGTCACGATAGCCGAAACGGCATTCCGCCGCGGACAAACGCAGACGTTTTCCCGTTTCCAGTTCAACGCAGTCAACGTAGTCGCAGACGCGCTGTAGTTCTACGCCATACGCGCCAATATTCTGTATAGGTGAGGAACCAACGCAGCCAGGGATGAGCGCCAGATTCTCCAGGCCGGGCATGTTGTTGTCCAGCGCGTAGCGAACCAGCTGATGCCAGTTTTCGCCTGCGCCGACGTGTAGGTGCCAGGCATCCGCGGTTTCATTGACCTCAATGCCTTTCAGGCGGTTAAGGATCACGGTGCCGGCGTAATTTTCCAGAAACAGGACATTGCTTCCTTCACCCAGGATCATAACCGGCAGTCCCTCACGAGTTGCTTGCTGCCAGGCGCTCAGTAGTTGTTGTTCGTTTTCAGCGCATACGATGTGCTTTGCACAATGATCAATGCCGAAGGTATTCCAGGGTTTTAGGGAGTGATTCATAGACGCTTTCCTGATGCAAAATCAGGCTTAGTTTACCGCATCTATGTAGGGAAGGCTTGCGGTTATGTCGACGGAATAAGGCGGTATACACAGGCATTATGTCGATGCCGTAGGCCGGATAAGGCGAAGCTGCCATCCGGCGGTGCCGGTTGCCTGATGGCGCTGCGCTTATCAGGCCTGCATTTTTAAATGTTACCACACACGCAAAAAAGCCCGTCCTGACGGACGGGCTTCTTCACTTGTCTGATGCCTGGCAGTTTATGGCGGGCGTCCTGCCCGCCCCCCTACGGGCCGTTGCTGCGCAACGAGTGCTCACCGACAGACTACAGATAAAACAAAAGGCCCTGTCTTCCGACAGGGCCCTTCGTTTTATTTGATGCCTGGCAGTTCCCTACTCTCGCATGGGGAGACCCCACACTACCATCGGCGCTAC
>NZ_JAGEQL010000002.1:0-707559 GCF_017571995.1 Salmonella sp. 32031103-2018-00083-FB-01-SM-01
GTCCGCCACTCGTCAGCAAAGCAGCAAGCTGCTTCCTGTTACCGTTCGACTTGCATGTGTTAGGCCTGCCGCCAGCGTTCAATCTGAGCCATGATCAAACTCTTCAATTTAAAAGTTTGATGCTCAATGAATTAAACTTCGTAATGAATTACGTGTTCACTCTTGAGACTTGGTATTCATTTTTCGTCCTAGGACGTCAAGAATCCGTATCTTCGAGTGCCCACACAGATTGTCTGATAAATTGTTAAAGAGCAGTGCAACGCGGCTTTCGCTCACCGTCGCGAGGTGGCGTATATTACGCTTTCCTCTTTCAGAGTCAACCCTGAACTTCAGGATTTTTCTCTTCAACCGACCGGCTGTTTGTGTGAAGTAATTCACATCCGCCGTGTCGATGGAGGCGCATTATAGGGAGTCGGTTCAGGAAGACAAGCGGAAAAATGCATTTTTGTTTTAACCGCTCACCTTTTATCCATAACGCTTATTTTTGCTGCTTTTTTATCGCCGATGGCAGATCGGCAAGGCTGTTTAACACCCAGTCCGCCGCGTTTTCTGCTTCTGCCGTGATCGGTTTGCCCGTACGCACCAGCACTTTTGTCCCGACATTTGCCGCCGCAGCCGCCTGCATATCTTCCAGCTTGTCTCCCACCATATAAGAGGCCGCCATATCGATATGCAGGAAATCACGCGCTGAGATAAGCATTCCTGGATGCGGCTTGCGGCAATCACATACCTGACGGAACTCTTCTATGCTGCCCTGCGGATGGTGAGGACAATAATAGATGCCGTCCAAATCAACATCGCGATCCGCCAACGACCAGTCCATCCATTCGGTTAACGTTTCAAACTGCGCCTCGGTGAATTTGCCGCGCGCGATTCCGGACTGGTTCGTCACCACCACCAGCGCATAGCCCATTTTTTTTAGCTCGCGCATCGCGTCAATAACACCGTCTATAAACTCAAATGCATCGATTTCATGTACGTAGCCGTGATCCACATTAATGGTGCCGTCACGGTCGAGAAAAATTGCGGGTACAGACTTTGCCACCTTTTATAGCTCCTGAGTAAAGCAAGTGACGCTAGTATCGCATGTTTCAGCAGGCAAGAAAGTGCTCATCGTATAAAGCCTGATTGATTTAGACGTCTGGATGCCTTAACATCCATTCTGTTGACGGCGTTGACCGTATTAGACAGACGAAAATGCCACGGCTAACTTAATTACGATAATAAATAACCAATGATTAAACTTTCGAATATTACCAAAGTGTTCCAGCAGGGGACGCGCACCATTCAGGCGCTAAATAATGTCAGCCTGCACGTCCCTGCCGGGCAGATTTATGGCGTCATTGGCGCCTCCGGCGCCGGTAAAAGTACGCTTATCCGCTGCGTTAACTTACTTGAACGCCCAACCGAAGGTAGCGTTCAGGTCGGCGGTCAGGAGCTGACAACGCTTTCAGAGTCTGAGTTGACCAAAGCTCGCCGTCAAATCGGCATGATTTTCCAACATTTTAACCTGCTCTCTTCCCGTACCGTGTTTGGCAACGTCGCGTTGCCGCTGGAACTGGATAACACACCAAAGGAAGAGATCAAACGCCGTGTCACAGAGCTGCTGGATTTAGTCGGTCTTGGCGACAAGCACGACAGCTATCCGGCAAATCTTTCCGGCGGTCAGAAACAGCGTGTCGCGATTGCCCGCGCGTTAGCCAGTAATCCAAAAGTATTGCTGTGCGATGAAGCCACCAGCGCGCTTGATCCTGCGACGACCCGTTCGATTCTGGAATTGCTGAAAGATATCAACCGTCGTTTGGGGTTGACGATTCTGCTTATCACTCATGAAATGGATGTCGTGAAACGTATCTGCGACTGCGTTGCCGTTATCAGTAATGGCGAGCTTATTGAGCAGGATACGGTCAGCGAAGTCTTCTCGCATCCTAAAACGCCGCTGGCGCAGAAGTTTATTCAGTCCACTCTGCATCTGGACATTCCGGAAGATTACCAGGCGCGTTTGAAAGCGTCGCCGGAAACTGACAGCGTGCCGATGCTGCGCATGGAGTTCACCGGGCAGTCTGTGGATGCCCCGCTGCTTTCTGAAACCGCGCGTCGTTTCAACGTGAACAATAATATTATCAGCGCGCAGATGGATTACGCGGGCGGTGTGAAGTTCGGTATTATGCTAACGGAAATGCACGGCACACAAGAAGAGACGCAAGCCGCAATTGCCTGGCTGCAGGATCACCATGTGAAAGTAGAGGTACTGGGTTATGTCTGAGGCAATGATGTGGTTACTGGTTCGTGGCGTTTGGGAAACGTTGGCGATGACCTTTGTCTCCGGTTTCTTCGGTTTCGTGATTGGCCTGCCGGTTGGCGTATTGCTGTATGTTACGCGCCCGGGGCAGATTATGGAGAACGCCAGGCTGTATCGCTCCCTCTCTGCGGTGGTCAATATTTTCCGCTCGATTCCCTTTATCATCCTGCTGGTGTGGATGATTCCTTTTACCCGAATAATTGTCGGCACCTCCATTGGTTTGCAGGCCGCGATTGTACCGCTGACCGTCGGCGCCGCGCCTTTTATCGCCCGTATGGTGGAAAATGCGTTGTTAGAGATCCCTGCCGGGCTGATTGAGGCCTCGCGAGCGATGGGCGCCACGCCGCTGCAAATTGTACGTAAAATCCTTTTACCGGAAGCGCTGCCTGGTCTGGTGAATGCGGCAACCATTACACTGATCACCCTGGTCGGTTACTCCGCAATGGGCGGCGCCGTCGGCGCAGGCGGCCTCGGTCAAATCGGCTATCAGTACGGTTATATTGGATACAATGCTACCGTGATGAATACGGTGCTGGTATTACTTGTCGTTCTGGTTTATTTAATTCAGTTATCCGGCGATCGCATCGTCAGGGCTGTCACGCATAAGTAACGTTAAACACAACACAAATACTCATTAAGGAAATAAGCATGGCGTTCAAATTCAAAACCTTTGCGGCAGTGGGTGCTCTGATTGGTTCTCTGGCACTTGCGGGTTGCGGTCAGGATGAAAAAGATCCGAACCATATTAAAGTCGGCGTAATCGTTGGCGCAGAGCAGCAAGTTGCCGAAGTCGCGCAGAAAGTCGCGAAAGAAAAATACGGCCTGGACGTGGAATTGGTGACCTTTAATGATTATGTTCTGCCTAATGAAGCGCTGAGCAAAGGCGATATCGATGCCAATGCCTTCCAGCACAAACCGTATCTGGATCAGCAAATCAAAGATCGCGGCTACAAACTGGTTTCTGTAGGTAAGACTTTTGTCTATCCCATTGCAGGATATTCCAAAAAAATCAAATCACTGGATGAGCTCAAGGACGGTTCCCAGGTCGCTGTGCCTAACGACCCGACCAACCTTGGTCGTTCCCTGTTGCTGCTGCAAAAAGTAGGGCTGATTAAACTGAAAGACGGCGTCGGTCTGCTTCCTACCTCGCTGGATATCGTGGAAAACCCGAAAAATCTGAAAATTGTTGAGCTGGAAGCGCCGCAGTTGCCGCGTTCGCTGGATGACGCGCAGATCGCGTTAGCGGTCATCAATACGACTTACGCCAGCCAGATTGGCCTGACGCCAGCGAAAGACGGTATCTTCGTTGAAGATAAAGATTCTCCGTACGTTAACCTTATCGTGACGCGTGAAGATAACAAAGACGCCGAGAATGTGAAAAAATTCGTTCAGGCTTACCAGTCTGATGAAGTGTACGAAGCCGCAAATAAAGTTTTTAATGGCGGCGCGGTGAAAGGCTGGTAAGTTTTAGGCTGATTCCACAATCTGTAATATTATTCAGGACGGGCTATTGCCCGTCTTGTCATTTATGCAAGCTCCTGATTCAATATCTGGCAATTAGAACATTCATTGAGGAAATATTATGCGTGCTTTACCGATCTGTTTATTGGCACTCATGCTGGGCGGTTGTTCCATGCTAAGCAGATCCCCTGTTGAACCCGTTCAAAGCACCGCAACCCCGCCAAAAGCGGAGCCGGAGAAACCTAAAGCGCCGCGTGCCGCTCCCGTCAGGATTTACACCAATGCTGAAGACTTAGTCGGCAAACCTTTCCGCGATCTTGGCGAAGTTAGCGGCGAATCCTGCCAGGCGACAAATCAAGACTCTCCGCCTAACATTCCAACTGCGCGCAAGCGTATGCAGATTAATGCATCTAAAATGAAAGCCAACGCCGTCCTGCTGCACAGCTGTGAAATTACCAGCGGCACGCCAGGCTGCTACCGTCAGGCGGTTTGTATCGGGTCCGCCCTGAATATTTCGGCGAAATGAGCAGCTTTCAGTTTGAACAAATCGGCGTTATTCGCTCCCCCTATAAAGAAAAATTCGCCGTTCCGCGCCAGCCTGGTCTGGTCAAAAGCGCCTGCGGCGAACTGCATCTGATAGCGCCTTACAACCAGGCCGATGCCGTTCGCGGCCTGGAGGCGTTCAGCCATTTGTGGGTGCTTTTCGTTTTTCATCAGACGATGGACGGCGGCTGGCGGCCAACAGTTCGTCCGCCCCGTCTTGGCGGTAACGCCAGAATGGGCGTTTTTGCCACGCGCTCCACGTTCCGCCCCAATCCGATTGGCATGTCGCTCGTTGCGCTAAAAGGTATCGAGTGCCGGAAAGAGAGCGTAATTCTGAAATTAGGCAGTCTGGATCTGGTGGATGGCACGCCGGTGGTGGATATTAAACCGTATTTACCGTTTGCCGAGGCCTTACCGGACGCCGCCGCCAGCTATGCGCAACAGGCGCCGATAGCTGAAATGCCCGTGAGTTTTACCGCTGAGGTGGCTCAACAGCTTACGACGCTGGAAAGGCGTTATCCGCAGCTACGGACATTTATTTGCGATGTGCTGGCGCAAGATCCTCGCCCGGCTTATCGTAAAGGTGAAGAGACGGGCAAAACCTATGCCGTCTGGCTGCATGATTTTAACGTGCGCTGGCGTGTGGTTAACTCGGGATTTGAAGTGTTTGCGCTGGAACCACGGTAATTTCACGCCCTTCTCTTTTGACATCTCTTGCACGCTGGTAAACTAAATCACTTTTTTTGTATCAGGCTCACATTGAGCCTGTTCGATCGTTCAACTGGAACCGTAACAACATGCGTACTAGCCAATACCTGCTCTCCACTCTGAAGGAGACACCTGCCGACGCCGAGGTTATCAGCCACCAGCTGATGCTGCGCGCCGGGATGATCCGCAAGCTCGCCTCCGGGTTATATACCTGGCTGCCGACCGGCCTGCGCGTCCTGAAAAAAGTCGAAAACATCGTGCGTGAAGAGATGAACAACGCCGGTGCTATCGAGGTGTCGATGCCAGTCGTTCAGCCAGCCGACCTGTGGCAAGAGAGTGGTCGTTGGGAACAGTACGGTCCGGAACTGCTGCGTTTTGTCGACCGTGGCGAGCGTCCGTTCGTACTCGGCCCGACCCACGAAGAAGTTATCACCGATCTGGTGCGTAATGAACTCAGCTCTTATAAGCAGTTGCCGCTGAACTTCTTCCAAATCCAGACCAAATTCCGTGATGAAGTCCGTCCGCGCTTTGGCGTGATGCGTTCGCGCGAATTCCTGATGAAAGATGCTTACTCTTTCCACACCTCTCAGGAGTCGTTGCAGGAAACCTATGACGCCATGTACGCCGCGTATAGCCGTATCTTCAGCCGTATGGGGCTGGATTTCCGCGCGGTACAGGCCGATACCGGTTCTATCGGCGGCAACGCCTCGCATGAATTCCAGGTGCTGGCGCAAAGCGGCGAAGACGATATCGTTTTCTCTGATGTTTCTGATTACGCGGCTAACATTGAACTGGCAGAAGCTATCGCGCCGCAAACGCCGCGCGCAGCGGCGACGCAGGAAATGACTCTGGTCGATACGCCAAATGCCAAAACCATCGCGGAGCTGGTGGAACAGTTCAACCTGCCAATTGAAAAAACGGTAAAAACGCTGCTGGTGAAAGCGGCGAAAGACAGCAAGTCTCCGCTGGTGGCTCTGCTGGTTCGCGGCGATCATGAACTGAATGAAGTTAAAGCGGAAAAACTGCCACACGTTGCCAGCCCGCTGACCTTCGCTACCGAAGAAGAGATTCGCGCCGTAATTAATGCCGGCCCTGGCTCCCTCGGCCCGGTCAATATGTCGATTCCGGTCATCATCGATCGTACCGTTGCCGCCATGAGCGATTTTGCCGCTGGCGCCAACATCGACGGTAAACACTACTTTGGTATTAACTGGGATCGCGATGTGGCGACGCCTGTTGTTGCCGACATCCGTAACGTAGTCGCCGGCGATCCGAGTCCGGATGGTCAGGGAACGTTGCTTATCAAACGCGGTATCGAAGTGGGTCACATCTTCCAGTTAGGTACCAAGTACTCAGAAGCGCTGAAAGCCTCCGTTCAGGGTGAAGATGGCCGTAACCAGATCCTGACAATGGGCTGCTACGGTATCGGCGTAACACGTGTCGTTGCCGCGGCTATCGAGCAGAACTTTGACGAGCGCGGCATTGTATGGCCTGACGCCATTGCGCCTTTCCAGGTCGCTATTCTGCCGATGAATATGCACAAATCCTTCCGTGTGCAGGAGCTGGCGGAAAAGCTGTACAGCGAATTGCGCGCGCAGGGCATTGAAGTGCTGATGGACGACCGTAAAGAGCGCCCGGGCGTGATGTTTGCCGATATGGAGCTGATTGGTATTCCACATACTATCGTGATTGGCGATCGCAACCTGGATAACGACGATATTGAGTATAAATACCGTCGTAGCGGTGAAAAATCGCTGATTAAAACCGGCGATATCGTTGATTATCTGGTCAAGGCGATTAAAGGCTAAACGACATTTTGTTGGGGTTGCCCGGCGCCATCCGGCAGATATGTAAAGGCCTCGCACCCTGCGAGGCCTTTTATTAGTGAGTGCAATCTTTACCCGGCGCAAACTTCGCATTTTTATCGGCTATTAGCGTTTTTACCGGCTCGCCCGTGTCCGGGTTCGCGGCAAACACAAAATGCCCTTCTACCGTCAGCAGCACCGGTTTTTCCGCTTCACCTTTCGCCGCCAGATAGCCGCGCTCAAGCTGGGCGTTACTGGCGACCGGCAGCCGTTTTCCGGTCGCGCAATCGGTAAAGGTCGCCGCATCGGCCCTGTATACATACATACCACGCAGCGGCATTGGCGTTACCGGCAGGCTGGCGGTAACAGGCACCAGCGTATAATTAAGCTGCGAAGCCACCGGATTGCCTTCTCTGTCGAGCATCTCCAGCGCATTGCCCTTCGCGCGATAATACGATTTCTCGCCATTGCTGTCGGTTAACACCAGTTTATCCGCCGTCCGCGCCCAGGTACCGTATGACGCAAAAGAGGAAGGTTCTTCGCGCACGCCCTGATAACGCTCGTTCATCACCCATGTGCCGTCTTTTTCCAGAAATAGTGACGTTTCAATACCTTCACAATCCGCACAGGGCAGCACGCCGCGCCAGCTTTGCTGCATGGGTTTTAATTCCGCCGCCTGCGCAGGTTGCAGGGCGTCAACTTCCGCACGGTTATTACACCCTATCAATGCAAATAGCGTACAGGCTGCCGCTACTGACAATATTGCTGTTCTCACCATAAAATCCTTATGAAATTGCTATTCCTGCCCGTCAATCCAGTGGACGACGAACTTTGCCGCGAAGCGCCTTTACAGAAGATTTTTGCGCCTTTGAGGACAAACGGCGCTCTTTCGAGGCACGCGTCGGACGGGTTGCGCGACGGCTTTTCTGCTCCGCGGTTAATTCTTTTATGACGGCAACCAGCCTGGCGATAGCCGCTTCCCGGTTGAGCTCCTGGCTCCGGAACTCCTGCGCCTTAATGATAATGACGCCATCATCGCTTATCAGATGGTGGCTGGCCGTCAGCAAACGCTGTTTATAATACTCTGGCAGGCCAGAGGCCCGAATGTCAAAGCGCAAATGAATCGCGCTAGAGGTCTTATTTACGTGCTGACCACCCGCGCCCTGCGCGCGAATGGCCGTAATTTCCAGCTCATTATCGGCTATGGAGACCGTCCGGGAGATGGCAATCATGAGGGCTGTTGCCAGGCGGTTAGCTGTATTTCCAGATTATTCCGAGCATCAGAAAGCCAGATTGCGCCGTCCTGAATCGTCGCCTGTAGCGTCATGGTACGATCGGCAAATTCACTGAGCTGCGCCAGTTGCCCGTCATCCAGATACCAGACGGACAGGTTAGCGAACTGCGCGCACTTGCTTTGATGCTGCTGCCACCAGATTTGCGCCGCCCGGGAGTTATAAGCAAAGAGCGCGACGTCGCTCGCCTGAGTACAGGCTTTCTTAATACGGCGCTCATCCGGCAGCCCCAGCTCTATCCAGAGATCGATGCCCAGATGATCGTTGCGCAGCCAGGCCTCCGGCTCATCTTCCGCGCTGAGCCCGCGTGTAAACTGCAACCGTTCATCAGCATATTTTATCCATGCCAACAGGCGCAGCATCATGCGCTCCTGCGTTTCAGAAGGGTGACGCGCCAGCGTCAATGCCGCATCCAGAAACCGGTTGCGATCAAGGTCAGCCACATTGACGACGGCTTTATAAATTGTCGCTTTAAGCGCCATGAGAAAACTCCTTTCGAATCAGGCGCCCATTGTAGCGAAAACCGCGCTAAAAGGCTGTTAACGAATCTTTTACCCACTCGCGTCAGGCGCTGATATTGCGCAAATGAGTATGGTATAGTCACCTTGCTAAACAAGATTTAACTTCGTAGGCTTAGACTTGCATCCACGGTTAAGTCAGAATGCTGACAGGAGGGCATGTGGAAAAATATTGTGAGTTAGTACGCAAGCGGTATGCGGAAATCGCCAGCGGAGACTTAGGGTATGTCCCGGATGCGCTGGGTTGTGTATTGAAAGTGCTTAATGAAGTGGCGGCAGATAGCGCCCTTTCAGAGTCGGTCAGGGAAAAGGCAGCTTATGCTGCCGCGAACTTACTGGTGAGCGATTATGTCAATGAATGAAACGTATCAACCCATTAATTGCGATGACTACGATAGTCTTGAGCTTGCCTGCATGCATCATTTAATACTGACGCTAACGTTAAAAGATGGCGAGGTTTTGCAGGCAAAAGCGAACGATTTGATCTTACGTAAAAACGTAGAGTATCTGCTTGCCGAGATTTCCGGCGAGTCTTGTGAACTTCGTCTCGATAAAATCGCCAGTTTCAGCCACCCGGAAATTGGTACCGTGGTAGTTAGCGAATCCTGAGTATTTTGTTGCCGGATGGCGGTGCAAGCACCTTATCCGGCCTACGTTCCATGCGATACGTAGGCCTGATAAGCGCAGCGCCATCAGGCATGCCAAACCAGACTCACCCCTTCTTTATCTTCTGCTGCTCCCTCACGCGTCACAAAAACACCCGCAGCCGCAATCAGCGTTTCGCCGTAAAACAACAGCGGCGTGGTGTCTCGTCGCCAGGGCGGGATCCCCTGCTCCTGCCAGATTTTCTTTAATTTACGTCCACCGTGACGTCCCACAATGTGTAGCAACCCTGGCGCCTTAAACCGAATGCTGACGGATTCTTCCTCTCGCGGTCGGCGCAGTTCGCCGCCAGGAACGAGCTGTACCGTCCCTAAGCCGGCAGGCAGCGCCAGCGGTGTTTGCCAAAAGGGCCAGGCGACCGTCGTTTCGTGTTGTCCGGCCACGGATTTAATCCACCACAGTTGCGACTGATAACGGCGAATCTCGTGATCGCCAAAGCGTAAACAGGGAGAGGCATCGTCGCGCGCCAGCGCCACCTCCTGCCAGATACGTTCCAGCGCGTCGCGAGAGGGCATCGGCGCATTACGCATCGCCAGCCAGCGACGCAAAATCGCCGCCCGCCGGACATCGCTCATCGACATTAATGGAGAGAGCCGCAATGTTCCCTCCGCCGTGATACAGTCCGTAAGATCGCCGGCCAGAAGTTCGTCCAGCAGCCTTTCTTGCTCGGCGCAGAGCGTCGCGCTACGGGCTACCGCCGCAGGAAAATGCGGCCAGCGCTGCTGCAAGAGCGGAAGCACGCGCAGGCGTAAAAAATTGCGATCGTAGGCGTCATCCTGATTGCTTTCATCTTCGATCCAGCATAAGCCATGCCGCACAGCCCACTGTTCCAGCGTCTTCCGCGTTTCTCTCAACAGCGGGCGAAGAAGCAGAGTTCCGGCAAAAGGCGAGCGTTCTCCCATCGCGGAAAGTCCGGCCGGACCGCTGCCGCGCTTTAACGCCAGCAGGAATGTTTCACATTGATCGTCAAGGTGCTGCGCGGTTGCCAGCACTTCGCCAGGCAATAGCGTCTGTGCGAACGCCCGGTAGCGCGCTTCACGCGCATGGGCCTCGATACCCAGGCCATTATCCGCCAGCGTCACCCGCTCCACTACCAGCGGAACCAGCCAGCGTTCGCATACGGTTTCGCAATGCCGCACCCAGCTATCAGCATGAGGGCTTAAACCGTGATGAATATGGATAGCACGCAGCGTAACGTCAGGATGGCGTTCTCGCCACAACACCAGTTGATGCAGAAGCACCGTAGAATCCAGGCCGCCGCTAAAGGCAGCCAGAATACGGCGAGAAGAGAGTAACGAGGTATTCAACGTGAGAGTGGTCATGATCCATGCTTATAGTGACTTAGCCCGGCAACGTTACCTGGCGAGCGTCTTAATGACAAGCCTTACTGCTCATACAGCTCAAGCGGTAAACCGTCCGGATCGTTGAAAAAAGTAAAGCGCTTCCCGGTATACGGATCGATGCGTATCGGTTCGCACTTAACCTGATGCTTTTCCAGATGCGCAACGGCGTTTTCCACATTTTCTACGCTGAAAGCCAGATGGCGCAGGCCGCAGGCTTCAGGTCGGCTTGGACGCGCCGGAGGGAAGGGAAAAGAGAAAAGCTCAATTACATACTGCCCGTTTAGCGCCAAATCGCCCTTCCACGAGTCACGTTCTTCCCGCCAGGCTTCGCTTAGCAGATCGAACCCCAGAATATTGCAGTAAAACGCCTTGCTCACCGCATAGTCTGTCGCAATGATCGCGATGTGATGAACCTGTTTTAATCCCAGCATAGCGTCTCCTTTATTGATTATCAGTACGTTACTCGTCACATTCCCGTCAGGCAAGCTAACAGGCGTGTTTTAAGACTCGTACCTGGTACACCCCGTCTTCATTCCGTTTCGCGCCGTGAATATCCGTTTCAAAACCGGGATAATGCTGGCCAATCGAGCAGAGCATCAGCAGAAAATCGAGCACGGCCCGACTCTGTTGCGTGATCCTCTCGCCGGGCATCAACAGCGGAACGCCTGGCGGATAAGGCAGGATCATATTCGCGGAAACGCGCCCTGGCAGTTGATCGAGCGCCACGGTTTCCACCTCGCCTTTGATCTGACGCTGCCAGGCCTGGTGCGGGGTCATGATCATCTCCGGTAAAACCTCGAACGCCCGCAGCATCAGCCCCGGAAGATCGTGCTGGCGGATCAGTTTATGGATCCCCTGCGCCAGATCCTGAATGCGCATATTGCGATAAAAATCCGGATCTTCCGCATACAGATCCGGCAACATATTTTTGACGCGCAGGTTAAGATCGTAGGCCCGTTTAAATTCCGTCAGTCCGCGCAGCAGCCCCATCGCACGGGTCTTATCAATCCCTATGCTGAACAAAAACAGCAGATTATACGGCCCGGTTTTTTCCACCACCACGCCTCGCTCATCGAGGAACTTCGCCACCAGCGCGGCGGGTATCCCCTCTTCGCTCATGTTGCCCTGTTCATCCATCCCCGGCGTCAGGATTGTCACCTTAACCGGATCGAGGAACATATGATCGTCATCGGCATCGGCGAAGCCATGCCAGGTTTCTCCCGGCGTGACCGGCCAGCATTCGGCCTCATCAACCTCTTCCGGCTGCCAGATATCAAAGAACCAGCTATCGGACTCTTCACGTAGCCGCTGTACCTCTTTACGAAAATGGAGCGCCCGCTCCACCGAACGATTAATCAATCTTTTCCCTGGATTGCCGCGCAGCATCGCCGCTGCGGTCTCGATAGAGGCGACAATGGGATAGCTCGGCGATGTGGAAGTGTGCATCATAAACGCTTCGTTAAACGTCTCTTCGTCATATTCCCCTTTGATATGAATAAGCGACGCCTGCGAAAAAGCCGCCAGCATTTTATGGGTGGATTGCGTTTCGAAAATCACTTTTCCGGGCACCCGATCGCCGCTCATCCCGCTTTTCCCCTGGTAGATCGGATGGAAATGGGTATAGGGTACCCAGGCGGAATCAAAATGGATCGAGGGAACGTCCAGCATCTGCTTGATCCAGTTAGTGTTATACAGCAGACCATCGTAAGTCGAATTGGTGATAACCGCATGAACTGGCCATTGCGCCTGCGCGGTTTCCGCCACCTTACGCGCAATGCTGTCGCGGGTAAATTCACGCTTAGGAATACCGCCGAGAATACCGAGCGCATTGCGCGTCGGCTTCAACCAGAGAGGCACCACATCGCTCATCATCAGCAAATGCGCCAGCGATTTATGGCAATTACGATCAATAAGTAGCGTACTTCCCGCAGGCGCGGCATACATACCGACAATTTTATTCGAGGTCGACGTACCGTTCGTCACCATATAACTCTGCTCGGCGCCAAAAGTACGGGCGATATACTCTTCCGCTTCCAGATGCGGCCCGGTGTGATCCAGCAGCGATCCCAGTTCAGTCACCGAAATCGACACATCGGCCTTTAAGGTATTGCCGCCAAAAAAGTCATAAAACAGACAGCCTGGCGGGCTTTTCTGATACGCCGTTCCCGCCATATGACCCGGCGTACAAAAGGTATATTTTCCTTCTTTGGCGTAGGTAAACAGCGCTTTGGTAAACGGCGGCGTAATATTATCGAGATATTCGTTTGTATATTGATGAATGCGTGTCGCGATATCTTCAGCCAGCCCCAATGCATACTCAAAAAACCACAGCGCCATGCGCATATCGTGAACGCTAACGTCCAGCGTGGAGTTGGTATTGATAAAGGCGTAGAGAGGAAGGTATTCATTTAGCTGGTTGATTTCGCTACAAAGGTCGAGACTGTATTCATCCCAGTCAAAAATAACGCCGCAGATGCGCGGGTTATGTTCAATAAACTTCAACAAGTCAACGCTATTTTGCGGCCAGATAATTTGAAATCCCAGGGATTGTAATGCACGCTCAAGCTCCTTGATGGGTTCATCTTTATAATAAACCCCGTGCGGCCCCATAATGGCGATGATGTTCATGCTTTCTCCTGAAAAAACCTGAGATAAGCATAGTAACAATCCTGCCGATGCAAAGCACCGACAGGATTTATCTTATTACAATGCGTTCCATGCATCGGCCCAGGCAATCCCTACGCCGGGCTCATAGTAGGCAGGCGCAACATTACACCATGAGCCTTCCGGGAACGGTTTGCACTGGTACAATGCGCCATTATTGTTGACGATGTCGCCCGGATTCCATTTCTGGCTGCTGCTCCAGGCAGGGTAGCTGGTGGTCTTATCTTCGTCATCCGCAGCGGCGGCCTTCGCTTTCACATTCAGCGTATAAACCGCAGTGCTGGAGAGCGTACCGTCGCTAACGGTCAGATTCACCACATACTGGGTGTTCTGAGTGACATCCGGCGCGTTGAAAATCACAACGGCTTTATCCTGGCCGCTCAGCGTTTTGCCATCCTGCGACATCCAGGTATAGGTGAGCTTGTCGCCATTCGCGTCGGTCGATCCTTCCGCGCTGAGTGAAACCGGGCTACCGGCTTCCACCGCCCCGACCGGCCCGGCAATACGCGCGACTGGCGCCACGTTTTCATCCGTCACTGGCGCTGGAGTTGGCGTGACATCCGGTTCAGTGGTTCCGTTATCATCGACGACATTAACGTTGAAATAATGCTGTACACATTTCGTGTAGTCGCCCTCTTTAAAGGCGGTATACGGCGTCTGATATCCCACTAACTGGCAGGAATAGGTTTTACCGTCCGCAGTATCGGCGCTCCAGCCCCAGTCTTGTTCCCAATAGATCGGTAACGCGCCAGCGCCGCCTTCATCGAATTGCTTCATCTTTTTACAGCCCAACACTTCGTCAGCCGGCACCGGCACTTTCAGGTAGTTGGCAAACTCTTTGTAGTAGGCGATACGGTTAAGCGACTGCGCATTCTCATCTGCGCCGCCGCACTCCACGCCGCCATTGATGATCTGAATGGTGACGCCGAAACCTGATACCAGGCCGTTTGTTTTATCGCGATCGTTTGGCTGCCAGGTACCGTCAATCACATGTAGCATAGACGGCTTCGGCGGCTGCGGATACACAAAGAAGAAGACGGCGCTCGCCAGGTTCATCCAGGTATCCGCCACCAGCTCGGGTTTATCCAGCAGAGGGCGAACGTCACCATACATCGCGTCAGAGAAAGGCCCATAGTTGTAGTTATAAGAAAGCTGTTTTGCCCCGCGACCAAAATAGCTGAGGAAATCGCCGTCCTTATCTTTACCGCACGGCCAGGTCTGGCCCTGCCATACATCCGGGTTACATTCGCCGTTGTAGCCGCCTTTCTGCCCTTCTGTCCAGCCGACTTCGCGCAGATAGACCAGCGCCTGACGCCATTCCGGAATGTCACGCCAGCTTTCGTGACCGCCCGTCTCCTGGGCAAAATGCGCAAACATAGTAGCCAGGGTTTTACGGCAGATAGCGTCGCTATCGCGTCCATCGGTGTAGGTACCACAAACCGCCGGGAATTTACCTATCGCTTTCAGGAAGTTAGAGTAAGTGTATTCCGGTGCGCGCATCGGGAACAGATAATCCCAGTCGGCCTCTTTCAGAATACTTTCAACGCGTTTTACGTTTGCCGGGTTAGCGGCGCGCCCCGGTTCGATTTGTTCGACCGCGCTGTTATCCAACGTCTGGATAGAGGATTTCACTGCCTCCATTAACGGAAAATCCGTCAGCGCTTTCTCTTTCGCCGCCAGATCGCTGGCGTTGATGGTCATTGGCTCACTACTGCTAAGCAGCGGCGCGGCCTGCGCACCGGATAAGCTCAACATGATCCCTGCCGCCACGGCGCTGAGCGCCAGTGTTTTTTGCAATCCCATAATTTTCTCCTTGAAGGGTAGTTCACTGCCTGCCCTGGCCACACGCCTGGCAGTTGCTACAGTGTCAGGGAGAACATGCCGTTGCGTTTAATCACATCAACTCATCGGCGTCTCATTTTTCCTCGTCCAAAAAAAAGAGGCCGGATTATCCGGCCTCCTGGGAAAAATGAGGTAAATGATTAGGCGTAACCGTAGCTCATCAAACGCTGGTAACGACGGTTTTTTAAATCATCGGTGCTTAACACATCGAGATCGGCTAAATCTTCCAGCAGTTGCGCTTTTAGCGACGCCGCCATCGCTTCCGGATTACGGTGCGCGCCGCCCAGCGGCTCCGGAATGATGGAATCGATTAGCTTCAGCTCTTTCAGACGCGGCGCGATGATGCCCATCGCTTCAGCAGCCAATGGCGCTTTGTCGGCGCTCTTCCACAAAATAGAGGCGCAACCTTCCGGGGAGATAACGGAATAGGTGCTGTATTGCAGCATATTCACTTTATCACCCACGCCAATCGCCAATGCGCCGCCGGAGCCGCCTTCGCCAATCACGGTGCAGATGACCGGTACGTTCAGACGAGACATCTCACGCAGGTTGCGGGCGATAGCTTCAGACTGACCACGCTCTTCCGCGCCCACGCCAGGGTAAGCGCCCGGGGTGTCGATGAAGGTGATAATCGGCATGTTGAAGCGTTCAGCCATTTCCATCAGGCGCAGCGCTTTGCGGTAGCCTTCCGGCGCAGGCATGCCAAAGTTACGACGAATTTTTTCTTTGGTTTCACGACCCTTCTGATGACCAATGATCATCACCGGTCGCCCTTCCAGACGCGCGATACCGCCGACGATGGCTTTGTCATCCGCATAGGCGCGATCGCCCGCCAGCTCATCAAACTCATCAAACGCCAGACGGACATAATCCAGGGTGTACGGACGCTGCGGATGGCGCGCCAGTTGGGCTACCTGCCATGCGCCGAGATCGGCGAAGATTTTGCGCGTCAGTTCTACGCTTTTTTCGCGCAGGCGATGGACTTCTTCATCGATATTAATATCCAGTTTCTCATCCTGGCGGCTTACCGCAGTCAGAGAATCGATTTTCGCTTCCAGCTCTGCTATCGGCTGTTCAAAATCAAGGAAATTCAGACTCATAGTATTCCTGTATTAGTCAAACTCCAGTTCCACCTGCTCCGAACCAATGAGGCCACGCAGATCGTTAAGTAAACGATCGCTCGGAGAGACACGCCACGTTGCGCCAAAACGCAGCCGCGCACGCGCATCCGCCCTCTGATAGTAGAGATGTACTGGAATGGTCCCCGAGCGGTGGGGTTCCAGAGACTGACGGAGTCGGTTTAAAAGCTGGTCATCAATTTGCCTGTCCGTCAGCGAGATAGCAAGCCCGCGAGCGTATTTTTCGCGAGCTTCGTCAATATCCATCACTTCGCGGGCGGTCATTTTAAGCCCCCCGCTGAAGTCATCAAAGCTGACCTGTCCGCTGACGATAAGTATGCGGTCTTTTTCCAGCAACTGCTGGTATTTATCCAGCGCGTCGGTAAATAACATCACTTCCAGACGCCCGGAACGGTCATCCAGCGTACAGATGCCGATACGATTGCCGCGCTTGGTGACCATAACCCTTGCGGCAATCACGAGCCCCGCAGCCGTGGTGACTTTACCACGTTCTGTCGGATGCATGTCTTTGAGCCTTACCCCGCCGACATAGCGCTCAATTTCTTTTAAATACTGATTGATGGGGTGGCCCGTCAGGTACAGCCCCAACGTTTCACGTTCCCCATCTAACACCACCTGCTCCGGCCACGGCTGGCAGCTGGCATAGGATTGCTCGATTTGCTCCGGCTCTTCCGCCAGTACGCCGAACATATCCGCCTGACCGATAGCTTCCGCTTTGGCGTGCTGGTCGGCGGCTTTCAGCGCATCGCCCAATGAGTTCATCAGCGCGGCGCGGTGCGGCCCCAGGCGGTCGAACGCCCCGGACATGATCAGCTTTTCCAGCACCCGGCGGTTGAGCTTTTTCGTGTCGGTCCGCGCGCACAGATCAAACAGTTCGCGGAAATAGCCGCCCTGATTACGCGCGTCGATGATCGCTTCGATCGGCCCTTCGCCGACGCCTTTGATCGCGCCGATGCCGTAGACGATCTCGCCCTCATCGTTAACGTGGAAATGGTACAATCCGGAGTTAATATCCGGCGGCAGAATTTTCAGTCCCATCCGCCAGCACTCGTCCACCAGGCCGACGACCTTCTCGGTGTTGTCCATATCGGCAGTCATCACCGCCGCCATAAATTCAGCCGGATAGTGCGCCTTTAGCCATAGCGTCTGATAAGAAACCAGCGCATAAGCGGCGGAGTGCGATTTGTTAAACCCGTAACCGGCGAATTTCTCCACCAGGTCAAAGATTTTCATCGCCAGTTCGCCGTCGATACCGTTCTTTTTCGCGCCCTCTTCAAAAACGGAACGCTGTTTGGCCATCTCTTCCGGCTTTTTCTTACCCATCGCACGACGCAGCATATCCGCGCCGCCGAGAGTATACCCGGAAAGTACCTGGGCAATCTGCATCACCTGTTCCTGATACAGAATGATGCCGTAAGTCGGCTCCAGTACCGGCTTCAGGCTTTCATGCTGCCACTGAACGTCCGGGTAAGAGAGTTCTTCACGACCGTGCTTACGGTCGATAAAGTTATCTACCATCCCTGACTGCAACGGGCCGGGACGGAACAGGGCCACAAGCGCGATCATATCTTCAAAGCAGTCCGGCTGCAGACGTTTGATCAGATCTTTCATGCCGCGCGATTCAAGCTGGAAGACCGCCGTGGTTTCCGAGCGCTGCAGCATGTCGAAGCTTTTTTTATCGTCCAGCGGAATGGCGGCGATATCCAGCGGCGGCTCGCCGTTTTTCTCGCGCCGCTTGTTGATCATCTCCAGCGCCCAGTTGATGATGGTCAGCGTACGCAAACCGAGGAAGTCGAACTTCACCAGCCCGGCATATTCCACGTCGCTTTTATCAAACTGGGTAACCGGATGCTTGCCCTCTTCATCGCAGTACAGCGGCGCAAAGTCGGTAATTTTGGTCGGCGCGATGACCACGCCGCCAGCGTGTTTACCGGCGTTACGCGTGACGCCTTCAAGCTTACGCGCCATATCGATCAGCGCTCTGACCTCTTCATCCGCCTCGTAAATTTCCGGCAGTTGCGGTTCCGCTTCAAAGGCTTTTGCCAGCGTCATGCCCGGATCGGGCGGCACCAGCTTCGAGATACGATCGACAAAACCGTACGGATGCCCCAGCACGCGTCCCACATCGCGGATAACGGCTTTCGCCGCCATCGTACCGAAGGTGATAATTTGCGATACCGCATCACGCCCGTACATGTCTGCGACGTGCTCAATCACCTGGTCGCGTTTCTCCATACAGAAGTCAACGTCGAAGTCAGGCATCGAGACACGTTCCGGGTTCAGGAAACGTTCGAACAGCAGGTCAAATTCCAGCGGATCAAGGTCGGTAATTTTCAGCGCGTAGGCCACCAGCGAACCGGCCCCGGAGCCACGTCCCGGCCCTACCGGCACGCCGTTATCTTTTGACCACTGGATAAACTCCATCACGATGAGGAAGTAGCCAGGGAACCCCATCTGGTTGATAACCTGTAGTTCAATATCCAGACGCTCGTCATATTCCGGGCGACGCTTTTTGCGCTCTTCTTCGTCCGGAAACAGGAAAGCCAGACGCTCTTCCAGCCCCTCTTTCGATTTTTTGACCAGATAATCTTCGGTGGTCATATCGCCGGTCGGGAACTGCGGCAGGAAATATTCACCCAGACGCACCGTTACGTTGCAGCGTTTGGCAATCTCCACCGTATTTTCCAGCGCCTCCGGAATATCGGCGAACAGTTCGCACATCTCATCGATGCTGCGCATATATTGCTGCGGCGAGTAATTGCGCGGACGCTTAGGATCGTCAAGCGTGAAACCGTCGTGGATCGCGACACGAATTTCATGGGCGTCAAAATCATCGCTTTCAAGAAAACGGACATCGTTTGTCGCGACAACCGGCAAACCACGTGCCTCAGCCAGTTCAACCGCAGCATGGAGATAGGTCTCTTCATCCTGTCTGCCGGTACGGATCAGTTCCAGGAAGTAGCGATCGGGAAAATGCGCTTCATAGAAAGCAACGCACTCCTCCACCAGCGCCTGGTTGCCGCGTAGCAGACAGCGGCCTACGTCGCCCATGCGCCCGCCGGAAAGCAGGATCAAACCTTCTTTAAGCTCTACCAGCCAGTCGCGCTCAATAATCGGGCCTGCCGCGCCGTAGCCGCGCTGATACGCTTTCGAGATCAGCAACGTCAAGTTCTGGTATCCCGTATTATTCGCCGCCAGTACCGTCAGATGAGTCAGCTCATCTCCCAGCAGTTCGTTGTGAACGTTAAAGTCCGCCCCGACGATGGGTTTAATGCCCGCGCCATGACCCGCTCCGTAGAACTTCACCAGACCGCAGAGGTTGGTAAAATCGGTGATCGCCAGCGCAGGCATACCTAATGAGGCCGCCTTTTTCACCAGCGGCCCGGTCTTCGCCAGCCCATCGATCATAGAGTAGTCGCTGTGCACCCGCAGGTGAACGAAACGTGGTTCAGACATCTTCAGATTTCTCGATACAAGAATCAGGACACAAGTCCCAGAGCGCGTTTAACAGGCGCAAAACTGCGTCGGTGGTGCGCCGTCGCGCCATACTGTGCCAACTTTTCCAGATGAAAAGCGGTTGGATAGCCTTTGTGCTGCGCAAAGCCATACTGAGGAAAAACGATATCCAGCGCCGCCATTTCTGCGTCGCGGGTGACTTTCGCCAGAATAGACGCCGCACTAATCTCCGCCACGCGGCTGTCGCCTTTCACCACGGCCATTGACGGCACAGGCAGCGCCGGACAGCGATTGCCGTCGATCAGCACATATTCTGGCGCAATATGCAGACCAGCGACAGCGCGCTGCATGGCGAGCATGGTGGCATGCAAAATATTCAGCTCATCAATTTCATGCGCTTCCGCGCGTCCCAGACTCCAGCTTAACGCCTTTTCTTTAATCTCGTCATACAATGACAGACGACGCTTTTCAGACAATTTTTTGGAATCATTCAGACCGACGATCGGACGAGCCGGATCGAGGATCACGGCGGCGGTCACTACGGCGCCCACCAGCGGGCCACGGCCCACTTCATCCACACCCGCCACTAAATGGGTGTGTGGATAAACAAATTCGATCATTGTGCTAACTCCAGGACGGCATCTGCCGCCTGCTCATCGGCATTACAGCGGATCTGCTGATGCAATTCACGGAAGGTGTCGTGCATCGCATGGCTGGTTTTACCGTTCGCCAGTAGCGGCAACAGCGCTTCGGCGAGTTTTTGCGGTTCGCACTCTTCCTGCAACAGCTCTTTGACTAATTCTCTTCCCGCCAGCAGGTTAGGCAAAGACACATACTCCGTTTTTACCAGACGTTTCGCCAGCCAGAAAGTGAAGGGCTTCATACGATACCCCACTACCATCGGGCATTTTGCCAGCATACACTCCAGTGCCGCCGTACCCGAGGCCAGCAGAGCCGCGTCGCTGGCGATCATCGCCTCGCGCGCCATGCCGTCCAGCAAATGAACGGCGAGATCCGGCGCAACCTCCGCTTTAATTTTTTCAAACTGCTCGCGGCGTTTCGCGTTCACCAGCGGCACGACCACTTCCAGATCGGGATAGCGCTGTCGCAGCAATTGTGCGGTTTTCAGGAAGTCGGCGCTGAGCATTTCCACTTCCGCGCCACGGCTGCCTGGCAGTAGCGCCAGACAATGGGCGTCATGCGGGATACCCAGCACGTCGCGCGCCGCATTTTTATCCGGGTCCAGCGGCATTGCATCCGCCATGGTGTGACCGATAAAGCGGCACGGGACGTTAAATTTATCGTAAAACGCTTTTTCGAAAGGCAGAAAAGCCAACACCATATGGGTGGATCTGCCTATTTTGAAAACGCGTTTCTGTCGCCAGGCCCAAACAGACGGGCTGACATAATGAATGGTCTTAATCCCTTGCTTTTTCAGATTACCTTCGAGGGTAATGTTGAAGTCAGGGGCATCAATCCCGACAAAGACATCGGGCTTGAGTTCGGTAAAACGGCGGGTCAGATCGGCGCGGATATGCAACAAACGGCGTAAACGACCGAGCACTTCAACAATGCCCATGACCGCCAGCTCTTCCATTTCGTACCAGGCTTCACACCCTTCGGCCTGCATACGCGGCCCCGCAACGCCCACAAAGCGGGCGTTGGGTACGCGCGCTTTCAGCGCACGAATTAAGCCTGCGCCAAGAATATCGCCGGACGTTTCACCGGCGACCAGGGCAATCGTTAAAGGACGCTGTGCCGCCATTAACGAATCGGACCGCGCGTTGAACGCTCAAAGAACTCGGTAAACGCCTTCACTTCCGGATGCTTTTCAGCAAGTTCAGCGATTTCCAGCTTCGCTTCGTCGAGCGTTTTACCACTGCGGTACAACAGTTTGTAGGCATTACGAATCGCCACCAGCCCTTCACGGCTAAAGCCGCGACGCTTCAGCCCTTCGATATTTACCCCGAACGGCGTCGCATGGTTACCCTGCGCAATCACATACGGAGGGACATCCTGAGCCACGCCGGAGCAGCCGCCGACCATCACATGCGCACCGATAATGCAGAATTGATGAACTGCCGTCATACCGCCGATGATCGCAAAATCATCGACTGATACGTGCCCCGCCAGCGTGGCGTTGTTGGCGAGGATACAGCGATTACCTACCGTACAATCATGTGCGACATGCGCATTGATCATCAGCAGGTTATCGCTACCCACCTTCGTCAACCCACCGCCCTGCACTGTTCCACGATGAATGGTGACGCTTTCGCGGATGCGGTTACGATCGCCAATTTCCACACGGGTCGGCTCACCCGCATATTTCAGATCCTGGTTCACTTCACCGATAGAGGCAAACTGATAAATCTCGTTGTCGCGGCCGATTTTGGTTTGACCATTCACGACCACATGAGACTTCAGTACGGTTCCCTCACCAATTTCGACCTGCGGCCCAACAATACAAAAGGGACCAATGTGGGCATTAGCGCCAATTACAGCGCCGTCTTCCACAATGGCGGTAGGATGAATAAAGGCGGATTTATCAATCACGAATCAGGCCTCCCGGCTACGAGCACACATCATGGTTGCTTCGCACACAACTTTACCGTCGACCAGCGCAACCCCTTTAAAGCGGGTCAGGCCACGGCGCGTTTTCTCGAAAGTGACTTCCATGATCATCTGATCGCCTGGCACCACCGGACGCTTAAAGCGCGCTTCATCAATACCCGCGAAATAATACAGTTCGCCAGGTTCCAGTTTACCAACGCTTTTAAACGCCAGAATACCGGTTGCCTGCGCCATCGCTTCCAGAATCAGCACGCCTGGCAAAATCGGTTTGCCCGGGAAGTGTCCCTGGAAAAACGGCTCGTTGACGGAGACATTTTTCACCGCACGCAGAAAACGACCTTCTTCAAAGTCCAGCACGCGATCGACCAGTAAAAACGGAAAACGGTGCGGCAGAAGCTCTAAAATCTCTTCAATCTGCAGAGTATGAGTGTTAGTAGTCAAAATACTCTTCCTGTCCAAATATACAAAAAGGCAATAATAACACGGCCTGCCGCAATCGTATGAATGTGACAGGCCGGAAAAGAATGGCAACTACAAGGCGGAACGTTAGTCTTGTTGATTAACCTTGCGCTCAATCGCTTTGAGACGCTTGCTCATATCATCAATGTTCATCACCAGTGCAGCAGTTTTACGCCATACTTTGTTAGGTTGCAGCGGAATGCCTGAGGAGTAGACGCCCGGCTCCGTGATGGGACGCATCACCATACCCATGCCAGTTACCGTGACTTTGTCGCATATTTCCATATGCCCATTGATCACGCTGGCGCCGCCAATCATGCAGTAACGGCCAATCTTCAGGCTACCCGCCATAATGACGCCACCGGCAACTGCCGTATTGTCGCCAATCACGACGTTATGTGCAATCTGGCACTGATTATCAATAATCACGCCATTGCCAATAACAGTATCATCCAACGCGCCACGGTCAATGGTGGTACAAGCGCCGATCTCGACACGATCGCCAATAATGACCCGGCCCAGTTGTGGGATCTTCACCCAGTTGCCACGATCGTTAGCGTAGCCAAAACCGTCCGCGCCGATCACCGTACTGGACTGGATCAGGCAATTCTCACCGATCTGAATGTCGTGGTAAATCGTTACGTTCGCCCACAAGCGTGAACCCGCCCCGATTTTGCTATTTTTTCCGACGAAACAGCCTGCGCCGATAACCACGTTATCGCCCAGTTGTACGCCAGATTCAATCACCGCATTCGCGCCGACTGAAACATTGCTACCCAGCGTTGCCGTCGCATCAATCACGGCGCTTGGCGCGATATTCTGCGCGGGCTGCGGCGTAGTATCTAAAATTTGCGCCATGCGCGCGTAGGTCAGGTAGGGATTTTTAACTACCAGCGCCGCGCTCTTAGCAAAAGGAAGATCGTCCTGCGTCATGACAACCGCAGAAGCCTGGCATAAACCTAAGTGTTCACGGTACTTAGGATTTACCATAAACGTAATGTGGCCTGTTGTTGCAGATTGCATGGACGCAACGCCGGTGATGACGATATCGCCATCACCGTGTAATTCTGCATCCAACTGTTCTGCTAAGTCAGCCAGTCGAATTGAAGGCATTACTTATTTAACCTGTTTCAGTACGTCAGCGGTGATGTCTTTCACATCGCTGCTGTTGTAAGCAACGGTGTTTGCGTCTACCACCAGATCTATACTCTGGTCGTTAGCCACTTTTTTCACTGCAGTCTGGATACGAGTCACCAGTTTGTTGCGTTCTTCGTTGGAACGACGAGCGCGATCTTTCTCAAAAGCCTGCGCTTTTTGCGCGAAAGTCTGGCGCTGAGACATCACGTCTTTTTCCAGCTTAGTACGATCGCTACCTGCTTTCATGGATTGCAGACGCTGCATTTTAGATTGCAGATCAGTTTCCATTTTTTGCAGTTCAGCCGCACGGCCTTTAAATTCGTTTTCCAGTGTATTGGATACACCCGTCTTCTGCGCAACCTGTTGGAACAGATTACCCATGTTGACGATTGCAATTTTGTCAGCAGCCTGTGCGGACGTTACCATCGCCAAACCAAGACCTGCAGCTAATAACCACTTTTTCACAATAAACTCCTTACCATCCCATTTGCACCCGAAGGTACAGCTCTTTGCGTGGCCTGGCGATCCCTGGGGGCATCGCCAAAAGTCATCGCTACACTACCAATGCATTCCTTTGCAGTGAACAATTACCAGGTTTTACCAATGTTAAACTGGAACTGCTCGGCTTTGTCTCCATCGTACTTTTTAAACGGCTGGGCGTAGGAGAAGACCAACGGCCCCAATGGGGACATCCATTGTAATGCGATACCCGCGGACATACGGATGTTGCTCGGATCGCTGTAGTCCGGATAACCAGAATACTGGCTGGAATCCCAGTTAGTATCCCAGACGGTCCCCATATCCCAGAAGAAAGAAGTACGGACCGAATTAGCATATTTCTCGCTGATAAACGGCGTCGGCGTGATAAATTCCAGGCTGGCGACCGCCATCGCGTTCCCCCCTACCGCATCATCCGACTTACACATATCTTTTGCGCCGTCCTGCGTCGCGCAATCGTAGTCTTCATCAGCATCGTAATTTTTAGGGTTATAGGGATAATAGACCGCCTTAGGACCAATGGTATTGGACTGGAAGCCACGAACGGTACTGGAACCACCGGCATAGAAGTTCTCATAGAACGGCATTTCTTTACCGCCTAAACCATCGCCATAACCAAAGCGGGTACGGCCCAGAATGACCCACTTATGATCGTTATCGATCGGTACATAGGTCGCGGTATCCAACGTCGCTTTATAGTATTCGTTATCCGATCCCGGAATCGTCACCTTACCCGTCAGGTTGATACGCGTACCTTCCGTCGGGAAGTAACC
Source organism: Salmonella sp. 32031103-2018-00083-FB-01-SM-01 (assembly GCF_017571995.1). NCBI lineage: Bacteria > Pseudomonadati > Pseudomonadota > Gammaproteobacteria > Enterobacterales > Enterobacteriaceae > Salmonella > Salmonella sp. 32031103-2018-00083-FB-01-SM-01. The sequence goes on from NZ_JAGEQL010000002.1 coordinate 25,175, forward strand.
ACGGTCTAGTTTGTTGTAGGTCCAGCCGTAGTTAAAGGTGAAGTCATCAGTGCTAAAACTATTATCCTGATCATTAGTACTCGGATACTGACCCATTGATGCCAGATAACGCCACATTGCAACCTGCGGTTCCATATTGGACAGGGAGTTATGCACATACCCTAAACCAGCACGCAACGTGTTGTACTCGTTGATGGGGAAGCCAAGCGTCACATCCGTACCGTAACTCTTGTTGGTATAGTCGGATAGATCCGCATCGTCCGCCTGGAAGTCGTTATAGAAGATACGACCACCGAGGCTCACGCCGTCAACGGTAAAGTATGGGTTAGTAACGGACAGTTCGCTGTAGGTCTGGTAGTCGTTTTTGGTGCCGTTAATCCCCACGGAATAACCGGTACCTAACCAGTTGTCCTGCTGAACGCCGGCCTGGAAGCTCACGCCGCTTTCTGTACCGTAACCGATACCGAAGTTGAAGCTACCGGTATTACGCTCTTTCACCTTGTACACCACATCAACCTGATCCGGGCTACCCGGAACGCGCTGCGTGTCGGTGTCGACGGTTTCAAAGAAGCCGAGACGGTTCAGACGCTCTTTACCCTGGTCAACCAGGTCGCTGCCCAGCCACGCCCCTTCCATCTGGCGCATTTCACGGCGCAGAACGGAATCTTTTGAGGTATCGTTGCCTTCAAAGCGGATCTTACGCACGTAGAAACGGTTGCCCGCATCGACGTTCACGCGCAGTTTTACGGTTTTGTCAGCATCGTTAATTTCAGGCTGTGACTGCACGCGCGGATAGGCGTAACCATAGCGACCCAGAAGCTTTTTGATGTCATCTTCCATTTTGGTCACTTTGGTGCCGTTATAGAGCTCGCCCGGTTCAATTTTCGTCAGGTTCTCAATTTCAGCGGAATGTCCGGCCAGGTTACCGCTTACCTGAACCCCGGAAAGCTTGTACTGATCGCCTTCGGTGATATTGACGGTGATGTAGATCCCTTTCTTATCCGGCGTCAGACTCACTTGCGTGGAGTCAATATTGAAACGCGCGTAGCCGCGATCCAGATAGTAGCTGCGCAAGGTTTCAAGGTCGCCCGCCAGCTTCTGTTTCTGGTATTTACGATCGCCGACGACGTTCCACCACGGCACTTCGTCACGCAACTGGAAATGAGAAATGAGTTCTTCGGTGCTAAAGGCATGGTTACCGACGATGTTGATCTGTTGGATCTTCGCCGATACGCCCTCCTGGAACACCAGTTTAAGATCAACACGGTTGCGCGGCAGCGGCGTGACGACCGCCTTAACGCTGGCGCTGTATTTACCTACGCTATAGTAAAAGTCTTCCAGACCTTTTTCGATATCAGACAGCGTGGTGCGATCCAGAGACTCGCCAACACGTACGCCAGACGCTTCGAGGTTTTGCTTGAGCATGTCATCTTTCACCGACTTGTTCCCGGAGAAAGTGATGCTGGCAATGGTCGGACGTTCTTTTACCTGAACCAGAAGGGTATTACCATCGCGCAGGACGCGGACGTCCTCAAAGTTGCCGGTGGCGAACAGAGCGCGAATGGTGTTACTGATATCTTCATCATTAACCGTGTCGCCTGTGCGCACCGGCATACTGAGGAGAGCCGCACCAACGGCGACTCGCTGCAGGCCTTCGAAATGAATGTCCTTCACTACGAACCCTTCAGCACCGTATACGGTGGCGCTGCTGAACAGCAGCGACGCTATGAGCAACTTTTTCATCGCCATCGTTATTATGCGTTCTTCCTAACTAACTCTCTTACAACCGAGAGAAATCATTGAAAAGTGCAAGCCCCATTAACAACACCAGCAAAATCGAGCCAATGCGATAACTAAAGTCTTGAACCCGCTCGGATACCGGCCCGCCCTTAAGCTTTTCAATCGCCAGGAACAGCAGATGACCCCCGTCAAGAACGGGCAGCGGAAACAGGTTGATTATCCCTAAGTTCACGCTGATTAGCGCAAGGAACATCAGGTAATAAATCACCCCGAACTCCGCTGACATCCCAGCCCCCTGAGCGATAGAAATCGGCCCACTGAGGTTGTTCAGTTTCACATCACCGGTTATCAATTTACCCAGCATACTGACCGTCAGCTTCATCAACTGCCACGTCTTATCCGTGGCTTCGAGGATGGCGCTAAAAGGCCCATACTGGCGTATAGTCTTGTACTCTTCCGGCAGAGGAATAATTTTAGGCACCACGCCTGCAAACCCTTCCGCCTTTCCGTTAACCGATTTCGTATCCGGCGTTAACGTCAACGACAAGGCGCTCCCCTGCCTTTCAATCTCTAACGCTAACGGCTTACCGGGATTATCGCGTACAAACGTCACGAATTTCATCCACTGCGTTAACGGCTGACCATCGACTTTAACGATCCTGTCGCCCGCTTGCAAACCCGCTTTACTGGCTGCGGAATTCGCCTGCACTTCTGACAGTACCGGTTCAATCTGTGGCCCGCGGGGCCGAATCCCTAAAGAAGATACAGGATCTTGCTTATCAGGCTCAAATGCCCAGTGACGTAAATCAAGCGTTTTGTCCTGCCGCTGGTCGCTGCCAAACGGCGCGACGCTCACCGTCGTCTGCTGATCGCCAATTTTGGACACCAGTTGTAAACGCACGGCATCCCAATCAGGGGTTTCGATACCATCAACAGCTTTAAGTTCCGTACCAGGCGCAATTTGCGCCTGCGCAGCAATCGAGTTGGGCGTTATTTCGCCAATGACCGGACGAACGCCAGGGACGCCGATGATAAAGACCAGCCAGTAAGCAAAGATAGCAAAAATGAAGTTCGCAACCGGACCTGCGGCAATAATTGCGGCGCGCTGGCCCACCGTTTTGTTATTGAAGGCGTGACGACGCAATTCCGGCGCTACCGGTTCGGCGCGTTCATCCAGCATTTTGACGTAGCCGCCCAGCGGGATCAGGGCGATGACATACTCGGTGCCGTACCGATCGGTACGACGCCAGAGCGCTTTGCCAAAGCCGATGGAAAAGCGCTCAACTCGCACACCGCAGCGCCGGGCAACCCAGAAATGACCAAATTCATGCACAGTGATCAGCACGCCCAGTGCGATGATGAATGCAGCCAGATTCCAGAGAATACTCAGCATAAAACCTTCCGTTAGAGCGTCCTGAACACCAGTAACAACAGGCAAGCAAAGACCGGTACGGCAGCCGTCAGGCTGTCAATTCGGTCCAGAATGCCGCCATGGCCTGGAATCAAGTGGCCGCTATCCTTAATTCCTGCTTCGCGCTTAAACATACTCTCGGTGAGGTCGCCCAGTACAGAAGCCAGAGCCGCCACCACAGAGCAAATCAGCAAGATAACAGGCGCAACATTCAGATTCGCCCACATACCGTAACCCCATGAGATCACGGCAGCCGTAGCAAGCCCGCCGATAAACCCTTGCCAGGTTTTACCCGGGGAAACCTTCGGCGCCAGCTTATGTTTGCCAAATAATTTACCAAACATGTACGCGCCAGAGTCCGCTCCCCAGACCAGGATCATGACATAGAGTAGCCATATTGCGCCACTGTAATGATTCTCGTCATAGTGCCAGGCACGCAGCGCCAGCATGCCCCAGAAAAATGGCACAATAGTCAACAAACCGAAAATGAGACGCAATGTTTTTGAGTTGCGCCAGATTGCCGCCGAACCGGGATAAAATAGCACCAGCAGTAGCGCGACAACCCACCATCCTAACGATGCCCAAAGCGACATCTCAACCAGTGGTTGACGAATGTTGTGATGATACTCAGGCAACAAAAATAGCATCAGCGCCAATAACAGACCACACAGCACCGCCAGCCAAACCCGCTGTGAACGCGCGGCGAAACCGCTTAACTGTCCCCATTCCCACGCGGCCAGCATACAGACAACCAGCGTAATAATGGCGAACCCCACCGGCGGCAATAAAAAAAGCGCAGCGATGACCGCGGGTATTAACACAAAAGCAGAAATCAGGCGATACTTCAGCAAAAGCAACCCCCATCAGGCTTTGTCATCACCAGGCTCGGTACCGCCGAAACGACGCTCTCGATTAGCAAAGGCATGCAGCGCACCTTCAAAGTCTTGTTCATCGAAATCGGGCCAAAGAACATCCGTAAAGTAAAGTTCGGCATAGGCAATTTGCCAAAGCAAAAAGTTACTAATGCGATGCTCTCCCCCAGTCCTAATTACTAAATCCACAGGCGCCAGCTCATGCATACAGATTTGCTGGCCTAGTCTCTCTTCATCAATCTGATCGGGGCGCAGCACTCCAGCCTGCACCTGTTCCGCCAGTTGTCGGACTCCCTGGACAATATCCCAACGTCCGCCGTAATTCGCAGCGATATTCAGCGTTAGACCCGTATTATGGGCGGTAAGCGCTTCTGATTTGCGAATACGTTCTTGTAAACGTGAGTTGAATCGGCTGATATCGCCGATAATACGCAGGCGAACGTTATGGCGGTGCAGGCTTTTGACTTCGCTATCCAGCGCCCACACAAACAGCTCCATTAACGCGCTCACTTCCTGCGCCGGTCGGTTCCAGTTTTCACTACTAAAGGCATACAGCGTTAACGCATCAATACCGTTATTGGCAGCAAAAGAGACCGCTCGCCGGACGGACTTCGCCCCGGCTTTATGCCCAAAGGCCCGGATCTTCCCTTGCTTTTTCGCCCAGCGACCATTGCCATCCATAATTATTGCAACATGACGGCAGCCATGCGCTGGCAAATTTTCGCTTACTGGTTGAGTTGCAGACAACATAACGCGTTTTTTGTCCCTGAAAGGATTTAGCGGTACTCAGGAATACTGAAGCCTTTATACACATTCTCTTCGGTTCGCTTCACGGATGGCTGCGCGTCATCGCCCCTGTCATGCGCTGTCTGCGCACGCCGGGAACGTACTCGCCTGCCGTCCCGATGCGTCCTGAATGATTTTGTGTATCCACAAAAAAGCCGTGTAAAACCACGGCTAACCTGACCGAAAAAAGCCAAAAACCTGCGATCAGGTGGCGCAGACTATATCACCGAAGCCCAACGCTAACAAATAGCACGATCTTCTGTCGCGGGATAATCGTCAGCGTGAGAGCCGTATCACTTGTTTTCTGGCTACTTCACGCGCGATGGCGTCAACCTGCAATACGTCCTTAACGCTTGCCGGTTCCTGTAAATCCATCCTCTCCAGCACCGCTAAATTGAGCCCGGCGATATCGGTAAAACGAATCTGTTGCGCCAGAAACGCGGCAACGGTGATTTCGTTTGCCGCATTGAGCGCCGTCGTTGCCGCCTGACCTTGCTCAAACGCCTCCATAGCCAGCTTCAGGCACGGATAACGCTGATAATCTGGCGCGCTAAACGTCAGCGCGCTGAGTTTGCAAAAATCGAGCGGCTGCGCGCCGGACGTGACGCGATTCGGCCATGCCATCGTATGCGCAATAGGCGTACGCATGTCAGGTTCTCCAAGCTGCGCCAGGACGCTGCCGTCCTGATAACGCACCATCGAATGAATGACCGATTGCGGATGGATCAACACTTCCATCTGACGTGCGCTGGCATTAAATAACCAACGCGCTTCAATGTATTCCAGACCTTTATTCATCATGGTGGCGGAGTCGACGGAGATTTTTCGCCCCATCGACCAGTTCGGATGACGACATGCCTGATCCGGCGTCATCGCTGCCAGATCGCACATTGGCGTTTCACGAAACGGGCCACCAGACCCGGTAAGCAAAATCGACGTTACGCCATTTTGCTCAAGGTCAGCGTATCCCAGATTATGCTGAATAGATTGCGGCAAACTCTGAAAAATCGCGTTATGTTCGCTATCGACGGGTAAAAGCCGGGCGTTGCTGCGTTTTACTTCGTCCATAAACAGCCGCCCGCAGGTCACCAGCGATTCTTTATTCGCCAGCAGAATCGTCTTCCCTGCGCGAATCGCTGCCAGGGTCGGCAGTAAACCAGCCGCGCCCACAATGGCCGCCATCACATGCCCGACCTCATCAAGCGCCGCCATCTCACAGGCAGCCTGCTGACCGCTCAGAACCTCGGTGCGGCTGCCATGCTGCTGAAGCATTATTTTGAGCTGTTCTGCGCTCGACGTATCGTCCATCACGGCATAACGCGGCGAGAACTCCAGGCACTGCTCCGCCATGCGGGCGACATTTTTACCCGCCACCAGCGCGATAACGCGGAAGCTATCAGGATTATGGCGCACCACGTCCAGTGTGCTGCAACCAATAGAGCCGGTCGAGCCCAGAATGGTTAATTGCTTCATGAAACGTCCAGAAGTGTTGAAACGGAATAAAAAGCAAAACGCCGCACAGGAGACCTGATAATGTCTTCTGCGCGGCGCTTTGTACACCACTCATCCGCCAGGTTTAGCGGTGGAATGAGTTTATATCTGCGTACAGATCAATCAGAACTGCATCAGTTCTGCTTCTTTATCTGCCAACGCCGCATCAACTTTCTTAATCGCCGCGTCGGTCATTTTCTGTACTTCTTCCTGAGAGCGACGATCGTCATCTTCACTGATCGCTTTATCTTTCAGCAGAGCTTTTACTTTATCGTTCGCATCACGGCGGACGTTACGTACGGCGACACGCGCCTGCTCCGCTTCGCCACGGACAATTTTCGTCAGATCTTTACGACGTTCTTCGGTCAGCGGCGGCAGCGGAACGCGAATGTCGGTGCCCGCAGAGCTTGGATTCAAACCGAGGTCTGACGCCATGATCGCTTTTTCAACGGCTGGCCCCATAGAACGGTCAAACACGTTAATTTTTAAGGTACGGGAGTCTTCTACCGTTACGCTTGCCAACTGACGCAGCGGGGTCGGAGTGCCATAGTATTCTACGACAATACCATCCAGCAGGCTGGGAGAAGCACGACCCGTGCGCACTTTGCTGATTTGGGTTTTGAACGCTTCAACGCATTTTTCCATGCGTACTTCAGCATCTTTTCTGATATCGCTAATCACGTTACGAATCCTTGAAAACTAGTCTCAGTCAGACCAGACGGTCACACAATACAAAGATGTGCTAAGTATAGTCTCGTTTAATTTCTGCCAGGTAATAAGACCCGTCAATAGAACAGAATCTTACCCGTATTTGGCGCTCACGGGAATTATTCCGTGATTAACGTCCCTTCTTTTTCGCCCATCACCACACGACGCAGCGCGCCCGGTTTGTTCATGTTGAAAACACGAATCGGCAGTTTGTGGTCACGAGCCAGCGTGAACGCCGCCAGATCCATCACTTTCAGCTCTTTATCCAGCACTTCGCTGTAGGTCAGCTGATCGTACATGGTCGCGGAAGGATCTTTTGCCGGATCGGCAGTGAATACGCCATCCACTTTGGTCGCTTTCAGTACGACATCCGCTTCAATTTCGATCCCGCGCAGACAGGCCGCAGAGTCGGTAGTGAAGAACGGGTTACCCGTACCTGCAGACAGAATCACAACACGGTTATTACGCAGCAGGCTAATAGCCTCGGCCCAACTGTAGTTGTCGCATACGCCGTTTAAAGGAATTGCCGACATCAGGCGGGCGTTCACATAGGCGCGGTGAAGCGCATCACGCATTGCCAGGCCGTTCATGACGGTGGCCAACATGCCCATGTGGTCGCCCACAACGCGGTTCATCCCCGCTTTTGCCAGACCTGCGCCACGGAACAGGTTACCACCGCCAATCACCACACCAACCTGAATACCCAGTTCAACCAGTTCTTTGATCTCCTGAGCCATACGATCCAGTATGCTTGCATCAATACCGAAGCCTTCCGTACCCTGCAGAGCTTCGCCGCTTAATTTAAGCAGAATGCGTTTATAGACGGGTTTTGCATTGGTAGCCATGTTTCTTTCCTGAGACTGTCAACGATTGATATGAGTTAATTCCGGCGACATTGTACGTCGCATTTCAGCGCAGACGCCAGGCGTCGGCTGATTTTACAAGAGAGGCGCAAAAAGAAGCCGCCCTCAGGCGGCTCCTCAGGAAAATCAGGACTGCTTAGACATCGCAGCAACTTCTGCTGCAAAGTCAGTCTCGACTTTCTCAATGCCTTCGCCCACTTCAAAGCGGATGAAGCCAGTCACGTCAGCGTTGTGCTCTTTCAGCAGTTGGCCAACAGATTTGCTCGGTTCCATGACGAAAGGCTGACCAGTCAGAGAAACTTCGCCGGTGAATTTCTTCATGCGGCCTTCAACCATTTTCTCTGCGATTTCTTTCGGCTTACCGGACTGCATCGCGATGTCCAGCTGTACCTGGTACTCTTTCTCTACCACGTCAGCAGACACGTCTTCCGGCTTAACGAATTCCGGCTTGCTTGCCGCAACGTGCATCGCCAGCTGTTTAACCAGCTCTTCGTCAGCGCCTTTAGCAGCAACCAGAACGCCGATGCGCGCACCGTGCTGGTAAGAACCCAGAACGTCGCCTTCCAGGGAAGCTACGCGACGAATGTTGATGTTCTCGCCAATTTTCGCTACCAGAGCAACGCGCTCTTCTTCGAACTGCGCTTTCAGGACTTCTACGTCAGTGATTTTGCCAGCAACAGCGGCGTCCAGCACTTTGTCAGCAAATGCCTGGAAGCCAGCATCTTTAGCCACGAAGTCAGTCTGGCAGTTAACTTCCAGAATGAAAGCGACGTTGCCGTCGATTTTGGTTTTGATTACGCCGTCAGCAGCCACGTTGCCTGCTTTTTTCGCCGCTTTGATAGCGCCGGACTTACGCATGTTTTCGATTGCCAGCTCAATGTCGCCATTCGCTTCAGTCAGCGCTTTTTTGCAATCCATCATGCCTGCGCCAGTACGCTCACGCAGCTCTTTTACCAGGGATGCGGTAATTTCAGCCATTCTAAAATCCTCGAAAGATTTGATCTGCCCGGCATCAAACCGCACAGATATAAAAGTGAAAAAGGGGGCCATATACAGGCCCCCTAACCAAACGTGATACTACCTGGTCTATAAGGGCTCTCCCCTTCATATTTCGAGCCGCAGGTGCGTTGCCTTCACTCGCTCATCCCGGTCACTTACTGATGTAAGCTCCCGGGAATTCTCGAGCTTGCCGCCTTCCTGCAACTCGAACTATTTTAGGGAGTTATCAAGCCTTATTACTCGGCTTCTACGAAGCTTTCTTCCGCCTGGGAAGCCAGATCCTGAGAACGGCCTTCACGAACGGTTGCAGCGACAGCGCCCAGGTACAGGCTAACAGCACGGATTGCGTCATCGTTACCCGGGATAACGAAGTCAACGCCGTCCGGATCAGAGTTGGTATCAACGATAGCAAATACCGGGATACCCAGGTTGTTCGCTTCTTTGATAGCAATGTGCTCGTGGTCAGCATCGATAACGAACAGAGCGTCCGGCAGACCGCCCATGTCTTTGATACCGCCCAGGCTGTTTTCCAGTTTCTCAAGCTCACGAGTACGCATCAGCGCTTCTTTCTTGGTCAGCTTTTCGAAAGTACCGTCCTGAGACTGAGTTTCCAGGTCTTTCAGACGTTTGATGGACTGACGAACTGTTTTCCAGTTAGTCAGCATACCGCCCAGCCAGCGATGGTTCACGAAGAACTGGTCGCAGCTGTTAGCAGCTTCTTTCACCGCTTCGCTTGCAGCGCGTTTAGTACCAACGAAAAGGATTTTACCTTTACGAGCAGAGATCTTGTTCAGTTCAGCCAGAGCTTCGTTGAACATCGGTACAGTTTTCTCAAGGTTGATGATGTGAACTTTGTTACGCGCGCCGAAGATGAAAGGCTTCATTTTCGGGTTCCAGTAACGGGTCTGGTGACCAAAGTGAACACCAGCCTTGAGCATGTCGCGCATGGAAACAGTTGCCATGATTTAAAACCTCTATAGATTAAGTTGGGGTTATGCCTCCACGTATCCCATATTACCGACCCCAAAGGGCACCCCGGAATATGTGCCGATACGTGTGTGTTGTTACACAAAGTGAGATTTGTCGCTCCCGTCCATCGTGTGTAGTCTTCGAATGGATCGGAAGTCCGGCGCGCTTTATACCACAAATACGCCACCGACACCAATAATTGTTGGCACTCAGTGCTGAATTGAACGATGAATTTCGTGTTACAGGCAGGCGGCAAATTTCTGAATCCCCGGGAGCTTACGACCAGTAAGTGACTGGGGTGAAAAAATGTCGCCAACGCACCTGTGGCACGAAAGGCGAAGTTCAGAATGATTCTCAATTTGGCAGGGTACACCCCTGACTGATACCATTGTCAGCACTTACACAATTATTGCCGAAATCATCGGCACTGATGGACAGAATTCATGGCTATCTCAATCAAGACATCTGAAGACATCGAAAAAATGCGCGTCGCGGGCCGTCTGGCAGCCGAAGTGCTGGAAATGATCGAACCGTATATCAAACCGGGCGTCACCACTGGCGAACTGGACCGTATCTGTAACGATTACATCGTTAACGAACAACACGCGATCTCCGCCTGCCTCGGCTACCACGGCTATCCGAAATCCGTCTGTATCTCTATTAATGAAGTGGTGTGCCACGGCATTCCGGATGACGCTAAACATTTGAAAGATGGTGATATCGTCAACATCGACGTGACCGTGATTAAAGATGAATTCCACGGCGATACCTCGAAGATGTTTATCGTCGGCAAACCGACCATTCTGGGCGAGCGTCTGTGCCGCGTCACGCAAGAGAGCCTGTATCTGGGCATCAAAATGGTGAAACCGGGCATTCGCCTGCGCACCATTGGTGCCGCCATCCAGAAATATGCCGAAGGCGAAGGTTTCTCCGTGGTACGTGAATACTGCGGACACGGTATTGGTCGCGGCTTCCATGAAGAACCGCAGGTGCTGCATTATGATGCAGACGATGGCGGCGTCGTGTTGCAGCCTGGCATGACCTTTACCATTGAACCGATGCTGAACGCCGGGGATTACCGTATCCGCACCATGAAAGACGGCTGGACGGTAAAAACCAAAGACCGCAGCTTGTCTGCTCAGTACGAGCATACTATTGTGGTAACGGAAAACGGCTGTGAAATTCTGACGCTGCGTAAAGATGACACCATCCCGGCGATCATCACACACGACGAATAATGTTTTGCCTGATGGCGATGCCTTCGCATCTTATCAGGCCTACAAATTACTCCTTTACTCAAAATCATTCGAGTTGCCTCAAGGCGGCAAGAGAGTGAATCTTCAGGAGCGTACATAAGTACGTGACTGGAGTGAACGAGCGCAGCCAACGTAGAAGCAACTTGAAGGATGAAGAGTAAATACGTAGGCCGGATAAGGCGTTCACGCCATTATCCGGCTTTTTAATGGGTGGCGCATATGAATACTCTTCCTGAACAGCACGCGAATACCGCACTCCCCACCCTCCCGGACCAGCCGCAAAACCCTGGCGTCTGGCCGCGCGCTGAACTGACCGTCGCTGGTATCAAAGCCCGCATCGACATCTTTCAACACTGGCTGGGCGAGGCATTTGACAGCGGCATTTGTGCTGAACAGCTTATTGAAGCTCGTACCGAATTTATCGACCAGTTGTTGCAACGCCTGTGGATTGAGGCCGGTTTCGGTCAGATTGCCGATCTGGCGCTGGTCGCCGTCGGCGGCTATGGACGCGGCGAACTGCATCCGCTTTCCGATATTGATCTGCTCATTTTAAGCCGCAAAAAGCTGCCCGATGAACAGGCGCAAAAGGTCGGCGAACTGCTGACTTTATTATGGGACGTCAAGCTGGATGTCGGACATAGCGTACGTACGCTGGAAGAGTGTCTGCTGGAAGGTCTGTCTGATTTAACCGTTGCGACAAACCTCATCGAAACGCGTCTGCTGATCGGTGATGTCGCTCTGTTTCTGGCACTGCAAAAACATATTTTCAGCGAAGGTTTTTGGCCGTCCGACAAATTTTACGCCGCCAAAGTAGAAGAGCAGAACCAGCGCCACCAGCGCTATCACGGCACCAGCTATAATCTGGAGCCGGATATTAAAAGCAGCCCCGGCGGCCTGCGCGATATCCATACATTGCAGTGGGTCGCCCGACGTCACTTCGGCGCCACCTCGCTCGATGAGATGGTGGGGTTCGGCTTTTTAACCCCGGCTGAGCGCGCGGAGCTCAACGAGTGCCTGCATATCCTGTGGCGCATTCGCTTTGCGCTACATCTGGTGGTCAGCCGCTACGATAACCGCCTGCTGTTCGACCGCCAGTTAAGCGTCGCTCAACGCCTTAACTACAGCGGCGAGGGCAATGATCCGGTTGAGCGGATGATGAAAGACTACTTCCGGGTTACGCGTCGGGTGAGCGAACTTAATCAGATGCTGCTTCAGCTATTTGACGAGGCGATTCTGGCGCTGCCTGCGGATGAAAAACCACGTCCTGTTGACGATGAGTTTCAACTGCGCGGCACGCTCATTGATCTGCGTGACGACACGCTGTTTATCCGCGAACCGCAAGCGATCCTGCGGATGTTTTATATGATGGTGCGCAATAGCGCGATCACCGGCATCTACTCTACGACGTTACGCCATTTGCGCCACGCCCGCCGCCACCTGAGCCAACCGCTGTGTTACATCCCGGAGGCGCGCACTCTGTTTCTGAGTATGCTGCGCCATCCCGGCGCGGTCAGCCGCGGCCTGCTGCCCATGCATCGCCACAGCGTACTGTGGGCTTATATGCCGCAGTGGTCGCACATCGTCGGACAAATGCAGTTTGACCTGTTCCACGCATACACGGTGGATGAACACACCATCCGCGTAATGCTCAAACTGGAGAGCTTCGCGAAAGAAGAGACGCGCCAGCGCCATCCGCTATGCGTCGATCTCTGGCCGCGGCTTCCCCATCCGGAACTGATCCTGATCGCCGCGCTGTTCCACGATATTGCGAAAGGACGCGGCGGCGACCATTCGGTACTGGGCGCGCAGGATGTACTCACCTTCGCCGAACTGCACGGTTTGAACTCACGCGAAACGCAACTGGTCGCCTGGCTGGTGCGCCAACACCTGCTGATGTCGGTCACCGCCCAGCGCCGCGACATCCAGGATCCGGAAGTCATCAAGCAGTTTGCCGAAGAGGTGCAAACCGAAACACGGCTGCGTTTTCTGGTCTGCCTGACCGTCGCGGACATCTGCGCGACCAACGAAACCTTGTGGAATAGCTGGAAACAGAGCCTGCTGCGCGAGCTGTACTTCGCCACTGAAAAACAGCTCAGACGTGGAATGCAAAATACGCCGGATATGCGTGAGCGCGTGCGTCACCATCAGCTTCAGGCGCTGGCGCTGCTGCGAATGGATAATATTGATGAAGCCGCGCTGCACAAAATCTGGACCCGCTGTCGCGCTAACTATTTTGTTCGTCATAGTCCAAATCAGCTCGCCTGGCACGCACGCCATTTATTGCAGCACGATCTGCGCCAACCGTTAGTGTTGCTCAGTCCGCAGGCCACGCGCGGCGGAACCGAAATTTTTATCTGGAGTCCGGACAGACCCTATCTGTTTGCCGCCGTCTGCGCCGAGCTGGACAGGCGTAATTTAAGCGTCCATGACGCGCAGATCTTTACCACTCGCGACGGCATGGCAATGGATACGTTTATCGTTCTGGAACCAGACGGCAGCCCGCTGGCGGCGGATCGCCATGACGTTATTCGCACCGGTCTTGAACAAACCATTACGCAGCGTAGCTGGCAGCCGCCGCAGCCGCGTCGGCAACCGGCAAAGTTACGGCACTTTACGGTCGAAACGGAAGTCAATTTTCTGCCCACCCATACTGACAGAAAATCATTCATGGAATTGATCGCGCTCGATCAACCTGGTCTGCTGGCCAGGGTCGGACAAATTTTTGCCGATCTGGGAATTTCGCTTCATGGCGCCCGAATTACAACCATTGGTGAACGAGTAGAAGATTTATTCATAATCGCCACAGCGGATCGGCGCGCGCTTAATAATGTGCTGCAACTTGAGGTGCAACAACGGTTGACAGCGGCCCTCAATCCAAACGATAAAGGGTAGTGTGTTTATTTATATGAAAGAGTTTAACAATGCAGCAGTTACAGAACGTTATTGAGACCGCTTTTGAGCGCCGCGCCGATATTACGCCGGCTAATGTAGATACCGTGACCCGAGAGGCGGTAAACCAGGTCATTTCTCTACTTGATTCCGGCGCGCTGCGTGTCGCAGAAAAAATCGACGGTCAGTGGGTCACTCACCAGTGGTTGAAGAAAGCGGTTCTGCTCTCTTTCCGTATTAACGATAACCAGGTTATCGACGGTGCGGAAAGCCGCTACTTCGATAAAGTCCCGATGAAATTCGCTGATTACGACGAAGCGCGTTTTCAAAAAGAAGGCTTCCGCGTCGTTCCGCCTGCGGCCGTTCGTCAGGGCGCATTTATCGCCCGCAACACCGTGCTGATGCCGTCTTACGTTAACATCGGCGCCTACGTTGACGAAGGCACCATGGTTGACACCTGGGCGACGGTGGGTTCCTGCGCGCAGATTGGTAAAAATGTTCACCTTTCCGGCGGCGTGGGTATCGGCGGCGTACTGGAGCCGCTGCAGGCTAACCCGACCATCATTGAAGACAACTGCTTTATTGGCGCGCGTTCTGAAGTCGTGGAAGGCGTCATTGTCGAAGAAGGTTCCGTCATTTCCATGGGGGTATACCTCGGCCAGAGCACCAAAATCTACGATCGCGAAACCGGTGAAGTTCACTATGGCCGCGTACCGGCGGGCTCCGTGGTCGTTTCCGGCAACCTGCCGTCAAAAGACGGCAAGTACAGTTTGTACTGCGCGGTAATCGTGAAAAAAGTCGACGCCAAAACGCGTGGCAAAGTGGGCATTAACGAATTATTGCGCACTATTGATTAAGCGAGTGAAAAGCGGGGGCGACAGCCCCCCTTTGCATTACGGCGAATGCGGTAACACGGTTTCCGGCGCAATCTTTGCCGCAAACGCCGAGGCCAGCGCAGTCAAAACGACATAACCGGCAACCAAAGTCCAACTGTTATCATAGACTGCGCTTAACGCTTTAGCGATAAACGGCGTGAATCCCCCTGCCACAACCGCCCCCAACTGAGCGCCAATTGATGAACCGCTGTAGCGTACAGGCGGATGAAACAGTCCGGCGAAAAAAGAAGGTTGCACGGCATTCAGTGAATTATGACCAATGTTAATAAGCAGAACGTAGCCCATTGTCATCAGTATGAGCGAACGGCTTTCCAGCAGCCAGAAAAAGGGAAAAGCCATTGCCGCGACAAAAAGCGCGCCGAAAATATACACCTGACGGCAGCCACGCCGATCCGACATGATGCCAAATAGCACGTGCATGGGATACGCCAGCAGACAGGTGAACATTACAATGTACAGAATAGTCAGGCTGGCAATCCCAAGCTGCGTCGTCGCCCAGGAAACCGCGAAGACGGTAGCAAGAAAAAAGGGAACGCTTTCCGCAAAACGCAGAATTATAATCAGCAAAATGCTGCGCCATTGTTCTCGTACCACTTTGACCACCGGCCTTTCTTCTTTTTGCTGCATATGCTTAATGGCCTGCTGCTTTTTAAACGCACGGAAGACAGGCGTCTCATCCAGACGATGACGCATATATAATCCAGGCAGCACCAAAAGCGCACTGAGCAGAAAAGGAATACGCCATCCCCACAATAACAACGCCTCCTTCGGTAATTGGGTCACGACTATAAATACGCCTGTCGCCAATAATTGTCCCGTGAGTCCTCCTGTTTGCGATAGCGCGCTTAACCGCCCCCGGTGCTTTCCAGCAGCATATTCCACGACCATTAACATGGCGCCTCCCCATTCGCCTCCAACCATAAATCCCTGCAGAAAGCGCAGAATAACCAGTAAGGCAGGCGCCAGCGCGCCAATACTGGCGTAAGAAGGCAGGCAACCGATGAGAAACGTGACCGCGCCCATCCCCCCTAACGTGATTAATAACGTATTTTTACGCCCAAGCGTATCTCCCCTGTTGCCAAAAAATAGCGCGCCCAGCGGCCGGGAAATAAATCCCACGCCGAAACTGGCAAAAGAAGATAACGTTGCAGTCAATGGGCTGGCGCCAGGGAAAAAAAGCGGGCCAAATACCAGCGCGCTTGCCAGGCCGTATAATAGAAAATCATAATATTCAATGGAGTTTCCTATCCAGGCGGAAATCACCACCCGGCGAATAGTAGCATTATACGTTCCGGACATAGACTCCGCCTCTCAAGGTTATCGACCACTACCTCCGGTCAATTTTCCACACTGACCTCAAACGCTTTCTCTATAAACGGAATATCGCGTTGAATTACTTAAACTATCAATAACCACCGCCCTTTTACTCATGACGTTGCCGAGACGTCTTCTGCGATCAACCGCGCTTTTTTTGTATCCATTGGTGGCGAAAAACCAACTTTTCGTTAATTATTCAAAAGTTATAGTGTGATGAAGGATACCGCTATGTATGACAATCTAAAAAGTCTGGGCATTACCAATCCTGAGGAAATCGATCGTTACAGCCTGCGGCAAGAAGCCAATAACGATATCCTGAAAATCTATTTTCAAAAGGATAGAGGTGAATTCTTTGCTAAAAGCGTGAAGTTTAAGTATCCACGCCAGCGTAAAACGGTGGTGGCCGATGGCATCGGTCAGGGTTATAAAGAAGTACAGGAGATTAGCCCTAACCTACGCTATGTGATTGACGAGCTGGACCAAATCTGCCAGCGCGACCGCTCAGAACTCGATCTCAAACGTAAGATCCTCGACGACTTGCGCCACCTGGAAAGCGTCGTCGCGAATAAGATCAGTGAAATCGAAGCCGATCTGGACAAGCTTACCCGCAAATAAAAAAGCTGCCGGGGCTTCATTTCGGGCCCCTCTCACGCTGCTGCTCCCTCTCATCCGCCTCACGGCTACCACCATTTTTCATCACTATGCCTCACAGCGGCTCAATACATATCATTTCGTTATCCTGCTGTATTTATTAATAAAAATAAAAAGCTATGTTCATCCTCCCTATTTATGGAGGTTATATGACTCAGGAAATCACGCTAACATGTTATTCGTTGCCTGCGGCCCCCGGACTGGATAACATCAAATTTGAAAAGGGGCGCGAGCACGACCGCCAGGCGCTGGGATTTATTCTGCCAGCGAATACGCAGCTGCAAATCCGCCAGCCAAATAACAACGCCGGTAACGCCAGACTCCGTCTGCTGTGCAATGACTCAGCGTGTGAGAAATCGCTTACGCTGAACGGCAACTGGCAAACGATCAGCACAACGGTCGATTCCGTTCCCTTTATTGATACCCTCTTTTTTGCGCAGGGCGGCGAGTTTTCGGTGATCTACCGACAGCCAACCAGCAATAAAAATTTGCCACACTGGCGTAAGGGGCAATCCGAAGACGCTTTTTTCCAGACCTGGGAAGAACAGGCGTCGCCTTTTGCCCTACTGGAACTGGACCGCGTGCGTTTTCTGCTGCCCTGGGCGGATCGCGCTAATGTCATCAACGCCGGTATCACCGCGCTGGATGCGTACTATACGCGAGTGATCGACGCCTATAATGACTGGACTGGTCTCAGCGATAACCCTGCTTCGCCGCTTAATCAAAATGTCGCTAACCGCTATTTTATTAAAGCGGATAAACACGGCGTCGGCGCGGCTTATTATCTCCCCTGGTGGTGCGCGCAAACGGCTGCAACATTAAGCCAGGGGTGGATCGATAATGTCGTCACGCAGTGGACGATTCTGCATGAAATCGGTCACGGCTATCAGGGCGTCTTTATGAATGACGTCGACCTGCCAGTCGGTGAGGTGTGGAACAACATTTACGCCGCGTTTTTCCAGCAGCTTAACCTGAACCAGGGGAACCATCTTTATACCGACGGCTGGCTCTATGATTACGGGCGGCAGTCTGAGCAGGAATTGCAATTCATTACCCATCTGCGGAATCGCACGCCGATTAGCGCCTGGGGCGTCCGACCCCGTCTGCAATTTCTGATGCTGATGTTATTTAAAGGCGGAACAGAAGCCTTCCGGGTGTTTAACCAGAACTACCGCGCGCTGGGTGCTGGCGAAAACTTTTTGCCCTGCGAGCATCGCCTGACCGATCTGCTGGCGGACGCCATCGCCACAGCCTCAGGTTATGACGTCGCGCCGTTTATTCAGCTGTGCGGCTTACCGGTCGATGCGTTCACCCGCGAGCAGATCGCCGCACAGGCGGTAAAACCCGTCTGGCCGCTTTACGATCTGCTGCCGGAGCGCGAATGGGAAAGCGTGCGCCAGCAGTTGGGACTGGACTCTTTTGTCTGGCTGGTTGAAAACGCCGAGCTGGCGGCGCTGAACAAAACGGGAACGCTCACGCTAACGCTGAATATCGATCAGCCGGAGCAACTTTATGGACGCGCCTTAACGCTACACGACAACGCCGGCAACACGTATACATTGCCCGTCAACGACAGTACGCTCACGTTAACTCCCCTGCCCATTGGCATTTACCATCTCACCCTGCCCAAAGGGCGATCGCAGAAATACCGCCCAGACACGGACTATGTGGTTATCCGCGAAGGGGAAAACGCGCTTACCGTTAATTTCACCGCCTTGCAGGACAGCGCCGCGCATAATGAGCAGTTGATTTTCCTCGGCTACGGCGACATGCCCTTCGCCCGTTTAGCCGTGGATCATGAGGCCAGACAATTAGTTCTGGACATCACGAAAGCCACGCCGCACAGCTACTTCGCGAATACGTTATACGCCAGCATAACGGTGTTAACCGCCAGCGGCGAAAAGGTTTTTGAACGTAAGATGAACGGAACAAACTGCGCCACCGAAAAAATTGTGGTACCGTTTAGCGACCACTACCACCTTTATCTTTATCATGCCGAGCCTGGCCGCCTGAAAGCCTCGCCGGGCTATCTGACATTGGTCTCGTCGACGAAATATCAGTTACTGCGTCTTGATAGCGAAGGGCTTTATCATTTTTCGCTCAACAACGATCCTGCCGCAGATCTCCAGGCTATGTTTATCCATCGCGCAGATGCTATCCGCGCCTGCCCTTCATTGATGGCGCAACCTTATGCCGCTTGCAAAAACGATCTCTGGCTGATGCTCTCCCACATTGAAGAGCCGACCCGTAGCGCGTTAATGCGCGACAGCGTTGATGTGCTGCCGACGGATAACAGCGAGCCGGGCGAAGGCATCGGTAAAGGCGTGACGTTGCAGTTACGCGGACAAGGCGACAGAACGTTTTGCCAGCTTGCTTACGATAATCGGCAACAGCGTATGACAATAGAAACACTGGCCGGGCAGCCTCATCCCTACTATACCGCGACATACAGCACGCTCACGGTGAAGGAGGAGTCCGGCGAGGTTATCTATAGCCGTCATTATGATGGCACCACCCACTATTCAGCCGATAGCGATACGGTTGTTTTGCAAGCGGGAATGTACATTGAGCTCTTCCATGACGAACCTTACCGTTGCAACGCCATCAATGAAACGACCGGGCAAAACGTCACGCTGAAAAAACACAACCGCTGGCGCGTGGTGAGCGATGGGCTGGAGGTCGACTCACCGGAACAAACGGAAGAGAAAAATACCTCCGATGCTGCCGCATTATATGGCGATAAATTCAGCTGGCAGCTTATTGGCAAGGAAGAAAATGGTTTTGCCAGTATGGAAATAGACATCCGTGCGCAACAATTTATCTTTACCGCATACCCAATTGTGCCACATAGCGACTTCGCAACGGAATATGCGGCAGTGACGATTTATAATACGCGCGGTACGGTGGTTTACCGTCAGTCGATAAAAGGTTCAGTGCAGCTTGGCGGCTATACTGACGTCTGCGGGCTGGATGAGGATTATACGATTGAGGTCTTTCATGCCGAGGGCGCAGACCAGTCGGTTATCCGCAACCCGCTCAATGGCGAAAGCTGGCCGCAGCCGCAACACGTGATCTGGCAGGTCACGGCGCGGGGATTGCAGCGCCTGACCACGAATTAACCCCACCCCATCACAGCGTCTTCGGGCGCTGTGAGATTACGTTGTCGAATGGCGGTTTTGCCTAATCCGGCCTACTACTTCGCCCAAGTTCCCTGCTCTGGTCAGCGAAGCGCCGCCGGACTTAACGCTGTTCATCCAGTTGTAGCGCCACATACAGCAACAGCCGATCGTCAAAATTTCCCAAATCCAGCCCGGTCAGTTCCGAAATACGATTTAGCCGATATTCCAGCGTGTTACGATGAATAAACAGCGCCTTAGAGGTCGCCAGCGGCTGGACATTATGGCGAAACCACGCCGTCAGCGTCCGACGTAATAATCCGTTGTTATCCATCGCTTTGAGTTTTACCAGCGGGCGCGCCA
Source organism: Salmonella sp. 32031103-2018-00083-FB-01-SM-01 (assembly GCF_017571995.1). Lineage (NCBI taxonomy): Bacteria > Pseudomonadati > Pseudomonadota > Gammaproteobacteria > Enterobacterales > Enterobacteriaceae > Salmonella > Salmonella sp. 32031103-2018-00083-FB-01-SM-01. The sequence continues at coordinate 45,502 of NZ_JAGEQL010000002.1, forward strand.
GCTCATTGGCCTGCCAGCCGCCACGCAGGCTATCTAACAGAACCGGCAGCATCAAATCCTGATAAAAATAGCTGCGGCTTTCTGGCATCCGCTGTTTGCCGACCATCATCGTGGTGCGCGCCGTGCGGTATGAGCGTGCAATACTGCCCGGCCCGGTAAAGTAATTGCCCAGCGCCACGCGAAAACGTAGCTGACCATTCTCTTTCATTCGCGAGATAAGCTGCTCTACGCGCTTACGATGATCTTCAGCATCCCAACGACCAAACGAGTTTAAAGCGGGTTTGAGCACCACCATCTCGGTGAGAGACACAATGGCTATCAGGTTGTTACGCTCCGGCGTGGTAAGCGCATTCTGCAACTGCTGAAGTTCCGCCATTGCGCTATCGACGCCAAGCTGGCCGCTATCGACTTCCACCACCGCCGCCACACGTGGCTGGTTCAAATCGATCCCCAAACGCTGCGCCCATTCCACCAGCGCCGGCGTATTTTCTTCGGCCTGAATCAGGTTCATCACCAGCTCTTCGCGCAAACGGCTATCCTGCGCCAAAAGGTGCATTAACCGCGACTGCTCCAGCATCATTTCGGCAGTCATACACACCAGTTCGCCATATTTACGCAGATGCTCTGGTTCGCCGGTGAGGCCGATCACGCCGACAATTTCGCCCTCAAGGCGTAAGGGAAGATTAATCCCCTGACGCACCCCGTGCAGGTGTCGCGCCACGGCGTCGTCGATATCCACAACCCGGCCCTGCGACAGCACTAACAGCGCGCCTTCGTGCAATTCACCAATACGTTCCCGATCGCCGCTGCCGATAATGCGCCCGCGGGCATCCATTACGTTGATATTGGTATCGATGATGCGCATAGTGCGCGCCACGATATCCTGCGCCATTTTGGTATCAAGATGCCAGCCAGCCATAAATCCCTCCTGTGAGCAGAGCACAAGCATAAGGAAGATGACAAGTCTCGACATTGTGCAAATGCACAAAACAGTGCAAAGAAGTATGGAGTTGTGGGGGGTTTCACAGAAAAGTGTTGCCCCCTTCCATGGCGGAAGGGGGACAAAGGTGATTACTGCATCAGTAAATAAATAGAACTATCACCACGCTGAATATTCAGCGCCAGCACCGACGGCTTGCTGTCGAGAATCTTACGCAGCTCGGCGATATTTTTCACCGGCTGCTGGTTAGCGCCGATAATGACATCGCCTTTTTTGAGGCCAATTTGCGCGGCGGGTGAATTCGCTTTCACGCTGCTCACCACAACGCCTTTATCCTGGCCTTTATTGCTCATTTCAGCGCCTTCAATCCCGCTGAAGATGGTGCTGGAATCAACCTGACTCTGGCTGCTCTGCTGCAGTTCCAGATTAACCGTAATCGCTTTACCTTCACGCAGCAGACCGAGGCTGATTTTGCTGCCGACCGGCATAGTACCGACCTGAGCGCGCAGCGCCGCAAAGCTGCTGATCGGTTTACCGTTCAGCGAGGTAATGACATCCCCGGCTTTGATACCCGCTTTCGCCGCGGACGAATTCGGCATCACCTGGCTGACGAACGCGCCACGCTGGGCGTCGACTTTCATCGCTTTCGCCAATTCGGAATTCAGCTCAGTCCCCATGATCCCCAGTTCGCCGCGTTTCACCTGGCCGTATTCCACCATCTGCGACGTCAGGTTTTTCACCATGTTACTGGGGATAGCGAAGCCGATACCGATGTTGCCGCCGTCCGGCGCCAGAATCGCGGTGTTAATACCGATCAGCTCACCGTTCAGGTTCACCAGCGCGCCGCCGGAGTTACCGCGGTTAATCGCGGCGTCGGTCTGAATAAAGTTCTCGTAATTTTCTACGTTCAGGCCGCTACGCCCCAGCGCCGAAACGATACCTGACGTCACCGTTTCGCCCAGACCAAACGGGTTACCAATAGCGACGGTATAATCCCCCACGCGCAGCGCGTCGGAGTCCGCCAGCTTAATCGCCGTCAGGTTCTTCGGATTCTGAATTTGAATCAGCGCGATATCAGAACGTGGATCTTTGCCCACCACTTTAGCATCGAATTTACGTCCATCGCTAAGCTGTACTTTAATCACGCTGGCGTTATCAACCACGTGGTTGTTGGTAACGACGTAGCCCTTCGCGGCGTCAATAATTACGCCGGAGCCCAGCGCCATGAATTTCTGTTGTTGACCGCCGTTGCCGCCGTTACCGCCGCCCTGGCAGAACGGAGAATTCTGGAACGGAGAACCGTCCTGGCAGAACGGGGAGTCATCGCCAAAGAACTGCTGGAAATTACGCGGCATACGCGGCGTATTCACCGTGGTGCTACCTTCTACATTAATACTGACCACCGATGGCATCACTTTTTCGAGCATCGGTGCCAGGCTTGGCATCTGCTGGGCAGTCATTGCTGAAGAGGACGTTTCAGCCGCCGTGGCAGACAGAGGCGACAATGCCAAACCTAAACTCAGAGCCAGTGCACTCATTGCTAATGTGGTTTTTTTCATGTGTTTCAATCTCGATTAACAGGTAACGCAAAATTGCTGTGTACGTCAGATTCATTTTATAACGCGAAGTTCCGGAACAAAGTTTCTGGAAAAAGTAAAAATTTATTGTCCATCTTTACAAAAGTCCATTTACTGTTCGACCGCCATCAAACGCCGATATTCATCCCATGCGTAAAGGTCAGTCATCCCGCTGATATAATCCTGAATCAACCGACAGCGATAATAATATTCCAGTACCGGGTACTCCGCCGAATCCGTAGGTAATTTACTGACGACTTCCACGTAGGCCAAACGATGGCGCGTAGAAAGTTTCTGAAATAAGCGCGATTCTATGGGGAAGCGTTTCAACCGTTCTTTTTCCACCAGCTCGCGAAAGTCGTTAAGCGACAAACTTAATAGCGGCTGATAGATATCTAATAACCCGCTGATCACCCGGTATCCCTGTAGTTCAAGCTGTTCTACATCCGGATGGCTAAACACATGTTCAACCGCCACATTCTTATAGAGTTCAAGCAGGCGGCTAAAACCGCTGGCATCTTCCAGCAACGCCTGATTGAAGGTACCGGCAAAAATCTGCGGCAAATTATCAATAAAACGCTGAGCGGCATAGGGCACCAGTTTATTTAATGTATTTACCCGTAAATACATAAAAAACTGATCTTCGGTACTGCGGCTTAATGTATTGGCGCGTGATTTTTCCCACGCATTTCCTACCACCAGCTCAAACAGCGAATCCTTCTCATGGTGGCCCCACGCGTGATATAAATGGTGGTAAAGCTGCTCAACGCTAAAGATTCTTTTCTCTACCGCGTCTTCAAGATCGGCAACACAATAAGAAATATCATCTGCGGCTTCCATAATCCACGTTAATGGAAAGCGACTGTAAGGCGCTAACTGCAGTTCTTTACGTAACCTCGCAATATACTTCTCTTCAGAAAGATAATAGCCCGGTTTCTTCATTAAATAGCGATGGGAATCCGGCACCGGCCCTCGCCACCATGCCGGACGGGTATATTTTAAAATTCCGCCAACCTGCGCCCAGGTAAGATTCATCCGCATGAGCGTATGTACCAGACGAATTCCCTGTGCATTGCCTTCAAAATGGCAGATATCCTGACGTACCTTGCGGCGAATATCGTTCAGATTTTCTTCGCCTTCCTGTAACCGTAGCGAGGAAACCACACAGCGATCATGCGTGAGCGGCTGACTTTCCGCATCTTCCGGATGCAGCCGCTGACGAAACCAGTCATTGATCGCCGCCTCGCCAAAATGACCGAACGGCGGATTACCGATGTCGTGCATCAGGCAGGCCATTTCCACAATACTTTCAAAGGGACCGGTCAGCGCATCCAGACCGTACTCCTCCAGTCGGTTTTGCTCTTTCAGGCGGCTTAAAATCTCTTTCGCGATATAACGCCCCACCTGCTGCACCTCCATCGAATGCGTCAGGCGAGTACGTACTGCGGCATTGCGCTCCAGCGGGAAAACCTGCGTTTTTTGCTGCAAACGGCGTATAGCCGGAGAGTTGATAATCCGCCCGCGATCGCTTTCAAAAATCCGCAGGATCTCATGTTCCGTCTTTACGCCCTGCGGTGAACGATAACGACGATGCCAGTTAATTTTATTTCGGAAATCGATCGATGCCATATTCTCTCCCCGCCTGAGAAATGCGCTTCCCCATAAGCGCATGATAAACTATGCCCTCAAAACTGACTTATCGCGAGTAAATCTATGAAAATCGGCATCATTGGCGCAATGGAAGAAGAAGTTACGCTGCTGCGTGACAAAATTAACAACCGTCAGACGATTACGCTGGGCGGCTGCGAAATTTACACCGGCCAGTTGAACGGCACCGAAGTGGCGTTGCTGAAATCTGGTATCGGTAAAGTCGCGGCGGCGCTGGGCGCAACGTTGCTTCTGGAGCACTGCAAACCGGACGTGATCATCAATACCGGTTCCGCAGGCGGTCTGGCGTCCACGCTGAAGGTCGGCGATATCGTCGTCTCTGACGAAGCGCGTTACCACGACGCTGATGTGACCGCTTTCGGCTATGAATACGGGCAATTACCGGGCTGTCCGGCCGGATTTAAGGCCGATGATAAACTGATCGCCGCCGCAGAATCCTGCATCAGAGAGCTGAATCTGAACGCGGTACGCGGCCTTATTGTTAGCGGCGACGCGTTTATTAACGGCTCCGTCGGGCTGGCAAAAATTCGGCATAACTTCCCCGACGCGGTCGCCGTAGAGATGGAAGCCACCGCTATCGCACACGTCTGCTATAACTTCAACGTGCCGTTCGTGGTGGTACGCGCTATTTCTGACGTGGCCGATCAGCAATCGCACCTCAGCTTTGACGAATTCCTCGCGGTGGCGGCGAAACAGTCGACTCTGATGGTCGAGACGCTGGTACAGAAACTGGCGCATGGCTAAGCAAATGTTCAGGGCGCTGGTCGCCCTGCTGCTTACGCTCCCGGTGTGGCTTTACGCTACGCCGCGCGTCATTACCCTCTCTCCCGCCAATACGGAGCTCGCTTTTGCCGCCGGGATTACGCCCGTTGGCGTCAGCAGCTATTCCGACTACCCGCCCGAAGCGCAAAAAATAGAACAGGTCTCTACCTGGCAGGGAATGAATCTGGAACGCATTGTGGCGCTGAAGCCGGATCTGGTCGTCGCCTGGCGCGGCGGTAATGCGGAACGCCAGGTAAACCAACTGACGTCATTAGGTATTAAGGTCATGTGGGTGGACGCGGTAACCATCGAACAGATCGCCGACACGCTCCGTCAACTGGCCGCCTGGAGCCCGCAGCCGGAAAAGGCTCAGCAGGCAGCGCAGACATTGCTAAACGAGTACGCCGCGCTCAACGCCGAGTATGCCGGTAAAGCTAAAAAGCGCGTCTTTCTTCAGTTTGGCATGAATCCTCTGTTTACCAGTGGTAAAGGGTCTATTCAACATCAGGTTTTGACGACCTGCGGCGGAGAAAACGTCTTTGCTGACAGCCGCGTGCCGTGGCCGCAAGTCAGCCGTGAGCAGGTGCTGGCAAGGCATCCCCAGGCTATTATCGTGGCCGGAAAAGCGGGCGAAATTCTCAAAATTGAACAATACTGGGGAAACCTGCTAAAAATTCCGGTTATTCCGCTTAACAGCGACTGGTTTGAACGCGCAAGCCCGCGTATTATCCTCGCCGCAAAACAACTCTGTAATGCGCTTTCACAGGTGAATTAGAGCCTGTCTTACCAGGCTCCCAGTGGGGATTCGACAATGCTCGTCTATTGGCTGGATATTGTAGGCACGGCTGTATTTGCTATCTCTGGCGTGTTGCTGGCCGGGAAATTACGTATGGACCCGTTCGGCGTCCTGGTGCTCGGCGTCGTTACTGCCGTCGGCGGCGGGACAATCCGCGATATGGCGCTGGATAACGGCCCGGTATTCTGGGTTAAAGATCCTACCGATTTGGTCGTCGCCATGGTCACCAGTATGCTGACCATCCTGCTGGTTCGCCAGCCAAGACGTCTGCCGAAATGGATGTTGCCGGTACTGGATGCGGTCGGGCTGGCGGTGTTTGTCGGCATTGGGGTGAATAAAGCCTTCCTCGCTGAAACGGGGCCATTAGTGGCAGTCTGTATGGGCGTGATTACCGGCGTCGGCGGCGGGATTATTCGCGATGTTCTGGCACGCGAGATTCCCATGATCCTACGCACCGAAATCTATGCCACGGCCTGTATTATCGGCGGGATTGTTCACGCCACCGCGTTTTATACGTTTTCAGTACCGCTGGAAAGCGCCAGCATGATGGGTATGGTCGTCACGCTGTTCATTCGGCTGGCGGCCATTCGCTGGCATTTGAAATTGCCGACGTTTGCACTGGATGAAAACGGACGTTGATATTGTTTTGCCCGATGGCGCTACGCTTATCGGGCCTACAGGAAAGATGTTGTAGGCCGGATAAGACGCTCGCGTCGCCATCCGGCACAACGAACAGCAATCAAATGCTGAAGGAAGAGCCACACCCGCAGGTACTTTTCGCATTCGGGTTGGTTACAATGAAGCGGGAACCTTCCAGACCTTCGGTATAATCCACCGAACCACCCACCAGATACTGCAAACTCATCGGGTCAACCACCAGGCCAACGCCCTGTTTTTCGATGGTCATATCCCCTTCGTTCACCTGATCGTCAAAGGTAAAACCATACTGGAAGCCGCTGCAACCACCGCCGGTGATATACACGCGCAGTTTCAGATTCGGGTTATCTTCGTCAGCGATAAGACTTTTTACTTTATTCGCTGCTGCGTCGGTAAACTGCAGCGGCAGCGCTACGTCATCACTCATATTTTGCTCCAAACGACATCGGTAATTGGATAAATTTTCACCCAATATTGGCAGTCATTATCTAATACCCTGGTAATTCGTTCAAGTATTCTCGCCCGCAGGCGCATTCTGGTTTTTCGCCGCCTGTTCCGCATCCTGCTTCGCCAGAGTGCGCGCCAGGATGGTTGAGTATAACGGTTTCCCGCCCAAAAACTGGGCTAATAGTGTCGCGCCAAGACAGGTGATAATCATTGGCAAAATGAGCTGATAGTTATCGGTCATCTCCAGCACCAGCACAATCCCCGTCAACGGGGCGCGCACCGACGCCGCCATCAGCGCCCCCATCCCGGCAATCGCAAAGGTACCGGCCTCCAGGTGATACTGCGGGAAAAGCACTGCCGCCGCCATACCGAAGGCCGTACCAAGCAGCGTTCCCAGCGCCAGCATCGGGGCGAAAATGCCCCCCGGCGCGCCGGAAGAAAAGCAAAGCAGCGTCGTGACCACCCGGGTAATAAAGATGAACAGCAGTAGCCCGACGCTAAAATTACCTGCCGCGGCGATAGGAATAAGGTTAAATCCGCCGCCTGCCGCTTCCGGCTCAATCAACCCCAGAATACCGCACAGGCCGCCGATCGCGCCGCCCATAAGCACCCATTTTTTAATTTCGCCGCCATGAAAGCGCTGAAACATATCCTGGGTACGCAGCACCAACGAATTAAATACCGGCCCGACGCAGCCAAAAATAATACCGAGGATAAGGTATAACCACAGCGTGTTAACCGGCGCATCAGACAGTTTGCCGACTTCAATAATCGGCGCTTCGCCGTTAAATATGCGGAACACAATGCTCGACATGATGACGCCGGTAAACACCGCTTTAATCGAAATCAGGTTGTAGCGAAACTGCGGGCGCATCTCTTCAATAATAAACAGGATACCCGCCAGCGGCGCGTTAAACGCCGCAGAGAGCCCCGCCGCCGCGCCGGTCGCCAGCAACGTATGCCGCGCTTCGGCGCTGCGCATACGAAAAACATCCAGCACCATGCGCCCCAGGTTGCCCCCGATTTGTACCGTTGGCCCTTCGCGCCCTAACACCATTCCTGCGCCCAACGTTCCCATCCCGCCGATAAACTTCACCGGCAACACGCGCCACCAGCGCACCGGACGTAACTCCTCCAGCGCGCCTTCAATTTCCGGGATACCCGAGCCGCCGGCTTCCGGCGCAAATTTTCGCACCAAAAAGTAGCCGACCATCGCCAGTAACGCCGAAAGGATAAAGGCCAGCGGCCAAAGCAAAAACGCATGGTCCGCGACCTGAACCAGCGCACCAATGCGCATGTTTTGTACCCAGGAAACCGCCTTTTCAAAGGCGACGCCAACCAGTCCGGTAAGCGTGCCGACAACGGCCGCCATGAACAGGATGGCCAGCGGCGTTTTATCCCGCTGCATTAACCGGCGAATCTGATCTCTGCGCCGTAAACGCACAATTTGCTGAGCTAAAAAGGTGGAAGTGTCTGTTTTCATCAGAAGATCATTAATTGGTAATACAAATCTAAAGTCGGCATTCTACTCGCCAACGCCGCGAAAATCCCCTGCAAATCGTATTGTTTCAAATGCGTAAAACTTTCATAACCTTCTCTGAATAACTTAGAATAGCGGGTATTCACTTTTTCTACGAACCAGGAATCTTTCCATGAGTAAGTCTGAAAATCTCTATAGCGCGGCCCGCGAGCTGATCCCCGGCGGTGTGAACTCCCCTGTTCGCGCCTTCACTGGCGTGGGCGGCACCCCGCTGTTTATCGAAAAAGCGGACGGCGCGTATCTGTACGATGTCGATGGCAAAGCGTATATCGACTATGTCGGTTCCTGGGGGCCAATGGTACTGGGGCATAACCATCCGGCTATCCGCAATGCGGTGATCGAAGCTGCGGAGCGCGGTTTAAGCTTCGGCGCGCCAACCGAAATGGAAGTGAAAATGGCGGAACTGGTCACCAACCTGGTGCCGACCATGGACATGGTGCGCATGGTGAACTCCGGTACCGAAGCGACGATGAGCGCTATTCGCCTGGCGCGTGGTTTTACTGGCCGCGATAAGATTATCAAATTCGAAGGCTGCTACCACGGCCACGCAGACTGTCTGCTGGTCAAAGCCGGTTCTGGCGCGCTGACGCTCGGTCAGCCGAACTCGCCGGGCGTGCCGGCAGATTTCGCGAAACATACGCTGACCTGCACTTATAACGATCTGGCGTCAGTGCGCGCGGCGTTTGAACAATATCCGCAGGAAATCGCCTGTATCATCGTCGAGCCGGTGGCGGGCAATATGAACTGCGTCCCGCCGCTGCCGGAATTCCTGCCAGGTCTGCGCGCCTTGTGCGATGAGTTCGGCGCGCTGCTGATTATCGACGAAGTGATGACCGGTTTTCGCGTAGCGCTGGCCGGAGCCCAGGATTACTACGGCGTCGTGCCGGACCTGACCTGTCTGGGTAAAATCATCGGCGGCGGGATGCCGGTAGGCGCGTTTGGCGGTCGTCGCGATGTAATGGATGCGCTGGCGCCGACGGGCCCGGTTTACCAGGCGGGCACCCTTTCCGGCAACCCGATTGCGATGGCGGCCGGTTTCGCCTGCCTGAATGAAGTCGCCCAGCCCGGCATTCATGAAACGCTGGATGAGCTCACCACCCGTCTGGCGGAAGGTTTGCTGGAAGCTGCCGAAGAAGCGAATATTCCGCTGGTCGTCAACCACGTCGGCGGCATGTTCGGGATTTTCTTCACCGACGCTGAGAGCGTAACCTGCTATCAGGACGTGATGGCGTGCGACGTTGAACGCTTTAAGCGTTTCTTCCACCTGATGCTGGAGGAAGGCGTGTATCTGGCGCCATCGGCGTTTGAGGCGGGTTTTATGTCGGTCGCACACAGCATGGACGACATTAATAGTACTATTGACGCCGCGCGCCGGGTGTTTGCGAAATTGTAAAGGATGAATTGCCGGGTGACGATTACCCGGCCTACATTCTACGCCGTAGGCCGGATAAGGCATTTATGCCGCCATCCGGCAAACTCAGCGGCTCTGTTTACGTAGCAAATAGATAAAGTACGGCGCGCCAATAAAGCTTGAAAGCAGTCCCGCCGGGATCTGATACGGAAATAGCGCCATCCTGCCGCACCAGTCGGCAAAGACCAGTAAAACGCCCCCTGCCAGCGCCGAGATGACCATATGCGGCATCGTCCGGCGAAAACCGAGCATCCGCGCAATATGCGGCGCCATCAGTCCAACGAAACTCAGCGGCCCAATGGTCATCGTCGCAGTTGCCGTCAAACAAGCCGCCAGCGCCAGCAGCGCGATACGCGACGGCGTAAGCGCCATGCCCACCGCGCGCGCGGCATCGCCGCCCAGTGGCAAAATCGTTAACCAGCGGCGACACAATGGCACAATTGCCAGCAAAATTACCATCACGATCGCGGTTCGCGTAACCTGCCCGCCAGTGGCGTTATAGGTAGATCCTGCGATCCAGGTCAACACTTCCGCCATCCGCGGGTCGCCGCTCGCCTGGAGCATCATTAGCAGCATGGTAAACGCGGTGCTGAGCGCCATCCCCGCCAGCAACATCCGTTGTGGCGAGAAACCGCCGCGTCCGGCGGCTAACATAATAATCAGCAGTGTCGCCGCCGCGCCCAGGCTTCCGGCGGGCAGTAGCCAACCGAAGGCATTCCCCGGCACCAAAAACAGCATCAACACCACGCCAAACGCGGCTCCGGAACTGATCCCCAGCACTTCCGGACTGGCCATTGGATTACCGGTCAGACGCTGAATAATGCAGCCCGCCACCGCCAGCATAACGCCCGCCATTAACGCCGCCAGTATCCGCGGCCAGCGCCACGGCATCAGTTCTTCAAGCAGCGTTCCGCTCGCCCACGTCCAGCCGTGCGCATCGCGACCAAAAGAGAGCGCGCCCCATGTTGCCAGCAGCAGGAGCACGCCACCGGCAACGGCAAAAGCGAGGACATGCCGACGTTCCGCCGCCACACGATCGCTGGCGTTCATATCCGGCGCGCTCATGCTTTTAAGCCGCGGCAGCAGCCACAGGAGCAGCGGCGCGCCGATTAACGCCGTCACTGAACCGGTGGAGACCTCCATCCATACGCGGGTGAGCCAAAGGATAATCTGATCGGATAGCCACAAAATAAGCGCCCCAATGAGCGGCGCCAGCATCAGGCGCGCCAGCAGACGTCTTGCGCCAAGCATTTTCGCCAGCAGCGGCGCAAACAGGCCGATAAAACCGATAATGCCCACCGCGTTGACTAGCAGCGCGCTCAACACAATCGCCAGCGACAGCGCCGCCAGACGCGCTAACGACAGCGCCAGACCCAGATTACGCGCAACGCCGTCATCCAGCCCCATCAGCGTCATAGGACGTAGCAACAATAATGTGAGCATCACACCGCCCAGCAACTGCGGCCACAGACGCTGCACGCCGCTCCAGTCGGTTTGCGTCAGCGTTCCGGTGCTCCATAAAAACATGCTTTGCAACTGATCGTGGTGGAAAATCACCAGTAACTGGTTGATGGCGCCACAATAGAGGCTAACCACCAGCCCGGCGAGGATCAGGGTCACTGGCGACAGACGTTTGCCCCACGCCACGCCGAACACCAGCGCGCCGACGATACAGGCTCCCGTCAGGGCGGCAAACTGCGTCGCCAGCGCGCCGGGAATCGCCCATAGCGTAGTCACCGTGATCCCCAATTGCGCGCCGGTCGCCACGCCCAGCGTGGTCGGTTCCGCCAGCGGGTTACGCAATACTTGCTGGAACAGGACGCCTACCAGCCCAAGCCCCGCGCCCACCAGCAGCGAAATCGCCAGTCTTGGCAGCAGGCTGTAATGAAAAATCATCTGCTCAATGATGTCGATATCCGGTGACCAGATAGCCTGTTGCCACTGACTGCGCGGTAGCGCAACGGAGAAGTTACCCCATGTCAGCCAGCAGGCGGCAACAAACAGCGCCAATAACAGCAACGCCGGATGGCGGCTTCGCCTTATCCGGCCTACAAAGCACCCGAACCGTAGGTCGGATAAGGCGAAGCCGCCATCCGGCATTTCACGTTTTCTGCTCACGCTTTGCCTCCCAACACGTTATCCAGGATGCGGACAAAATGCATCGTGGAGAGGGTCGCGCCATAGAACCAAACGGCGGGCACCCGGTGAAAGCGCCCGGCGCGGACAAACGGCATGGCCTGCCACAGCGGCGTTGCCATCAGCGCGTTCATATCGGTGCTATTCCCGTGATCGAAGCAGATCACATCCGCTTCTTTATACATCGCCAGCCGATCGATGCTGACCGCCGTACTGCCCCAAAAGTTGGTTTCACCCTGCCAGGCATTGACAATGCCATACTCGTCCAGCACCTCCTGGAACAGGCAATTCGGGCCGAGCACCAGCATATGCCGTGGATCGATAAGCGTCGTCATCAGTAACGGACGCCCCCCGCGGCGGATAAAATGCGGCTTCTGGCTGGCGATGAAGCGATCGTATTGCGCCAGATGTTTTTCTGCCGCAGCTTCCAGATTCAGCGTCTGCGCCAGTTCAACCAGCGAGCGTCGGGCCACCGCCAGCGGCTTTTTGCCGTCGCTAAAATCGAACCCGCGCCCCGGCGCGATCCGCGCCAATTTTTCCGGCGAGGGTCCGTAACCTGCCGACCAGACCATAAACGACGGCTTCATCTCTGTCAGCAGTTCGAGATTGGGTTCAGTACGAAGACCCACATCAATCACCGAATCCGGCAACGGCGGTTCGCTAACCCACAGCTTATAATTTGGCACGTCCGCCACGCCATAAGGCGTAATACCGAGCGCCAGCAGCAGCTCAACCGGCAGCCACTCCAGCGCCACAATCCGGCGGGGATCGATAGCGGCAGCCTGCGCCGTATTCATTTGCCACAGCAGCGGCGAGAGCGCCATCGCCGTTAATAAACGGCGGCGAGTAAGAGGATATAAATCACGCATTAATACACAAAACTCACAGGTGCCGCGCCCGCTGGATGCGGAAGGATACCCATCGGGATACCGTAAATCTGCTCCAGCGTGTCACTGCGCATCAGTTCCGCAGGCGTTCCTTGCGCAATCATTTCACCGCCGCGTAGCGCGACTAAATAATCACAGTAGCGGGCCGCCATGTTGATATCGTGCAGCACCGCAACCACCGTCAGCCCGCGCTGCTGGCTTAAACGATGCACCAGCGCCAGCACGTCAACCTGATGGGCGATATCCAGCGCTGACGTCGGCTCATCCAGCAGCAGACAACGGCTGTCCTGCGCGACCAGCATGGCAATCCACGCGCGCTGGCGCTCGCCGCCGGAAAGACTGTCTACCAGACGATGCGCCAGCGGTTTTAAGCCGACCAGCGTAATCGCCTCGTCTACTTTTTCCCGGTCCGCGACGCCAAAGCGCCCCAGCGCGCCGTGCCACGGATAGCGGCCAATCGCTACCAGTTCGCGCACCGTCATTCCTTCCGCCTGTGGCAATTGTTGAGGCAGATAGGCAACTTTGCGGGCAAACGCCTTGCTGCTCCAGCTCGCCAGCGGCTGATTGTCGAGCAGAATATCCCCTTCGGAAGGCGGCTGATGGCGGCCCAGCATTTTTAACAGCGTGGATTTACCGGAACCATTATGGCCGATAAGTCCGGTGACGCGACCTGCGGGAAACGTTAACGAGAGAGGGTGTAAAAGCGTGCGGCCCGGCACACGAAAGGCGACGCTTCGCAGCGCAAAGGTGGTATCGGAATGAATGTGGTTTTCCTGCATCGCAGCCAACTTGTAAAACGGGCACGGCAAGCCGTGCCCAAAAAGAAATTAGAAACGGAAGGTTGCCGTTGCAACGACCTGACGTTCTGCGCCCCAGAAACAGCCGTAGGTCTGGAAGCAGCTGGCGACGTATTCGCGGTCGAGCAGATTATTAACGTTAACCGCAATGCTGGAGCCCGCCATACCAAAACGCGCCAGATCGTACTTGACGACCGCATCCATCACCGCTGCGCTGCCTACCTTGAAGCTATTGGCCGGATCGCCGTAACTGGAACCAATAAAACGACCGCCTGTTCCCAGCGTTAAACCTGACAACGGACCGTCGTTGAAGGTGTAATCGCCCCACAACGACGCCATGTGTTCAGGCACCTGCTCTGGCGTATTCCCTTTCAGATTAGTGTCTTTCGTGTATTCAGCATCAGTATAAGTGTAAGACGCCGTCATATTGATGTTAGCCGTCAATGCTGCTTTGGCTTCCAGCTCTACACCTCGCGCACGAATTTCGCCTGCCGGCACCTGCGCTAATGGGTTGGTTGGATCGGCGGTCAGGTTATTGGTTTTGGTCAGCTGATAAACGGCACCCGTAACAACAACCGGCATGTCTTTCGGTACATATTTCACCCCTGCTTCATATTGCTCGCCTTTTGACGGCTTGTAAGAAACGCGTGGGGTGCTCCACAAATCGAAGGCGCTTGGCTCGAAAGATTGGCTATAGCTGAAGTAAGGTGAAATTCCATTATCGAATACGTAGTTTACGCCACCGCGCCAGGTGAACTGGTGGTCATTACGTTCAATATATCCTTCTGTCGGCGTAGTGGAATTCTGACGCACCGTTGTCGCTTGTTTAGACCAGTCATAGCGGCCGCCGAGAGTAAATACCCACTTATTCCATTCCGCCTGATCCTGAACATAGAGGCCTGTTTGTTTACTTTCGTTCATCTGGTACGGCTCAGCGCCGCCGAAAGCAAAGTATTCAGGATGGTAATTGTTATAGAGATCGATTGACGGCGCGCTACCAAACGTCGCGTTAATATCATTACGCATACGCATGAAATCGACACCCGTCAGCAACGTATGATCAATATCGCCGGTCGCGAATTTACTTTCCAGTTGTGTATCTACGCTGAAATTCTGTAAACGCTCGTTGTCAACGATAGTACCGCGGTTAAGCGTATGGCCGTCCGCCGCAATCCCCGTGCCATAGACGCTTTTTTGCGCGGTTTTCATTTCGACAAAACGTAAATTCTGGCGCACGGTAAAGGTGTCGTTGAAGCCATGCTCGAAACTGTATCCCACCATTTTCTCGTTACGAGAATAGGTGTTGTTTGACGCCCCTTCGTTGAAATCCGTTGGCAGACGTTTACCATTCGGTAACGGTTCAACCGTTCCCTCTTTCGGCAGCCAGCCGTAGTAGCCAGTCTCTGGTTCGTTCTGGAAATAAGAAAGGAACGTAAAATTCGTTTTCTCATCAGGACGCCAGGTAAAAGAGGGCGCAATCGCATAGCGCTGCGACTCAGAGCTCTTTTGCTGTTCGTTTGTCGAACGCGCCAGTCCCGTCAGACGATATGAGAACTCACCGTTGTCATCCAGGGAATCACTAAAATCAAAACCGGTCTGGAACAAATTGTCCGTCCCCATTTTGAATTGAATTTCTTTCAGCGGCTCAGTAGTCGGCCGCTTGCTAACCATCGAAATGATACCGCCCGGGTTGCTCTTACCGTAGAGAACGGACGTTGGGCCACGCATCAACTCAACACGCTCAAGCATGTAGGGATCAATAACCGCATCGTTGTAGAAGTTCCCCTGCAATTTCAGGCCATCCAGATAATTATTCTGGCTCAGGCCGACGGAAGAAAAGCCACGGATAATCACGAAGTCATAGGTATTGGAAGCGCCGCGGCTGCTTACCGTTACACCCGGCGTGTAACCCAACGCTTCTTTTACTGACTGGAATTGATGCATCTGCATCTCTTCGTTAGTGACCACCGAAACCGACTGTGGCGTTTTTTCGATAGGTGTATCAGTTTTGGTGGTGGTGGCGGAACGCTTCGCGGCGATGGTCGGAGCCGGTCCCCAGGCACTTTCCTGCGCGACAGGCGCTGCGGTTACGGTAATGGTTTCTTCTTTCGGTTGAACCGCCGCCTGTGCATAGACAGACATGCCGCTAACCGCTGTGGCTACTACAACTGCGATTTTACGCAGTGAGGAGTTTGGCTGAGCAGTTTTAAGACGCGCCATTGGTATATCTCTGATGAAAGTGAATGATAACGTAAACGATAATTATTATTATAACCGCAGCATGATAGGCGAAATATCGTCGCAATGGCAAGCGATACGCGGCCCTACGAAAACTAAGGGGTTAAGAAACAACCAGATGAAAAGGAAGGGTTAATAAATTAGACTGAAATGTTATTTATGGAGGGTTTGCCGGATGGCGACGTAAGCGCCTTATTCGGCCTACGTCGCGCGTAATGGGGCGTAACGGTGTAGACCGGGTAAGCACAGCGCCACCCGGCACTATTACCGTGATTAATTGCCGCCGAACATCTCCTTAATCCAGCCGGCAACGCCGTCGCTCTTCTCTTCTTTCGGCGGCTGTTGCTGCGCAGGCTGTTGCGGCTGAGACGACTGATCGAACGGATTGCCTGACGGCTGCTGTTGCTGCATCATCTCGCCCTGCTGGCACAGCGTATTTGGATCGTCCGTCCAGACCGGCAGAGTGCGCATACCGCCGCTACAGACAAAATTACCGTCGTAATCAACGCCCATATCCACCACATCTTCCGGCGGCGTCAGAACTAAAGGCGTCGGCGTCTGGTTCGCCAGATAGCGCTGGTAAATCGCCATCGCGCCGCTGGCACCGTACAGTTTCGTCGGCTGGTTGTTATCACGGCCTACCCAGGTGATAGTCACCTGGCTGCCGTCGATACCGGCAAACCAGGTATCGACATTGTTGTTTGTCGTCCCGGTTTTACCCGCCAGATGCAGACCCGGATATTTCGCGCCAAGCTGACGCCCCGTACCACGCTGGACGACCTGCTGCATTGTCCATAGCGTCAGGTAAGCCGCCTGTGCCGGTACGGCGCGTTCAGCTTGCGGATAACTTTGGTACAGCACCTTACCATCTTCCGCAATAACCGAACGCAGCGCTGATAACGGCGCGCGATTTCCGCCGCTGGCGATAGTCTGGAACGCTTGCGCCACTTCGATCGGCGTCAGGTTCAGCGCCCCTAACAGCATCGCCGGAACCGGATTGAGCTGATCTTTCGGCACGCCGAGCTTCGTCCAGGTATCGGTTACCGCCGGTAAACCTAACGCCATCCCCAGATTGACCGTCGGTACGTTCATTGAGCGAGTTAACGCATCCACCAGCATCACTTTCCCGCTTTCGCTGTAGCGACGATCGTCGTTCTGCGGCGACCAGACCTGACCATTCGGCTGGCGCAGAGAAATCGGCGCATCGGCAATCCAGGTGTTCAGACGGTATAAGTTCGGCTGACTTAACGCGGTCAGATAGGTCGCCGGTTTCGCCAGCGACCCGATGGAACGGCGCGCCTGCATGGCACGGTTATAGCCGGCATACTGCGGCTCCGCCCCGCCAACCATCGCGCGCACCTCGCCGCTAAAGCGATCCACCACCACCATCGCGGTTTCCAGATCGCTCAATTTACGCTGCTTCTTCAACGCCGGAATGCCTTCGACAACGGCTTTTTCTGCGGCATCCTGCGCCACGGAGTCAAAGGTGGTGAAGATCTTCACGCCGGAGAGATCTTTAATTTTATCCCCTAGCTTCGCCTGCAGTTCCTGACGAACCATCTGCATAAACGCTGGCTGCGGTGAAATAACGCCGCCGCGCGGCTGTACGCCAAGCGGACGCGCGCTCAGCATGTCATAGAGTTCCTGATCGATGATTTTCTGCTGCTGTAACAGGCGTAGCACCAGGTTACGACGCTCCAGCGCCAGTTTCGGGTTGCGCCACGGGTTATAAATCGACGCCCCTTTTACCATCCCAACCAGTAACGCCTGCTGATCGAGGCTCAGCTCCTCTACCGGACGACCAAAGTAATACAGGCTCGCCAGAGGAAAACCGCGAATTTCATTATCCCCGCTTTGACCGAGGTAGACCTCGTTCATGTACAGCTCAAGAATACGATCTTTACTGTAACGGGCATCCATGATCAGCGCCATGTAGGCTTCATTCGCTTTACGCCAGTATGATCTTTCGCTGGAGAGGAACAGGTTCTTCACCAGCTGCTGGGTCAGCGTACTTGCCCCCTGCACCGTACGTCCCGCCGTCAGGTTGGCCAGTACCGCACGCCCGATAGAGTAAAGACTAATGCCATCATGCTCATAGAAATGACGGTCTTCCGTCGCCAACAGCGTATCGACCAGCAGATCCGGGAAACCGCTGCGCGGGACGAATAAACGCTGCTCGCCATTTGGCGAAGAAAGCATGGTGATAAGCCGCGGATCGAGGCGGAAGAAGCCAAACTGGCGGTTGTTATCCAGATTGACGATAGTTTCCAGACGCCCGTCACTGAACGTCAGCCGCGCGCGCACCTGCCCTTCTTTGCTGTCCGGGAAGTCAAACGGACGACGGATCATCTCAATGCTATTGGCCTGCACGGTAAATTCGCCGGGACGGGTCATCTTCGTCACCAGACGATACTGCGTCGCTTCCAGCAATTTCACCATCTCGTTTTTGCTGACAGGCATGTCTGGCTCAAGGTTCACCATCCGGCCATATACCGCCGCCGGAAGCTGCCAGACCTTGCCATCGATACGGCTGCGGATTTTTTGATCCAGATAGACGCCGTAAATGGCGAACAGCACCACAAAAACGATAAACAGTTTTAGCAATAGCCACAGCCAGCCGCGCTTGCCACGAGGCTTACGCCCTTTGCCCTTACCTTTACGCGGCATCGGTTCTTCATCCTCATAGTCATCATCATAATCGTCGTCATGCTGCCGACGACGGCTCACCTTTTGTTTCACAGGACGTGACGGTTTCCCCTTACGTCCAATCGGCTCGCGGTCATTCCCCGCCATGCTTTTTCTCCGCAACATACAGGCGCAAAGGCCCGATTCTCTATTCTTCCGCCAGACGACAGAAGAAGAAATCTCTCAATTTACCCTTTTGCCGGATGGCGATTAACGCCTTATCCGGCCTGGAGGCAACGTATAACACGTCACGAATACTTCTTCGTGCGCCGCGTTGGGGCCGTATTCGCCGGATCGTCCGGCCAGACATGTTTGGGGTAACGGCCCTTCATCTCTTTTTGCACTTCGCGATACGCCCCCTGCCAGAAAGCGCTTAAATCGCGCGTAATCTGTAGCGGTCGCTGCGCTGGCGAAAGCAGTTCCAGCACCAGCGGCACGCGGCCCTGAGCGATGGTTGGGGTCTTCGCTTCGCCAAACATTTCCTGCATTCTGACCGCCAGTGCGGGCGGGTTATCTTCATGATAACGAATCGTTATTCGGCTTCCCGTCGGCACAGTGTAATGCCCAGGCAGTTCACTATCCAGACGTTGCAGCATGGCATAGTCAAGCAGTCCCCGTAACGCCTGAGTCACATTCAGAGATTTCAGACTCCGTAACGACTGTACGCCTGTCATGTGCGGCAGCAACCAGTTTTCCAGAGTCGCCAGCAGCGACGCCTCATCCACGGCAGGCCAGTCATATTCCGGCAGCCATTTCGCCGCACAGTGCAGACGCAGACGGAACTGCTCCGCTTCCGGCGTCCAGTTAAGGACGGCCAGACCTTTATCGCGGATGCCGTTCAGCATCGCCTGATGAAGCTCCTCTTCAGACGGTTTCGCCAGTGGCTGAACGTTAACCGTCAACTGTCCAATACGCATTCTGCGCCACGCTTTCAACGTTCCCTGCGCTTCGTCCCATTCAACCGTGTCAGACTGGCGCAGTAAATCAGGACACGCCTGAATCAGCGAGGCAATATCCAGCGGCTGCGCCAACAATATTCGGGCGTCCGGCGAGGCGCTACCTTGCAGTAACAGCGGCGCGATCAGCCATTCATGACGTCCCAACGCGTCATCCGCATCTAACATCGCACCCATACCATTGGCTAACTGATAGCGCCCTTCCTGACCACGACGTCGCGCGATGCGGTCGCTAAACGCTCTGGCCAACAGCGGCATAATAAGCGCGCTATCCGGCTCGCCATTACGCACCTGCAGCCGTTTTAAAAGCTGCTGGCTACGCTGCTGCCAGCCCGGCTGCCGCCGCGAAAATAGCACGCTTAAATCCGTACCGCCGCCGCGCGGCGGGTCCTCAAGGATGGCCGCGAGCATGGCGGCGGTGGCGGCGCTATCGCCCTCGTCGGCGTTGACTAACATCGCCGCCAGGCGCGGATCGTTACCCATTGCCGCCATTTTCCGGCCCCGCGCGCTTAATCGCTCGCCCTCCAGCGCGCCTAACATCAATAATAAACGGCGGGCGGCCTGAAGATTCACCTCCGGCGGCCTGTCCAGCCAGAAAAGCGATGCCGGATCGTGACATCCCCACTGCAACACTTCCATCAACAAACCGGAGAGGTCGCTGTGTAAGATTTCCGGATCGCTTTGCGCCGCCGCCCGCTCCGCCTGTTCTTTTGCCAGCAGATGTAAACAGATTCCCGGCGCCAGTCGTCCGGCGCGCCCCGCGCGCTGCGTCATTGACGCCTGACTGATACGCTGCGTAACCAGCCGCGTCAGTCCCGTTCGCGCATCGAATCGCGCCACGCGCTCCTGAGCGCTATCGACGACCAGACGAATCCCTTCAATCGTCAAACTGGTTTCGGCAATGTTAGTCGCCAACACCACTTTACGCATCCCGGCGGGTGCGGGAACAATCGCTTTGCGTTGCGCCTCCAGAGACAATGCGCCATACAGCGGACAAAGCAGGACATCACTCCCTACCCGCGACGCCAGATGTTCATGAACGCGCTGTATTTCGCCTACGCCGGGTAAAAATAGCAGCAGCGAACCGTTTTCATTGCGCAGCAGTTCCGCTGTCGCCATCGCGACGGCTTCATCAAAACGCAAATGCGCCGCAAGCGGTTGATAACGTCGCTCCACCGAGAACGCGCGCCCCTCCGAGACGATCGTCGGCGCATCAGGCAGTCGCTGACAGAGCCTGTCGTTATCCAGCGTCGCTGACATGATTAACAGCCTGAGATCGTCACGAAGCCCTTGCTGGATATCCAGCAACAGCGCCAACGCTAAATCCGCCTGTAAACTGCGCTCATGAAACTCATCCAGTATCACCAGCCCCACGCCGCGTAATTCGGGATCGCGCTGAATCATTCTGGTCAATACGCCTTCTGTCACCACTTCCAGCCGGGTACGCGGCCCCACGCAGCTTTGCGCGCGCATCCGGTAACCTACCGTTTCGCCAGGCTTTTCATTCAACGCTTCCGCCAGACGCTGCGCGACATTACGCGCCGCCAGACGACGCGGTTCAAGCAGGAGGATTTTTCCAGCAACCGGACCTTGTTGCAGGAGTTGCAACGGCAGCCAGGTGGATTTCCCCGCCCCGGTAGGCGCGGACAACAAAACCTGCGGCGCGGTTTTTAGGGCTGTCAACAATTCAGGCAATACGGCGGCAACGGGCAATGACGTCACAAACGGCTCCACGGGGTTAACTTTCTTTGCGCCGCATTGTAGCATCGTGTTAATCCATAACCGAGTATCCCTATGTCTGAGCCAAAACGGCTGTTTTTTGCGATTGACTTACCCGACGACGCGCGCACGCAAATTATCGCCTGGCGCGCCGCTCATTTTGCGTCTGAAGACGGACGCCCCGTCGCAGCGGCGAACCTACACCTGACGCTGGCCTTTTTAGGCGACGTCAGTAACGATAAGCAGCGCGCGCTTGCGCAACTGGCCGGACGAATTCGCCAGCCGGGCTTTACGCTACATCTGGATGACGCCGGTCAGTGGCTGCGTTCGCGCGTGGTGTGGCTGGGGATGCGCCAGCCGCCGCGCGGGTTGTTGCAGTTGGCTAATATGCTGCGCGCGCAGGCCGCCCGCAGCGGTTGTTACCAAAGCCCGCAGCCTTTTCACCCGCATATTACGCTGCTGCGCGACGCCAGCCATACGGTGGCTATCCCGCCGCCGGGCTTTTGCTGGTCATTTCCGGTTACGTCATTTGCGCTTTACGCCTCTTCGTATGGGCAAGGCCGTACCCGCTATGCCGAGCTGCAGCGCTGGACGCTGGGCGAATAATAATGAAGGAATGTCGATGCTATTCTCCCCCCCTTTACAACGCGCTACGCTGATTCAGCGCTATAAACGTTTTTTAGCCGATGTGATCACCCCTGACGGTACGACGCTTACGCTGCACTGTCCTAATACCGGCGCGATGACCGGCTGCGCCACGCCTGGCGATACCGTCTGGTATTCGACATCAGAAAATACTAAACGCAAATATCCGCATACCTGGGAATTGACTGAAACGCAATCCGGCGCATTCATTTGCGTGAATACGCTGCGGGCGAACCAGCTAACGAAAGAAGCGATTCAGGAGAATCGCCTGTCGGCGCTGGCGGGGTACAATATTCTGAAAAGTGAAGTCAAATATGGCGCCGAGCGCAGCCGTATAGATTTTATGTTACAGGCAGATTTCCGCCCGGACTGCTATATTGAAGTGAAATCGGTCACGTTAGCGGAAAAAGAAAACGGTTATTTTCCCGACGCCATCACCGAACGAGGGCAAAAACATCTTCGGGAGTTGATGGGCGTTGCGGCGGCAGGTCATCGCGCGGTGGTGGTGTTCGCGGTGCTGCACTCCGCCATTACACGTTTTTCACCCGCACGTCATATCGATATAAAATACGCGCAGCTATTGAGCGAGGCTCAGAATAAAGGCGTGGAAGTTTTAGCTTATAAAGCAGAACTTTCAGCCCAAAAAATGGAACTGAACGAACCAGTACCCATAACGTTGTAGTGGAATAACAGCCTGATTATTAAGTATTCTGGCCGCGTGCGTAAATACGCTTTTCCTCACAGGGTTGTCAAGTGTTACGTTTAGATAATTGCTATCCGGAAAAGCATCTGCTATTTATAGCGACCTGATTTTCCCCCGAACATGGGGATCGATAGTGCGTGTTAAGGAGAAGCAACATGCAAGAAGGGCAAAACCGTAAAACATCGTCCCTGAGTATTCTCGCCATCGCTGGGGTGGAGCCGTACCAGGAGAAACCGGGCGAAGAGTATATGAACGAAGCCCAGCTATCGCACTTCAAGCGTATTCTTGAAGCATGGCGTAATCAACTCCGGGATGAAGTCGATCGCACTGTGACGCACATGCAGGACGAAGCCGCCAACTTCCCCGATCCGGTCGATCGCGCCGCGCAGGAAGAGGAGTTTAGCCTGGAGTTACGTAATCGTGACCGTGAGCGCAAACTGATCAAAAAGATCGAGAAGACGCTGAAGAAAGTGGAAGATGAAGACTTCGGTTATTGCGAGTCCTGCGGGGTGGAGATTGGTATCCGCCGCCTGGAAGCGCGTCCAACAGCCGATCTGTGCATCGACTGCAAAACGCTGGCTGAAATTCGCGAAAAACAGATGGCGGGTTAATCCCGTTCGTTTCTACCCTATTTATGACAGGCGGGAGTTTTCCCGCCTTATTCTTTATTGCCCGCAGCATGACTGACTCACACTATATTGGCCGTTTCGCGCCGTCGCCATCCGGCGAACTACATTTCGGCTCGTTAATCGCCGCCCTCGGCAGCTATCTACAAGCCCGTGCGCAACGCGGAATTTGGCGCGTTCGCATAGAGGATATCGACCCCCCACGTGAAGTTCCCGGTGCCGCAGCGACCATTCTGCGCCAGCTGGAACATTACGGCCTGCACTGGGATGGCGAGGTATTATGGCAATCACAGCGTCATGAGGCTTATCGCGAGGCGCTGGCCTGGCTTCACAAGCAGGGGCTGAGCTACTACTGCACTTGCCCCCGCTCTCGCATTCAACGTCTGGGCGGTATTTACGACGGCCATTGCCGGACGTTATACCACGGGCCGGAGAATGCCGCCGTCAGAATTAAACAGCAGCATCCGGTGATGCGTTTCCATGATGCCTTGCGCGGCGACATCCAGGCTGACCCACAGCTGGCGAGCGAAGATTTTATTATCCACCGCCGCGACGGACTGTTTGCTTATAATCTGGCCGTGGTGGTCGACGATCATTTTCAGGGGGTGACGGAGATCGTCCGCGGCGCAGATTTAATCGAACCCACTGTCCGACAACTTTCGCTGTATAAACAGTTTGGCTGGCGTGCGCCAGGTTACGTGCACCTTCCGCTGGCGCTCAACGAACAAGGCGCTAAACTTTCCAAGCAAAATCATGCCCCTGCGATTGCGACAGGCGATCCGCGCCCGGTACTGGTCCAGGCATTGCGCTTTTTAGGCCAACGCGCCGTCGTAGCGTGGCAGGAGATGTCTGTTGAGGAGTTGCTACGCTTTGCGGTGGAGCACTGGAGGCTTGCAGCCGTACCCACATCGGCTAATGTAAATCCGGCATTCTCAAATGCGTCTCGCTGAGCTATGATTAGCCGCTATTTTTGCTCATCGTCTTTCGCATTGCTGCGGCGTTAATGATGCTTACAGCCCAGGTCGCGTTGTTCTCTTACGCCCGTCTGCCGTAATGCGAAAGACATAGAGTAAGTTGATCTTATTAATGTATGACACTACCGAGGTGCGCTATTTTTACCCGAGTCGCTAATTTTTGCCGTAAGGTGTTAAGCCGCGAGGAGAGCGAGGCAGAACAAGCCGTCGCCCGTCCACATATGACGATTATCCCGCGTGAACAGCACGCTATCTCCCGCAAAGATATCAGTGAAAATGCCCTCAAGGTACTGTACAGGCTGAACAAAGCGGGCTATGAAGCCTACCTGGTCGGCGGCGGCGTCCGCGATCTCCTGCTCGGCAAAAAGCCGAAGGATTTCGACGTGACCACCAACGCAACACCGGATCAGGTACGGAAATTATTCCGCAATTGCCGTCTGGTGGGGCGTCGTTTCCGCCTGGCTCACGTGATGTTTGGCCCGGAAATTATCGAAGTGGCAACGTTTCGTGGTCATCATGAAGGCAGTGAAAGCGACCGTACGACCTCCCAGCGTGGGCAAAACGGTATGCTGCTGCGCGATAATATCTTCGGCTCTATCGAAGAAGATGCCCAGCGCCGCGATTTCACCATCAACAGCCTTTACTACAGCGTGGCGGATTTTACCGTGCGCGATTACGTCGGCGGGATGCAGGATCTGCAAGAAGGCGTGATTCGCCTGATCGGCAATCCGGAAACGCGCTACCGCGAAGATCCGGTTCGAATGCTGCGCGCCGTGCGTTTCGCTGCGAAGCTCAATATGCGTATCAGCCCTGAAACGGCTGAGCCAATCCCGCGTCTGGCAACCTTGCTAAACGACATTCCTCCCGCGCGCCTGTTCGAAGAGTCGCTGAAGCTGTTGCAGGCGGGGAACGGTTTTGAAACCTATCAACAACTGCGGGAATACCACCTCTTCCAGCCGTTGTTTCCTACCATTACGCGTTATTTCACCGAAAACGGCGACAGCGCAATGGAACGCATCATTGCGCTGGTGTTGAAGAATACGGATAACCGCATCCGTAACGAAATGCGCGTTAATCCGGCATTTTTGTTTGCCGCCATGTTCTGGTATCCGCTGCTGGAAATGGCGCAAAAAATCGCTCAGGAGAGCGGTCTGGCCTATTACGACGCTTTCGCGCTGGCCATGAATGACGTGCTGGATGAAGCCTGCCGTTCGCTGGCGATCCCGAAACGCCTTACCACACTTACCCGTGATATTTGGCAGCTTCAGTTACGGATGTCCCGTCGTCAGGGCAAACGCGCCTGGAAGCTGATGGAACATCCCAAATTCCGCGCCGCGTTTGATTTGCTGGAGCTGCGCGCTCAGGTGGAAAATAATACTGAGCTGCAACGTCTGGCGCAGTGGTGGGCCGAGTTTCAGGCTTCCGCGCCGCCGGAACAAAAAGGGATGCTCAACGAGCTGGACGACGATCCTGCTCCACGCCGCCGCCGTTCACGTCCGCGCAAACGCGCGCCGCGCCGCGAGGGCACCGTATGACGATCGCGTATATCGCGCTTGGCAGTAATCTGGCCTCTCCGCTGGAGCAGGTCAATGCCGCCCTGAAGGCTATCGCCAACATTCCCGATAGCCGTATCGTCGCGGTTTCTTCGTTTTACCGCACGCCGCCGCTTGGCCCACAGGATCAACCCGATTACCTGAACGCCGCGGTGGCGCTGGATACCACTCTCGCCCCCGAAGAATTGCTTAACCATACCCAGCGCATTGAGCTGCAACAGGGCCGGGTGCGCA
The DNA here is from genome assembly GCF_017571995.1 of Salmonella sp. 32031103-2018-00083-FB-01-SM-01. NCBI lineage: Bacteria > Pseudomonadati > Pseudomonadota > Gammaproteobacteria > Enterobacterales > Enterobacteriaceae > Salmonella > Salmonella sp. 32031103-2018-00083-FB-01-SM-01. The sequence goes on from NZ_JAGEQL010000002.1 coordinate 71,453, forward strand.
AAGCGGAACGCTGGGGGCCGCGCACGCTGGATCTCGACATTATGCTGTTTGGCGATGAAGTGATTAACACCGACCGTCTGACCGTGCCGCACTACGACATGAAAAACCGCGGCTTTATGCTGTGGCCGCTGTTTGAGATCGCTCCAAAACTGCGCTTCCCCGACGATGGCGTCGCGCTGACGCAGCTTGTTCATCAACATACCCCCGCACCAGCATACTGGTAATTTTTAATTAATATTATTTTTAAGAAACCTGTATTATTACTTCGCTCGCTAATTAATGGAATAAATCCGATCGTTATTTTCTCTTAAAAGATTGTTTAGCAAAAATGAATGTCATTTATATGTAAAATTATTAAATTGATTCAGTGAATTCATTAACTCCCCTCTCCCCCTAAAGCCGTTTTTTTTGCAGATTTAATGTACTTTCTTGTTTTTAAACATCATTAAAAAAAATATAAACCTAATCAGCATTTTTGCTTTTGCAAAAAAAATTCACCACAAATATCTTTTAAACAAACACATAATATTTCTTTATTTTACATAATGAAACATACGCATAGAATGTGCCTTCCCTCTTTAATCTTATTGAAGTGGTACATTTATCTCATTTTGTAAGGATGCAAGTATGAAAAAAGTTCTCCTGGTGACAGCCGTATTTATGGCTTTAGGCTCTTCTTCCGTTATGGCTGTCGAAGGTGGTCGTATTAACTTTGAAGGTCTGGTCAGCGCTGAAACCTGTAAAAAAGTCGTCAGCTCTGCTGTTGGTAATAGCAATACCGACGGTACGGTTACTCTGAAAACCGCACACGTTAGCGATGTCACCGCAGAAGTTCAAAACAGCACCGCAGGCGTAAACGCAGAAGATTTCTCCATCATTATCGACTGCTCCGATGCTGGCGCAGGCCTGGCGAAATCATATCTGACGATGTCCTCCTCTTTTAGCAATACGAAGGGCACCCTGGATAACGACGAAACGCTGACCCGCAGCGGTATCGAGGCGGCGAAAGCGGTTGATATCGCGGTTCACCATGTTGACGATACCAACGCTCTCTCGCTGGTGAAAATCAACGATCCTTCTAACACTATGGAAAAAATCTTTACCAACGGTATCGCAACTTACAACTTTAAAGCGTCTTACGTGAAATCGTCTGATGCAGGTGCCAGCGTGACAACCGGTCTGGTCTCCACCAATGCGATTTATACCTTTACTTACGAGTAATAGTCGCCTCTCAGATTGCTGACAACGCTATTGGCGCTGTTTAATGTTGGATTGCGCCTTGCCCCACAAAACCAATAACTCGATTAATATTAATGAGTTGATTTTTTACGGGTTAAATAAAATCCAACATTTATTTAGTTTCGGTGTTTGTCATCAGTCTCTCTGTCTTTAACAGACAGTATTACAGACGATGCACATCGCAGGGTAGTAGCGAATTTCGGCGCTACTTACCCTGTTTCGGATATTCAATACAGCAAGGACGGCTTATGTCTCACTCTTTAAAGTTTACTTTGTCTGCTATCGCTCTGACCGGGGCGTTATTTAGCTCTGCCAGCCAGGCCGATATTATTATTTCCGGCACGCGTATTATTTATGATGCAAATAAAAAAGATGTCAGCGTGCGTCTGGAAAATAAAGGTAAAAGCCCATTATTAGTTCAGAACTGGATAGATCTCGGCAACGATAATGCCGAGCCGGGCAGTATTAAAGCGCCCTTCGCCGCCACGCCGCCGGTATCACGAATAGAACCTAAGCGCGGGCAGTCGATAAAAATTATGTATACCGCCACAGAATCGCTACCGAAAGATCGCGAAAGCGTTTTCTGGTTCAACGTGCTGGAAGTTCCACCGAAGGTAAATACCAGCCAGGAAGAAAATAAAAATTTGCTCCAGCTGGCGTTTCGCACCCGCATCAAACTGTTTTATCGCCCGACGGGTTTACCGGGCGCCCCGGCAGAAGCGGCAAAACAGCTGAAATGGCAGGTCGCCAGCGAACAGGGCCATGCCGTTCTTCGCGCCGATAACCCGACCCCGTATTACGTCTCCTTTAACTCTGCCACCTACACCAGCGGCGGAAAACGCTATGACGTCGACGCGACCATGGTTGCCCCTTTTGGCAAAGCCGCCTTCACGGTGAAAGGACTGCAAAACGCCAGCGCAGGCAAACTGGAATTCCAGTCCATTAATGACTACGGCGGCATCATCGCTGGCTCAGCTTCACTGTAATGACGTTATCACAAAGCAGGATGAAAAAGACGGTGCAAAACGTTTCCACAACCAGGACCATGCCAAAAAAGACGCTGCTCGCGGTGTGCTGCGCGTTGTTTTACAGTCAGCCCGGCCTGGCTGCGGACATCGTTGAATACGACAGCACATTTCTGATGGGCGATGGCGCTACGTCTATTGATGTCAGCCGCTATTCTAATGGCAACCCCACGCCAGTGGGAACGTACACCGTGAGAGTGTTTGTCAATGAGAAGGCCGTCGCCAGCCAGACCATCCCGTTTATCGACATCGGCAAAAAAAGCGCCGAGGCCTGCCTGACCGTGAAAAATCTGGCGCAGCTACACATTAAGCCGCCGCAAAACGTCGGCGAAAAAGCCATTTTGAAGAAAGGCGACGACGAGAGCGACGATTGCTTAAATCTGCCAGCGCTGATTGAACAATCCAGCGTAACGTTTGATATGGGCGACCAGCGCCTGGATATCGTCGTGCCTCAGGCATGGGTTAACAAAAGTTATGACGGCTATGTGGAACCGTCGCTATGGGAAAACGGAATCCCGGCCGCGCTACTCTCCTACAACATTAACGGCTACCACAATACCAATCACGGTACCGATAACGACAGTATGTACGCAGCCCTCAATACCGGCATTAACCTCGGAGCCTGGCATTTTCGCGCCAACGGCAACTATAACTGGAACAATAACAGCGGCAGTAACTTCGATTTTCAGAACCGCTACATCCAGCGCGATCTCACTGCACTACGCTCACAGCTGATGATGGGCGAGACATACACCACCGGCGAGACCTTCGACTCGGTCAGCATTCGCGGAGTGCGTCTGTACAGTGACTCCCGTATGCTACCGTCACAGCTTGCCAACTACGCCCCTGTGATCCGCGGCGTCGCCAATACCAACGCCAAAGTCACCATTACCCAGGGCGGCTACAAAATTTATGAATCAACGGTGCCGCCAGGTCCGTTCGAGATTAACGATCTCAGTCCTTCTGGCTACGGGAGCGACCTCATCGTCACTATCGAAGAGGCCGACGGCAGCAAGCGAACCTTTAGCCAGCCCTTCTCCTCGGTAATGCAGATGCAAAAACCCGGCGTCGGGCGCTGGGATGTCAGCGCCGGGGAAGTGAATGACGACGATCTTCACGATAATCCATATGTCGCGCAGGGTACCTACTATTACGGTTTGAACAACTATCTGACCGCCTATACTGGCGTTCAGGCTACCGATAATCACTACCTGGCGGGGTTGTTCGGCATGGGCCTCAACACACCGTTTGGCGCCATCGCGCTGGACGTCACCCACTCCCGCACGGAGATCCCTGATGATAAAACCTATCAGGGACAGAGCTACCGCTTAACGTGGAACAAACTGATTGAAGCCACCGAGACCTCGTTTAACGTGGCGGCTTACCGTTATTCAACCCAGAACTATCTGGGCCTGAACGACGCGCTTCAACTGATTGACGACGCTAAATATGGAGATGAAGTGCCGCGTAACACGATGAGTAACTTCTCTCGCCTGAAAAACCAGGTCACCCTGAGCATCAGCCAGCCGCTACAGGATGGTGAAATTGATTACGGTTCTTTTTATCTCTCAGGCTCCTGGACAGATTACTGGGCGGCGGGCGACAGCCGCAGCGATTATACGCTGGGCTACGGCAAAGGCTTCTCATGGGGCAGCATGAGCGTCAACCTGCAACGCACCTGGGATGAAGACGGTAAAAAAGATGATTCGCTCTATATCAACCTGAGTATTCCGCTCGCCAACCTGCTTGGCGGGGAGAGTCGCCGTTCCGGTTTTAACACCCTCTCCACGCAGATGCGGACGGACTTTAACGGTGGCCATAACCTGAGCATGAACAGCAGCGGTAGCAGCGAAGACAATATGCTGAACTATAGCGTAAATACGGGTTATACCATGCAGAAAGAGGGCAAGAACATCTCTGATATCGGCGGCTATGCCAGCTATCAATCCCCGTGGGGAGATATTTCGGCCTCAGCCTCTGCCAATAACGATAGCAGCCGACAATATTCGCTCGCGACAAACGGGGGCTTTGTCCTGCATGGCGGCGGCCTGACGTTCACTAACGATAACTTCGGTAATAGCGATGCCATCGTGCTGGTAAAAGCCCCCGGTGCGAAAGGCGCACGCATCAATGGTGGCAACAGCACCATCGATCGCTGGGGCTACGGCGCGACAAACTCGCTTTCCGCCTACAGAGAAAACCTGGTCAATGTCGATATCGACACACTGGAAAACGACGTTGAGCTTAAGAGCACCAGCGCAACTCTGGTGCCGCGCGATGGCGCGGTGGTCTTAGCCAGTTTTGAAACCGACCAGGGACGCTCGGTCATTCTTAACATGTCCCGCAATGACGGCAAAGCTCTGCCGTTTGGCGCAGAAATCTACGAGAACGATGTGCAGATCGGCAACATGGGCCAGGGCGGACAGGCTTTTGTTCGCGGTATCAGCGATGCGGGCGAACTCTCAGTACGTTGGTTTGAAGAAAACCAGCCAGTAACTTGTTCAGCAACCTTTGCGTTGCCTGCAACGCAACAAACGGTAGGGTCCAGCCAGACCTTACTGTTAGACCACGTAACCTGTCGTGTTAATAACCTTAAATCAAATGGAATAGACAATGAGAAGGAATAAGCACCTTTTAGCAGCCTCTGTGCTCGCGATGATATTTCCACTGACCAGTCAGGCGGAAGATATCAACGTTGACTTTACCGCTACCGTGCTGGCCACGACGTGCAGCATGTCGATTACCGCATTAGACGGATCTTCCATCTCTGGCGATGCGACAAACGGCTATAAACTTACGGTTGGCGACGTAGGTCTGGATAAGATCGTCAAAAAATCGGCAGATTCGCAGAAAAATTTTAAGATCGTTGCCAGCGATTGCAGTGCGGGAACCTCTAAAATTACGACCTCTCTGGCCAGCTCTACGTCGACCAGCGGTAATTTTATTAAAAATGAATCGACTGACAGCAGCGCCGCCAAAAATATTGGTATGGGAATTAAGCGTAAAGCGACAACAGGTGAAACCTATTTAACTCCGGGCTCAGGTTCATTCGACTGGGCACAAGACGAACTGACGGTCAACGCGGTGGAAATGACTGTAGCGCTGCGTGAACTGACTGACGGCGCAGGAACGATTGGCGCTTTCAGTGCCAAAGCGACGTTTAATTTTACTTATCAGTAATAGGGATATTATGATGAAAAAACAATTATTACATAAAGTGATTGTTGGTGTACTGGCAGCAGTCAGCGCGAGTATATCCATACCCTCTCTGGCGGGAACGTCAAGCCTGGATTTGACCGTTGATGCTAATATTACGAGCGGTACATGTTCCGTATCCGTGCTGGATGGCGACACTGCCACCAATACTATTGCTTTTGGTAGTGTCTATCTTTCTGAAGTTGCGGCCGGAACAAAAGTAAAATCCTTTGCATTACGTTTCAGCGACTGCGCCGGGATACCCAATAAAAAAGCCCAGCTTGTAATAGCGCCTAACAACGTCCAATGCCCCGGAACCAACCACACTAACGGCCAGTTCCCTAACGCCTCAACCGCCCCTGATAAAGCGGTGGGAACCAACGTAGAATTATGGCCAACGTCCGTCCCGGGAACCTCAGGCACGGTGAAATTCCACTGCTGGTCTAAAAATCCGCAGGATATTGATCTGACGGGAGCCAGCACAACGGCACCTGTCGATTATCCGCTTAGCGCACGTCTGGTTGCTGAAGGCGGTCTGTCGGCCGCAAGCCGGACGGCGGGTGATTTTTACTCCCCAACTATCTTTACCATTACTTACCCGTAACGGTGAGAAGCATGACGCGCTCTCGTATTATCCCTCTCTTCACGTTAACCACAGGGCTGGCTACAGCCCTGTTTACCGCCTCTCTGTATGCCGACACCAACGTGGATTTTACCGCCACCGTGCAGAAAGATACCTGCCAGATTGAAATTGACGGTAATGGTACAGTCAGTTTAGCGACCGTCGGGCCGAGTTACTTTGCCGATGGCATCACGGCGGAAACGGACTACGGGGGCGGCAAGGAATTTCTGATTAAGTTGATAAGCTGCCCGGTTAGCGGCGGCGCAATCACGAACGTCACGTTTAACTTCTTACCACAGAGCGGGCAGTTCGTTACCGGTAATAAGCAGGTGTTTGCCAATGATTTAGCGACCAGCACAGACGGTGCCTCCAACGTCGGCGTAGTGATTTTTACCACCGAGTCACCCCGCCATAACGTTCTGAACACCGATGGCTCCTCGCGGGCAACCTTTGCCGCGACGACATACAGCGATACCTCATGGACGTTTTATGCCCGGATGCAGAAAGTCCTCAGTAACGACGTGGTCGTCCCCGGCAAACTCAGCAGCCGCGTGCTGGTAAATGTTGAATACGAATAACGTGAGGACCAGTTAACTATTATGATAACAAAATGCGATCACCGACTGATGCTATTAAACACTCAGAGACTAAAGAGTGTCATTAAAATCATATCATTATTACTGTTATCTTTCGTTTCTTTTGTGACGCCTTCGTATGGCTGGTCACTATATGTAGGCCAATATACAAAGAATGAAGGGGGAAACGTATGGGGAGCGGTGCAGGATTTTACAAAATCCTATGCGCCCACAAACATGCTTAATCCAATAGCTATTCATAACGGCTCAGGACTGCGTGAAATCTCCGTATCGAATAATGCGACAGAACTCGACCCCGGTACTGGGCTAAGTTGTAACAAAGATCATGATAACCATGTCCTGACACTATATCATGGCTACAAGAACTCCGGTAAAACCTACAACGGTAATATGTTATGGGAAACTAATACTCCTGGTATGTACATGGGTATCGAAGTCACCAGCATCAACTTTGGCGGCCAATACTGGGATGAAAAATTCTGGGTAAACTGGAGCAACGGAGAAACGTCCGGCGCAAAAAAATTTGATTTAACAAATATCATGCCAAAGGATGGTCGTTTCGAACTCTGTCAGAGGCCAACCAACTGGACCTATTTTGGATTAGGCGGTATTGTTCTGTGGGTTAAATATCATTTGTATATTGATGACTCTTTTAATCCTGCCGGAGCAACTTCGTTATCTGTCTCGCTACGAAAAGAACAATCGTATGATTATCAATTTGCTTCATCACCAGCCTTCTCAGGCTCACATAATGTATATTACAATATAGCACCAAATCAGTTGACGATTAACTATCCTACCTGCCAGGCCAATGCGGTCACAGGCGATGGGGTAACAAATTCAACGGTCCCATTTGGGGAACAGAATGCCAAAGACATTTCGGCGAATACCATTAACCGCAAGTTTTCCATAAAGCTCAGTAATTGCGCTTACGTTAAAGAATTGAATGTTACGTTAAGTTCTGCAACGGTAGGAGGACAGGATAACACCTTGCTCGGTAATACACTTACCGGCAGTGAGGCGGCTGGTGGCATTGGTGTTATGATCGAAGGGGAGAAAAATCCAAACAGCCCTGCTGACTGGACCTTACTTAAGCCAAACATCAGCAGTTCTATTTATTCTTTTACTAATTCCCCGGATTACGAAAATAGCGAAATTGGGAATGCTGAGCAGGTAATGAATTTCCAGGCGCCCCTGAAACAGGATGGTAACAAAGCGATAACCCCAGGAAAATTCAAAGCTACGGGTAAATTCACCATTACTTATCCCTGATGTTTATTCCGGCAGACCTCCTCTGCCGGTTTTTTCCTTTCCCACAAAGCGCTAACACTTTCTTCGATCATTCCCCTACAATGCGGCCATTCTATTCATCAATATTATGGCCGGAGAGGTTATGAGCAAACCCACCACTATCTCACTGCTGCAAAAATGCAAACAGGAAAAGAAGCGCTTCGCGACAATCACCGCCTACGACTATAGCTTTGCCAAACTGTTCGCCGATGAAGGCATCAACGTGATGCTGGTGGGCGACTCCCTGGGCATGACAATTCAGGGGCACGACTCCACCCTGCCGGTCACCGTGGAAGATATCGCCTACCACACCCGCGCCGTTCGCCGTGGCGCGCCGAACTGCCTGCTGCTCTCCGACCTGCCGTTTATGGCTTATGCCACGCCGGAACAGGCGTTTGAAAACGCGGCCATCGTGATGCGCGCCGGGGCCAATATGGTCAAGATCGAAGGCGGCACATGGCTGGTTGATACGGTGAAAATGCTCACCGAACGCGCCGTGCCGGTGTGCGGCCATCTGGGGCTGACGCCGCAGTCGGTGAATATCTTCGGCGGCTATAAAATTCAGGGGCGCGGCGACGCCGGGCAGGTGCTGCTGGATGACGCGCTGGCCTTAGAAGCGGCGGGCGCACAGCTGCTGGTGCTGGAATGCGTGCCGGTTGAACTGGCGAAGCGCGTCACGGAAGCACTGTCGATTCCGGTGATCGGCATCGGCGCGGGCAACGTTACCGACGGGCAGATCCTGGTAATGCACGACGCGTTCGGCATCACCGGCGGCCATATCCCTAAATTTGCGAAAAATTTCCTTGCCGAAACGGGCGACATGCGCGCAGCTGTACGGCAGTATATAGCTGAAGTGGAGTCCGGCGTTTATCCGGGCGAAGAACACAGCTTTCACTAATTTTTCTAACCGTGCCGGATGGCGACGCGACGCGTCTTATCCGGCCTACAGATCCTCAACGGATGTAGGCCTGATAAGCGCAGCGCCATCGGGCAGGATCATCAGGCAACTCAAGGAGTCTTGTTGTGCTAATCATTGAAACCCTGCCGCTGCTGCGCCAGCATATCCGTCGTCTGCGTCAGGAAGGCAAACGCGTCGCACTGGTTCCCACCATGGGCAATCTGCACGACGGTCATATGAAGCTGGTCGATGAGGCAAAAGCCCGGGCTGATGTGGTGTTCGTCAGCATTTTCGTCAATCCGATGCAGTTTGACCGGCCGGACGATCTGGTGCGTTATCCGCGCACGCTGCAGGAAGACTGTGAAAAGCTGAACAAGCGCAAAGTCGATTATGTCTTTGCGCCAGCCGTTGAGGAAATTTACCCGCAGGGGCTGGAAGGCCAGACGTACGTTGATGTTCCCGGCCTCTCCACCATGCTGGAAGGCGCCAGCCGTCCGGGCCACTTCCGCGGCGTCTCGACCATCGTCAGCAAGCTGTTCAACCTGATCCAGCCGGATATCGCCTGCTTTGGCGAGAAAGATTTCCAGCAACTGGCGCTGATTCGCAAAATGGTGGCGGATATGAGTTATGACATTGAGATCGTCGGCGTGCCGATTATCCGCGCCAAAGACGGCCTGGCGCTCAGCTCACGTAACAGTTATCTGACCGCAGAGCAGCGCAAAATTGCGCCAGGTCTACACAACGTGATGAATAGCATCGCTGAAAAACTGATTGCGGGTAATCGTGAGCTGCAAGAGATTATTGCCATTGCCGAACAGGAATTGAATGAAAAAGGCTTCCGTGCCGACGACATTCAAATCCGTGATGCCGACACGCTGCTGGAACTGACGGAAACCAGCAAACGCGCCGTGATTCTGGCCGCCGCCTGGCTGGGTCAGGCGCGTCTGATCGATAATCAAAGCGTTACATTAGCCCAGTAGACAGGGGTTAAAAATCGGGCAATACTGCCTGAGAATTTCCAAAGCAGGCCACAAGCGCCTGCTTAGTCAAGATAAACGACAGGGTATAGATGTTATGATTCGCACCATGCTGCAAGGCAAGCTCCACCGCGTAAAAGTCACGCAGGCGGACCTGCACTACGAAGGTTCCTGTGCCATTGACCAGGATTTTCTCGATGCCTCCGGTATTCTGGAAAACGAAGCGATTGATATCTGGAACGTGACCAATGGGAAACGTTTCTCAACCTATGCGATTGCGGCTGAACGCGGCTCCAGAATCATCTCGGTGAACGGCGCGGCGGCGCACTGCGCTGAGGTTGGCGACATTGTGATTATCGCCAGCTTCGTCACCATGTCTGATGAAGAAGCCCGGACATGGCGGCCGAAAGTGGCCTACTTTGAAGGCGACAACGAAATGAAGCGTACCGCGAAAGCCATTCCGGTCCAGGTTGCCTGATAGTCCTTACCCCTGCGGCTGGTTGCTGATCAGCCGCGACATGGTTTCCAGCGAATCCGTGCGTAAAATATACAGCCTTTTGAGCAGCATCGGATTATCTCCCGGCTTCACCTTCCCTCTCACCGTGGTGACCGCCAGATGGAAACCGGCGTCTTTTGCTGCTTTGATCGCGGTCGCGTTATAGCCGCCAAAGGGATAAGAAAGATAAAATACGTGCGGAGTAAACTGTGCGAGCGCCCGCCGCGAACGTTCAAAATCAAACAGAATATTATGGTAGCTGCGGCTATATAAAATCGGACGACGATGCCCATCTACCCGATGTAAAAAGTGAGTATGCGACTGAAAATCAAAAACATCGCTTATCTTGCGCAATTCGGACACGCTCATAAATTGCAGCGACCTGGGATTCCATTTTTGCGGATGGCGCTTAATACGCGATGAAATAATAAATGCCGTCGCTTTCATACCGTACTGCTTTAATACCGGATACGCATAGCGACTCACCGATTTAAGGCCATCATCAAAGGTGATAGCCACCGCGCGCGCCGGGAAATTCGCGCGGTTATGGATGTAATCCTCCAGTTGGTACATCGTCAACGTGGCATAGCCGCGATCGCGAAGCCAGGTCATTTGGTTGCTGAATGCCCGAACCGAAGTCGTGGTGGACGTATGGCGAAAACGGGTATTCTCTTCATCACGTAAGATGTGATGATAGGTCAAAATCGGAATGCCGTTGTCTTCCTGCGCATCTATGGCGCTGACATAAGCCAGCCTGTCGCCAATACGGATCTGATACCAGGTTTGATGTAGCCTGCCTTTCAGCTTACTAATAATGGGGTAACGCAAGTTATCCACCAATACGCCAAACGGGGCGCTACTGATGTCCGGCGCGTTATACACCGGCGTGTCCTTCCAGGTCACCAGATTCTGATTGCTGAGCGGCTTGTTAAGATCGCCCAGGCCATCTTCCACTTTTTGTTTTCCCTGCACAGGTTCCAGATGGCCTTTATCGATAAACCCCTCGCCGAAGCCGAATTTAAAGGCATAATAATCAGCCGCAACAGGCGTTACGGAAAGAATTTGTCCGGCGCGGATATTCCCTACGGTCACCATTTTATCGCCAATCTGCGACCAGATGGCGGCGTCTTTCGTCGTTTGCATATAACGAGCGGGCAAGGCAGCCAACACATTACCGGAGAAAAAGAACAGCAAGATAAGAACAACGCGCATAACCATATATCATAACCGAGGCGAAAAAACGCCGTTATTGTAGCAAAAGCGTCGTCAATGGTATTGATCAAAACTCATACAAATCATGTAGCAATACAAAAGGCGGGTTTTTCTGCTGCTGATGCCAGAGACTGGTGACATCCGGCGCGCCAAGCGCGACAATCTGGTCGCGAAATGCTGAACTGCTCATCGACTCTCGCAAAGGAAGCATTTCCTCTATCAATGAATAGCTGACACCTGAAATAACTTCACATTGAGAATGTTTATGGCTCATCAGCGACGCTACACGATAAGGCGCCGCGCCGGAAATGTCGGTTAAAAATATCACGCCTTCACCGGAGTCGGTGGCATGGAGGGCATCACACATCATACGGCTCAACATGTTTGAGCTCACGCCGCGCCAAAAATTGACCGCCCGGCATTGCGCCAGCGGACCATTTTTTCTCTCCAGGCGATCAAGCATATCCTGTGCGCGATCGTCATGGCAGGTAATCACCCATCCCAGCATAACTTCTCCTCCATTGAGCTCCAATCCAGCATGTCAGCATGTTTTTTTGGCCGACAACACTCTATGACCACGATCATTTTTTATTCAAAAAAATTTGCATTATTTTTAAAAATGTTCGCAGCCTTCATAGAATCTGGCCCATTGAAAGTATAATCACGGCAATTATTAAACAAACACCCACCAAAACAATCAATAAAATATATATTATAAATATTTTATATTTATGTATTCTGAATTTTTCTTCGCGCCGCAAAAATCATCGAACATCATATTTACTCATTCGGGAATAAAAAGAACAATAACTTTCCACACAATAAATATTGCTACTATGTCAATATTTATAATATCTTAAAGGATCAAAGATAATGAAACTCACCTTAAAAACACTCGCTGTGGCACTGGCTGCCATCACCCTCTCCCCCGCCGCGCTGGCAGACACCGCTAAAGACGGCACCGTACATATCACCGGCCTCATTCAGCAAAACGCCTGTACGGTAAAAACGGATTCAGTATTAATAGAGGTAACATTACAGAACGAATTTGCCTCTCTTTTTACTGCCGCAGGGCAAACGGCAGGGGATAAAGGCTTCACCATCGATCTCGAAAACTGCGACGCAAACATCTACAGCAATGTACAGGCACGCTTTGAAGGTACGCTCGACGGAACCGATGCGACCATCCTGAAAAATGAGGCTGATGCTCAGAATATTGGCGTGCAAATTCTTGATAAAACGGGTGACAGTGCGCCAGTGACCTTTAACGATCTTCAGGCATGGTCTTCCGCAGTCGCGCTCCCTACAGAAGAGGGGGTGACGACACTCTCAATGCCTTTCACCGCCCGCTATATCGCCACTGCGGTTCCCGTTGGGTCGGGAAATGTCGATGCAAGCGCAACATTCTATCTGCAATATAACTGATCCTGGCGGCCAGCGTCGGCTGGCCCATTTGTTTATTGAGGTCATCAATGAATTCATTGGCTAAAGCAGGGTTGCTTTGTTGCCTGTTGTGCGGTTCGCTGGCGCATGCCGCAGGGATAAACATCGGCGCAACGCGGGTTATTTTTCACGGCGATGCCAAAGATGCATCCATATCGATAAGCAATAGCGACAACGTTCCCTATTTAATTCAGTCCTGGGCGCAATCGATCAGCGAAACCGGGGCGAGCGGCGATGCGCCGTTTATGGTCACCCCGCCGCTTTTTCGCCTTAATGGCGGGCAAAAGAACGTACTGCGAATTATCCGTACCGGCGGCAATTTGCCGGAAGATCGCGAGTCGCTGTACTGGCTGGATATTAAATCGATTCCCAGCAGCAATCCGGACAATAAGCACAATACGCTCATGCTGGCCGTTAAAGCGGAATTTAAGCTGATTTACCGGCCAAAAGCGTTAACCCAAAAGCCAGAAGAGGTTGCCGATCGGTTAACGTGGTCGCGTCAGGGTCGCACGCTCACCGTGAAGAACCCCACGCCCTATTATATGAACTTCGCCACCCTTTCCGTTGGCAGTCAAAAAGTAAAAGCCCCGCGCTATGTGGCGCCTTTCGGCAACGCGCAGTACACGCTGCCTGCCGCCGCCAGCGGCCCGATCGCCTGGTCTATCATCAACGATTTTGGCGGTACTGGCCCCGAACATAAACAAACGCCTTGAGAAGAGTGACAGGGATGAGAGTGCCGATGCGCAAAAGGCAACACCGGGGATTTTATTTATCGCGCTGCGCTGTGTGTATCGCGCTGGGCAGCACGTTCGCACATGTTGCATGGGCGCGCGACTATTTCAATCCGGCATTTATTGAACACCATGGGCAGGCGAATAGCACAAGCGTCGATCTGTCGACATTTGATAACGACAAAAGCCAACTTCCTGGCACCTATTACGTCACTATCATTATCAACAAAACAGAAATCGGCGCGCGAAACGTTGATTTTCAACTCACGACGCTCAGTGACGGTCAACAGGCATTACAGGGCTGTTTACGGCTTCAGGAACTAAAAGATAACGGCGTCAAAACCGACCTTTTTCCAACGCTGGAGAGTGAAAAAAGCTGCGTCAATCTCAGCGCTATCCCCGGCGCCAGCCAGCAGTTTGATTTTCAGCAACAGGCATTATCGATAAGCATCCCTCAACTCTACATCGCCAACAACGCGCGCGGCTACGTGCCGCCGGAAAAGTGGCAGGAGGGAATTACCGCGCTAATGCTGAACTACAGTTTCAGCGGCTATAAAGAGTACGGTTCCAGTGAGGATTCCGACGATGCGGAATCGAAGTATCTCGCTCTCCAGCCGGGTTTTAACCTCGGGCCGTGGCGTTTTCGCAACTACAGTAACTGGAGCGCAAATAACGGCGAGAGCGGTAGCTGGAACAGCGTTTATAACTATTTACAGCGCGACATTATCGCGCTGAAAAGCCAGTTCACCGCCGGAGACAGCAATACGCCATCCGACGTGTTCGACAGCGTACCTTTTCGCGGCCTCCAGCTCACCTCTGACGATCAAATGCAGCCCAACAGCCAGCGTGGTTACGCCCCGACGATTCGCGGCATCGCCCGTTCAAACGCGCAGGTTATCGTGCGGCAAAACGGTTATATCGCCTATCAAACTGCCGTTTCGCCGGGCGAATTTGAAATCAACGATATGTTTCCCACCGGCAGCAACGGCGACTACGACGTGACGGTAAAAGAAGCCGACGGTAGCGAACAGCATTTTATCGTGCCCTACTCTTCGCTGCCGATTCTGCAGCGCACCGGACGGGCAAAATACAGCGTGACCGTGGGTAAATATCGTGATTACGACAACCACACGCTGGACGACTTCGGCCAGGCGACCCTGCTGTACGGCCTGCCGTGGGGTATCACGCTGTACGGCGGCAGCCAGATTGCCGGCGATAAATACCAGTCCGTCGCCTTCGGCGTCGGGCAAAATATGCAGATGCTGGGGGCCATTTCCCTGGACGGTATCTGGTCGCACGCCAAATTTGACGATGGCCGCAAAGAAGCCGGGCAATCCTGGCGCGTCCGCTACAGCAAGGGCGTCGTCAGTACGGGCACCACGTTTTCGCTGGCCGGCTATCGTTACGCCAGCGAAAACTACAATTCGCTGAGCGAGGTGATCAACCCGGACGACGATTTTTATGATAACTACGGCAAGCGCCATAATCGTTTCGAAGCTTCAGTCAACCAGCAAATTAGCGATACGCTCGGTTCCTTAACGCTAAGTTGGGTAAAAGAAGATTACTGGCACAGCGCGCAGCAGATGGAATCTCTGAGCGCCAACTACAACAATAGCTGGGGCCCGGTGAGCTATACGTTAAGCTACAGCTATAACAAAAACACCTACCAGTACCGATCGGATAATGACGATGATGATAACGACGACGATCGTTATAACCAGAACGATCGGCTGTTCACGCTGTCGCTGCATGTTCCGTTTACGGTGTTCGATTCCAGGCTATACGCCAGCTATATGCTGAACACGCGTAAGCACGATGCTACGGTGAACAGCACCACCCTTAGCGGCACCGCGCTGCGTGACAGAAACCTGAACTGGTCGTTACAGCAGAGCCACAGCACACAAGACGGTGATTCCGGCGGGGTAAACGCCAGCTACAAAGGCACTTATGCCAACCTCAACGCCGGTTACAATCAGTCGCCAGATAGCCAACAGGTCAGCTACGGCATCAGCGGCGGCATTCTGGCGCACGAAAACGGTATTACCCTGAGCCAGCCAATTACCGGCGCGGCGATTTTAATTAAAGCGCCCGGAGCCAGCGGCGTTTCAGTTGAAAACCAGACCGGCGTCGCCACCGACTTCCGGGGTTATACGGTGATCCCCAACGTCACTCCGTATTATCGCTACGATATCTCGCTCGACAGCAGCACGTTTGCCGACAACGTGGATATTCCACTCAACAACCAGACTGTCTACCCGACGCGTAATGCGGTGGTGCGCGCGGCGTATGACACGCATAAGGGCTATCGCGCGCTGTTAACGCTGACGCGCAGCAATGGCGAGCCCGTGCCCTTTGGCGCGACGGCAAGCGTCGATGGGCAGGATGCGAACCTGGCCAGTATCGTCGGCGATAAAGGCCAGGTCTTCCTCAGCGGCCTGCCGGAAGAGGGCCTGCTCCTGGTGAACTGGGGAAGCGCCTCTTGCCGCGCGGATTACCGTCTGGATATCAGCAAAAATATGAACGGCATCGTGATGGCGAACGCCGTCTGCCAGTGAGGAACACAATGAAGAATTTATGGATGCTGCTGGCGTTGTCGCTATTTTCAGGCCATGCGCTGGCAGACGGAACGATGGGCAACGGAAGCGGCTGGTGTCAACCAACCAGCGGCACGCATGATTTTCCTTTTAGTTTTAATCAGACCATTACCGATACGGATGGGAACCAGACGGGAACCATCGTTGAAGAGCACTGGTCAGCAGGCGGAGAATATTCGGCTAAATGCGACTGCGATAACAGTGATTATCGCGGGTACAACTATTTCACTGCGACCACCGGCGATCTGACACAGAAAGGCACGCACAGCGAGACGCGATACTACGGACATATGGATTACTATGTCCTCGTGGCAGGCAAACTGGAAATTGGTACCGAAGCGTATATAGCCGGGAAGCTTGGCGAATATATTCCCGTCCCGTTTTCCTCAATCAGCAATAATGATGCCTCCGCAGGCGGCTGTGGCGATGCAGAAATGAAATCAATGACGGCGGGCAATAAAGGCACGGTAAGGATTTATATTACTCATCCTTTGGTCGGAGAAATCTCGATCCCGCAAACAACGATCATGAATCTCTATTTATCAAAAACGCCGGGCAGCAGTGGAGATAATATTCCCCCCTCCGTTCCCCCTATCGCGCACGTCACCATGTCCGGGACCATTACCGTGCCGCAGTCCTGTTCCATCAACGCCGGGCAGGTTATCGAGGTTAGGCTGCCGGATATTGAGGGCAAAGATATTCGTCACCTCGGCGACAGTCCGCAGAACTCGCACGTCACCACTCAGGTAAACTTTACCTGTAGCAACGTGGCGGACGGCACCAACCTGTCAATGTCATTGAATGGAGAAACCGATCCGCACAACCCGGAATACCTGAAAACCGACAATGAGAATTTAGGGATACGGATTTCCGATAAATACGATAAGACCATCGTTCCCGGCGGCAGCGCCGAATTGCCGATTGAAGATTACGCCGACGGTAGAGGCAGCACCGAGTTCACCGCCGCGCCGGTCAATACCACCGGACATGTCCCCCACACCGGAGAATACCAGGCTACCGCCACGCTGGAGATTCAGATTCGCTGAGAGAAGCGTTGGGGTTCAGCAAGCCTCCCCCCACCCACAGACCCGTAACCCATTGATATTACGGGCCCGTAGATGGGATGAAGCGAAGCGCAACCCAACGCCCCTGTCAACGCTTAACTGCGCAACCCGCGCCCACGCTGGATC
This sequence comes from Salmonella sp. 32031103-2018-00083-FB-01-SM-01, assembly GCF_017571995.1. Classification (NCBI taxonomy): domain Bacteria; kingdom Pseudomonadati; phylum Pseudomonadota; class Gammaproteobacteria; order Enterobacterales; family Enterobacteriaceae; genus Salmonella; species Salmonella sp. 32031103-2018-00083-FB-01-SM-01. The sequence goes on from NZ_JAGEQL010000002.1 coordinate 88,961, forward strand.
AGTGACCAGCACAGCAGGTAGAAAGCGGCGATAAAGATCACCAGTACGCCAAATGTGGTGACCAGCGGCACATCATGGATACCCAGGAAACCATAACGGAAGCCGCTGATCATGTAGACGATCGGGTTCAGGTGCGACAACCCTTGCCAGAACGGCGGCAGCAGCGTCAGCGAGTAAAATACCCCGCCGAGGTAGGTCAGCGGCGTCAGCACAAAGGTCGGGATCAGGCTGATATCGTCAAAGGTTTTCGCAAACACGGCGTTCAGCAGTCCGGCCAGCGAGAACAGAATCGCGGTCAGAATCAGCGTTAGCGCGACAAATACCCAGGAATGCACCTGGAAAGGCACAAAAAAGAGCGAAATCGCCGTCACCAGAATCCCCACGCACAGCCCGCGCGCCACGCCGCCGCCGACAAATCCGGCGATAATCACGTGCGTTGGTACCGGCGCGACCAGCAGTTCCTCAATATTGCGCTGAAACTTGGCGCTAAAAAATGACGACGCGACATTCGCGTAGGAGTTAGTAATAACCGCCATCATAATCAGGCCCGGCACAATAAATTGCATATAGCTAAAACCATGCATTTCGCCGATGCGCGAACCGATCAGGTTACCGAAAATAATAAAATAGAGCGTCATCGTGATGACAGGCGGCACTAGCGTTTGCACCCAGATCCGCATAAAGCGGTGGATCTCTTTCGCCCAGATGCTTTTAAGGGCAACCCAGTAAAGCTGCATCATGCGCGATCTCCTTGTTTTTCATGCACCAGCGACACAAACAGTTCTTCCAGACGGTTGGCTTTATTACGCATACTTAATACCTGAACCCCCTGCTCGCTCAGTTGGCTAAAAACGCTGTTAACCCCCTGCTCGCGCAACACTTCAACCTCCAGAGTCGAGGTATCCACCAGACGATATTGATAACCCGTAAGCTTAGGTAGCGGGCTTTTTGGCGCTAAATCCAGAATAAACGTCTCCGATTTCAGCTTTGAAAGCAGATTTTTCATGGAGGTATTTTCCACCAGCTCACCGTGCTGAATAATACCGATATTGCGGCACAGCATTTCCGCCTCTTCCAGATAGTGGGTGGTGAGAATAATCGTGGTGCCTTTGGCGTTTAAGTCTTTCAGGAATCCCCACATCGAGCGACGCAATTCAATATCGACGCCCGCCGTCGGCTCGTCGAGAATCAATAGCTTAGGTTCATGCATCAATGCGCGGGCGATCATCAGGCGGCGTTTCATCCCACCGGACAGCATCCGCGCGCGTTCACTACGCTTTTCCCACAGATCGAGCTGTTTTAAATACTTTTCGCTACGTAAAACCGCCTCTTTATGTTCCACGCCGTAATAACCGGCCTGATTCACTACGATCTGCTGCACCGTTTCAAACGGGTTAAAGTTAAACTCCTGTGGCACCAGTCCAAGCTGTCGCTTGGCGTTAACCACGTCTTTTTCCAGGTCGTAACCAAAAACGTTAACGCGCCCGGACGTTTTATTAACCAATGAGCTGATAATACCGATGGTGGTCGATTTCCCTGCTCCATTTGGCCCCAGAAGCGCGTAAAAATCCCCCGCTTCGACCTGCAAATCTATGCCGCGCAGCGCCTGAACGCCGCCGGGATAGGTTTTTTTAAGTTGTTGAAGTTCCAGCGCAATGGTCATAAATTCTCACTTACTTTACGTTCTTACACTTTATATATGGTTTAAATAACTACGGAGTTGCCCTATATTAGCCCAACGCACTTATTTGGTTACAGGTCGTTAACTTCCATGAAAGACATAGATACACTCATCAGCAACAATGCACTATGGTCAAAAATGCTGGTGGAAGAGGACCCCGGATTTTTTGAGAAACTGGCGCAAGCGCAAAAACCGCGCTTTCTATGGATTGGATGTTCCGACAGCCGCGTTCCCGCAGAGCGTTTAACCGGGCTTGAACCGGGCGAATTGTTTGTTCACCGTAATGTGGCTAACCTGGTTATTCACACCGATCTGAACTGTCTCTCCGTGGTTCAGTATGCGGTAGATGTTCTGGAAGTTGAGCATATTATCATTTGCGGCCACTCCGGTTGCGGCGGTATCAAGGCTGCGGTAGAAAACCCTGAGCTGGGCTTGATTAATAACTGGTTGCTGCATATCCGCGACATCTGGCTTAAACATAGCTCGCTGTTGGGAAAAATGCCCGAAGAGCAACGTCTGGACGCGCTCTATGAATTGAACGTCATGGAGCAGGTCTATAACCTGGGGCATTCCACCATTATGCAGTCAGCGTGGAAACGCGGGCAGAATGTGACCATTCACGGCTGGGCGTACAGTATCAATGATGGCCTGCTGCGCGATCTTGACGTCACCGCCACCAACAAAAAAACGCTGGAGAACGGCTATCATAAGGGTATCTCCGCCCTAAGTCTGAAATACATTCCCCACCAATAAGCCATTAGCTATAGGCCGGATAAGTCGCTTTAGCGACGCCATCCGGCATTTCTGCTCTTACTCGTCCAGCAGCACCACTTTACCAACATACGGTAGATGGCGATAACGCTGGGCGTAGTCGATACCGTAACCGACTACGAATTCGTCCGGAATCGAAAAGCCAACGAACTCAACCGGCACGTCCACTTCGCGGCGAGAAGGTTTATCCAGCAGCGTACAAATCGCCAGCGATTTCGGCTCGCGCAGGCCCAGGATTTCACGGACCTTCGACAGCGTATTACCGGAATCAATAATGTCTTCGACAATCAGCACGTCTTTACCGCGAATATCCTCATCCAGATCTTTGAGGATTTTCACGTCGCGGGTGGTGGACATGCCGCTACCATAACTGGAGGCGGTCATAAAATCGACTTCATGAGGAACCTGGACTTCACGGCACAGGTCCGCCATAAACATAAATGAGCCACGCAACAGACCTACCAGCACCATTTCACTGCCGCTGTCTTTATAACGTTCGGTAATCTGACGACCCAGCTCGGCAATACGTGCTTTGATCTCCGCTTCGGGGATCATGACTTCAACAGTATGTTTCATATTTATAACCATATGATTTAAAAACAAATCACTCAATGCCGGTGACTAATAACGCCGCATTGACGCGCAAGGCACGCAGTATAACAGCAAACGTATTCATTCGCGGCATTTGATAAGAAAGCTCATTTTGTGATGACGATCACACATGTTAATTCCTATACTTAATTGCTACTAAAAAATTAACAATTTGGGATGGTGTCTTTTTATGGCAGAAAATAACGCACGATCGCCACGATTACTCGTGACGCTGACGGCCCTCTTTGCAGCACTTTGCGGGCTGTATCTTCTTATCGGAGGTGTCTGGCTGGTTGCTATTGGCGGTTCCTGGTACTACCCCATCGCGGGCCTCGTGATGCTGGTTGTGGCCGGATTGCTATGGCGCAGTAAACGTGCCGCGCTGTGGCTGTATGCCGCCTTGCTGCTGGCGACAATGATTTGGGGCGTGTGGGAAGTCGGGTTCGACTTCTGGGCGCTCACGCCGCGTAGCGATATTCTGGTGTTTTTCGGCATCTGGCTAATATTGCCGTTTGTCTGGCATCGGCTGGTGGTTCCTTCCAGCGGCGCAGTGGCGGCGCTGGTCGTGGCGCTGCTGATTAGCGGCGGCATTCTGACCTGGGCTGGCTTCAACGACCCGCAGGAGATCAACGGTACGCTTCGCGCCGACGCCACCCCCGCCGCAACAAGCTCGTCGATCGCCGACGAAGACTGGCCGGCCTATGGACGTAATCAGGAAGGCCAACGCTATTCGCCGCTGAAACAGATCACTGCGGATAACGTTCACCAACTGAAAGAAGCGTGGGTCTTCCGCACCGGCGATCTGAAACAACCCAACGATCCGGGCGAAATCACCAACGAAGTGACCCCGATTAAAGTCGGCGATACGCTCTACCTGTGTACGGCTCACCAGCGTCTGTTCGCACTAGACGCCGCCAGCGGTAAAGAGAAGTGGCATTTTGATCCTCAGTTGAAGACCGATTCGTCTTTCCAGCATGTGACCTGCCGCGGCGTCTCTTATCATGAGGCCAAAGCGGATACCGCCTCGCCGGAGGTCATCGCCGACTGTCCGCGCCGCATTATCCTCCCGGTCAATGACGGTCGCCTTTTCGCGGTGAATGCCGAAACCGGCAAGCTGTGTGAAACCTTCGCCAATAAAGGCGTCCTGAATCTGCAAACCAATATGCCGGACACCACGCCGGGACTGTATGAACCGACGTCGCCGCCGATTATCACCGATAAAACGATCGTCATTGCCGGTTCGGTCACGGATAACTTCTCTACCCGCGAAACGTCCGGCGTTATCCGTGGTTTTGACGTTAATACCGGTAAGCTACTGTGGGCCTTCGATCCGGGGGCGAAAGATCCGAACGCGATTCCAGCCGATGAGCACGCTTTTACCTTTAACTCGCCGAACTCCTGGGCGCCTGCCGCCTATGATGCGAAACTGGATCTGGTCTATCTGCCGATGGGCGTGACCACGCCGGATATCTGGGGCGGTAACCGCACGCCGGAGCAGGAACGTTATGCCAGCTCCATCCTGGCGCTGAATGCCACCACCGGGAAACTGGCCTGGAGTTATCAGACCGTCCATCACGATCTGTGGGATATGGACCTGCCGGCACAGCCGACGCTGGCGGATATCACCGTTAACGGTACCACCGTTCCGGTTATCTATGCGCCAGCGAAAACCGGTAATATCTTTGTGCTCGACAGACGTAATGGCGAGCTGGTCGTGCCCGCTCCGGAAAAACCGGTCCCACAGGGCGCGGCAAAAGGCGATTACGTCGCCAAAACTCAGCCGTTCTCTGATTTAACCTTCCGCCCGAAAAAAGATCTCTCCGGCGCGGATATGTGGGGCGCGACCATGTTCGACCAACTGGTGTGCCGCGTTATGTTCCACCAGTTGCGCTATGAAGGTATCTTCACCCCGCCGTCCGAGCAGGGGACATTGGTATTCCCTGGCAACCTGGGGATGTTTGAATGGGGCGGTATTTCCGTCGATCCAGACCGTCAGGTCGCTATCGCTAACCCGATGGCGCTGCCGTTTGTCTCGAAGCTGATCCCACGCGGCCCGGGTAATCCGATGGAGCCGCCGAAAGACGCGAAAGGTACCGGTACAGAAGCAGGTATTCAGCCACAGTACGGCGTACCGTTCGGCGTCACGCTGAATCCGTTCCTTTCGCCGTTTGGCCTGCCGTGTAAACAACCGGCCTGGGGCTATATTTCCGCGTTGGATCTGAAGACCAATGAAATCGTGTGGAAGAAACGTATAGGGACGCCGCGCGACAGTATGCCGTTCCCGATGCCAGTTCCGGTGCCGTTCAACATGGGGATGCCCATGCTCGGCGGGCCAATCTCAACCGCCGGTAACGTGCTGTTTATCGCCGCGACCGCCGACAACTACCTGCGCGCTTATAACATGAGCAACGGAGAAAAACTGTGGCAGGGACGTTTACCCGCCGGAGGCCAGGCAACGCCGATGACCTATGAGGTAAACGGTAAGCAGTATGTGGTCGTTTCTGCCGGAGGCCACGGTTCGTTTGGTACGAAGATGGGCGACTATATCGTCGCCTATGCTTTGCCTGACGACGCGAAATAACCATTAATGCCCGGCGTATGCCGGGCATTGTGCCGGGTGGCGGCTTCTCCTTACCCGGCCTGCGTCGGAGACAGCGATTAGACCGTAAATCCTAACATCATTCCCGTATCTTCATGTTCTAACAGATGACAGTGCGCCATATAGGCATGTTCCTTCGGCGCGTCGTGATCGAACTTGACCAGCACTTCACTGATACCGCCCTCAACGCGTACCGTATCCTTCCAGCCCGTTCTGTGCGCCGCTGGCGCTTTGCCGTTCTCTGACAGAATACGGAACTGCGTGCCGTGAATATGGAAAGGATGCAGCATCATGTCGCCCACGCCGGAAATCACCCAACGTTCATGTCGGCCTTTTTGCGCCGCGAACATCGGTTTGTTCATATCGAAGACCTGGCCGTTGATAAAGTTAGCGTTATGGAAGTCGAATTTTCCGCCGTGATTCATATTGCCCATCGCGCCATGATTCATCCCGCTGTGATCCATGTTGCCATGATCCATCTCGCCATGCCCCATATTGCCGCCCTGCATATGCGCGTTCATGCTGTCATGATCCATACCGCTCATCGCCTGAGCGCCATATTTCTTCATCAGCATTTGCATCCCCATCATATCAAGACGCGGGTCCATCGACAGTTTCAGGTTGCGCACCGTTAGCCCTTCCAGCGACGGCAACGCAGGCATCGTCGTCAACGTATCCGGCAGCGTACCGGAGGCGGTAATCCGCAGCGGCTGGATACGCATCACCGGATGCGGTTTATCAAACGGAGCGATCGCCATTCCCATCTGGCTGACCGGCAGCGTCACCAGATCAAAGGCTTTCCCGTCGCTGATATCCACCAGCACTTCAAAACGCTCGCCCATTAATAACGGCAGTTCGGTGACTTTCACCGGCTCCGCCAGCAGGCCGCCGTCGCTGGCGATCACATAAAGCGGACGATTATCGCTGGCGGCGATATTCAGCGAACGCGCATTACAGCCATTTAGCAAGCGCAGACGTAGCCAGCCTTTCGGCGCAGAATGCTGCGGATAGATAGCGCCATTGGTCAGCAGCGTATCGCCAAACCAGCCGACGGCGGCGGTCATAATATCCAGTTGATAATCAATCTGACCATCGGCGGAGAAGCGTTTGTCCTGAATGATCACCGGCACATCATCGATGCCCCACTGTTTCGGCAGGCGCAATTTGCGAATCTCGTCATCTTCAATCAGCACCAGTCCGGCAAGGCCCATCGCCACCTGGCGCCCGGTTTTGCCGTGTTTATGCGGATGAATCCAGCAGGTCGCGGCGCGTTGCTCCGGTGTAAACGTCACCGTGCGGGTTCCGCCTGCGGGAATAATCCCCTGCGGGCCGCCGTCGACGATGCCCGGAATCTCCAGACCATGCCAGTGAAGCGTCGTGTCTTCGGCCAGTTGGTTATGGATATCAACGGTCACACTTTTTCCTTTGTGAAGCTGTACCGCTGGCCCCAGCAAATTACCGTTGTAGCCCCAGGTTGTCGCGTTCTTACCGGCGAATGTCGACTGTCCGGCTTTAACAATTAACTGCATACGGTTGCTCGCATCTGCCGTTAACAGGTCAGGAATAGGCAACGCGGGACGTTCGGCGGCAAAAGCGGCGCGGCTCCACAGCGGCAGCGCTGATGCAACCCCCAGCGCCACTGAATATTTTAAGAAATCACGGCGTAACATAATCATTTCCTTATAATGAACAGGCGGGTGTCTAAGCTTAGACCCTGCCCTAACGGGAAGGTCAAGCCAGCAACACGTCTTTACCATTCCTGACAGCAATACAATAAGAATGAAAACGCCGCGACCAATCCTGATAATAAAAGTCGTCGCTACGTTCTCAGTATGCTAACGTTGACTTTCCCTGATGCCGTGGTAGAAGCAATGAAGACGTTTTTCAGACCCGTGTTGTTTGGCAGCCTGATGGCCTTATGCGCAAATAGCTATGCGCTTACTGAATCCGAAGCTGAAGATATGGCCGATTTAACGGCGGTTTTCGTTTTTCTGAAAAATGACTGTGGTTACCAAAATTTACCCAACAGTCAGATTCGCCGTGCGCTGGTCTTTTTCGCCCAGCAAAATCAGTGGGACCTGAGTAACTACGACACCTTCGATATGAAATCGTTGGGCGAAGACAGCTACCGCGATCTTAGCGGCATCGGTATTCCGGTCGCTAAAAAATGTAAAGCTCTGGCCCGCGATTCTCTGAGCCTGTTAGCCTACGTTAAATAATCCTCCGCGATCCTATTGCTGAAATAATGACCGTGCATCCACGGTCATTGTTAGCTATGATGTTGCGCCCTTTTTTTACGGGTGTTAACAATGGAGGTATCAGCCAATGGCCGAAAATACGATGTGGCATGAAACGCTACACGACCAGTTTGGTCAGTACTTTGCCGTAGACAACGTTCTGTATCATGAAAAAACCGATCACCAGGATTTAATCATCTTTGAAAACGCCGCTTTTGGCCGCGTGATGGCGCTGGACGGCGTGGTACAGACCACCGAACGCGACGAGTTTATTTATCATGAAATGATGACCCACGTCCCGCTGCTGGCGCACGGTCATGCGAAACACGTTCTGATTATCGGCGGCGGCGACGGCGCAATGCTACGTGAAGTTACCCGGCATAAAAACGTCGAAACCATCACCATGGTGGAGATAGACGCTGGCGTAGTCTCGTTTTGCCGCCAGTATTTACCCAACCACAATGCCGGCAGCTACGACGATCCGCGCTTTACGCTGGTGATCGACGACGGCGTGAATTTCGTCAATCAGACCCATCAGACCTTTGATGTGATCATTTCCGACTGTACCGATCCGATAGGCCCCGGCGAAAGCCTGTTTACCTCCGCCTTTTATGAAGGCTGTAAGCGTTGCCTGAATCCGGGCGGCATTTTTGTCGCCCAGAACGGCGTGTGCTTCCTGCAACAGGATGAAGCGCTCGACAGCCACCGCAAGCTGAGTCATTACTTCAGCGATGTCGGCTTCTACCAGGCGGCGATTCCGACCTATTACGGCGGCATTATGACCTTCGCCTGGGCGACGGACAACGACGCTCTTCGTCACCTGTCGAGCGAAATTATTCAGGCGCGTTTTCATGCCGCCGGCCTCAGATGTCGCTATTACAACCCGGCTATTCATGCCGCTGCATTTGCGCTACCGCAATATCTACATGACGCACTGTCCGCACAGTGACGTTAAGGAGGTGATAAAAATTGAAAAAGCTGAAACTGCATGGCTTTAACAATCTGACGAAAAGCCTGAGTTTTTGTATTTACGATATCTGCTACGCCAAAACCGCAGAAGAGCGCGATGGCTATATCGCCTATATCGATGAACTCTATAACGCCAACCGACTGACCGAGATCCTGTCGGAGACCTGCTCCATTATCGGCGCGAACATCCTGAACATCGCCCGTCAGGATTATGAACCCCAGGGCGCCAGCGTCACGATTCTGGTGAGCGAAGAGCCGATCGACCCGAAACTTATAGATCAAACCGAACATCCCGGCCCGCTGCCGGAAACCGTGGTGGCGCACCTCGATAAGAGCCATATCTGCGTGCATACCTATCCAGAAAGCCATCCGGAAGGCGGGCTATGCACCTTTCGCGCCGACATCGAAGTGTCAACCTGCGGGGTGATTTCACCGCTAAAAGCGCTCAATTACCTGATCCACCAGCTAGAGTCCGATATTGTCACCATCGATTACCGCGTGCGCGGCTTTACGCGCGACGTCAACGGTATGAAGCACTTTATCGATCATGAGATTAATTCTATTCAGAATTTTATGTCGGAAGATATGAAGTCGCTGTATGACATGGTGGATGTAAACGTGTATCAGGAAAATATTTTCCATACCAAGATGCTGCTTAAGGAGTTCGATCTTAAGCACTACATGTTTCACACCAAACCGGAAGATCTCACTGAAACCGAACGCCAGGAGATCACCGCCGCGCTGTGGAAAGAGATGCGCGAGATTTACTACGGCCGCAATATTTCTGCGGTCTGATTCACCACTGGCAGCGCCTGACGGCGCTGTCACTCCGGCTGCACCAGCGTTAGCGCAAAAGCGCGCCCTTTCAGTTCAACCTGCGCTGACGGCGGCAGATTGACGTCGGTAATCACATCATTAAAGCGCTCAAGCGGCACCACATTAAAGAGCGAATGCGCGCCATACTTACTGCTGTCCGCCAGCAACACTTTGCGCTGCGCATTAGCAATAATCTCCTGTTTAAGCCCGGCCTTATCTTCCGTTGGGGTCGTCACGCCCGTTTTTACCCCCCATGAATTACAGCTCATAAACGCGATGTTCGGATACACGCTACGCAACAGCTTACGCCCATGCTCACCGATACAGGACTGACTGCTGTCATCGATACGACCGCCGACAATCGTCACTTCAATTTGCCGGAACTCAGCTAAAAACAGCGCAATATGCAGATCGACGGTGATGACCCGCAGCGGAAGATGGGTTAAGCATTTCGCCAGCTCCATCATTGTCGTACCTGCATCCAGCACGACGGCATCGCCAGCATTCACCAGCGATGCGGCAACGCGTGCGATCGCCCGTTTTTCAGCAGGCGATCGCAGTTGTTTTTCATTGGTGGTGGGCTGGGCGGGTTCAAAACGCCGCAGCGCCACGCCGCCATGACTACGGCTGATCACGCCCTGCTCATCCAGCTTGATCAAATCGCGACGGATAGTGGCTGGTGATGCGTCAACCGCCTCAACCAGCTGTTCTACCGTAACCAGCGTATGGTTTTTCAGATACGCCACAATGAGATCCAGACGGTGTTGTCCTTTCATAACAGGGAATTATGCCAGTTGCATTGCCAGTTTGATCGATACGGCCATGCTCTCAGATTTTGCTTTTCCCGTCCAGGCGATATCAAATGCGGTGCCATGATCGGCAGAGGTCCGAATAAACGGCAGCCCCGCGGTGATATTCACGCCATCATAAAAGCCAAGCAATTTCAACGGGATATGCCCCTGATCATGATACATCGCCACCACCATATCATACTGCCCCTCATAAGCCTGGAGAAATACAGTATCCGGCGGGCACGGCCCATAAACGTCCACACCTTTTGCACGGGCATCGGTAATAGCTGGCGTCAGGATACGCGTCTCTTCATCGCCAAACAGGCCATTCTCGCCCGCATGAGGATTCACGCCTGCCACGGCGATACGCGGTTTAACGTAACCCACACGCTTGAGGAAAGTATCAGCAATACCAATCACCGTTTCGACACGCGCGGTACTTAACGTATCAAGGAATTTACGCAGCGCGATATGCGTTGAAACGTGAATCACTTTTAGTTTATCGGTGTAAAGTACCATCGCGTAATCGCGGCTATGGGTCAGGGTCGCGAGCAGCTCGGTATGGCCCGGATAGTTGTGCCCCGCCAGGTGCAGCGCCTCTTTATTCAGCGGCGCGGTAGCGATAGCCTGTACGTCACCCCGTAACGCTAACTCGGTGGCACGCTTCACGCAGCGATACGCTAAATCCCCCGCCTGCGCCTGAACTTTCCCGGCCTCCAGCGCCTCCGGCTGCGCCAGCGGCTCATCAATCACATGAATGATGCCGGGCGCAAAACGCGCTTCGGCAACCCGTTCAATGGCCCGTAACTCGACGTTCGGCGTAATGCCCTTCGCCTGGAAACGTTTCAACGTTGCGAGGCATCCAATAACCACCAGCGGCGCGCCGTTGAGACCGTCTTCGCTTAGCGCTTTAACAATAATTTCCGGCCCAATGCCCGCTGGATCGCCCATGGTAATGGCAACGGTTTTAGTCTCCACAATACATCTCCTCAATATAATAAAGCGCGTCACACAACGTACTGTCTGAACCGAATCCGCCCGCTTTGGTAATGACCGGCAGATCGTCAATTTCGCTGTTTACAAACGTTCCACAGGGAATACAGGGCGCCACCTCGCTCTGAATGCGATAACCTTCAGCGCCAAGCGCGCCGGCGACGGCGGTAGCGATATCGCCGCCGGTCAGAAACAACCCGCCAATCCGCGCCTGCCCGATAATGTTTAACGTGACGACGCCAAGCCGCTGGCTCAGTCGCTCGCCCAATTGCTGACGGCTCATCGCGGATTTTTCGCACAACGCGTCGATTAACTGTCGATCTTCTGCGCGACGGCTGGTGCGTAAAATCGTATGTCGATGCTGACTTAACAGCGCGCAGGCCTGCTCTACGACAGACGCGATTTCCTGCTCCGCGCTATCCGACACCATGCGCGCGGCATCGATATCCACGACCTCCGCACGTCCCCGGCACAGCGCATTATCCACCTGACGTCGCGTGGCTTCGCTCATCGAACCGGCCACCACCAGCACCGGCAGCCGCTGCCGGTCTTGCATAAAAAGTTCAACCGGCAACGCATTCGCCAGACCCGCTGCGCCGACGAGCAGCGGCATCGACGGTTGTTCGCACGCCGCTTGCGCAATCAACGTCAGGTCCCGCTCTTCCACCGCATCCACGACGATAATCCCTTCGCCCTCAGCCGCATAAGCCGTAAGTAAGGCGCTTAACCCACCGCGTCGAACATCCTGCAAAAAGACTTCATACACAGGGATCTCACTTTGCAACGCCACTATCTCGGCAATACGGGAAGAGACAATGGGCGTTTTCGGATCGCTGGCAAATTCGGTTTCCAGTAGCGGGACGCCATTAACCAGACATTTTCCTTCAAGCGTCGTGCGTCCAGCCGCAGGGATCGCGGCGGCGATAACGGCCAGTTTTCGCTGACTGGCGCGCATAGCCGCCGTCACTTCGGCGCCGATATTGCCGCGAAATGTAGAGTCGATTTTTTTGTACACCAGCGGCGCTGGCGATGTCTCACACCACGGGGAAAGCGCGGCATAAACGGCAGATGCCGCCTGATCTGCGGGCATCGCCCGGCTTTCGGTGTTAATGACTAACACATCGGCGCGGCGGGACGGTTTTTGCGACGCGCTCAACATGACTTCCGTTCTCGCCCCCTTCTTCGCCAACTGGACGCCGGTATCATTCGATCCGGTAAAATCGTCGGCGATGACTATCATTTTCATGCGTTTTTCTCCAAAGAAGCCTGACGCGCCTGTTTTTTCGCAACCCAGGAGGTCAACACTGGCGTCAGGATTGCCGTGGTGATCACCGAGGCGGCAATCAGCGGAGCGGCAGCAGCGGCCACCTCGGCGAGCGAAGGGTCGGCCTGCGCAATAGCCAGCGGCGTCGCAACGGCATTACCCGCGGTGCTGGAGGCCGCCGCCCCGGCAATGCCAGTTCCGCCAACCAGACGATCTGCGCGGATATTAAAGAAACCGCCAACAAACGTTGTCAGCACGCCGAGCAGAATTCCGGCAAGTCCGCCTTGCAGTAACATTTCCAGGTTGATGCCCGCCCCCAGCGCAAAAGCAAAGAAAGGAATGAGCAGCGGGCCGCCTTTGGTCAAAAAATCGCGCATATGAGGATCAAGATTGCCGAGGATCATGCCGACAACCAACGGAACCAGCACCGCCACCAGCGCCATAATGGGAATGTTCGCCATCCCTGCCGCGCCCAGCGCAATCATCGTAAAGAAAGGGCCATCATTAAGAGACAAAATAGAGATAGCGCCGACGTCGCGCTCATTGCCGAACTCACCTACCAGCGCAGCATAAAGTCCGCCATTCGAATTGCTCATCGCCGCGATAATCGCCACGCCGCTCAGGCCAAAAATACCCTCCGCGCCGAAAAGATGCTCCACGCCCAGGCCAATGCCGATGGCGACAAGCAACTTAGTGAGCGTAATCGTCCCGCCCTGCAATAGCGCCTGGGGTGCGGCTTTCACACTGATACCGGCTCCCATACACAGCAGAAAAGCGCCAATCAGCGGCGCCGCGCCGTTTTTAAATAAGGCGGTGGTAAAACCGCCGATATCAAGCGCCTGTGGAGCGAAGGTGTTAATGACTGCGCCAATAACGAGCGGTACGACCATCATGCCGCCGGGTACGCGCTCTATTGCTTTTTTGATGTTCATGGTCTTACCGCCTGTTGCTTGTTGTGATTGAATAAAATCATAACGATTATATTCAATCAAATTAAGATCACAAACGCGTCAGATCACAGTTTTAAAATGATTAATAAAAATCAAAAAATCATTCTGCAATAAAAAAGCCGGGATACTCCCGGCTGGAATGTGTGGTGATTTCGTTTCCACTACGCCCCCAACTGTCCGTCGACTGGCGTTGCGGGACAATAACGAAGAGAGGGTCAGGCTTTACTGACGAATTCCCGATACGCGGCGACGACCCGCAGAAAATCCTCCATGCCGCACAGGGATAAACTCTCTTCATCGTAATAACTCATCCCCTCTTCCATCTCATCGCCGGAAAAATCCAGCTGATTGGCGCGAATCATCACCTCTTCGCCGTCCATCCAGATCGTGTATTCATGCCCTGCTCGTTGCCAGGAGCGTTCGCTGCCTTTGACCGTACGCGCGGCTTGTTCTACTTCATCCAGTAGCGAGAGATTGTCTTTAACCTCTTCATTAAACCAGTGACCGACCACCTCGTGGCCCATCGACATTCGTACTTTTACCCCTCCGGTAACGTCGCGCAGAAATTCGTAATCCATAATTGTTTTCCTCTGCAAAGCCCTTACAGTCATTATCGCAGCAGCGGAGAAGAAAAAAAGCGGGAGCAGCAGGCGGAATGAAAATAAAAACCCACCGCAGTTGCGATGGGTGTTGTAGGCCCGGTAAGCGTAGCCGCCACCGGGCAATAAGAGGCGTAGGCATGGTAAGCCTGACACCGTCAGGCAAATTAAACCGCAGTCTGGAAAATCACGCCGTCCGCTTTCTCAGTGTACTGAGAGAGCTGGTCGAAGTTCAGGTAACGGTAAGTATCCACCGCCGTCTTATCCACCTGCGCCACAAAGGTCTGGTACTCTTCCGGCGTCGGCAGTTTGCCGATAAGCGCCGCCACCGCCGCCAGCTCCGCAGAAGCCAGGAAGACGTTCGCACCAGTGCCTAAACGGTTCGGGAAGTTACGGGTAGAGGTGGAAACCACCGTCGCACCGTCAGCCACACGCGCCTGGTTACCCATACACAGGGAACAACCCGGAATTTCGATACGCGCGCCGCTCTTACCGAACACGCTGTAGTAACCTTCTTCGGTGAGCTGCGCGGCGTCCATACGGGTTGGCGGCGCTACCCACAGGCGGGTTGGCAACTGGCCTTTATGGTTATCCAGCAGCTTACCGGCGGCACGGAAGTGGCCGATGTTGGTCATGCAGGAGCCGATGAACACTTCGTCGATCTTCTCGCCCTGCACGTCAGACAGCAGACGCGCGTCGTCCGGATCGTTCGGCGCACACAGGATTGGCTCTTTGATATCCGCCAGATCGATGTCGATCACCGCCGCGTACTCTGCGTCGGCATCGGCTTCCAGCAACTGCGGATCCGCCAGCCATTTTTCCATGCCCTGGATACGACGTTCCAGCGTACGACGGTCGCCGTAGCCTTCGGCAATCATCCACTTCAGCAGGACGATGTTGGAGGTCAGGTATTCAATGATCGGCTCTTTGTTCAGCTTGATGGTACAGCCTGCCGCGGAACGCTCGGCGGACGCATCGGTCAGCTCAAATGCCTGCTCAACTTTCAGATCCGGCAGACCTTCGATTTCCAGGATGCGGCCAGAGAAGATGTTTTTCTTGCCTTTCTTCTCAACGGTCAGCAGGCCCTGTTTGATGGCGTACAGCGGGATGGCGTGTACCAGATCGCGCAGGGTGATGCCCGGCTGCATTTTGCCTTTGAAGCGCACCAGCACGGATTCCGGCATATCCAGCGGCATCACGCCAGTCGCGGCGGCAAACGCCACCAGGCCTGAGCCCGCCGGGAAAGAGATACCAATCGGGAAACGGGTATGGGAGTCGCCGCCGGTACCGACGGTGTCCGGCAGCAGCATACGGTTCAGCCAGGAGTGGATCACGCCGTCGCCCGGACGCAGGGAGACACCGCCGCGGTTCATAATGAAGTCTGGCAGCGTGTGGTGCGTGGTGACGTCAACCGGCTTCGGATAGGCTGCGGTGTGACAGAACGACTGCATGACCAGGTCGGCGGAGAATCCCAGACAGGCCAGGTCTTTCAGCTCATCGCGGGTCATCGGGCCAGTAGTATCCTGAGAACCGACGGAGGTCATTTTCGGTTCGCAGTACGCGCCCGGACGAATGCCTTTCACGCCGCAGGCGCGACCGACCATTTTCTGCGCCAGCGAGAAGCCACGGCTGCTTTCCGCCACGTCTTTTGCCTGACGGAAAACATCAGAGTGCGGCAGACCCAGCGCTTCACGCGCTTTGGTGGTCAGGCCACGGCCGATAATCAGCGGAATACGACCACCGGCACGCACTTCGTCGATCAGCACGTCGGTTTTCAGTTCGAAGGTTGCCAGCAGTTCATCGGTTTCATGATTGCGCACTTCGCCTTTGTACGGGTAGACGTCAATCACATCGCCCATATTCAGGTTAGAAACGTCAACTTCAATCGGCAGCGCGCCCGCATCTTCCATAGTGTTAAAGAAGATAGGCGCAATTTTGCCGCCGAGGCACAGACCGCCGCCGCGCTTATTCGGCACGTTCGGGATGTCGTCACCCATGAACCACAGCACGGAGTTGGTCGCGGATTTACGGGAAGAACCGGTGCCCACCACGTCACCCACGTAAGCCAGCGGGTAGCCTTTTTTCTGCAATGCTTCGATTTGTTTGATCGGGCCAACAACGCCTGGCTGATCCGGCTCAATGCCTTCACGGGCGTTTTTCAGCATCGCCTGCGCATGTAACGGGATATCCGGTCTCGACCACGCATCCGGCGCCGGAGAGAGATCGTCGGTATTCGTTTCGCCGGTCACTTTGAAAACGGTGACGGTGATTTTTTCCGCCAGCGGCGGGCGGCTCAGGAACCATTCGGCGTCGGCCCAGGATTGCATCACCTGTTTGGCATATTCGTTGCCCGCTTTGGCTTTCTCTTCTACGTCGTAGAAGTTATCGAACATCAGCAGGGTGTGAGACAGCGCTTTGGCAGCAATCGGCGCCAGTTTCGCATCGTCCAGCGCATCAATCAGCGGATGAATGTTGTAACCACCCTGCATGGTGCCCAGCAGTTCAATGGCTTTTTCTGGGGAGACCAGCGGGGAAGTGGTGTCGCCTTTCGCGACAGCAGCGAGAAAACCGGCTTTAACATAAGCGGCTTCATCTACGCCAGGAGGAACGCGGTTGATCAACAGGTCTAACAGGAATTCTTCTTCGCCCACAGGCGGGGTCTTCAGCAGCTCGACAAGCGCAGCCATTTGGGTTGCGTCTAAAGGTTTCGGCACAATCCCCTGGGCAGCACGCTCAGCTACGTGCTTACGGTATTCTTCTAGCACGACGATATCTCCTCGCTCTCATTGTCATAATGCGGCGCTTTTGTTGATGGGCGATTCTCTTCACGCTCCTGTGAGACAGTAGTTAGTAGGGTAAATGCCCGGTACCGCATACGGCACAATAACAGGATTTTCTTTAAGTGTTAATCTGTTTACAAAAAAGCAACATAAAAAAGTGGCTGAATCGTTAAGGATGGTCTAATGCTCTACTGAGACGGGAGCTACAGCCATAAATGCTTACCTCATTTCGTGCTTTGATCGTCACGTAACGTTATCGATCCCAACATTAGCTAAAAATTAAACTATCGTCCCTTTATACTCACGCGAAACTGCACCCCGTCGGCGGCAGGCATAATGACCATAGCGATTCTCTGGAATCGGGAGAGATAAAATGACGTTGCCCTTTAAACCCCATCTCATTGCCCTTGTCTGCAGTGCCGGGTTATTTGCCGCTTCGGGCGTACTGTATGTTAAAAGCCGCGCTCCCGAAGCGCCCGCGCAGGCGGCAGCTCCCGCCCCTGAGCCAACGCAGACCGCTGTGCCCGCGCCTGTCGCGAAAACGACCTTTACTACTGCGCAAATCGATCAATGGGTCGCGCCTGTCGCGCTTTATCCCGATGCCCTGCTTTCGCAGGTGCTCATGGCCTCCACCTACCCGGCGAACGTGGTTCAGGCCGTCCAGTGGTCGCGAGATAACCCCACGCTGCAGGGCGATGCCGCTATTCAGGCGGTGGCCAGCCAACCGTGGGATCCCAGCGTCAAATCGCTGGTCGCCTTTCCCCAGTTGATGGCGCTTATGGGCGAGAATCCGCAATGGGTGCAAAACCTGGGCGATGCGTTCTTAGCCCAGCCACAGGATGTGATGGATGCGGTGCAAAGGTTGCGTCTGCTCGCTCAACAAACCGGTTCGCTAAAATCAACGCCGCAGCAAACCGTCACCAGCGTGCCGAAGTCCAGCGCTTCTAGCGCCGTCACGACGACAACCACCACATCCGCCAGTACGCCAGCGACACCGTCGACCGTCATCAAAATTGAACCCGCGAATCCGCAGGTGGTGTACGTGCCGAACTATAACCCCGCGACGGTGTATGGCGCCTGGCCCAATACCGCTTATCCGCCGGTGTATTTACCGCCCCCTCCGGGACAGCAGTTTGCCGATAGTTTTGTTAAAGGTTTTGGTTATAGTCTGGGCGTCGCCACCACCTATGCGTTGTTCAGCAGCATAGACTGGGATGACGACGATCATCACCACCATGACGACGACCATCATGATGATGATTACCATCATGGTGGTAACGGTTATCAACACAATGGCGATAATATCAATATCAATGTCAATAATTTCAATCGGATATCCGGGCAAAACCTGCCGGGCCAAACGATGGGCTGGCAGCATAATCCCGCCTGGCGCAATGGCGTCCCCTATCCGAATAATACCGTTGCGCAACGGTTCCATCCCACCAATGTTAGCGGCGGGTTAAGCGCAACGCAGCAAGCGCCAGTGTCTCGCGACAGTCAGCGCCAGGCGGCCATGACGCAATTCCAACAGCGCAGCCATACAGCGAACGCTTCTTTGCCAGCGCCAGGCACCCGCGATGCCCAGCGTAAAGCGGCCTCACAACAATTAAATCAGATAGCCCGGCGTAATAATTATCGCGGTTATGACAATCAGTATGACAGCGCGCGTCGACAGACGGCGCAGCAGCATAGCGCGACGCTGAAATCCCAGACGCAGCAGCATCCCTTATCGCAGCAACAGCGTAACGCGGCGCATCAGCGGATCGCGTCCTCTACGCCACAGCAGCGTCAGGCATTTCGCCAGAATATGCACGCCAATGTGTTTAGCGGGAACGACAGTCGATCGCCGTCATGGCAATCGCAACAGCTACGCGGCCTGGAAAGCCGTCGCGGCAGTCACTTGAACACCGAGCAACGCGCCGCCGCGCGGGAACATTTTTCTGAACATCATGAATTTCATCGCCGTTAACCGGAGCAGATAATGAAAAAGGTTATGTTAAGCGCTCTGTTACTGTCATTACCCTTGCTGGGCTACGCGCAGGAACGGTTCCCCTCCCCGGAAGCGGCCGCCAGCGCCTTCGCCGCGGCGGTAGCCGGAAAAAACGAAACGCAGCTTACCGCGCTACTGGGCGATGACTGGCGGCAATTTCTGCCGCCGGAAGGTGCCGATCCCGAGGCCGTGGCCCGCTTCAATCGTGACTGGCGCGAAGGCCATCGCATTGTACAAAAAGACAATACGGCGCACCTGAATGTCGGACGAGAAGACTGGCAGCTCCCGGTGCCCATGGTGAAAGATACTGGCGGCTGGCGCTTTGATATGGCGGCAGCCGGGAATGAGATCCTCACCCGTACTATTGGGCGAAATGAACTTTCTACCTTACAGGCCATGCATGCTTACGTTGATGCGCAGCAGGACTATTACTTACAAAACCATCGCTGGGCACACAGGATAATCAGTAGCGAAGGCCAAAAAGATGGCCTGTACTGGCCAACCAAAGCAGGCGACGTCCCCAGTCCGTTAGGCCCAAACTTTAGCCCCGCAGCGCCAGACGAGGGTTACCACGGCTACCATTTCCGTATTATCAGCGATAACGACGGTCACGGCGCGGCGCTTCTGGCCTGGCCGATGCATTACGGCGAAACCGGGGTGATGAGTTTTATGATCAACCAGGACGATCGTATTTATCAGGCGGATTTAGGCAAGGAGACGGAGAGTAAAGTTCAGGCTATCACGCGTTTTGCGCCAGACGCGCAGTGGCAGGTCGCCGAATAACCCGTAAGCGCCTGGCGTTATCGCCAGGCCGTGATCATTAGCCCTGATGCGGCATTAATTCCGGGTGGCCTTGTACCGGCGGTTTGTTGCTGGTCAGCGCGGCTTCATCAGCCTGAATGCTGCCGGAATTGGCCGCCCATACGCCTTCATGCGTGTGGGTGATCTGCTGATGCTGCGCATTCAAATCCTCGCCCATTGCCGCAATATGCGTACTTTCCGTACCGCCGCTGTTAGTCGCCCAGGGGATGACGGGATCGCTGGCAAATGCCATGCCGGAGATCAACGTCGCGGTTAGCGCTGCTGTTGTCAGAAAAAGTTTCATATATCAAACCTCATAATTAGCTCGCTATTATTTTATAGCGTTACTAATTTCAGGGTGATGACAAAGTAAGGAGAGGTATTTCTTATGAAACAATTAGTTGGTCGAAAATGACTGACAAAGGCACTACCGACGGCATAAGGTTTGAAAAGCGCACTGCTGCGGAAAAGATAAATTTTGCGGTTTCGTTATCCTTCGCCATCATTTGACACATCTGATTTGCCATGCATAAAAAAAGCGGCTGTAAAGCCGCTTTTCTGTGTCGAATGGCGCATTGCCACCTACAGAAGATTATTTCTTCTTCGCTTTCGGGTTCGGCAGGTCAGTAATGCTACCTTCGAAGATTTCCGCCGCCAGGCCCACGGACTCATGCAGAGTCGGGTGCGCATGAATGGTCAGCGCGATGTCTTCCGCGTCACAGCCCATTTCGATCGCCAGACCGATTTCACCCAGCAGCTCGCCGCCGTTGGTGCCGACAATCGCCCCGCCGATCACGCGGTGAGATTCTTTGTCGAAAATCAGTTTGGTCATACCGTCTGCGCAGTCAGAAGCGATAGCACGGCCAGAAGCTGCCCACGGGAAGGTGGCGGTTTCATAGCTGATGCCTTTTTCTTTCGCTTCTTTCTCGGTCAGGCCAACCCATGCCACTTCTGGCTCGGTGTACGCGATAGACGGGATAACTTTCGGATCGAAGTAATGTTTCTTCCCGGCGATAACTTCAGCGGCAACGTGACCTTCGTGAACACCTTTATGCGCCAGCATCGGCTGACCGACGATATCGCCGATAGCAAAGATGTGCGGCACGTTGGTGCGCAGCTGTTTGTCAACGCGGATGAAGCCACGGTCGTCAACTTCCACGCCAGCTTTGCCCGCATCGAGGTTTTTGCCGTTCGGTACACGACCGATCGCCACCAGAACCGCATCATAACGCTGCGCTTCAGCCGGGGCTTTTTTGCCTTCCATCGAAACGTAGATACCGTCTTCTTTCGCTTCAACGGCAGTCACTTTGGTTTCCAGCATCAGGTTGAATTTCTTGCTGATGCGCTTGGTGAAGACTTTAACGATGTCTTTATCAGCCGCCGGGATAACCTGATCGAACATTTCAACCACGTCAATCTCTGAACCCAGCGCGTGGTATACGGTACCCATTTCCAGACCGATGATACCGCCGCCCATGACCAGCATACGCTTCGGCACTTCTTTCAGTTCCAGAGCGTCGGTAGAATCCCATACGCGCGGGTCTTCATGCGGAATAAACGGTAATTGGATCGGACGAGAACCTGCCGCGATGATCGCGTTGTCGAAGTTGATCACGGTTTTGCCGTTTTCGCCTTCAACTTCCAGGGTGTTCGCCCCGGTGAATTTACCCAGACCGTTGACCACTTTCACCTTACGGCCTTTGGCCATACCCGCCAGACCGCCGGTCAGCTGCGTGATCACTTTCTCTTTCCAGGTACGAATCTTGTCGATATCGGTTTTCGGCTCACCGAAGACGATACCGTGTTCAGCCAGCGCTTTGGCTTCTTCGATAACTTTTGCTACGTGCAGCAGCGCTTTAGAAGGGATACAGCCGACGTTCAGACAAACACCACCGAGGGTGCTGTAGCGTTCTACAATTACGGTTTCCAGACCTAAATCAGCGCAACGGAAAGCGGCAGAATAGCCTGCCGGGCCCGCCCCAAGTACCACGACCTGAGTTTTGATTTCAGTACTCATCATGACCTCTTTATTTGTATCCGGCGGTCTGGGGTACTTGATCGCCCATCATCCACCGGGTCGTTCTATCCGCTCGTATCTTACAAAATTGTTAACAATTTTGAAACAACAAACGGATCACGAATTATCGCTTTCGCTAATAACCTCACAAACTCCATGAGATTATCAAAAAAAAGCCGGCCGTCGGGCCGGCTTTTTCATTACATCACCAGACGGCGAATGTCAGACAACATATTGTTGATAATGGTAATGAAACGCGCACCATCAGCACCATCGATCACACGGTGGTCGAAGGAAAGAGAGATAGGCATCATCAGACGCGGCACAAACTCTTTCCCATTCCACACCGGTTCCATCGCCGACTTAGAAACGCCGAGGATAGCCACTTCCGGCGCGTTGACAATCGGCGCGAAGTGGGTAGTTCCCAGGCCGCCGATGCTGGAGATAGTGAAGCAACCACCCTGCATTTCGCCAGCGGTCAGCTTACCATCACGCGCTTTTTTGGAGATGGTGGTCAGTTCACGAGACAGCTCGGTCACGCTCTTCTTATTCACGTCTTTAAAGACCGGAACCACCAGGCCATTCGGGGTATCAACCGCCACGCCGATGTTGATGTATTTCTTCAGGGTCAGACGCTGACCGTCTTCGGACAGAGAGCTGTTGAAGCGCGGCATCTGTTCCAGAGCAGCGGCAACCGCTTTCATGATGAAGACCACTGGCGTGTATTTCACGTCCAGTTTGCGCTTCTCAGCTTCGGCGTTCTGCTGTTTACGGAACGCTTCCAGATCGGTGATATCGGTTTTGTCGAAGTGCGTAACGTGCGGGATCATCACCCAGTTACGGCTCAGGTTCGCGCCAGAGATTTTCTGGATACGGCCCAGTTCCACTTCTTCAACTTCACCAAACTTGCTGAAGTCCACTTTCGGCCACGGCAGCATACCCGGGATACCACCGCCCGCAGCAGCCGGCGCAGCTTCCGCGCGTTTGATTGCGTCTTTCACGTAAGCCTGAACGTCTTCGCGCAGAATACGGCCTTTACGACCGGTGCCTTTCACTTTCGCCAGGTTGACGCCAAACTCGCGCGCCAGGCGGCGAATCAGCGGGGTAGCGTGAACGTACGCGTCGTTTTCAGCGAACTCAGATTTACCTTCCGCTTTGGCTGCAGGGGCAGCAGGCTTCTCAGCTTTCGCCGCCGGAGCCGGTGCCGCCGCTTCCTGTTTAGCCGGAGCGGCCGCAGGCGCTGCGCCTTCTACTTCGAAGACCATAATCAGAGAACCGGTTTTCACTTTATCGCCGGTGCTGATTTTGATTTCTTTCACGGTGCCCGCGAACGGCGCAGGCACTTCCATGGAGGCTTTGTCGCCTTCCACGGTGATCAGCGACTGTTCAGCGGCAACTTTATCGCCGACTTTGACCATCACTTCGGTGACTTCAACTTCGTCGCCGCCGATATCCGGTACGTTAACGTCTTTCACGCCCGTCGCTGCTGCTGGAGCAGCCGCAGCCGGAGCGGCTTCCGCTTTCGCTGGTGCTGCGGCAGGCGCAGCGCCCGCCACTTCGAAGACCATAATCAGAGAGCCGGTAGACACTTTATCACCGGTGTTCACTTTGATCTCTTTCACGGTGCCCGCGAACGGCGCCGGCACTTCCATAGAGGCCTTGTCGCCTTCGACGGTGATCAGCGACTGTTCAGCTTCAACGGTGTCGCCCACTTTCACCATCACTTCAGTCACTTCAACTTCGTCACTGCCGATATCCGGAACGTGAACGTCTTTCGCCGCTGCCGCAGCAGGTGCTGCTGCCGGCGCCGCTTCTTTCTTCTCTTCTGCCTTAGCAGGTGCAGCGTCAGCTGCACCGTCGGCGGAATCGAAAATCATGATAAGTGCACCGGTCTCGGTTTTGTCGCCGACAGAGACTTTGATCTCTTTCACGACGCCAGCCTGCGGAGACGGGACTTCCATAGAGGCTTTGTCGCCTTCTACGGTGATCAGCGACTGTTCAGCTTCCACTTTGTCGCCCACTTTGACCAGAATCTCGGTGATTTCAACTTCATCTGTCCCGATGTCCGGTACTTTGATTTCGATAGCCATTATTCTTTTACCTCTTACGCCAGACGCGGGTTAACTTTATCTGCATCGATGTTGAATTTGGTAATCGCATCCGCTACCACTTTCTTGTCGATTTCGCCACGTTTAGCCAGTTCGCCCAGCGCTGCAACAACCACATAAGAAGCATCAACTTCGAAGTGGTGACGCAGGTTCTCACGGCTGTCGGAACGACCGAAGCCATCCGTACCCAGTACGCGATAGTCGTCAGCCGGTACGTAAGTACGAACCTGCTCGGCGAACAGTTTCATATAGTCAGTAGATGCCACTGCCGGAGCGTCGTTCATCACCTGAGCGATGTACGGAACGCGCGGGGTTTCCAGCGGGTGCAGCATGTTCCAGCGTTCACAATCCTGGCCATCACGCGCCAGTTCGGTGAAGGAGGTCACGCTGTACACGTCAGAACCTACGCCGTAGTCGTTCGCCAGAATCTGTGCCGCTTCACGCACGTGACGCAGGATAGAACCGGAGCCCAGCAGCTGAACTTTACCTTTGCTACCTTCGAGGGTTTCGAGTTTGTAGATACCTTTACGGATACCTTCCTCGGCACCTGCTGGCATTGCCGGCATGTGGTAGTTTTCGTTCAGGGTGGTGATGTAGTAGTAAACGTTCTCTTGTTTCTCACCGTACATACGCTCCAGACCATCATGCATGATGACAGCCACTTCGTAAGCGTAAGCCGGGTCGTAAGAGATACAGTTCGGGATAGTCAGCGACTGAATATGGCTGTGACCATCTTCGTGCTGCAGACCTTCGCCGTTCAGCGTTGTACGACCGGAAGTCCCGCCGATCAGGAAGCCGCGAGCCTGCTGGTCGCCAGCCTGCCAGCACAGGTCGCCGATACGCTGGAACCCGAACATGGAGTAGTAGATGTAGAACGGGATCATCGGCAGATCGTTGGTGCTGTAAGAGGTCGCCGCAGCCAGCCAGGATGCGCCTGCGCCCAGCTCGTTGATACCTTCCTGCAGAATCTGGCCTTTCTCGTCTTCTTTGTAGTAAGCAACCTGCTCACGGTCCTGCGGGGTGTACTGCTGGCCGTTCGGGCTGTAGATACCAATCTGACGGAACAGACCTTCCATACCGAAAGTACGCGCTTCGTCGGCGATGATCGGTACCAGACGATCTTTGATCGACTTGTTCTTCAGCATCACGTTCAGGGCACGCACGAAAGCGATCGTAGTGGAAATCTCTTTGCTTTGCTCTTCCAGCAGCGCGCCGAAATCTGAAAGTTGAGGCAGCTCTAACTTCTCGGTGAAGTTCGGCTGACGGCTTGGCAGGTAGCCATGCAGCGCCTGACGGCGTTCATGCAGGTATTTGTGTTCTTCAGAACCTTCCGGGAAGGTAATGTACGGCAGTTTTTCGAGATCAGCATCGGCAACCGGCACGTTGAAACGATCGCGGACGTAACGCACGCCGTCCATGTTCATTTTCTTAACCTGGTGAGCGATGTTTTTACCTTCCGCGGTGTCGCCCATGCCGTAACCTTTAATGGTATGGGCCAGGATTACCGTCGCTTTGCCTTTGGTTTCCTGCGCTTTTTTCAGTGCCGCGTAGACTTTCTTCGGATCGTGACCACCACGGTTCAGCGCCCAAATCTGCTCGTCAGTCCAGTCGGCCACCAGCGCGGCGGTTTCCGGATATTTACCGAAGAAGTGCTCACGTACGTAAGCGCCGTCTTTGGATTTGAAGGTCTGGTAGTCGCCGTCAACGGTTTCGTTCATCAGTTGGATCAGTTTACCGCTGGTGTCTTTACGCAGCAGCTCATCCCAACGACCGCCCCACATGACTTTGATAACGTTCCAGCCAGCACCTGCAAAGATGCCTTCCAGTTCGTTAACAATCTTGCCGTTACCGGTGACCGGGCCGTCAAGACGCTGCAGGTTACAGTTGATAACAAAGACCAGGTTGTCCAGTTTTTCACGGGTGGCGATGGTGATCGCGCCTTTGGATTCCGGCTCGTCCATCTCGCCGTCGCCGAGGAAGGCGTAAACGGTCTGTTTAGAGGTATCTTTCAGGCCGCGGTGTTCCAGATATTTCAGGAATTTCGCCTGGTAGATAGCACCGATTGGGCCCAGACCCATAGAGACGGTCGGGAACTGCCAGAATTCCGGCATCAGTTTCGGGTGCGGATAGGAAGAGAGGCCATTGCCATGCACTTCCTGACGGAAGTTATCCATCTGTTCCTGGGTCAGACGACCTTCCAGGAACGCGCGAGCGTAGATGCCCGGAGAGATGTGGCCCTGGAAGTATACCAGGTCGCCGCCATCCTGTTCGTTGCGCGCACGGAAGAAATGGTTGAAACAGACATCATAGATCGTGGCGGAAGACTGGAAGGACGCCATGTGGCCGCCCAACTCAAGGTCTTTTTTAGACGCGCGCAGCACGGTCATGATGGCGTTCCAGCGGATAGCAGAACGAATGCGACGTTCCAGCTCCAGATTGCCCGGGTATTCCGGTTCGTCTTCAACGGCAATAGTGTTGATGTAATTACTGGCCCCTGCGCCTGCCGCGACTTTCACGCCGCCTTTGCGAGCTTCAGAAAGCAGTTGGTCAATCAGATACTGAGCGCGCTCAACACCTTCTTCACGGATGACCGATTCGATCGCCTGTAGCCAGTCGCGAGTTTCGATCGGATCCACGTCATTTGGGAAACGTTCTGACATGGGGGTATTCCTTATCTATCTAATACGTTGAGTTATCTGGAACCTGTCCCATTAAACTTTCGTCAGAAAGCTTAATAAGACAGGTTCTGCGTTTAGTTGCCGCGCACATTTTTACGCGTTATTCACAACATCTTCTGGTTAACGTTCTGCCAGAAAAAACTAATTCTTGCGCTGCTCCAGACGGCGTAAGGCGCGTTCACGACGGCTCTCCTCACGGCTTCTGTCCAGCATAATCTCTTCGATAAACGCCAGATGGCGGTGTGACGCTTCACGCGCTTCTTCTGGTTTTCCGGCCATAATGGCTTCAAATATACGGGTGCGATGCGTACTCACCAGCGGCAGCATCTCCCGACGCGCATACAGCAATTCGAAGTTCTGCCGCACGTTTTGCGCCAGCATCGGCTCCATACACCTTAGCAGATGAAGCAATACCACGTTGTGCGCCGCTTCGGTGACGGCGATTTGATACTGGAGCACGGCTTCGGACTCGGCATCCAGATCGCCGGACTCTTGCGCCAGCTCAATAGCGTGGTGCAGCTCGCGAATACGGTCTTTATCTTCGTCGGTGCTGCGCAGCGCCGCGTAATAAGCCGCAATGCCTTCCAGCGCATGGCGCGTTTCGAGCAGGTCAAACTGGGATTCAGGGTGATCGGAGAGCAGTTCCACCAGCGGGTCGCTAAAGCTCTGCCACAGGCTGCTCTGCACGAAGGTTCCGCCGCCCTGGCGACGAAGCAACAATCCCTTCGCTTCGAGACGTTGAATCGCCTCGCGCAAGGAGGGACGGGAGACGTCGAACTGTTTTGCCAGTTCACGTTCCGGTGGGAGTTTTTCTCCGGGACGCAATGTTCCCTCAAGGATTAAAAACTCCAGCTGCTGCTCGATCACATCGGAGAGTTTTGGTTGGCGGATTTTGCTGTAGGCCATGATTTCCTGTCTTAAGCCATTTGCCCGGAGTCAATTGGTCTTACCAATTTCATGTCTGTGACGCTAAAGTAACAAAGTATTCACCTTCTGTCCATACAGGTTTTGATTGAAATCAGTAAAGGAGGCACATTTTAACAATTTTACAGAAATCATGTTTCAAAACTGTAACTGTGCACAAATGTTAAATTTACCCACCAGGAGGTAGATTTAACGTATTTGAAACGACAAAAAATCTCATCTGAACCGATTCAACAGCAGATTAAATGCATTTATATGCATAAATAATGAATAAAAATAAATTAACCTCTGCAAGGGAAAATAAAAGGAGGTATTTACAAGTGCTTTCTTTTTACGCAACTCGTCATCACCCCTGCACAAAGCAGGTGCATTCGCGGCCACATACCATTATTCTGATCAAGACGAAAGAGTTGAAGTGACATTTTAAAAAACGAGCTTGTAAATAAATCAATACAAAAAGCGGAATTGCAAACTTACACACGCACTACTGCATCGTTCAAAATAAGCGCGTTATGAATAAACCGCGCCCGATACACGAGGTTTTATAATGGACAGTCAGCAGCACGGCGAGCAGCTCAAGCGCGGCCTGAAAAACCGCCATATTCAGCTTATCGCATTGGGCGGCGCGATAGGGACAGGCTTGTTCCTGGGAAGCGCCTCCGTTATTCAGTCGGCGGGGCCAGGAATTATCCTGGGCTATGCGATTGCAGGCTTTATTGCCTTTCTGATTATGCGCCAGCTGGGAGAGATGGTAGTTGAAGAACCGGTCGCCGGCTCTTTTAGCCACTTCGCCTATAAATACTGGGGCGGCTTTGCCGGATTCGCTTCCGGCTGGAACTACTGGGTACTGTACGTATTAGTTGCCATGGCGGAACTGACCGCAGTGGGTAAATATATCCAGTTCTGGTATCCGGAGATCCCCACCTGGGCTTCTGCGGCAGCCTTCTTTGTGATTATTAACGCCATCAACCTGACCAACGTTAAAGTGTTCGGTGAGATGGAGTTTTGGTTCGCCATTATTAAAGTGATCGCCGTCATCGCTATGATTCTGTTCGGCGCGTGGTTACTCTTCAGCGATACCGCTGGTCCGCAAGCCACCGTGCGCAACCTGTGGGAACAGGGCGGCTTTCTGCCGCATGGCTGGACCGGGCTGGTGATGATGATGGCCATTATTATGTTTTCGTTCGGCGGACTGGAGCTGGTAGGGATCACCGCCGCTGAAGCCGATAACCCGGAACAGAGCATCCCCAAAGCCACCAATCAGGTTATCTATCGCATCCTGATTTTTTATATCGGCTCGCTGGCGGTTCTGCTTTCGCTGCTGCCATGGACGCGCGTCACCGCCGATACCAGCCCGTTTGTCCTTATCTTCCATGAGCTGGGCGATACGTTTGTCGCCAATGCGCTGAATATCGTGGTTCTCACCGCCGCGCTATCGGTTTATAACAGCTGCGTTTACTGCAACAGCCGTATGCTGTTCGGTCTGGCCCAGCAGGGAAATGCGCCGAAAGCGCTGCTGAACGTCGATAAACGCGGCGTGCCGGTGAGCTCCATTTTGGTTTCCGCCGTCGTGACGGCGTTGTGCGTGCTGCTCAACTACCTGGCCCCAGAGTCCGCATTCGGACTGCTGATGGCGCTGGTGGTCTCCGCGCTGGTCATTAACTGGGCGATGATTAGCCTTGCCCATATGATGTTCCGTCGCGCGAAACAGCAGCAGGGCGTGAAAACCCGCTTCCCGGCCCTGTTTTATCCGTTCGGCAACGTTCTCTGTCTGCTGTTTATGGCGGCGGTATTGATCATTATGCTGATGACGCCAGGTATGGCGATCTCCGTGTGGCTGATTCCGGTATGGCTGCTCATCCTGGGCGTCGGCTACCTGTGTAAAGAAAAAACGGCAAAAACGGTGAAAGCCCACTGATCGTGGCATTACTTTTCCGCCCTCCCCGTCCGGGGAGGGTGTTATCTGCCTCACAGTTTCCCACGTATAACCATTTTATCCATATCAGCGGCGTGATCCTGCTACGCAAATAAAAGCTCGCAGGCGAATAATTACCGCCATCATCTGATGGGGAGAAGTCTCAATGGATAAGGGCAGACTTTCGGTAAGAGAGAAAATCGGGTATGGCATGGGCGACGCCGGATGTAACATTATTTTTGGCGCTATCATGCTGTTTGTTAATTATTTTTATACGGATATTTTTGGTCTTGCCCCGGCGTTAGTCGGTGTTTTACTCCTTTCAGTACGCGTTATCGATGCCGTTACCGATCCGGTGATGGGCGCGCTTGCCGATCGTACCCAAAGTAAATATGGTCGTTTCCGCCCCTGGCTACTGTGGATTGCATTTCCCTACGCGCTGTTCAGCGTTCTGATGTTTACGACGCCGGACTGGGGCTATAACAGCAAAGTTGTCTATGCTTTCGTCACCTATTTTCTGCTTTCTGTGACCTACACCGCCATCAATATTCCCTATTGCTCACTGGGCGGCGTGATCACCAACGATCCAAAAGAGCGCGTGGCCTGTCAGGCTTATCGCTTCGTGTTAGTCGGCATCGCGACGCTGTTGCTATCGTTAACGCTATTGCCGATGGTGGACTGGTTTGGCGGCGGCGACAAAGCCAAAGGCTATCAGTTGGCGATGACCGTGCTGGCGATTATCGGCATGGGTATGTTTCTGTTCTGCTTTGCCAGCGTCCGCGAACGCGTTCGCCCTGCCGTTCCGACGCACGATGATATGAAGAATGATTTCAAAGACGTGTGGAAAAACGATCAATGGGTACGCATTCTGCTATTGACCTTATGTAACGTCTGCCCGGGGTTTATCCGTATGGCGGCGACCATGTATTACGTCACCTGGGTGATGGGACAAAGCACCCATTTCGCTACGCTTTTTATTAGCCTTGGCGTGGTCGGTATGATGATCGGCAGTATGCTGGCAAAAGTCTTAACCGATCGCTGGTGTAAATTGAAGGTATTTTTCTGGACCAATATCGCGCTGGCGATTTTCTCCTGCGCGTTCTATTTCTTTGATCCGAAAGCTACCGTGATGATAGTGGCGCTCTACTTCCTGCTCAATATTCTGCATCAGATCCCTTCCCCGTTGCACTGGTCGCTGATGGCGGATGTCGATGATTACGGTGAATGGAAAACCGGCAAACGCATTACCGGTATTAGCTTCTCCGGTAATCTGTTCTTCCTGAAACTGGGCCTGGCGATTGCCGGGGCGATGGTCGGCTTTTTGCTCTCCTGGTACGGTTATGACGCCAGCGCCAAAGCGCAAAGCGCCTCGGCGATGAACGGTATTATGCTGTTGTTTACCGTTATCCCCGGCGTTGGCTATCTGATTACCGCAGGCGTGGTACGTCTGCTGAAAGTTGACCGTGAACTGATGAAAAAAATCCAGGACGATTTGGAAAAACGTCGCACTAATTACCGCGAATTGAGTGAGTTGCAGGAGCTCAAAGCCGCTGAAAGCGTAAGGAAAGCCTGATGGCAAACTGGCCAAACCCGTTTATTGAACAACGTGCCGATCCGTTTATTTTACGCGACGGCAGCGATTACTACTTTATTGCCTCCGTACCGGAATATGACAGGCTGGAAATCCGCCGGGCTGATTCGCTGGAAGGGTTGCGCGCCGCTGACCCCGTTGTCGTCTGGCGCAAACCGGAAAGTGGCCCGATGAGCCAGCTCATCTGGGCACCGGAAATGCACCGCATCAACGGTAAGTGGTACATCTATTTTGCCGCTACCCATACTCAAGCGCTTGATAAACTGGGAATGTTCCAGCACCGCATGTTTGCCCTGGAGTGCGCCGATGCCGACCCACTCACCGGCAAGTGGACGGAGAAAGGTCAAATTAAAACGCCGTTTGATACCTTCGCCCTCGATGCCACCACTTTTTATCATCAGGGAAAGCAGTGGTATCTGTGGGCGCAAAAAGCGCCGGATATTGCCGGTAACTCAAATATTTATCTGGCTGAACTGGAAAATCCGTGGACGATTAAAGGCGAGCCGGTAAAACTCAGTAAGCCAGAGTACGACTGGGAATGCCGGGGTTTTTGGGTTAACGAAGGTCCGGCCGTCGTGGTGCATGGCGACAAGCTGTTTATCAGCTATTCGGCCAGCGCCACCGATGAAAACTACTGTATGGGGTTACTGTGGATTAACGTAAACGACGATCCGCGCGATCCGGCCAACTGGCATAAATCACCGCGCCCGGTCTTTACCACCAGCTATGAAAATCGCCAGTATGGGCCGGGACACAACAGCTTTACGCAAACGCCGGAAGGTGAAGATGTACTGGTGTACCACGCGAGAAATTACACCGAAATTGAAGGCGATCCGTTGTACGATCCCAACCGCCATACGCGTCTGAAACGGGTGCGCTGGGACGAAAACGGGATGCCTGATTTTGGCGTACCGCCAGCCGATACGATCTAAGCCGTTGCACTGCCCGGTGGCGCTAACGCTTACCGGGCCTACAGATTTTTCCATTGTAGGCCGCATAAGCGTTAGCGCCATCGGCACAACGCTACACTAATGCCCCATAAATGGTGAGCAACGCAATAATCACCACCACCACAAACGAGGCCTTCTTCGCCATCGACACCGCCGCTTTGGGGGTTTCTACCTTGTCAGTATGCGGTTCGCGCGCCAGTGAGAACTGCGCCAGACGTGTGAGCACCTGATATTGCGAAGTATGCAGATCCGCCAGCGAGGCAAACCAGGCCGGCAACGCTTTCTCGCCATGCCCCAGTAATGCATACACTACGCCCGCCAGACGTACCGGAATCCAGTCCAGCACATGAAGAATAGCGTCAATGCCGGATTGCAAACGTTGGTGCGGCGTTTGATAGCGCGCCAGCCAGGTCTGCCAGGCCCGTAAAAACGCATAGCCCACCAGCGTTACCGGCCCCCATGGACCGCCAACGATAAACCAAAATAGCGGTGCGAGGTAAAAACGGAAATTTATCCATAACAACGCATTTTGCAGCTCACGCAAAAATTCACGCTCATTACAATCCGGCGGCACGCCGTGAATCAGCGTAAGCTCGCTGGCCATCGCCTCGCAAGGATGCGGATCGTTGCGGGACGCCGCTTTCAGCCAGGCGTGATAATGTACTCGCACTTTGCCCGCGCCGATACACAGCACGCCCAGGAGAATCCACACCACCAGCGTCGGCACGTTAAATAGCAGCCCTTTTAACGCCTGGAGCAGTAGAAAAGTCACCACCATCGCGATCGCCGTCATTCCCATCGTGCGCAACATCGAAAAATGCGTAATCCGACGGAATAGCGCCTCCAGCCGATGATCGAGCTGCCAGTGCTCGCCCAGCTTAAACAGGCGCTCGACAATCAGCACCAGTAATGTCGTAAACAGCGTCATGTCATCTCCTTGTGCGACGAGAGGGCTACCAAAGCGCGAAAACGCGGCCAGTCAAAGGCAGGGCCAGGGTCCGTTTTGCGGTCAGGCGCAATGTTGCAATGTCCGGTCATATTGTCGGCGATCGCCGGATAGCAAGCGATAAGCGTGCGCGTCACGGCGGCTAGCTGCTGATACTGCGCATCGGTATAAGCCAGCGTATCCGTCCCCTCCAGCTCAATACCAATGGAGAAATCATTACAACGTTCCCGCCCCTGATAGTTTGACACGCCCGCATGCCACGCACGCTTATCAAAAGGCACATACTGGACGATTTCACCGTCGCGACGAATCAGACAATGGGCCGAAACACGAAGATGAGCGATTTCTGCAAAAAAAGGATGGGCGTCTGGATCTATCGTTCCGGTGAATAATGCATCGATCCACGGACCGCCAAACTCGCCGGGGGGCAGGCTAATATTATGCACCACCAGCAAGGACGGTTTTTCGTCATCCGGACGGCAATCATAATGCGGAGAAGGGACGCGTCGCGCCTCTACCAACCAACCCTTATCTGGCAACATGCAGAGTCTCCTTTTGAGTGGTGCTTATAGCTGCTTCAGAGTAGCATGTTTCTACCTTATGATTCGTTAGCAATTTGGAGTTTTATCATGCCGCCTCGCCGTTATAACCCAGACGACCGACGTGACGCGCTACTGGAACGCATTAATCTCGATATCCCTGCCGCCGTTGCTCAGGCGCTGCGTGAAGATTTAGGTGGAGAAGTCGATGCTGGCAACGATATCACCGCGCAACTTTTGCCGGCAGATACGCAAGCCCATGCCACGGTGATCACTCGTGAAGACGGCGTTTTCTGCGGCAAGCGCTGGGTTGAAGAGGTCTTCATCCAACTGGCGGGCGATGATGTGCGCCTCACCTGGCATGTCGATGACGGCGACGCCATTCACGCCAACCAAACAGTGTTTGAACTGAACGGCCCCGCTCGCGTATTGCTGACCGGCGAGCGCACGGCGCTAAACTTTGTCCAGACCCTTTCCGGCGTCGCCAGTGAAGTACGCCGCTACGTTGGACTGCTGGCTGGCACCCAAACCCAGTTGCTCGACACGCGTAAAACGCTGCCGGGTCTGCGCACCGCGCTCAAATATGCAGTTTTATGCGGCGGCGGCGCCAATCATCGTCTGGGCCTCACTGACGCGTTCCTGATTAAAGAAAACCATATCATCGCCTCCGGTTCTGTTCGTCAGGCGGTGGAAAAAGCGTTCTGGCTCCATCCGGACGTGCCGGTAGAAGTCGAGGTCGAAAATCTGGATGAACTGGACGATGCGCTGAAAGCAGGCGCGGATATTATCATGCTGGATAATTTCAACACCGACCAGATGCGCGAGGCGGTGAAACGCGTCAACGGCCAGGCGCGGCTGGAAGTATCCGGCAACGTCACCGCGGAAACCTTACGCGAATTTGCTGAAACCGGGGTGGATTTCATCTCCGTTGGCGCGCTGACCAAGCACGTACGCGCGCTCGATCTCTCCATGCGTTTTCGCTGATCCTCTCCACCCGATGGCGCTGCGCCGTCGGGTCTATAAATCACCTGTCCGTAGATCCGCGTCGTGATTCGGTAAAATATTCGTAGCGCCTCGCAATAACGTTGCCGTGTCATGTAACGCAGCGAAAATCTTCAGAATCCGCCTTCCCGTTTTACCTTTTGCCGCTCGCCCGCTCTTCCCGCGTTTGCCACAGTAGCGCCAGCTAACTCAAGGAGCGAACAATGGAAAAACAACGCGGTTTCACGCTTATCGAACTGATGGTCGTTATTGGCATCATCGCCATTTTAAGCGCCATTGGCATTCCGGCTTACCAGAACTATCTGCGTAAAGCGGCGCTGACGGATATGTTGCAAACGTTTGTCCCCTACCGTACCGCCGTCGAACTCTGCGCTCTGGAACATGGTGGGACGAGCACATGCGATGCGGGCGTCAACGGTATCCCCTCGCCCATCATCACCCGTTATGTTTCGGGCATGAGCGTGGAAAAAGGCGTCATCACGCTTACCGGCCAGGAGAGTCTGAGCGGGCTTAGCGTCATCATGACGCCCGCCTGGGACAATGCTAACGGCATTACCGGCTGGACGCGTAACTGCAATATTCAAAGCGACAGCGCGTTACAACAGGCTTGTGAAGATGTCTTCCGTTTTGACGCCAACTAAGGAGACAAGATGAAAGACGCTCAGCTCAACACCTTGTGTCAACGTCATCAGGCTGTACTGATCAATAGCGCCAGCAACAGTATCACTGTTGCGGTGGTCGACGCGCCCTCTCATGCGTTACTGGACGCTCTGCATTTCGCCACGCAAAAACAGATTGATATTGTGTGCTGGACTCGCCAGCAAATGGAAAATCATCGGCATAAGCCGGATCAGGCACCCTCGGCAAACGCCGCGAAAGGCGGAGAAACCGCGGCCCAGCTTCTCAATCAGACATTACGCTCGGCGATGGCGAAACGCGCCTCTGATATCCATCTCGAACCAGGCGCCAGCCGCTACCGGATAAGGCTCCGCATCGATGGCGTTCTTCATATTCTGCAGGACATCGCCAAAGAGATGGGGCTTGCGCTGACGGCCAGATTGAAAGTCCTGGGAAATTTGGACATCGCTGAACATCGGCTGCCGCAGGACGGGCAATTTACCGTTGACCTGGCGGGCAACAGCATCTCTTTTCGTATCGCCACGCTTCCCTGTAAAGAAGGCGAAAAAGTCGTCTTACGGTTGTTGCATCAGGTTGAACAAACGCTGGATCTGGACACGCTGGGCATGTACGGGGCACAACTTACCGCTTTTAGACAAGCCCTACAGCAACCTCAGGGGCTGGTACTGGTGACTGGCCCCACCGGTAGCGGAAAAACGGTCACGCTATACAGCGCGCTACAAACCCGGAATACGCCGGGTATCAACCTCTGTAGCGTTGAGGATCCAATAGAAATTCCACTGGATGGGATTAACCAGACGCAGATCCATCCCCGCGCCGGGCTCACCTTTCAAAATGTGCTGCGCGCGCTTTTACGCCAGGACCCTGACATCATCATGGTAGGTGAAATTCGTGACGGCGACACCGCAGAAATCGCCATTAAGGCGGCACAAACGGGCCATCTGGTACTTTCAACGCTCCATACGAACTCCACCAGTGAAACGCTGATACGTTTGCAGCAAATGGGCGTAGCACGCTGGATGATCTCATCGGCGCTTACGCTGGTGGTAGCGCAACGCCTGGTAAGGAAGCTTTGCCCGCACTGCAAACAGCGCCTGAACGATCCCGTAGTGCTATCGCCCAATCTTTGGCCCAGCGCGCTACCGCGCTGGCAGGCAAACGGCTGTCAGCATTGCTACCACGGCTTTTATGGCCGAACCGCGTTATTCGAAGTGTTAACCGTTACCCCGGCATTACGTCAGTTAATTGCGAGCGGCGCATCGGCGCAAGCACTGGAAGCCCACCTCCAACAGACCGGTACAGGGACGCTTTTTGAAAATGGCTGTCGCGCCGTTGAACAAGGCATGACGTCCTTTGAAGAGATACTGCGCGTTCTGGGAATGCCCCATGAGCGTTAAACAGCTCTGGCGCTGGCAAGGCGTTAACGATAAAGGTCAACTGGAACAAGACGTTGTATGGGCGAACAATCGTCTGGCGCTGATCATCACCCTGCAACATCAGCGCATTATGCCGCTTCGCATCAAGCGCATGGGCGTTAACGCCGCACTGTGGAAAGAAGAGCAAAGCGCTGAAATTATTCATCAGTTGGCCACGCTCATTCATGCCGGGCTGACGCTTTCTGAAGGGCTGGAACTCCTTGCGCAACAGCATCCACACCGACAATGGCAAGCGCTGTTGCGCACGCTGGCTCACGAGCTTGAACAGGGCGTCCCTTTTTCCAGCGCATTAGTCTCCTGGCCGCAGGTATTTCCGCCGCTCTACCAGACGATGATCCGCACCGGAGAACTGACCGGCAAACTGGCCGAATGCTGCTTTGAACTGGCCCGTCAGCAAAAAGCGCAACGGCAGATTACGGTTAGCGTGAAAAAGGCGCTGCGCTATCCCGCCATTATTCTGACAATGGCCGCCCTGGTCGTTTTCGCCATGCTGCACTTTGTTCTGCCGGAATTTGCCGCCATTTACCGTAGCTTCAATACCCCGCTCCCTCTTCTGACGCGCGGTATTATCGCGATAGCGCAATGGGGGTCGACATGGGGTTGGCTCATCTTGTTCCTGACGATGCTCATTGCTATCGCTCACCGCAGGGTAAAACAAAAACCGTCCTGGCAAGCGCAGCGGCAACGACTTCTGCTACGGCTTCCCGTTATGGGTCGCCTGATAAGAGGCCAGAAACTAGCGCAAATATTCACCGTACTGGCATTAACCCAAAGCGCAGGCATTCCTTTTCTTCAGGGACTGGAAAGCGCTATCGAGAGTCTCGGCTGCCCTTACTGGTCACAGCGTTTAATGCAGGTACATCAGGAGATCGCCGCGGGCAATCCGGTCTGGTTGGCGCTAAAAAATACCCAGGAATTTAGTCCGCTATGCCTGCAACTGGTCAGAACGGGCGAAGCGTCCGGTTCACTCGATATCATGCTGCATAACCTTGCCCGTCACCACAGTGAAACTACGCTGGCGCTGGCCGATAATCTGGCGTCGCTGTTGGAACCGGCGTTATTGATCATCACCGGTTTAATTATCGGTACGCTGGTGGTGGCGATGTATTTGCCGATTTTTCATCTGGGAGACGCGATGAGCGGGATGGGATAAGGCTGGCGCACATTTACGCCAGCCAGAATATTAGAGGCTATTGAAAATGCGGTTTTCTTGTTCCTGCACCCGAATAAAGGTGGTGCGTTTGGTCAACTCTTTCAGGCGAGACGCGCCGACATAAGTGCAGGCTGAGCGTAGACCGCCCAGGATATCGCGGGCAGTATTGCCCACCGGCCCACGCAGCGGCAATTTAACCGTTTTACCTTCTGCCGCGCGGTATTTCGCAACGCCGCCGACATGACGGTTCATCGCAGATTCCGAACTCATGCCGTAGAACAGCATAAATTTCTCGCCGTTCTCTTCTACCACGCTGCCGCCGCTCTCTTCGTGACCCGCCAGCATGCCGCCCAACATAACGAAATCCGCGCCGCCGCCAAAGGCTTTTGCTACGTCGCCTGGCATGGTGCAGCCGCCATCGCTGACGATCATACCGCCCAGGCCATGCGCCGCGTCAGCACATTCGATAACCGCCGACAGTTGCGGATAACCAACGCCGGTTTTTACACGCGTCGTGCATACGGAGCCGGGACCAATTCCCACTTTCACGATATCGGCGCCGGAGAGGATAAGCTCTTCGCACATCTCACCCGTTACCACATTGCCTGCGCAGATTGTTTTTGTCGGCCATGCTTCACGTGCTTTCGCGACGAACTGCACAAAATGTTCTGAATAGCCATTGGCCACATCAATACAGACAAAGTTCAGCGCAGGATTCAGCGCCAGAATCTGCACGGTTTTTTCGAAATCAGCATCAGAGGTCCCGGTGGAAACCATCACATGCTTCAGAACATCAGCCGAAGCCTTGTTGATAAAAGCTGCCCACTCTTCAACGGTATAATGTTTATGTACAGCAGTCAGAATATCAAACCCGGCCAATGCTTGCGCCATTTCAAACGTCCCGACGGTATCCATATTGGCCGCGATAATCGGTACGCCAGACCAGGTCTGACCTGAGTGTTTAAAGGTGAATTGACGTTCCAGTTCGACATCGGAACGGCTTTTGAGGGTAGAACGTTTAGGACGGATAAGAACGTCTTTGAAACCTAACTTCAGATCTTCTTCAATACGCATGTGCGGATTCCTGGGGTTAATGGCGAAAAATCGAAACTCACAACTCCAGTGACGCTATCATACGCACTAATCATGGCCGTACAAGACTGCGAAATTCTCTTTTTTTACGTTACAATCCCATAAATTTACCTGGCGAATAGTAGGTTAATGCTCAGAGCGCATCGTCTTTGTATGTTTAAAATTTAACCTTTTGATTATCAAACTAAAATTCCGGAAGCTGGAGATATGAGGTATACCGTAGCCTTAACCGGCGGTATTGGCAGCGGTAAAAGTACCGTCGCTGATGCCTTCGCTGACCTCGGAATAACCGTCATCGACGCGGATATTATCGCGCGCCAGATGGTTGAGCCAGGGCAGCCCGCCCTGAACGCAATAGCGGAACATTTTGGTTCTGAACTTATCGCCGCCGACGGCACGTTACGTCGCCGGGCGCTGCGTGAGCGTATTTTTTCGCATCCGGAAGAAAAAGCCTGGCTTAACGCTCTGCTTCATCCCTTAATTCAGCAGGAAACCCAACGACAGTTTCAACAGGCTACGTCGCCCTATGTGTTATGGGTTGTGCCTCTGCTGGTTGAAAACAAGCTGTATCAAAAAGCCAACCGCGTACTGGTGGTTGACGTGACGCCTGAAACGCAGCTTATGCGCACAATGCAGCGTGATGATGTTACGCGCGAGCATGTTGAACACATTCTCGCTGCGCAGGCGACGCGTGAAGCGCGCCTTGCCGTGGCGGACGATGTTATTGATAATAACGGCGCACCGGATGCTATCGCATCAGATGTGGCCCGCCTGCACGCCAGTTATCTTAAGCTCGCGTCGCAGTTTGTCTCACAGGAAAAACCGTAATGCACACCCAGGTCCTATTTGAACACCCTCTCAATGAGAAGATGCGTACGTGGCTGCGCATAGAGTTTTTGATCCAACAGCTCTCCATCAACCTGCCAATTGCAGACCATGCTGGCGCACTGCATTTTTTCCGTAACATCAGCGATCTACTGGATGTGTTCGAACGGGGCGAAGTCCGTACCGAACTGCTGAAAGAACTGGAGCGCCAGCAGCGTAAATTACAGGCCTGGGTTGAGGTTCCCGGCGTCGATCAAGACCGTATTGAAGCCCTGCGCCAGCAGTTAAAATCCGCGGGCAGCGTGCTGATCTCCGCCCCGAGGATTGGCCAGCAGCTACGCGAAGATCGCTTGATTGCCCTTGTGCGTCAACGCCTAAGTATTCCTGGCGGCTGTTGCAGTTTCGATTTACCCACTCTGCATATCTGGTTGCACCTACAACAGGCGCAGCGCGACGCCCAGATTGAAAGCTGGCTTGCCAGCCTGAATCCCCTCACCCAGGCGCTGACTTTGGTACTTGATCTGATCCGAAATTCAGCGCCTTTCCGTAAGCAAACCAGCCTGAACGGTTTTTATCAGGATAACGGGGACGACGCCGATTTGCTGCGTCTTATGCTGACGCTCGATTCACAACTTTATCCGCAAATTTCCGGCCATAAGAGCCGTTTTGCCATTCGCTTTATGCCGCTGGATAGTGAAAATGGTCTGGTGCCGGAGCGTCTTGATTTTGAACTGGCCTGTTGCTAAGGAGTAAAAATGTCTGACGTGACCGTCGTAAACTGTCCGACCTGCGGTAAACCGGTCGTCTGGGGGGAAATTAGCCCCTTCCGTCCATTTTGTTCTAAACGCTGTCAGTTAATTGATTTGGGCGAATGGGCCGCCGAAGAGAAACGAATCGCCAGCAGCGGCGACCAGTCTGATAGCGACGACTGGAGCGAAGAGCGCTAACAGTGATGGCTCTGTTGAGACGGCAATATCGCCTTATGACAAAAATAATCAATAAATACGCGTAGTTTTGGCGCCATATGCGCGCGGCCGGGATAATACCAATAAAATCGGCGAGATTAGGCTATAACAGAAACGTAGCCGCCACTGCGCCAGAAAACCCTGGCGCGTTATCACTGACCCTAAGCCCGCAGGAGCTGACGGCAATTGAGGCGGTTTTTCCTCACGACGCCGCGGCCGGCCCCCGCTACTGGCCGGAAATTATGTCGACATTAAATCGCTAATAAGATCGATGGGGATCGTGTTGCGATCCCCCACTAAGGCGCAAATTGGCGTAATTTACGAATAATCGGTTCATTGGCCGGTGGAAAATCGTCCGTATTCAACGCGTTTTGCGCGATCCACCGTCCCGGCTGTCCTTCTTTCCCCCACGGTTCGCCCTCCCAGCGTTCAACCAGCCAAAACCACAGCGTAATGTGTCTATCCGGGAATTGATATTCCAGAGTGTCGAATAATGTCACCTGTGTTGGCGTAATCCCCACCTCTTCCTGTAGCTCCCGGATCAACGCCTGCTCAGGTGTTTCGTCGGCTTCAATTTTTCCGCCGGGAAATTCCAGCTTGTTCGCCATATGCGCATCCGCGGCGCGTCGGGTAATAAAAATTTCGTCGTTCGGGTTGCGGATAATCCCAACCGCGATTTGCAGTTTTTTCATCTTGTTGCATCCATAAAAAAGGCGCAGTCGCCTGCGCCTTTTTATCTGTGTTCAATGCCAGGCCGAATAAGCGTAGCGCCCTTCGGCAATAATGCCAGCACCGGCCTGATGGCAACACATCATGTCTTATCAGGCCGGTAAGTTTATCGCATTAGCTCAGGCGACCGTGACACTGTTTGTATTTCTTACCGGAACCACAAGGGCAAGGATCGTTACGTCCAATCTTACGTTCGCCGGTTTGGGCGGCCAGATCGGCAGCCACGGCGGCATCGTCATCCTGATGGCTTAACTGCTGCATCTGCGCCAGGCGCTCCGCCTCTTCGCGACGCTGCATTTCCATCGCTTCGACCTCTTCCGGCATACGTACCTGGACTTTGCTCAGGGTACTGATCACTTCATATTTCAGCGATTCCAGCATCGCGGCGAACATAGCGAAGGATTCGCGCTTGTATTCCTGCTTCGGATCTTTTTGCGCATAGCCGCGCAGATGAATACCCTGACGCAGGTAATCCATCGCCGCCAGGTGCTCTTTCCACAGGGAATCGAGCGTTTGCAGCATCACGCCTTTTTCGAAATGACGCATCATTTCAGCGCCAACCACCTCTTCTTTACGCTGATACACTTCGATAGACTGCGCCAGGATGCGCTCACGCAGCGTCTCCTCATGCAGCTCCGGCTCTTTATCCAGCCATTCGGCAATCGGCAGCTCCAGGTCGAAGTCGTTTTTCAGGCGTTCCTGCAAACCCGGGATGTCCCACATCTCTTCCAGCGACTGCGGCGGAATGTAGGCGTCGATAGTCGCCTTAAAGACATCTTCGCGAATGCTGTTAATGGTGTCGCTCACGTCAGACACATCCAGCAGTTCGTTACGCTGGGTATAAATTGCACGGCGCTGATCGTTCGCCACATCATCATATTCCAGCAGTTGCTTACGAATATCGAAGTTACGGCTTTCTACTTTACGCTGCGCGTTAGCGATAGCTTTCGTCACCCACGGGTGCTCAATCGCTTCGCCCGGCTTCATCCCCAGTTTACGCATCATACCGGAGACACGATCGGAGGCGAAAATACGCATCAGCGCATCTTCCATCGACAGGTAGAAACGGGAAGAACCCGGATCGCCCTGGCGACCGGAACGGCCACGCAGCTGGTTGTCGATACGGCGGGATTCATGGCGCTCGGTGCCAATAATATGCAGACCGCCGGCAGCCAGAACCGCGTCATGGCGTACCTGCCAGTCCGCTTTAATCTGCGCAATCTGTTCTTCCGTCGGCGCTTCCAGCGCGGCGACTTCCGCCTGCCAGCTACCGCCCAGCATAATATCAGTACCACGCCCCGCCATGTTGGTAGCGATTGTGACCGCCGCTGGATAACCAGCCTGCGCAACGATGCCTGCTTCGTTGGCGTGGAATTTTGCGTTCAGGACGTTATGTTTGATGCCCGCTTTGGTCAGCTCTCTGGAGACCACTTCAGATTTCTCGATAGAAATCGTCCCGACCAGCACTGGCTGACCGTTCGCGGTACGCTCTTTAATATCTTCGATAATGGCCTGGATTTTTTCCGCTTCGGTCATGTAGACCAGATCCGGCAAATCTTTACGGATCATCGGACGGTTGGTCGGAACAACGACGGTGTCCAGCTTATAGATAGAGCTAAATTCGAAGGCTTCAGTATCCGCCGTACCGGTCATACCGGCCAGCTTTTCATACAGACGGAAGTAGTTCTGGAAGGTAATAGACGCCAGCGTCTGGTTTTCATTCTGAATTTCAACGCCTTCTTTCGCTTCTACCGCCTGGTGCAGACCGTCAGACCAGCGACGCCCCTGCATGGTACGACCGGTATGTTCATCAACAATGATGACTTCGCCGTCTTTCACAATGTAATCCACGTCACGGGTAAACAGCGCGTGCGCGCGCAGCGCGGCGGTGACGTGATGCATCAGCATAATATTGCCAGGCGAGTAGAGCGACTCGCCTTCATCCATAATGCCTTCTTGCACCAGTAGCTCTTCGATCAGCACCAGACCGCGTTCGGTCAGGTTAACCTGGCGCGCTTTCTCATCAACGGAGAAGTGGCCTTCTCCCTGGAAAGTGTCAGAATCTTCTTTCTCCTGACGAATCAGGTGCGGAATGATTTTGTTCACTTTTTTGTACATTTCCGAGCTATCTTCCGCCGGGCCGGAAATAATCAGCGGCGTACGCGCTTCATCGATCAGGATGGAGTCGACCTCATCCACCAGCGCATAATGCAGTTTACGCTGCACGCGCTCTTCCGGGCTGAACGCCATGTTATCGCGCAGGTAGTCAAAACCGTATTCGTTGTTAGTGCCGTAAGTGATGTCGGCAGCGTAAGCTTCACGTTTAGCTGGCGCAGGCATACCTGGCAGGTTGATACCAACGGACATGCCGAGGAATTCGAATAGCGGACGGTTGTTTTCGGCGTCACGCTGCGCCAGATAGTCGTTCACGGTTACCACATGAACGCCTTTACCGGACAGCGCGTTCAGGTAGGCTGGCAGCGTTGCGGTCAGCGTTTTACCTTCACCAGTACGCATTTCGGCGATACAGCGATCGTTGAGCACCATACCACCCAATAGCTGAACGTCGAAGTGACGCATCCCAAAGACGCGTTTACTGGCTTCACGCACCACCGCGAACGCTTCCGGAATCAGGCTCTCTACGCTTTCGCCTTTTTCAATACGGGCGCGAAATTCGTTGGTTTTCGCTTTCAGTTCGT
The DNA here is from genome assembly GCF_017571995.1 of Salmonella sp. 32031103-2018-00083-FB-01-SM-01. Taxonomy (NCBI): domain Bacteria; kingdom Pseudomonadati; phylum Pseudomonadota; class Gammaproteobacteria; order Enterobacterales; family Enterobacteriaceae; genus Salmonella; species Salmonella sp. 32031103-2018-00083-FB-01-SM-01. The sequence goes on from NZ_JAGEQL010000002.1 coordinate 133,001, forward strand.
CATCGGAGAGTTTTTCCATCTCCGGTTCCATCGCATTAATAAGGCTGACGGCCTTACGCATACGACGCAGCGTACGATCGTTACGGCTACCGAATACTTTGGTTAATAATTTGATTAGCATAATAAAGTCTCAAATGCCCCGCGCCGCGGAGCTACAAATAAAGTAAAAGGGTCTTTTTTCGTTAGCTGAGACGTTGCGGACCGGCGCGGATACCCTGCGCCTGACTTATCCAGGCCGGGATGCTAAATGCGGTTTGTGGCGCAAAATACGCCAGGGAGAGGCGGCGAACAATCGCCGGCGGCGTGCCCTCCTGCGTGAGCATCGCGCTGAGCGTATTCAGTAAGGCGATATGATGCGCCTGTAATGGCGACGGCGCATCGGCAACGGGCAGCGTTTGCGGCGCCATTGCAAAAGAAAGGTGGCGAATCACCGTGCGAATAGCGTGCTGATGCCAGTAATCTACGGTGAAATTGGGACGACGGTTAGAGGCTTCTAACAGCGCAAGATGGCTAAAGTTAACTTTAGACGCGGTGCTGGCGGTCGTCCTTGCAGGCGTATTGGTTTCGGCGGCGTTACTGAGCGCGGGCAAACCAAAACTCGCCGCGACCATCCCTAATAAGAGATGCGGCCAGAAGTATCGTCTGCCTAACTGTCGCCAGCGCGTCAGTATTCCACTCACGTCATTGCCACCTGATATGCCCCTCATGGGCTTACGGAATCAAAACAATTTGCGCACAAATCTTATCATTAAAGCGTACGCGCTACAGCAGTAATGACGAGAAGCTAAGGTGAAAATCGGCTAAGAAAACAGCGAACGCGCCGTGTTTCCATTTAACCCTGTCAAAATGGCTGTATTAAGGAAAGCGCAGATAAAGAATAGTAAAAAAAACGACTGGCTCGCCTGGCCGGAGAGAGTGCCAGGTTAACCAGTCGAATTTTATACGACAGCGTATGTCGTTATGCCAGTACCGTCGAAGGCGCTTTGAAAGCCAACGGCAGTTCTGCGTCGTCCTGGAAGGTCACAAATTCCCAGGCTTCCTGTTTTGCCAGGACTGCCTGTAACAATTTGTTATTCAATGCGTGACCGGATTTATACGCGGTAAACGCACCAATAATATTGTGACCACACATGAACAAGTCACCGATCGCGTCAAGCATTTTGTGACGAACGAATTCATCTTCAAAACGCAGGCCGTCTTCGTTCAATACGCGATAATCGTCAACAACGATGGCACAATCGAAGCTGCCGCCCAGGCACAGGCCGCGGGACTGCAGATATTCGATATCACGCATAAAACCGAAGGTACGCGCACGGCTGATCTGGCGCATGAACGCATCCGCAGAGAAGTTCATCGCGTAGCGCTGGCTGCTGGAATCGATCGCCGGATGGTTAAAGTCGATGGTGAAATCCAACGTAAAACCATTGTACGGTCTGAATTCAGCCCATTTATCGCCATCTTCAACCCGAACAGTCTCTTTGATGCGTACGAATTTTTTGGCGCAGTTCAGTTCATCAATACCGGCATCAAGCAGCAGGTAGACAAACGGAGCGGCACTGCCATCCATGATCGGGATTTCCGGGGCATTAACCTCAATAACGATGTTATCGATACCTAAGCCCGCCAGAGCAGCGTTCAGGTGCTCAACGGTTGAAATCCGTACATCATGCTCATTCACCAGACACGTACAGAGCATGGTATCACGCACAGATTTGGCATCGGCCGGGAAATCTACCGGTGGATTCAAGTCGGTGCGACGATAGATGACCCCGGTATTGGCCGGCGCAGGGCGTAATGTCAGGGTGACTTTTTTGCCGGTGTGTAAACCGACGCCAGTCGCCTGAACGATACGTTTAAGTGTCCTTTGTTTGATCATCGTATAATCTCGCCAAATTACCTATCCAACCGAAGTGTACTATACATTCGGCGGGCCAGTTTAGCACAAAGAGCCCAGAATCCCAAATTCCAGCTAATTCTTAATCAGCTTGCTTACGCAGGAATGCGGGGATATCCAGATAATCCGGCTCTTTCGCCGCCTGTGGTGTATTGTCGTTAACCACTTTCGCGACCGTTTTTTGCTCCTGCGTCAGCGGCGCCATACCGTGCTGCTGATAACGATCCAACACCGGCTGCTGCACCTGTTTATTGGTGACCAGGGTGATTTCCGGACGTTTGTCCATACCAATACCGGTCGCCACTACCGTCACGCGCAGTTCATCATTCATATCCGGGTCCAGAGAGGTACCGATAACCACGGTGGCGTTATCCGACGCAAACGCGCGAATAGTGTTACCGACGGTTTCAAACTCGTCCAGACGCAGGTCGAAGCCCGCCGTAATGTTGACCAACACGCCGCGCGCGCCGGACAGGTCGATATCTTCCAGCAGCGGAGAAGAAATAGCCATTTCAGCCGCTTCTTCCGCACGGTCTTCACCGCTCGCCACGCCGGAGCCCATCATTGCGTAGCCCATTTCAGACATCACAGTACGCACGTCAGCAAAGTCGACGTTCATCAGGCCTGGGCGGGTGATCAGCTCTGCGATACCCTGAACCGCGCCTTTCAGCACGTCGTTAGCCGCGCCGAACGCGTCGAGCAGGGAGATACCACGGCCCAGCACTTTCAGCAGCTTGTCGTTCGGGATGGTGATCAACGAGTCCACATGCTTGGACAGCTCGGTGATACCCTGCTCCGCAAATGCCATGCGCTTTTTGCCTTCAAAATTGAAAGGCTTAGTCACCACGGCAACGGTCAGAATACCTAAATCTTTTGCCACTTCAGCAACCACTGGCGCCGCGCCGGTACCGGTACCGCCGCCCATGCCTGCCGCGATAAATACCATGTCTGCGCCTTCAAGCGCCGCACGCAGCGCTTCACGGTCTTCGTCCGCCGCGTTACGACCGACTTCCGGGTTAGCGCCGGCGCCCAGACCTTTGGTAATGCCGCTACCAATTTGAATGGTCTGGCCAACCGCCGTTTTACGCAACGCCTGAGCGTCGGTATTCACCGCGAAGAATTCAACACCTTCGATGCGCTCGCGCACCATGTGTTCAACAGCGTTACCGCCGCCACCACCGACGCCGATGACTTTAATCACCGCGTCGTTGGTTAGTTCCATAGGTTCAAACATAATCTCTCTCCGTCATGTGCCTGTCGCCTGAGGCCGTAATATCTGGCGGCCTCATAAAAAATTAAAACTCTTTTCGCAGCCAGCTATTAAGTCGCTTGATCCACGAGCCAACTGATGCCGTAACACGTTTTTCCACTTCTGCTTCACCGTTTAAGTGGGACTCTTTCCCGTAGTGAAGCAATCCCACCGCCGTTGAGTAATACGGCTCCTGGGCATAATCCGTCAGACCGGTAATATTCAGCGGCGCGCCGATACGCACCTGCGTATGAAACACGCGCTGAGCGCAAGCAGCAAGCCCTTCGATTTGCGCCGCGCCGCCGGTTAACACAATCCCCGCCGCCAGGTGATGTTTTACCCCTTGTTGGCGAAGCTGTTCCTGTAATTGCAATATCTCTTCGTTGACCAGATTGAGCAGCTCGGTGTAACGCGGCTCAATCACTTCCGCCAGCGTCTGACGTTGCAGGCTGCGCGGCGGACGCCCGCCTACGCTCGGTACTTCAACGCTCTCGTCTTTACCGACGATGGAACCCAGCGCGCAACCGTGGCGGACTTTAATGGCTTCAGCATCGCTCGGCGGCGTACCAAAGGCATAAGCGATATCGCTGGTCACCACGTTCCCCGCGTAAGGGATCACTTTGGTATGACGCAGCGCGCCGCCAGTATAAACGGCGATATCCATTGTACCACCGCCGATATCCACGACACAGACGCCCAGTTCACGTTCATCTTCCGTTAACACGGAATAACTGGCCGCCAGTCCGGCAAATATCAGTTGGTCAACTTTCAGACCACAACGTTCAACAGCTTTGACAATGTTTTTTGCCATATCGTTGTGGCAGGTAATCAAATGTACTTTCGCCTGCATACGCACGCCGGAAAGACCGACCGGATTTTTAATGCCTTCCTGGTAGTCAATGGCGTACTCCTGAGGAATCACATGCAGCACGCGATGTTCATCGCGCACGCGCACTGACTTCGCAGTATGCACGACGTTTTCCACATCTTCCTGCGTCACTTCCTCTTCGGAAATGGGCACCATACCAATTTCATTCTGACAGCTAATATGTTTGCCGGAAAGCGCCAGATATACCGAGGAGATCTGGCAATCAGCCATCAATTCCGCCTGGTCAATGGCGCGCTGAACGCATTTCACCACTGACTCAAGGTCATTCACCCCGCCTTTATCCATACCCCGCGATGGGCAACTGCCCACGCCAATGATATTGACCATACCGTCGGGCAGAACTTCCCCTACTAAAGCGGCAACCTTCGCGGTGCCAATCTCCAGTCCTACTACCAGTTTTCTGTCCGTCGCCTTGATCATTGTTGTTCTGCCTGTGCCTGATTCTGTTGCTGATTAGATTCCTCAGGGGGGAGCGGCGCCCAGCCAACTGCCGCACCTGAGTCATAACGCAAATCAACGTAGCTAATCCGTTTGCCATCGGTTTGCGCCTGCTGCTGTAAAACCGGATAGAGTTCTACAAAGCGAGCCAACCTTTTCATCGTATCGCCCCTGCCGAGATTGAGCTTAATGCCGTTATTAAGCGTCAATTGCCAGGAGCGACGTGCGGTCATCGCCGCTTCCTTTAGAGTGAATTTATCCTTAGCCAGCACCTGCCCCATCTCGCGGTATCCCTGCAACACTTCACTCGCGCTGCCTTCCGGGCCATACAACATGGGTAAAACCTGTTTGCCGATGCGGTCTGACGGCACGCTGAAGGTGTTCCCTTCAGCATCGACCATATGTTGATCATTCCAACGCGCAATCGGCACATATTCAACCAGATGAATCTTCAATTCATCAGGCCACTGTTTTCTGACGCTGGCCTGTTTAATCCACGGCAAACGCTCAATCTGGCTCTGGATAATGTTCACATCCTGCGTCATGAAGGTTCCCGGCGCGCCCAGAGCCAGTATCGCCTGACGGATATCATCGTTACGCGTGTAGTGACGCTCGCCGGTTAATACCAGCTTTGATAACGGTAAACGCTGCGCATCTTCCATCCACCCTAACACGACCCACCCGCTAACAAACACGGTGCACAGTACCGTCAGCAGAAATAAAATACCTGCAAGACGCGTTCCATTATTGCGGCGTGAAGAAGGTGTCTCTTCATCACTGTTTCGCGTGTTCAGCGCAGCCTGCGACATATCAGTCCGCCAACTCCAGAATTCGTACCACTAACTGCGAGAAGCTCATTCCCGCCTGACGCGCCGCCATCGGCACCAGACTATGGCTGGTCATCCCTGGAGATGTATTGGCTTCCAGCAGATAAAACTGACCATCGCTGTCCAGCATGACGTCAATACGCCCCCATCCCGTGCAGCCTAAAGCTTTCCATGCCTGCAGGACGAGAGACTGTAGCGCGGCTTCCTGGGACGCTTCTAAACCAGCAGGGCAGAAATACTGAGTCTCATCAGAGAGATACTTCGCCTCATAATCATAGAAGGTTCCTGCCGGTTGGATACGAATTGACGGTAAAATTTCTTCGCCAACTATCGCCACCGTAAATTCCGGACCGCACAGCCATTTCTCAACCAGTATTTCTTCATCATGCTGAAAAGCCAATGATAACGCACCCTGTAAAGCATTTTCTTCTACTACTTTCGTCATACCGACGCTGGAGCCTTCACGGCTGGGTTTGACGATCAGCGGTAAACCCAGCGCCGAAATTCGCGCTTTTTGTTCTTCGCTAAGGCCTTTTTCAAACTCAGCGCGCGTCAGCGCGACCCACGGCGCAACCGGTAAGCCTGCGCCCTGCCACAGCAATTTACTGCGCAGTTTATCCATGGAAAGCGCCGAGGCCATCACGCCGCTACCGGTATAAGGCAGGCCGAGCAGCTCAAGCATTCCCTGTAAGGTGCCATCTTCACCGCCGCGGCCATGCAACGCAATAAAGACCTTCTGAAAGCCCATTGCTTTAAGCTGCGCGACATCGACCTCTTGCGGATCGACGGGATGCGCATCAATGCCGCCTTCACGTAACCCGGCCAACACTGCCGCGCCGGAATTTAACGAAACGTCCCGCTCCGCAGAGGTTCCGCCCAACAGGACCGCGATTTTATCAGCCATGTTGTTCTTCCTCCTGGATTTGCGGCTTCAGCTTGATTTCAGATAAGTAACGCGCAATTTTGCCAACATTTCCTGCGCCTTGCACTAATATCAAGTCGTTACCCGTCAGCACCGGCGCTAACATTGTCGCAACCTGAGCCGGATCGGAAACCAGAATCGGGTCAATTTTTCCCCGATTACGAATCGTACGACATAAAGAACGGCTATCCGCTCCCGGAATCGGCGCTTCGCCCGCCGGGTAAACGTCCAGCATCAGCAGCGCATCAACCTGGGTCAGCACATTGGCGAAATCGTCATACAGATCGCGCGTGCGCGTGTAACGGTGCGGCTGAAACAGCATCACCAGTTTTTTATCCGGCCACCCTGCTCGCGCAGCTTTAATGGTGGCGTCTACTTCAGTCGGATGATGGCCATAATCATCCACCAGCATCGCCGTCCCGGCTTTACCATTCACCGGCTCAAGCGGGAACTCGCCGAGGAAGTCAAAACGACGCCCGGTCCCCTGGAAGCTTTCCAGCGCGCGCAGGATAGCGTCATCGGCGATGCCTTCTTCGGTCGCTACCGCCACTGCCGCGGCGGCATTCAGAGCATTGTGGCGACCCGGCGCATTCAACGTGACATGCAGATCCGGCATTCCCTGGCGCAACAGCGTAAAGTGCCCCTGCGGCCCTATCTGCTGATAATCTTCTACGCGGACGTCAGCATCCTCGCTAAAGCCATACGTCGTGGTCTGACGCCCCACCCGCGGCAGCAACTCGCGGATGACCGGATCGTCGACGCACATTACCGCGCGACCGTAGAACGGCAGGTTATGCAGGAAGTTAATAAACGTCTGCTTTAAATTTTCAAAGTCGCCATGATAGGTATCCATATGGTCGGCTTCGATGTTGGTGACGATCGCGACCATCGGCTGCAAATGCAGGAAGGACGCGTCGCTCTCATCTGCCTCGGCAATCAGGTAACGACTATGGCCCAGACGCGCATGAACGCCTGCGGCTTTCACCAGTCCGCCATTCACGAAAGTCGGGTCCAGCCCCGCTTCGGCATAAATACTGGACACCATCGCGGTCGTTGTGGTTTTTCCGTGCGTCCCGGCAATGGCGATGCCGTGGCGAAAACGCATCAGTTCCGCCAGCATTTCCGCACGGCGAATAACCGGAATACGCGCTTCATGCGCCGCGACAATTTCCGGGTTATCCGCGGAAATTGCGCTGGAAACGACGACCACGCTGGCATCACGCACATTTTCCGGACGATGGTTAAAGAAAATCGTCGCCCCCAGGCTCGTCAACTGCTGGGTCACCGGATTCGGCGCTAAATCGGAACCACTGATCTGATACCCTTCATTGGCCAGAACTTCGGCAATACCGCCCATACCAGCACCACCGATGCCGACAAAGTGAATGTGCCGAACGCGACGCATTTCGGGCACGATGGAACGCAGTTTTGCCAGTTGTTGTGTATTCATTCTTTACGCCATTAACTCCAATACCCGCCATACTTCAAATTGCAGATGCGTTGGCTTGCCTGCAACCCAAATTATTGAGGGTAGAAAAACCCTGCGATGCAAAAGGCACCGCCACAAATTATGTCCGGGCAACCCGGCTGACTTCACTGGCGACGCGCTCGGTAGCATCCGGAATGGATACCGCGCGGGCACGCTCCGCCATGGTTAACAACGCCTCGCGCGACCACCCCGCCAGGGTGTCGGCGACAGCCTCTACAGTAAACTGCGGCTGCTCAAAAATCTTAGCTGCGCCGGCGTTTTCTAACGGCAGCGCATTCCAGTACTGCTGCCTGTCTTTATGCTGAAACGGCACGAATATCGCCGGTAATCCGGCGGCGGCGATCTCGCTCACCGTTAAAGCGCCGGAACGACATACCACCACATCCGCCCACGCATAGGCGGCGGCCATGTCATCGATAAATTCCGTTACCTTATGTTGCGGTTGTCCCGCCCCGGCATATGCCTGCTCTACCGTGAGCTGCGCGCCTTTTCCGCTTTGATGCCAGATTGTAACCGTATCGCCCAGTCTGGCGGCAACCTGCGGCATCGTCTGGTTCAGGACTCGCGCCCCCTGAGAACCGCCGACCACCAACACGCGAATCGGGCCGTCACGACCGGCCAGACGCACCTGCGGCAACGGCAACGCCAGTACGTCGGTACGCACCGGGTTACCCACCACTTCCGCGTTCGGGAACGCACCGGGAAACGCCTGCATCACCGTGGTCGCGATTTTGGCCAGCCACTGATTGGTTAGTCCGGCGATACCGTTTTGCTCATGCAAAACGACCGGAATACCCAATGACCAGGCAGCAAGACCGCCGGGGCCGGAAACATAACCGCCCATTCCCAGTACGACATCCGGCTTAAACCGCTTCATGATCGCCCTCGCCTGCCGCCAGGCGTTAAAAATCCGCAGCGGCGCCGCCAGAAGCGCTTTTACGCCTTTACCTCGCAGACCGGAGATCCGAATAAAGTCAATGTCGATGCCATGCTTCGGCACTAAATCCGCTTCCATACGATCGGCGGTACCCAGCCAGCGAACCTGCCAGCCCTGGGCCATTAAATGATGCGCAACGGCCAGTCCCGGGAACACGTGCCCGCCGGTACCGCCCGCCATCACCATTAACCGCTTCGGTTGACCACTCATCGAGAACCTCGTGTAAACGCCTGCGCTTTTTCCAGACGCGTTTCATAATCAATACGTAATAAAAACATAATGGCCGTCGACATAATCAACAGACTCGACCCGCCATAACTGATCAGCGGCAACGTAAGACCTTTGGTCGGCAGCATCCCCGCGGCCGCGCCAACGTTTACCAGCGCCTGGAAACTAAACCAAATACCGATAGAACACGCTAAAAATCCGGAAAAACGGTGGTCAATCTCCAGCGCTTTACGGCCAATCGACATCGCGCGAAAAGCGACGAAGAATACCATTAAAAGCGCCAATACCACACCGATATAACCCAGTTCTTCCCCAATAATGGCGAAGATGAAATCGGTGTGCGCCTCCGGCAAATACTCCAGTTTCTGCACCGAATTCCCCAGCCCTTGCCCCCATATCTCACCGCGACCAAAAGCCATCAGCGACTGCGTCAGCTGATAACCGCTGCCGAACGGATCTTCCCAAGGATTCCAGAACGAGGTAACGCGGCGAATACGATACGGTTCGGCGAGGATTAACAGAATCACCGCCGAGATGCCCATCCCGATAATGGCGATGAACTGCCATAATTTCGCCCCGGCGAGAAACAGCATCGCCAGCGTGGTGACAAACAGTACGACCACCGTCCCGAGGTCAGGCTGCGCCAGCAGTAACACCGCCAGCACCAGAATCACGCCCATTGGTTTTAAAAAGCCGCGCAGATTGTTGCGCACTTCATCAACCTTACGCACCAGATAGTTCGCGAGGTAGCAGAACAGCGACAGCTTGGTAAACTCCGCAGGCTGAATACGCAGCGGCCCCAGCGCAATCCAGCGCGACGCCCCGTTAACCGAGCTCCCGACGACCAGCACGATAAGCAGCATAATGATCGACGCAATCAGCATCGTCGTGCTGTATTTTTGCCAGAAGGTCATGGGCAAACGTAGCGTGACCATCGCCAGACAAAATGCCAGGAAGATATAGAGCGCATCACGTTTGGCAAACAAAAACGGATCGTTCGCCAGGCGCTGCCCGACTGGCATGGAGGCCGACGTCACCATGACAAAACCAATCGCCGCCAGCCCGAAGGTCAGCCATAGCAGCGTGCGGTCATACATGATCAGACTGTCGGCGTCTTTATCGCGCGAAGCCATCACCCAGCCTTTAAGCGCCGCAAACAGCCAGGCCAGGAGGCCAAAGCCTGGTACGCGCGGCATTCTCAGACGGGGGAGAGATAAACGCATCAACCTAACTCCTTCGCCAGACGGGTAAAGACATCGCCCCGTTGCTCAAAATTTTTAAACTGATCGAGACTGGCGCAGGCGGGCGACAACAGCACCATATCACCCGGCTGAACGCGCGGCGCCAGCAAACGCATCGCCTCTTCCATCGTCTCAGTCTGTTGGGCGATTTCCGGACGCAGTGCGGCAAGCTGCGCGCCATCGCGCCCAAAGCAATACAGGCGGATACGATCGCCGGTCAGATAGCGCGCCAGCGGAGAAAAGTCTGCCGACTTACCGTCGCCGCCCAGCAGCAGATGTAGCGTACCGTCCACATGCAAACCGTTTAGCGCCGCTTCGGTACTGCCGACGTTGGTCGCTTTCGAGTCATTGATCCAACGTACGCCGTTATGCTCCAACGCCAGCTGAAAGCGATGCGCCAGACCGGTAAATGTCGTCAACGCCTTCAAACTGCTGGCGCGCGGCAGACCTACGGCATCCGCCAGCGCCAGCGCCGCTAACGCATTGGTATAGTTATGCTGACCGGAAAGCTTCATCTCTTTCACGTTCAGCACCTTCTCGCCTTTGACTCGTAGCCAGGTTTCGCCCTGCTGACGATTAAGGTGATAATCACCCATATTGACGCCAAAGCTGACGCAGCGCTCATCGGCCCCGCGTACCGGCATCGTCAACGCGTCATCGGCATTCACCACGCACACTTTCGCCTTCTCGTAGACGCGCAGTTTCGCCGCCCGGTACTGTTGCAAACCAAACGGATACCGGTCCATATGATCTTCAGTGACGTTGAGCACCGTTGCCGCCGCCGCTTGCAAACTTGACGTGGTTTCCAGTTGGAAACTGGATAATTCCAGCACGTACAATTCGCGATCGGCATCCAACAGCATCAGCGCCGGAAGACCGATATTGCCGCCAACGCCGACATTGACGCCCGCCGCTTTCGCCATCTCGCCCACTAAGGTGGTCACGGTGCTTTTGCCGTTCGAGCCGGTGATGGCCACAATCGGCGCTTGCGCTTCGCGGCAAAACAGTTCGATATCGCCGACAACTTCCACTCCAGCGCTGGCGGCAGCGCTAAGAGAGGGATGTGCCAGGGCGATGCCAGGGCTGGCGACGATTAAATCCGCCGCTAAGAGCCACTCGTCGTTCAGGCCGCCAACGTGACGCTCAACCTCTTGCGGCAGCTTATCCAGACCCGGCGGCGTCACGCGAGTATCCATCACCCGCGGCGTCACGCCGCGGGCGAGAAAAAAGTCCACGCAAGAGAGTCCGGTTAAGCCCAGACCGATAATGACGACGTTTTTGTCCTGGTAATCAGCCATGATTAACGTACCTTCAGCGTTGCCAGGCCAATCAGCACCAGCATCAGCGAAATAATCCAGAAGCGCACAATCACGCGCGGTTCCGGCCAGCCTTTCAGTTCATAGTGGTGATGGATAGGCGCCATACGGAAAATACGCTGTCCGCGTAGTTTAAAGGAACCCACCTGCAGGATGACCGACAGAGTTTCCACCACAAAGACGCCGCCCATGATCACCAGCAGAAATTCCTGACGCAGCAGCACGGCGATAATGCCCAACGCGCCGCCCAACGCCAGCGATCCGACATCGCCCATAAAAACCTGCGCCGGATAGGTGTTAAACCACAAGAATCCTAATCCCGCGCCGACAATCGCCGTACAGACAATCACCAGCTCCCCCGCATGGCGTAAATACGGAATATGCAGGTAATTGGCGAAGTTCATGTTCCCGGTCGCCCAGGCCACCAGCGCAAAGCCGGCGGCAACGAAAACAGTCGGCATAATCGCCAGACCATCAAGCCCGTCGGTCAGGTTCACGGCGTTACCCGTACCGACGATGACAAAGTAGGACAGCAGAATGTAAAACAGCCCCAATTGCGGCATAACATCTTTAAAGAACGGCACCACCAGTTGGGTCGCGGGCGTGTCTTTCCCGACGAGATAAAGCGCAAAGGCCACGCCGAGCGCGATAACCGACATCCAGAAATATTTCCAGCGCGCAATCAGCCCTTTGGTATCTTTCCGCACCACTTTGCGATAGTCATCGACAAAACCGATAATGCCGTAGCCAATCAATACCACCAGCACGCACCAGACATACGGGTTAGACGGGTAAGCCCATAACAGAACGGAAATCACAATCGCCGTCAGGATCATGATGCCGCCCATCGTCGGCGTACCGCGTTTACTGAAATGCGATTCCGGGCCATCGTTACGTACCACCTGGCCAAAAGAGAGTTTTTGCAGACGAGCGATCATACGCGGGCCCATCCATAAAGAGATGAACAGCGCGGTCAACAGGCTGACGATGGCGCGAAACGTCAGATAAGAAAAGACGTTAAAGCCGGAATAATATTTGACCAAATGCTCGGCCAGCCAAACTAACATGAACCTTTCTCCTGTAACGCATGAACCACATCTTCCATCGCGGCGCTGCGTGATCCTTTCACTAAAATAGTCATCATTGGTTGCTCCTGAAGCAGAGCGTGTAAACGCGCAATGAGCGCGGCTTTATCGGCAAAATGTTCGCCGACGCCGCTGGCGTGGCTGATAGCCTGACTGAGTTTTCCGGTGCTTAACACGCGATCAATACCCGCCGCTTTTGCGGCCTCGCCAACCTGGATGTGGCACGCTTCGCTTTCTGCGCCCAGCTCGGCCATATCGCCTACCACCAGCACGCGGTAGCCGGGCATTTCAGAAAGGACCTGCACTGCGGCGGTCATCGAACCGACGTTGGCGTTATAAGCATCATCGAGTACCAGTTGGTTTTCACTTAGCTGAATCGGGAACAGACGCCCGGGTACAGCTTTTAACGCCGCCAACCCTGCTTTAACCGCCATCAGCGTCGCCCCCACCGCCATTGATAAAGCAGCGGCCGCCAGCGCGTTGGCAATATTGTGCCGCCCCGGCAACGGCAGCAGCACATCAATGCTGCCCATCGGCGTTTGCAGAGTAAATTCGGTACCGTGTGACGTCACGTGGATATTCGCAGCGGTAAAGTCGCTGTTTGCCGCATTCGGCGAAAAACGCCACACCTGACGATCGCCAATAATGCTTTGCCAGTTCAGCCAGTCATTATTATCGGCATTCATAATCGCGATACCGTTCTCAGGCAAACCGGTATAGATTTCGCCTTTCGCTTTCGCCACGCCAGCCAACGAGCCGAAGCCTTCCAGATGCGCCGCCGCCAGGTTATTGACCAGCGCCGCTTCCGGGCGTGTCAGGCTAACGGTCCAGGCGATTTCTCCCTGGTGGTTAGCGCCTAACTCGATTACCGCATAGTCATAATCATGGTTTAAGCGCAGCAGCGTTATCGGAACGCCGATGTCGTTGTTAAAATTGCCTGCGGTATACAGAGTGTTTCCGCACTGGCTAAGAATCGCGGCGGTCATCTCTTTGACCGAAGTTTTGCCGGACGAACCGGTTAACGCCACCACCCGCGCCGGTACCTGCATACGTACCCAGGCGGCCAGTTGGCCAAATGCCTGACGCGTGTCTTTTACAATCACCTGCGGAAGATCGATATCCAGAGGACGACTGACCAGCAGGGCGCCAGCGCCGTTCGCTTTTGCTTTATCAGCAAAATCATGCGCATCAAAGCGTTCCCCTTTCAGCGCCACGAACAGGCATCCCGGCGTCACTTTCCGTGTGTCGGTAATGACCGTATCGAGCGTGAGATCCGCCCCGCGGTGCTCGGCGCCAAGGACATCGGCAATTTTGCTGAGCGTTACGCTAATCATGCGATCACCCCCAGCAAACGCGCTGCGGTCACGCGGTCTGAATAATCAAGACGCTGCGTGCCGACAATCTGGTAATCCTCGTGCCCTTTACCTGCAATCAGCACAACGTCATTGTCTTTTGCCTGCATAATGGCATTGGTTACCGCCTCAGCGCGGCCTTCCATTACCCTGACCTGCCCGGCGTCCAGCATTCCGGCCAGAATATCGTTGATAATGGCGCGCGGCTCCTCGGTACGCGGGTTATCGTCAGTCACCACGACGATATCCGCGAATTCTTCGGCAATGGCCCCCATGAGTGGGCGCTTACCTTTGTCACGATCCCCGCCACAGCCAAAGACGCACCACAATTTTCCGGCGCAGTGCAGGCGCGCCGCCTGCAACGCTTTTTCCAGCGCATCCGGCGTGTGCGCGTAATCCACCACCACCGTCGGTTTGCCTGGCGCAGTGAACACTTCCATACGCCCGCAAACCGGCTGCAAACGCGCGGCGGTTTTCAGCAAATCCGTTAACGGATAGCCCAGTGCCAGTAGCGTCGCCAATGCCAGCAGTAAGTTGCTGACGTTAAACGCGCCCATCAGGCGGCTTTCGATTTCGCCTTCACCCCAGCTTGAAGCAAAACGAATCGTCGCTCCGCGGTCGTGGTACTCCACCGCCTCCGCTTTCAGCCAACGACCATGACAGTTAGGGTTGATATGCCCTTCCATTGATACCGCGACCGCATCGGGTAGCGACGCCAGCCAGCGGCGTCCAACTTCATCATCGGCGTTGACGATTGCCTGACCGTGATGGTGGGTGGAATAAAGCATCCATTTTGCCGCCTCGTAATGCGCCATATCGCCATGATAGTCGAGATGGTCGCGGCTCAAATTAGTAAACACGGAGGCGGCAAATTTCAGCGCCGCCACGCGATGCTGCACCAGGCCGTGAGAAGAGACTTCCATCGCGCCGAAGGTCGCGCCCTGCGCAACCAGACTGGCCAGCACATGCTGAACATCCACAGCGGAACCGGTTGTGTTCTCCGTCGGGATCACTTTACCCAACAGTCCGTTGCCTACCGTTCCCATCACTGCGCTGGTTTCGCCGAGCAACTGGCTCCACTGCGCCAGTAGTTGAGTAGTGGTGGTCTTGCCATTGGTGCCGGTCACCGCCACCAGACGCATGTTTTCAGATGGCTCATGGTAAAAGCGGCCCGCCAGCGCAGATAAACGCTCATTGAGCTGGCTGAGATAGACGACCGGTACGCCGTGCATTTCGCGAATCTCACCGTCGGCCGCCTCGTCTTTCGCCTCTGCAATAATGGCAGCTACGCCTTGCGCTATCGCCTGCGGGATATATCGACGCCCGTCCGCCTGATGACCCACTACTGCCACAAAGAGATCGCCCGCCGCAGCCACACGGCTGTCGAGCGTCATCTCTCGCAGTTCTCGCGCGGGTAGTCCAGCCACCCACGGAGCAAGAAGGTCGCGCAAATTACGATCTGCCACCTGTTCCCTCGCCTTGATTAATTACGAATTCATTTTTTTCGCCCGTTGCCAGCGCGTCCGGTTCGATGTTCATGGTGCGCAGAACGCCGCCCATGATGGCACCAAATACCGGCGCGGAAACGGCGCCGCCGTAGTATTTACCCGCCTGCGGATCGTTGATGACAACCACCAGAGCGAAGCGCGGCTGACTCGCAGGCGCGACGCCTGCGGTGTAAGCAATGTATTTGTTGATGTAGCGACCGTCCGGCCCCACTTTTTTCGCCGTACCGGTTTTAATCGCGATACGGTAGCCTTTAATTGCCGCCTTCACGCCGCCGCCGCCCGGCAGCGCCACGCTTTCCATCATATGCACCACGGTGCGTACGGTGGATTCAGGGAAGATGCGTTCGCCGGGTACAGGCGGATCAACTTTGGTAATCGACAGCGGGCGATAAATGCCATAGCTGCCGATCGTTGCATAGACTCGCGCTAATTGTAACGGCGTTACCATTAGCCCGTAGCCGAAAGAGAAGGTGGCCCTCTCTATGTCGGACCACCGTTGTTTTTGAGGATATAAGCCACTGCGTTCTCCGACCAACCCCAAATTGGTCGCCTTTCCTAGCCCAAAACGTGAGTAAGTATCTACTAACGCTGAGGACGGCATCGCTAACGCCAGTTTGGATACGCCGACGTTACTCGACTTCTGTAGAACCCCGGTCAGGGTTAATTCGCTGTAGCGCGCCACGTCTTTAATTTCGTGGCCGTTAATTCGGTATGGAACGGTATTCAACACCGTATTTTCGTTGACGATACCGCGCTGAAGCGCGGTCATCACCACCATCGGCTTAACCGTAGAACCCGGTTCAAACACGTCGGTGATGGTACGGTTACGCATCGCGTCTTTCGGCGTACCGGCAAGGTTGTTGGGGTTATAGGAAGGGCTATTCGCCATCGCCAGTACTTCACCGGTATTGACATCGACCAGCACCGCGCTACCGGATTCCGCCTTGTTAAACGCCACCGCGTTGTTCAGTTCGCGGTAAACCAGCGCCTGTAAGCGTTCATCAATGCTTAACGCCAGGTTGTGCGCTGCCTGACTGTCAGTGGAGGAGATATCCTCAATCACGCGACCATAGCGGTCTTTACGCACGATTCGCTCGCCAGGCTGACCGGTAAGCCACTTATCAAAGCTCTTTTCAACGCCTTCAATCCCCTGACTGTCGACGTTGGTAAAACCGATGAGGTGAGCGGTTACTTCTCCTGACGGGTAGTAGCGGCGTGATTCTTCACGCAAATGAATGCCCGGCAGTTTGAGTTTTTTGATGTAGTCCGCCATGTCAGGATTTACCTGGCGCGCCAGATAAATAAAACGCCCTTTCGGGTTGGCGTTGATACGGGCGGAGAGCTGATCGAGCGGGATATTTAGCGCAGTAGAAAGCGCTTTCCAGCGATCGCCGACGCTGATGCCGCCGGCGTCATGAACTTCTTTCGGGTCGGCCCAGATCGCCTTAACCGGTACGCTGACCGCCAGTGGACGCCCGGAACGGTCGGTAATCATACCGCGTGAGGTGGAGACTTCCTGAACACGCAGCGAACGCATATCGCCCTGACGCACCAGCATATCCGGGGCGATAATCTGTAGCCACGCCGCGCGTCCAAGTAAAAAAACCAGCGCCAGTAAAATACAGCCGCATAGCAACGCAAAACGCCAACTGATGAAGTTGGTCTGTTCTTCCTGGCGTTTCGATTTTTGCGTTTTTGCCGCTGCTTTCATGCGTCGCGTTTATCCTTATTTTTGCACTACGATATTTTCTTGGGACGGATCAACATGCTGCATTTGCAGCTTTTCCGTTGCGATCCGCTCCACCCGGCTGTGATCGCCGAGCGCATTTTCTTCAAGGATCAGGTTGCGCCATTCAATGTCCAATGCATCGCGCTCCAGAACCAGTTGTTCACGCTGCGCGGTGAGTAAACGAGTATGGTGCGCCGTCGTGACCACCGTCACCGCCGTTAAAATGATGCAAATGAACAAGCAGAGTGGCAGCTTCCCGAACCGCAAAAGATCGTCACCGATCACGCCAGGCAAGGCATGGCGCTCGTTGCTTCCTATCGATCCCTTCACTTTGCTTAGGGCTTCTGTCACTCTGCTGATCATGCGTTCGTCCTCTCTGCGATACGCAGAACTGAACTACGGGCCCGAGGATTTTCAGCTACCTCTTTTTCACCCGGCATCAACTTGCCTAACGCTCGTAACTCACGACCGCCCAGTTTTTTGAGCTGCGCTTCCGTCATCGGTAATCCAGCCGGTACCTGCGGACCGCGGCTTTGCTCACGCATAAAGCGTTTCACAATACGGTCTTCCAGCGAGTGGAAACTGATGATTGAAAGCCGCCCGCCTGGGGCCAGTACGCTGAGCGAGCTTTTTAGCGCCTGCTCTATCTCCTCCAGTTCACTGTTTACCCAGATGCGCACCGCCTGGAAGGTACGGGTCGCGGGATGTTTGAATTTGTCTTTTACCGGGGTCGCCGCCGCAACCACTTCCGCCAGCTCTTTGGTGCGGGTCATCGGCTGTTCGCGATTGCGCTCAACAATGGCGCGAGCAATACGTTTGGCAAAACGCTCCTCGCCGAATGTTTTCAGCACCCAGGCGATATCCGCCTCCTCCGCCGTTTGTAACCACTCGGCGGCAGACTGGCCGCGCGTGGGGTCCATTCGCATATCCAGCGGACCGTCGCGCATGAATGAAAAACCGCGCTCCGCATCGTCAAGCTGCGGAGAAGAGACGCCAAGATCGAGAAGGATCCCGTCAATCTTGCCGGTAAGCTCGCGCTCGGCTACATAATCAGCCAACGCGGAAAAAGGTCCATGAATGATGGAGAAGCGAGGATCATTAATGGTCTGCGCAACAGCGATCGCCTGCGGATCGCGATCGATCGCCAGCAAGCGCCCCTCTTCGCCCAGTTGCGAGAGGATCAGGCGCGAGTGGCCGCCGCGACCAAATGTGCCATCAATATAGATACCATCCGGACGAATATTCAGCCCATTAACGGCTTCATCCAACAGTACCGTAGTGTGTTTAAAATTTTCCATCATCTTATAGAGACAAGTCCTGCAGCCGCTCCGATAACGTTTCGGTAGCTGACTGTTCAGCGTCGATATCTTCCTTGACCTGTTGATACCAGGTCGTTTCATCCCACAGCTCAAATTTGTTGAACTGTCCAACCAGCATCACTTCTTTCGTCAGTCCGGCATGTTGCCGCAGAACTGGCGCGATCAGTAATCGACCTGCACCATCCATCTGACATTCGCTGGCATGGCCCAACAGTAAACGCTGTACGCGACGTTCTACCGGGTTCATGCTCGACAGACGAGATAACTTTTGCTCAATAATTTCCCATTCAGGCAGGGGGTAAAGCAGCAGGCATGGGTGATGGATGTCAATGGTACATACCATTTGACCGGTAGCGCTCTCGATCAGTTGCTCCCGATAACGGGTCGGCACGGTCAGGCGCCCTTTACTGTCGAGATTGACTAACGTTGCCCCCCGGAACATGCCAGTCTCACCCCTTCTTACCACTTTATCCCACAAATTCCCACTCGAAGGAGTTTACGGAGCGGAGGAAAAGCTTGTCAAGCAAGTCACAACGCTTACCGAAGTAAAAAAGCCAATGTTTACGGCGAATATCTGCGTTGATTAATTTCCGTCCAGCGCGCAAGCCAAATTAACGTTATGAATATTTGTAAGAAAAAAACCAAAGACCCACCGCCGTTTAAAACGGACTCAATATAATCCGAGAAAAATATAAAGTGTCAGTTTGCGACGCGAGCGGCATTTTAGGACATATTGCACCGTGTTAACAGTGCCTGTTTAACGTGTGCAGCGCCTGCTATACCAGCGCCTACGAGCGACTGTCGCGCCAAAGACAAAAAGTGGCTGTTAATTCGACGATTTCTTGCCTGCTTGTAACAAAACAAGACAAAGGAAAAGACTCGTTACGTCTTAATTAGTGGAATATGGACGATTTCGGACAAAAGAAAGGTAATAAAAAAGAATTTTCGGATAATTTTAAGGAATAATCTTAATTATTTAAGGGATATTTTTACTGATACGCATTTGTTTGACGGCGGCAGAAGAGAGAGTCTTTTACCGCCGGTCCTTTAGCTACGGCTCAGAATGCCGCGACGATACAGGTTTCGCCGAATACGCGTTAAGCCAGGTTTCGGTTTACGCGGTTCATCAAGACTTGCCAGCACAATCTCCAGCACGCGTTCCGCGACATCACGATGACGCTGCGCCACCGCCAGTACCGGGCATTGCAGAAAATCCAGCAGCTCATGATCGCCGAAGGTCGCAATCGCCAAATCCGAGGGCAGTTTTCCATCGCGCCGCAGCGTAACGTCCATCACGCCCTGTAATAGCGCGAACGATGTCGTAAAGAGCGCCTGCGGCATAGGATGCGTTTCCAGCCATTTCTCAAACAGCTGCGCGGCGGCTTCGCGCTCATAGCTGTTGGCATATAAGAAATTCACCTCCCGCGGATCGTCTTTCCATGCGGTGCGGAACCCCTGCTCGCGCAGGAAACTGACGGACAACTCCGGCAGCGCGCCCAAATAAAGCACCGTTTCCGCCGGGAATTTACGCAGCTCTTCCGCCAACATCTCGGCATCATCCTGATCGGCGCCGACCACGCTGGTGAAATGTTCGCGATCCAGCGCGCGGTCGAGCGCGACGATGGGGAACGGATCGTTGGCCCAGCGCTGATAGAAGGGATGCTCCGGCGGTAACGAAGTTGAAACAATGATTGCATCCACCTGGCGTTGCAAAAGGTGCTCAATGCAGCGCATTTCGTTATCCGGCTGATCTTCAGAACAGGCGATCAGCAGTTGGTAGCCACGCTGGCGTGCCTGGCGCTCAAGATAATTTGCGATACGGGTGTAGCTCGTGTTTTCAAGGTCCGGGATCACCAGACCAATGGAACGTGTGCGTCCAGCACGCAGCCCGGCAGCCACAGCGTTAGGATGGTAATTGTGCTCACGCACTACCGCCATGACTTTTTCTACGGTTTTGTCGCTCACGCGGTATTGCTTTGCTTTACCGTTTATAACGTAGCTTGCAGTTGTGCGCGAGACACCGGCCAGCCGAGCGATTTCATCCAGTTTCACAATTGCCCCTTGTGTAAATTGTACAAACCATAACCTTTATGTCGGCATGGGTTAAAATCGTTAACATCTAAGCGCAGTTTGATCACTCCGGCAACCGCTTTTATTCCGGGTTACCACGGATTTCGCAAAAAAAAGCCCAACCGGTGATATTGGGTTGGGCGATAATTCCTGTTGGCTGATATCCGGCAAACCTGCCTGATGGCGTTACGCTTATCGGACCTGGGCCAGATATCAGCCTGTAGACCGGATAAAACGCACGCGCGTCGTCATCCGGCAAATCTGCTCAGCATAATCTTATCGCCGCGCGAAAGCCCGACGACGCCTGAACGCGCCACTTCAACAATTTTCGCCACGTCGCGCAGCGAGGCCAGAAAAGCATCCAGTTTATCGCTGGTACCCGCCAGTTGAACGGTATACAGCGTTGGCGTAACGTCAATAATCTGACCACGGAAAATTTCCGTATTACGCTTCACCTCTTCCCGTCCGTAGCCGCTGGCCTGGATTTTCACCAGCATGATTTCCCGCTCAACGTGCGCTCCCTGTCCCAGCTCGCTGACGCGCAGCACATCAACCAGCTTGTGCAGTTGCTTTTCAATTTGCTCAAGCACTTTTTCATCGCCTACCGTCTGGATAGTCATGCGCGACAACGTCGGATCGTCCGTCGGCGCGACGGTCAGGCTTTCAATATTATATCCGCGTTGCGAAAAGAGGCCGATAACCCGCGATAACGCCCCAGATTCGTTTTCCAGTAATACCGATAAAATCCGGCGCATCATCAGGTCCTCTCCGTTTTGCTTAACCACATTTCGTCCATCCCGCCCCCGCGAATCTGCATCGGATAGACATGCTCGCTGCCATCAACGGTGACATCGACGAACACCAGTCGGTTATTACGCACATGCTCAAGGGCTTCGCTGAGTTTACTTTCCAGCTCATCCGGACGGTTAATCTGCAGCCCAACATGGCCATATGCTTCCGCCAGGCGCACAAAATCCGGTAACGACTGCATATAAGACTGAGAATGGCGACCGGAATAGATCATATCCTGCCACTGTTTCACCATCCCCAGATAACGGTTGTTCAGATTCAGAACCAGTACCGGCAGTTCATACTGTAAGGCTGTCGATAGCTCCTGAATGTTCATCTGTATACTGCCATCGCCGGTCACGCAGACCACCATTTCTTTCGGCAGGGCCATTTTAACGCCCAGCGCAGCCGGTAGGCCAAAACCCATCGTGCCGAGCCCGCCGGAATTAATCCAGCGACGTGGTTTATCGAACGGGTAGTAGAGGGCGGCAAACATCTGGTGTTGTCCTACATCGGACGTCACGTAAGCGTCGCCCTTCGTCAGACGCCAGAGGGTTTCAATCACCGCCTGGGGTTTAATGCTTTCGCTTTCCGCGTCATATTTCAGGCACTGACGGGCGCGCCAGATCTCTATCTGCTGCCACCAGTCACGAATATCATCCTGCGGCTGAGACGGCGCATCCTGCGCCAGTAGCTCCAGCATTTGTTCCAGTACCAGGCGGGCATCGCCCACCACCGGGATATCAGCGTTAACCGTTTTGGATATGGACGTCGGGTCAATGTCGATGTGTAATACCGTCGCGTTCGGACAATATTTAGCGAGATTATTCGTCGTGCGGTCGTCAAATCGTACGCCAACAGCGAAAATCACGTCGGCGTTATGCATGGTCATATTGGCTTCATAAGTGCCATGCATTCCCAGCATTCCTAACGACTGGCGATGAGTAGCAGGAAACGCGCCCAGTCCCATTAATGAAGAGACCACCGGCAGGTTAAAGGTTTCAATGATGTGGCGCAGCGGCGTATAGCAGGCCGCGCTTATCGCCCCTCCCCCAACATAGACCACCGGCTTTTTTGCCGACGCCAGCGTTTGCAAGGCACGCTTAATTTGTCCTTTATGACCTGATGTTGTGGGATTGTAAGAGCGCATACTGACCGTTTCCGGCCAGGCATACGGCATTTTTTTCGCCGGATTCAAAATATCTTTTGGCAAATCCACGACCACCGGCCCAGGACGTCCGCTTGCCGCCAGCCAGAAGGCCTTTTTAAGCACCTGGGGAATATCTTCCGTCTGTTTGACCAGGAAGCTATGTTTGACCACCGGTCGGGAAATCCCCACCATGTCGCACTCCTGAAAGGCATCATAGCCAATCAATGAGGTGGCGACCTGGCCGGAAAGAATCACCAGCGGAATGGAATCCATATAGGCCGTAGCAATCCCGGTAATCGCATTGGTCGCTCCCGGTCCGGAAGTCACCAGCACCACGCCAACGTCGCCAGTGGCTCGCGCCAGGCCATCCGCCATATGCACCGCGGCCTGCTCATGACGCACCAGCACATGATCGATCCCTCCAACGGTATGTAGCGCATCATAAATATCAAGCACTGCGCCTCCAGGATAGCCGAACACCTGCTTTACGCCTTGATCGATAAGCGATCGGACGACCATCTCGGCTCCAGACAACATCTCCACGGCTTGCCTCCACTTTATACCTGTCATCACGGTTTGACGGACACCTTAACCGCTCGCTATCACGCCTGGCAATTGGGTGGAATGACGTAAAGATGGGGAAGGTTAGAATAATCAGGAGGCAAGAAGAGAAGAAATGGAGAAATACTCCGTCTGAATCACACCAGGTAATAAATAATCGCTTATAAATGCAGACTTACAGCAATTCATCTATTTTTCACAGCGACGAAAAGAATCGCTCACCGTTAATTCAGCATAAAATTTTTTATATACGCTAAAAAGCAGAATAAACCAGAATTTGTTTCTGATTTATTCTGCCCGGTTTTATCGCTTACAAACAGAAACTAATAAATCTTCCATCCATTGGTGCCCTTTATCACGCCCAGCCGCTTCATGCCAGGAAAGGTAGCATGTCCGGCTATTCAGTTTTAAAGGTAACGGCAATATTTGCAGCTCCAGCGACTCCGCAAACTCTTCCGCCAGCCAGCGCGGGGCAATAGCGACCAAATGCGTCTGCGAAACCACGTTCAGAACGCTGATAAGCGCCATGCCCTGATAAGCCACGCTCGACTGTTTATCCGGCGTGTCATACCACGGCTGACTAAATGACGCATAACGATCGAGAGAAACAACCGCATGTTGTTCATTATAAACATCGCCTTCCAGTAGCGGGCCGCTAATACGCGGGTGTTTACGGCTGGCGACTAAAACCATTTCATCTTTAAATAGCGGTACGCTGGTAAACTCAGGGCGACGGAATTCTTCATAACTAATAACGAACTCGGTTTCCTGATAGCGTAACTGATGCTCAGTATTCTGATTCAACGACGCTTTAAAAACGACATGAATATTTGGCGCAATTTTTTCTACACGATTATAAATCTGTGACGTCAGGATATTATCCAGCGGACTGCACACGCAAAGATTGAATACACGTTCGCTGCTGGTCGGCTCAAACCCCGATCCCGGCAATTCATTTTGCACCAATTGCAATGCCTGACGGACTGAACCAAATAACTGAAATGCACGGGCAGTCGGCTGAATTCCTCGTCCATATCGAACAAAAAGTTCGTCATTAAACATAACCTTCAGACGCGCTACGGCGTTACTAACCGCAGGCTGCGACATTCCCAGCGTGTGGGCGGCGCGCGTAATATTCTGCTCTTGCATTACCGCATCGAACACGGTCAATAGGTTCAAATCAACCATGCGAAGCTGTGGTTTGCCCATATCTAAAAGATGCGGCTTTTCGGTTTTGACCTCTGGCATATTTAACTCCACTGTCACGCTTAACTCCCTTTTTCTGGCTGAAGGCAGAAATAATTCCTGAAAATATGATTTACCATGCATATAAAATAAGAAAAAGGGAAAGCGTTAAAATTCGGAAAACATAAAGACGCTGACAGAGACAAATAGAATGCCAGCGCAAGCGTAATGTGTCCTGAGTCACACCATTGCGATTCATAATGTTTAAATTACGCAAGCAATATAACCATAACTATGGCGAATACACAATCATACACCAAGTGAATGATCATTTAAGTTTCAATTAAATGTTTATATTATTAATAGCTAAAAAGTTAACATTAATTTATCAATAACTTTATCCTTATCCATTAAGTAAACAAGGTTATTTGTTAAAATATAAAATAAATCAAAAAGATAAACCAAACCTTTAGCATACCTTTAACAGGCCATTCCCCTAACCAATTTGCAAACAAAAATGCCTAAATATTTCAAACAATGAAAAGTATGAATGTCCACTCGTTCTTTTATCCTTTATTGGACGCGCAGCCCAGCACAATTAGCTAAAGTACGTATCCGGATATGGTCAACAAAATGCAATGGCGACAGAAATCAGAGTTGACATTAAACGGCATATCCAGTACCACTAAAAGCATATCGCATTCGCTGGAGCTGAATTAATGTCACATATCGTTCGTTTCACTGGGCTACTACTACTCAACGCATTTATTGTGCGCGGTAGACCGGTGGGCGGCATTCAACATTAAGTCAGCTCGAAGTCAAACAAAACCCGCGCCGTTGCGCGGGTTTTTTTATGCCTGACGCAAGGCGCCCCTGGAGACAAGGACCACATCATGAGCCAGCAAGTCATTATTTTTGATACGACCTTACGCGACGGCGAACAAGCGTTACAGGCCAGCCTGAGCGCGAAAGAGAAGCTGCAGATTGCCCTGGCCCTTGAGCGCATGGGCGTTGATGTCATGGAAGTAGGCTTCCCGGTCTCTTCTCCGGGTGATTTTGAATCTGTCCAAACCATCGCCCGCACCATTAAAAACAGCCGCGTTTGCGCCCTGGCGCGTTGTGTAGAAAAAGACATCGACGTCGCGGCACAGGCGCTGAAGGTCGCCGACGCGTTTCGCATCCATACTTTTATCGCCACCTCGCCAATGCACATCGCCACCAAGCTGCGCAGCACGCTGGATGAGGTCATCGAACGCGCGGTATACATGGTTAAGCGGGCGCGTAATTACACTGATGACGTGGAGTTCTCCTGCGAAGATGCTGGCCGGACGCCTGTTGACGATCTGGCGCGCGTGGTGGAAGCCGCTATAAACGCCGGCGCGAGAACCATTAATATTCCCGATACCGTGGGCTATACCATGCCGTTTGAGTTCGCGGGAATCATTTCCGGCCTGTATGAACGTGTCCCCAATATCGACAAAGCTATCATCTCCGTTCATACCCACGACGATTTAGGGATAGCAGTAGGCAACTCGCTGGCGGCAGTACATGCGGGCGCGCGTCAGGTTGAAGGCGCGATGAACGGTATCGGAGAACGTGCCGGTAACTGCGCACTGGAAGAAGTGATCATGGCGATTAAAGTGCGCAAAGACATCATGAACGTACACACCAATATCAATCACCACGAAATCTGGCGCACCAGCCAGACCGTCAGCCAGATCTGTAACATGCCGATCCCGGCCAACAAAGCGATTGTCGGCAGCGGCGCTTTCGCCCACTCTTCCGGCATCCACCAGGATGGCGTCCTCAAGAACCGCGAAAACTATGAAATCATGACGCCAGAGTCCATCGGTCTGAACCAGATACAGCTGAACCTGACCTCCCGCTCTGGCCGTGCCGCCGTGAAACATCGCATGGAAGAGATGGGTTACAAGGACACAGACTACAACATGGACCACCTGTACGACGCGTTCCTGAAGCTGGCGGACAAAAAAGGCCAGGTGTTCGACTATGACCTGGAAGCGCTGGCGTTTATTAATAAACAGCAAGAAGAACCAGAGCATTTCCGTCTGGATTACTTCAGCGTGCAGTCCGGCTCCAGCGATATCGCCACTGCTTCCGTGAAGCTGGCCTGTGGTGAAGAGATCAAGGCCGAGGCGGCGAACGGCAACGGCCCGGTCGACGCCATCTATCAGGCGATTAACCGCATCACTGGCTACGACGTTGAGTTGGTTAAATACGACCTGAACGCCAAAGGCCAGGGCAAAGACGCGCTGGGTCAGGTCGATATCGTCGTGAACCATCATGGTCGCCGCTTCCACGGCGTCGGGCTGGCGACGGATATCGTCGAATCCTCCGCCAAAGCGATGGTGCACGTACTGAACAATATCTGGCGCGCAGCCGAAGTTGAAAAAGAATTGCAACGCAAAGCTCAAAATAAAGAGAACAACAAGGAAACCGTGTAATGTCGAAGAACTATCATATTGCCGTACTGCCGGGCGACGGTATCGGCCCGGAAGTCATGGCGCAAGCCCTGAAAGTTATGGATGCGGTACGCAGCCGTTTTGATATGCGTATCACCACCAGCCACTATGACGTCGGCGGTATTGCTATCGACAATCATGGTCATCCACTGCCGAAAGCCACCGTTGAAGGGTGCGAGCAGGCGGATGCCATTCTGTTTGGCTCCGTCGGCGGCCCGAAATGGGAAAATTTGCCCCCGGAAAGCCAGCCGGAGCGCGGCGCCCTGCTGCCGCTGCGCAAACATTTCAAATTATTCAGTAATCTGCGTCCGGCGAAACTGTATCAGGGACTGGAAGCATTTTGCCCGTTGCGCGCCGATATCGCCGCTAACGGTTTCGATATCCTGTGCGTGCGCGAGCTGACCGGCGGGATCTATTTCGGACAGCCAAAAGGCCGTGAAGGCAGCGGTCAGTACGAAAAAGCCTTTGATACCGAAGTTTATCACCGCTTTGAGATCGAGCGCATTGCCCGTATCGCCTTTGAATCGGCGCGTAAACGCCGCCGTAAAGTCACCTCTATTGATAAAGCCAACGTACTGCAAAGCTCTATCCTGTGGCGTGAGATCGTCAATGATGTCGCGAAAACGTATCCCGATGTGGAACTCGCGCACATGTATATCGATAACGCCACCATGCAGTTGATTAAAGACCCGTCGCAGTTTGACGTACTGCTGTGCTCTAACCTGTTCGGCGACATTCTGTCCGACGAATGCGCCATGATCACCGGCTCAATGGGGATGTTGCCCTCCGCCAGCCTGAACGAGCAAGGGTTTGGCCTGTATGAACCGGCTGGCGGCTCCGCGCCGGATATCGCCGGGAAAAATATCGCCAATCCAATTGCGCAGATCCTGTCGCTGGCGCTGCTGCTGCGCTACAGCCTGGATGCCAACGATGCGGCAACGGCCATTGAACAGGCGATCAATCGCGCATTAGAAGAGGGCGTTCGCACCGGCGATTTAGCCAGGGGCGCTGCCGCAGTCAGTACCGATGAGATGGGCGATATTATCGCCCGCTATGTCGCAGAAGGGGTGTAATCATGGCCAAAACGTTATACGAAAAATTATTTGATGCCCACGTGGTCTTTGAGGCGCCAAACGAAACGCCGCTGCTGTACATCGACCGCCACCTGGTGCATGAAGTCACCTCTCCGCAGGCGTTTGACGGTCTGCGCGCGCACCATCGTCCGGTACGTCAGCCAGGGAAAACCTTCGCCACGATGGATCACAACGTCTCGACGCAGACTAAAGACATTAATGCCTCCGGTGAAATGGCGCGTATCCAGATGCAGGAGCTGATTAAGAACTGTAACGAGTTCGGCGTCGAGCTGTATGACCTGAATCACCCATATCAGGGCATCGTCCATGTGATGGGGCCGGAACAGGGCGTCACCCTGCCGGGCATGACCATCGTCTGCGGCGACTCCCACACCGCCACCCACGGCGCGTTTGGCGCGCTGGCCTTCGGCATCGGCACTTCTGAGGTAGAACATGTACTGGCGACGCAAACTCTGAAACAGGGGCGCGCTAAAACCATGAAGATTGAAGTCACGGGCAACGCCGCACCGGGCATTACCGCCAAAGACATCGTGCTGGCGATCATCGGTAAAACCGGCAGCGCCGGCGGCACCGGGCACGTGGTTGAATTTTGCGGCGACGCTATCCGCGCGCTGAGTATGGAAGGCCGCATGACGCTGTGCAATATGGCGATTGAGATGGGCGCCAAAGCCGGTCTGGTCGCCCCGGATGAAACCACTTTTAACTACGTAAAAGGGCGTTTGCACGCGCCGAAGGGCCGCGATTTTGACGAAGCCGTCGAGTACTGGAAAACGCTGAAAACCGATGACGGCGCGACCTTTGATACTGTCGTCACCCTGCGAGCAGAAGAGATCGCGCCGCAGGTGACCTGGGGCACGAATCCGGGCCAGGTGATTTCCGTCACCGACATCATCCCCGATCCCGCCTCTTTTAGCGATCCGGTTGAGCGCGCCAGCGCCGAAAAAGCGCTGGCTTATATGGGCTTACAGCCGGGCGTACCGTTAACGGACGTTGCTATTGATAAAGTCTTTATCGGCTCTTGTACCAATTCGCGTATTGAAGATTTGCGCGCGGCGGCGGAAGTCGCCAAAGGGCGCAAAGTCGCGCCTGGCGTGCAGGCGCTGGTGGTGCCGGGTTCAGGTCCGGTGAAAGCGCAGGCGGAAGCGGAAGGTCTGGACAAGATCTTTATCGAAGCAGGATTTGAATGGCGCTTACCGGGCTGTTCCATGTGCCTGGCCATGAATAATGACCGCCTGAACCCGGGCGAGCGCTGCGCATCCACCAGCAACCGTAACTTTGAAGGCCGTCAGGGCCGCGGGGGTCGCACGCATTTAGTCAGCCCGGCGATGGCCGCCGCTGCCGCCGTTACCGGCCACTTCGCCGACATTCGCAGCATCAAATAAGGAAACTACCATGGCAGAGAAATTTACCCAGCATACCGGCCTGGTTGTCCCACTGGATGCCGCCAACGTCGATACCGATGCAATTATCCCTAAACAGTTTTTGCAAAAGGTTACGCGCACCGGTTTTGGCGCCCATCTGTTTAACGACTGGCGTTTCCTGGACGAAAAGGGCCAACAGCCAAATCCGGAATTCGTGTTGAACTTTCCGGAATATCAAGGCGCGTCGATACTGCTGGCGCGGGAAAACTTTGGCTGCGGCTCGTCACGCGAGCACGCGCCGTGGGCGTTGACCGATTACGGCTTTAAAGTGGTGATCGCGCCAAGCTTCGCCGACATCTTCTACGGCAACAGTTTCAATAATCAACTGCTGCCGGTAACCCTGAGCGACGCACAGGTCGATGAGCTGTTTGCCCTGGTGAAAGCCAATCCGGGCATTAAATTTGAAGTGGATCTGGAAGCACAGGTGGTGAAAGCAGGCGATAAGACCTACAGCTTTAAAATCGACGACTTCCGCCGCCACTGCATGTTGAACGGTCTGGACAGCATTGGGCTGACGCTACAGCACGAAGACGCGATTGCCGCCTACGAAAATAAACAACCGGCATTTATGCGGTAACCCTTCACGCCTTACCGGGCCTACAGGTTATGCAATATCACCCGGTTGCCATTATATTCTGTAGGCCTGATAAGCGTAGCGCCATCAAGCTCCGGGTTACTCATCAGTCGCTCATGCCGGGGATATTCCGGCATTTTTTATACGATTTTTACTCGCCCGGTCACCACCTGCGTGACCACAGAAACAGCCGAAATAAAAAAAGCCAGCAGGTATTATCTGCTGGCGGGTGATTTTAGGCTATCGCCTACACCAATACTCAGTCACACATGATGTCTGCAATTGGCTTCAATCGGTCGCCTCCCACTGCATCAGTTCCGCGAGCATTTTTAAGCGCTGCGGCGCGCTCAGGCAAGCCAGCCAGGACGTTTTTTCCGTCGCGGCAAAATATCTCAACCAGAACTGGTGCATAGTGACCTCTTCCTCTTGCTTCATCGAAAGATATTATTGGCCTAATATAGGGATAATAAAATTGCTGAGTTTTTCATCGGAGTTCCCCTTTTATGCCCTCAGGTCGCCTGCAACAACAATTTATCCGTCTCTGGCAATGTTGTGACGGTAAAACGCAAGACACCACGCTTAATGAGCTGGCGGATCTGCTGAACTGTTCGCGTCGCCATATGCGTACGCTGCTAAATACGATGCAGGCGCGCGGTTGGCTAACATGGGAAGCCGAAGTTGGACGCGGAAAGCGTTCGCGTCTGACGTTCCTGTATACCGGACTGGCGCTGCAACAGCAGCGGGCGGAAGACCTGCTGGAACAAGATCGAATCGATCAACTGGTACAACTGGTCGGCGATAAAAGCGCTGTCAGGCAAATGCTGATTTCCCATCTGGGACGCAGCTTCCGCCAGGGGCGGCATATTCTGCGGGTTCTTTACTATCGTCCGATGCACAATCTCCTGCCGGGAACCGCATTACGTCGCTCGGAAACTCATATTGCCCGGCAAATTTTCAGTTCGCTCACGCGGGTAAATGAGGAAAACGGGGAACTGGAAGCGGACATTGCGCACCACTGGCAGCAAATTTCCCCTTTACTGTGGCGCTTCTACCTGCGCCCCGGCATTCATTTTCATCATGGCCGCGAGCTGGAGATGGAAGATGTCATCGCCTCGCTGACGCGTATCAATACGCTTCCGCTTTACTCGCACATCACAAAAATAGATTCCCCTACCGCGTGGACGCTGGATATTCATCTTTCCCAGCCGGATCGCTGGTTGCCGTGGCTGCTGGGCCAGGTCCCGGCGATGATTTTGCCGCGGGAGTGGGAAACGCTGGCTAATTTCGCCAGCCACCCAATCGGCACCGGGCCTTATGCCGTGCGGCGTAATACGCCGAACCAGCTCAAGATACTCGCCTTTGATGACTACTTCGGCTATCGGGCGTTGATAGACGAAGTGAACGTCTGGGTACTGCCGGATATCAGTGAAGAACCGGCCTGCGGATTGATGCTGGAAGGGCCGATACAAGGCGGTGAAAAAGCGATAGAAAGCCGACTGGAAGAGGGGTGCTATTACCTGCTATTCGACGCCAGAACGCCGCGCGGCGCGCATCCGCAGGTCAGAGAATGGGTAAGCCACGTCCTCTCCCCCACCAATTTACTCTATCATGCCGATGAACCGCTACAGCAGCTCTGGTTCCCGGCCTATGGGCTTTTACCGCGCTGGCATCACGCCCGTCCAGGCCCGGGCGAAAAACCCGCCGGTCTGGAAACCCTCACGCTGACCTTCTATCGCGAACACATTGAGCACCGGGTTATCGCCCGTATCATGAGCGCGCTTCTGGCTGAACATCAGGTGCATTTGCATATTCAGGAGATCGACTACGATCAATGGCACGCCGGCGAGATCGAAAGCGATATCTGGCTCAATAGCGCTAACTTTACGCTGCCGCTGGATTTCTCGCTGTTCGCGCACCTGTGCGAAGTGCCGCTCTTGCAGAACTGCATTCCGCGCGACTGGCAGGACGACGCCGCGCAGTGGCGCGCTGGCAAGATGAACCTGGCGAACTGGTGCCAGCAACTGCTGGCCAACAAAGCGATTGTGCCGCTGATCCACCACTGGCTGATTATCCAGGGACAGCGCAGTATGCGCGGGCTGCGCATGAATACCCTCGGCTGGTTTGATTTTAAATCGGCGTGGTTTGCGCCGCCGGACCCTTAAAAGCCAGCTCTTAATTGCTGCCCGGCAACAAAATCACTACACTAACGCCGAACTCAACGGGGTGCCGCGCTCATGCGCGCGCTGAGAAAATACCCGTCGAACCTGATCCGGATAATGCCGGCGAAGGGATTTGAGGCTACCTCTCAAGTCCTTTGCCACTCTTTAACTGAGGTGCAAAGTGTTAAAAAAATATCTTCCGCTTTTACTCCTGTGCGCGGCGCCTGCTTTCGCCAAACCCGTTCTCACCGTCTATACCTACGACTCGTTCGCCGCCGACTGGGGGCCAGGCCCGGCGGTGAAAAAAGCGTTTGAAGCCGATTGCAACTGCGAGCTGAAACTGGTGGCGCTGGAGGATGGCGTTTCGCTGCTCAACCGCCTGCGGATGGAGGGGAAGAACAGCAAAGCCGATGTGGTGTTGGGGCTGGACAACAATCTGCTGGAAGCGGCCACGCAAACTAAGCTCTTTGCCAAAAGCGGCGTGGCGAATGAGGCGGTCAAGGTGCCCGGCGGCTGGAAAAACGACACATTTGTGCCGTTCGATTACGGCTATTTCGCCTTTGTCTACGATAAAAGCAAACTGAAAAATCCGCCGAAAAGCCTGAAAGAACTGGTCGAGAGCGATCAAAAATGGCGGGTGATTTATCAGGACCCGCGTACCAGTACGCCAGGGCTGGGGCTGTTACTGTGGATGCGCAAAGTCTATGGCGATAACGCGCCGCAGGCCTGGCAAAAACTGACGGCCAAAACGGTGACGGTGACGAAAGGCTGGAGCGAGGCCTACGGTTTATTTCTGAAAGGTGAAAGCGATTTGGTGCTCAGTTACACCACCTCTCCGGCGTATCACATTATTGAAGAGAAGAAGGACAATTACGCCGCCGCGAACTTCAGCGAAGGCCATTACTTACAGGTAGAAGTCGCGGCGCGTACCGTCGCCAGTAAGCAGCCGGAACTGGCGGAGAAATTCCTCAAATTTATGGTTTCTCCGGCGTTTCAGAACGCCATACCCACCGGCAACTGGATGTACCCGGTAGCGGACGTCGCCTTACCCGCAGGGTTTGAATCATTGGCAAAACCCGCCACAACGCTGGAATTCACGCCGCAACAAGTGGCAGCACAACGCCAGGCATGGATTAGCGAATGGCAACGCGCCGTCAGCCGTTAATTCCCGGCTGGCTGATTCCGGGGCTGTGCGCCGCCGCGCTGATGATAACCGTCGCGCTGGCGGCCTTTCTGGCGCTTTGGCTGAACGCGCCGGCGGGCGCGTGGTCGACAATCTGGCGGGATAGCTATCTGTGGCATGTGGTGCGCTTCTCATTCTGGCAGGCGTTTCTGTCCGCAGTGCTGTCTGTGGTCCCGGCGGTTTTTCTCGCCCGCGCGCTTTATCGACGCCGTTTTCCTGGACGTCTGGCGCTGCTGCGTCTGTGCGCCATGACGCTGATTCTGCCGGTACTGGTTGCCGTGTTCGGCATTCTTAGCGTGTATGGCCGTCAGGGCTGGCTGGCCTCGCTGTGGCAGATGCTGGGGCTTCAGTGGACATTCTCCCCCTACGGCTTGCAGGGCATTTTACTGGCGCACGTCTTTTTTAACCTGCCAATGGCGAGCCGTTTGTTGCTGCAATCTTTGGAAAGCATTCCCGGCGAGCAGCGCCAGCTCGCCGCCCAGCTCGGTATGCGCGGCTGGCATTTTTTTCGTTTTGTCGAATGGCCGTGGCTGCGCCGCCAAATTCCGCCCGTCGCGGCGCTGATTTTTATGCTCTGCTTCGCCAGTTTCGCAACGGTCCTGTCGCTCGGCGGCGGCCCGCAGGCCACCACTATCGAACTGGCTATCTTTCAGGCGCTCAGTTATGACTACGATCCCGCCCGCGCGGCGATGCTGGCATTAATCCAGATGGTCTGCTGCCTGGCGCTGGTACTGCTAAGCCAACGGCTGAGCAAAGCGATTGCGCCGGGGATGACGCTGACGCAGGGTTGGCGCGATCCTGACGATCGTCTCCACAGCCGTCTGACGGACGCCTTATTAATCGTGCTGGCGCTGCTGCTGCTGCTTCCGCCGCTGGTCGCCGTGGTGGTCGATGGCGTCAACCGCAGCCTGCCGGAGGTGCTGGCGCAACCCATTCTGTGGCAGGCTGTCTGGACATCGCTACGCATTGCGCTGGCGGCGGGCGTTCTGTGTGTGGTGCTGACCATGATGCTGCTGTGGAGTAGCCGCGAGCTACGCCAACGCCAGCAACTATTCGCCGGACAAACGCTGGAACTCAGCGGGATGTTGATCCTCGCGATGCCGGGGATCGTGCTGGCGACAGGCTTCTTTTTACTGCTCAATAGCAGCGTTGGCTTACCGGAATCCGCCGACGGCATCGTGATTTTCACCAATGCGCTGATGGCAATCCCCTACGCGCTAAAAGTCCTGGAAAACCCAATGCGCGATATTACCGCCCGTTATGGAATGCTGTGCCAGTCATTAGGAATTGAAGGCTGGTCGCGGTTAAAGGTCGTGGAACTGCGGGCGCTGAAACGTCCGCTGGCGCAGGCGCTGGCGTTTGCCTGCGTACTTTCTATCGGTGATTTTGGCGTCGTCGCGCTTTTCGGCAATGACAATTTCCGCACGCTGCCGTTTTATCTGTATCAGCAGATCGGCTCCTACCGCAGCCAGGACGGCGCGGTGACCGCGCTGATACTGCTGCTGCTCTGCTTTACGTTATTTACCCTCATAGAGAAACTACCGGGCCGACATGCTAAAACTGATTGATATCACCTGGCTTTACCATCATTTGCCGATGCGTTTTACGCTGGCGGTAGAACGCGGCGAGCAGGTGGCGATTCTTGGCCCCAGCGGCGCGGGAAAAAGCACGTTGTTGAATTTAATTGCCGGTTTTCTTGCACCTGCCAGCGGTACGCTACTGATTGCCGGCGACGATCATACGCTTACGCCGCCCTCACGCCGTCCGGTCTCAATGCTGTTTCAGGAGAATAATTTATTCAGCCACCTGAATGTACAGCAAAATATCGGTCTGGGGCTAAACCCCGGGTTAACGCTCAACGCCAGCCAGCGGGAAAAACGGGACGCTATCGCACGTCAGATGGGCATTGAGAGTCTGATGGCGCGTTTGCCGGGCGAACTGTCCGGCGGCCAGCGTCAGCGGGTAGCGCTGGCGCGCTGCCTGGTACGTGAACAGCCAGTACTGCTGCTGGATGAACCGTTCTCCGCGCTCGATCCCGCACTGCGTCAGGAGATGCTGACGTTGGTCAGCGATATCTGCCGCGAGCGACAGCTCACGCTGTTGATGGTCTCGCACAGCGTGGAAGATGCGGCGCGAATTGCGCCCCGGTCAATCGTCGTCGCCGACGGGCGTATCGCGTGGCAAGGCAAAACAGACGAGCTACTAAGCGGTCAAGCCAGCGCCTCAGCGCTATTGGGCATCAAATCCCATATTTTGTAGGCCGGATAAGGCGAAGCCGCCATCCGGCAAAGGAATCGTTAGTAACCCACAACTTTGCGCAGAATATCGATATATACCGGCATCAGCGGGTGGCGAACCAGCACCACCAGCGCGACCACGCCGATCCCGAGCGTCAACGGCGCCAGATACAGCAAACGGCTGCGGGGGAGATACGCGGTTAAACGATCGACTGCCGCTTTGCCGCTGCGCCACAGCCGCCAGCATAGCCAGCCTCCGACCCACAGCAGCAACGCCGTCGCCAGCAGCAGCCATTTGAAATCTCCGCTCTGCATATCGGAAGGAATATCGATTGCCGCTCCCGCCAGAATGCCCGGCAGGAAATAAAACGGCGGCCACAGCAAACAGCCAATCAAGTTCGGCCCAATAAATTTCGCCACGGGAAGATCCAGCATCCCTGCCACCATCGGCACCAGCGGCCTCGTCGGACCGACAAAACGTCCGACCAGGATCGTGAACATACTGTGCTGATGCAGCGCATGTTCGGTTTTATCCAGCAGCGACTTGTTCTTTTTCATAAAAGACCAGCGGTGTAGCGGCTTTTTAAAGCGCCACCCCAGCCAGAACGAAATCCAGTCGCCCAT
The DNA here is from genome assembly GCF_017571995.1 of Salmonella sp. 32031103-2018-00083-FB-01-SM-01. Classification (NCBI taxonomy): domain Bacteria; kingdom Pseudomonadati; phylum Pseudomonadota; class Gammaproteobacteria; order Enterobacterales; family Enterobacteriaceae; genus Salmonella; species Salmonella sp. 32031103-2018-00083-FB-01-SM-01. The sequence continues at coordinate 168,954 of NZ_JAGEQL010000002.1, forward strand.
CAGACAGCCGATAATACCCACCAGCCAGGCATGCCAAAAATTGAGCTCGCCGCTGCCGATAAGCGCGCCCAGCCCCGCCATCAGTACCGTGCCGGGTAAAATCAACCCCACCAGCGCCAGCGATTCCAGGAAGGCGACCAGCAACACGGCGATAAGCGAATACAGAGTGGATTGGGTGATAAAGTGTTCCAGCAGTGCTTGCATAGTGTGTCCGTCAGCGTGATGAAGCAGGGATTCTGCTTACCCCGTCCCCCTTCGTCAAGCCGTCAATTATCCGAATAGTTACGGCTTATGACATCTTTGTGGACACATCATTCACTTTTTATTCACATCCGGCCCTGAACTCGCTAGGACTTGCCCCGGTGCATTTTTTAAATACCCGCGAAAAATAGAGCTGATCGTCAAATCCAACATTGCGCCCAACGGTCGCTATCGGCATTCGCGTGGTGCTAAGCAGGAGTTTCGCCTGGCTGATACGCTGATCTTCGCGCCAACTCAATACGCTAATGCCTAACTGCTGGCGAAACAGATGCGATAACCGGGAGGGCGACAGGCAGACATGCTGGGCGACGCTGGCGATATCAAAATGGCTGTCCGCCAGATGGTCGCTGATATACTGGCAGGCATCGCGCACACGGCTATCCATCGGCGGATGCAACGACTCATTAATTACCGCCATACGTCTGAGCAACAACTGCTCCAGCAGATTGATCGCCAGTAGCTCAGAATAGCGGCCTTCCCCTTGCCCGGCGCTGATGATCTGCCCGAACAGTTCGCTGAAATGCGGCTGGCGCGCCTCGTCCGGGCGGAAAAATCCTGTCTGGGCAAAGATTGTCGGCCAGGTCAGCCACTCCTGCCAGTAGGCGCGAGGCCGGAAATAAACCCACTGGTGATACCACTCGCTGGCGTCCGGATGCCGTCCATAGTGATGAATCTCGCCCGGCGGAAACAATAATATATCGCCAGGCCGACAGACAAACTGCTCGCCATTATTATTAATGACGCCTTCTCCGCGGATGGTCAGGTTAAGAATATATCCCTTCATGCCCAACGGACGATCGATAAAAAAATCCAGATATCCATTCGCTTCAATCGGCGTCAGCCCGGCGACCAGATGGGCATTAAATGAATATCCCGGCAATAGCGGATCATTTTGCGTTTCAGCCATGATTTATCTACCCCCCGATGTTCAGAGAAGAAACAAATTGTCCATATTGACCAGGACGACAGTGCTTACGTCTCCGCAAGACTTTGCGCTTGATGAAAGCACGTATCAACCCCGCTTGTGAAAAGCGCTTTGTAACAAAAGCGTACAGTTCAGGCGATAAAATTAAGTAACAGAAGTGTCTATAACTATGGCTGGAATGTCCACATTGAATATTTGCACAGCGTCACACTTTGCAAAGCATTAGCATTTTTGTCCATAAGATTAGCGAATCCTGCCTGACGGTTTTTGCCGCGACTCTCTACTGTTTCTCCATACCTGTTTTTCTGGATGGAGTAAGACGATGGCAATTGCAATTGGCCTCGATTTTGGCAGTGATTCAGTGCGCGCTCTGGCAGTGGACTGCGCCACCGGCGACGAGATCGCCACCAGCGTAGAGTGGTATCCGCGCTGGCAAGAAGGCCGTTATTGCGACGGCCCGAACAACCAGTTCCGTCATCATCCGCGCGACTACATGGAGTCAATGGAGGCCGCGCTGAAAGCCGTTCTGGCACAATTAAGCTCCGCGCAACGCGCAAATGTCGTTGGCATTGGCGTTGACAGCACCGGTTCTACGCCAGCGCCGATTGACGCCGACGGTAACGTCCTGGCGCTGCGTCCGGAGTTCGCCGAGAACCCGAATGCGATGTTTGTGCTGTGGAAAGATCACACCGCGGTGGAAGAGGCCGACGAAATCACTCGTCTGTGCCATAAGCCAGGTAAGGTCGACTACTCCCGCTATATTGGCGGCATTTACTCCAGCGAATGGTTCTGGGCGAAGATTCTGCACGTCACCCGTCAGGATAGCGCCGTCGCGCAGGCCGCCGTCTCGTGGATTGAGCTGTGTGACTGGGTGCCGGCGCTGCTTTCCGGCACCACTCGCCCGCAGGATATCCGCCGTGGCCGCTGCAGCGCCGGGCACAAAACGCTGTGGCATGAAAGCTGGGGCGGCCTGCCACCCGCGAGCTTCTTTGATGAACTCGATCCGTGCATTAACCGTCATCTGCGCTACCCGTTATTTAGCGAAACCTTCACCGCCGATCTGCCCGTGGGCACCCTGTGCGCCGAATGGGCGCAGCGCCTCGGCTTGCCGGAAAGCGTAGTGATTTCCGGCGGCGCGTTCGACTGTCACATGGGCACGGTCGGCGCGGGCGCGCAGCCCAATACGCTGGTAAAAGTCATCGGCACGTCTACCTGCGACATTCTGATTGCGGATAAACAGAGCGTCGGGGATCGCGCCGTGAAAGGCATTTGCGGTCAGGTTGATGGCAGCGTGGTGCCGAACTTTATCGGTCTGGAAGCGGGCCAGTCCGCTTTCGGCGACATCTACGCCTGGTTTAGCCGCGTGTTGAACTGGCCGCTGGAGCAACTTGCCGCGCAGCACCCGGAACTGAAAACCCAGATTAACGCCAGCCAGAAGCAGCTACTGCCAGCGCTCACCGACGCCTGGGCGAAAAATCCGTCCCTGGATCACCTGCCGGTGGTGCTCGACTGGTTTAACGGTCGCCGCACGCCAAACGCTAATCAGCGTCTGAAAGGCGTCATTACCGATCTCAATCTCGCCACCGACGCGCCAGCGCTGTTTGGTGGTCTGGTCGCCTCGACCGCCTTCGGCGCGCGCGCCATTCAGGAGTGTTTTACCGATCAGGGTATCGCGGTCAATAACGTGATGGCGCTTGGCGGCATCGCCCGTAAAAATCAGGTCATTATGCAGGTCTGCTGCGACGTACTGAATCGTCCGTTGCAGATCGTCGCTTCCGACCAGTGTTGCGCATTAGGCGCCGCTATCTTTGCCGCCGTCGCTGCGAAAGTCCATGCCGATATTCCTGCCGCCCAGCAAAGCATGGCAAGCGCGGTAGAACGCACTCTGCGTCCCCGCCCTGAACAGGCGCAACGCCTCGAACAGCTTTACCGCCGCTACCAGCAGTGGGCGCTAAGCGCAGAACAACATTATCTTCCGACTGCCGCGCCGGCGCCAACGACCCCGGCCAATCAGGCAATCCTGACTCATTAAGGACACGACAATGACGATTTTTGATAATTATGAAGTATGGTTTGTGATTGGCAGCCAGCATTTGTATGGCGCAGAAACCCTGCGTCAGGTCACTCAACATGCCGAGCATGTGGTCAACGCGCTGAATACCGAAGCCAAACTGCCATGTAAACTGGTATTAAAACCGCTGGGCACCTCGCCGGATGAGATTACCGCCATTTGTCGTGACGCCAATTATGACGATCGCTGCGCAGGACTGGTGGTCTGGCTGCACACCTTCTCCCCGGCCAAAATGTGGATCAACGGGCTGAGTATCCTTAACAAACCACTACTGCAATTCCATACCCAATTTAACGCCGCCCTGCCGTGGGACAGCATCGATATGGACTTTATGAACCTGAACCAGACTGCGCACGGCGGCCGCGAGTTCGGTTTTATCGGCGCGCGGATGCGTCAGCAGCACGCGGTCGTCACTGGCCACTGGCAGGATAAAGAGGCCCATACGCGTATCGGCGCCTGGATGCGCCAGGCGGTCTCTAAACAGGATACCCGCCAGCTAAAAGTCTGCCGCTTCGGCGACAATATGCGTGAAGTCGCAGTGACTGACGGTGATAAAGTGGCCGCGCAAATCAAATTTGGCTTTTCGGTCAATACCTGGGCGGTCGGCGATCTGGTGCAGGTGGTGAACTCCATCAGCGACGGCGATATCAACGCTCTGATTGACGAGTATGAAAGCAGCTATACCCTGACGCCCGCCACCCGGATCCACGGCGATAAACGCCAGAACGTGCGGGAAGCGGCGCGTATTGAACTCGGTATGAAGCGTTTCCTGGAACAGGGCGGCTTCCACGCATTCACTACTACCTTTGAAGATTTACACGGTCTGAAACAACTCCCGGGTCTGGCCGTACAGCGTCTTATGCAACAGGGCTACGGCTTTGCGGGCGAAGGCGACTGGAAAACCGCCGCTCTGCTTCGCATTATGAAAGTGATGTCAACCGGTCTGCAGGGCGGCACCTCATTTATGGAGGATTACACCTACCACTTCGAGAAAGGCAACGATCTGGTGCTCGGCTCGCACATGCTGGAGGTGTGTCCCTCCATCGCGGTGGAAGAGAAACCGATCCTCGACGTCCAGCACCTCGGCATTGGCGGTAAGGAAGATCCGGCGCGTTTGATTTTCAATACCCAAACCGGCCCGGCGATCGTCGCCAGCCTGATCGACCTCGGCGATCGTTATCGCCTGCTGGTCAACTGCATTGACACCGTAAAAACGCCGCACTCCCTGCCGAAACTGCCGGTGGCTAACGCGCTGTGGAAGGCGCAGCCGGATCTGCCGACCGCCTCCGAAGCGTGGATTCTGGCTGGCGGCGCGCACCATACCGTCTTCAGCCACGCGCTGGATCTGAACGATATGCGCCAGTTCGCAGAAATACACGATATCGAAATCGCGGTAATTGATAACGATACCCGTCTGCCGGCCTTTAAGGACGCGCTGCGCTGGAACGAGGTGTATTACGGTTTAAAACGCTAAAAGTGAAGTCTGAATGCCCGGTGGCACTGCGTTTACCGGGCCTACGGTCCTGTAGGCCGAATAAGGCATTTGTGTCGCCATCCGGCACACCGTCGCTCGTAGGCCGGATAAGCGAAGCGCCATCCGGCAGGGAGAAAACAATGTTAGAAGATCTCAAACGCCAGGTACTGGAAGCCAATCTGGCGCTGCCAAAACACAACCTGGTCACCCTCACCTGGGGTAACGTCAGCGCCGTCGATCGCGAACGCGGCGTACTGGTGATTAAGCCGTCCGGCGTCGATTATAGCGTCATGACCGCTGACGATATGGTGGTGGTCAGCCTGGAGACTGGTGAAGTCGTTGAAGGTCATAAGAAACCGTCGTCCGATACGCCAACCCACCGTTTGTTATATCAGGCATTTCCGACTATCGGCGGCATCGTACACACCCATTCGCGCCACGCGACTATCTGGGCGCAGGCGGGTCAGCCGATTCCGGCGACGGGAACCACCCATGCCGACTATTTCTACGGTACGATTCCCTGCACTCGCAAAATGACCGAAGCGGAAATTAATGGCGAGTATGAATGGGAAACGGGCAATGTCATTGTTGAAACCTTTGAAAAACAAGGTATTGACGCCGCTCAAATGCCCGGCGTGCTTGTCCATTCGCACGGCCCGTTTGCCTGGGGTAAAAATGCCGAGGATGCAGTGCATAACGCCATCGTGCTGGAAGAAGTGGCCTATATGGGGATCTTCTGCCGCCAGCTTGCGCCGCAGTTGCCCGACATGCAGCAATCCCTGCTGGATAAACACTATCTACGCAAACACGGCGCAAAAGCCTATTACGGGCAGTAATGCCTCTAAAAACGCGTCCCATTGGGGGCGCGTTGATGAGTCTGGTCGGTGATATATTCAGCAAATGCGCTTTGATAGACGTAATTATCAGAACTCACATATTCAATAATATTATCATAATGTCCCTGCAACACTTTTCCTTCCAGCGCATGGAAGAAAATATAATCTTCGATTGTTGACTGCCAGCGTTGCCCATTTAACAGATAGTTAATAATGGTATCCAGATGTCCGTTTTTTCTGTCGTGCCCTTGCCAGTGAAAAAAAGCATTGCCGTTTTCAATAATTTCGGTACGCCAAATCTGATCTGTCCATGTTTTATACTCAAAAAATCGACTCACGGTTTTTATGGAAGGGTTAGCGCGTTGAGTATTGACGAAAAGATAACGTGCGTTCCCTACCGGACACGCCTGCATATTCACATTCATAAAAGATAATTCCCGAATACCACACATTTTGATAAAAACACCCGCACCTGAAAGTCAAAATAAAATTATATTCTAAAATAAAAATTAAATTATGCAGAGAGTTCCCGACGAATTCGCACTGTAATCCATTTTTATTTAACCATAGCGGCCAATTGGAATATTATATTTCTACCTGACGGTGCGGATGTTTCAAATAAAATTCTTACACTTTTCATTAATTAAAACAAACAAAAAATATCGCTTTTTTGTTAATCCGAGAAATAAGTAACAAATTCGAGCAAGCACTATTCTGAAAAATACTTAATGTATGGAAACAGACTTGACACAAAACAGCCAACCTATGGATAAAAATTGTAAATAAACATGATTCAAAATTAGCAGTTATAGGATAATTATATCAGCTGTCTACACCGACATCATTATATTGATAAATACACGTCAGCAAAAATATCTGACGCTAAAAGTTCTTTTATCGTTAAAATATTCATTACACCCGTCACGGGGAACGAACTCATTCATGAAATATCGCTACATCACCAGAATCGCGGCAGGCATAATTCTCATTATGGCCACGGTGTTTATCAATAACGCTATCGCTATTTATCAGTTCAGTCAGCAAGACCAGACGCGCGTAGCTGACTGCGCGATTGTCGCAGGAGCAGGCGTTAGCGGAAAAACGCCTTCTCCCGTTTTTCAGGCCAGACTGGATCATGCCATCTGGCTTTACCAACAACACATTGTCCGCGCGTTGGTATTAACCGGCGGCTACGGCGCTGGCGCAACGGTTTCCGACGCGGCGATAGCTCGTCAATACGTTCTGGAAAAAGGCATTCCGGCTAAGGCGATTTTTATTGAAGAGCGCTCTACCGTGACGCGCGAAAATATTCGTTACGCAAAACAGATACAGCGGCAACAACAATGGCGCACAGCGTTACTGGTCAGCGATCCGCTGCATATGCTGCGTCTGAAAACTATCGCTCAGGATAATGGTATCGATAGCCGCTCATCACCCACGCGATCCACCCGCTATAAATCCTGGTGGGCGAAAACCCGCTTCTTACTGCGAGAAACTTTTTATTACAGCGGATATCGGCTTTTACGTTATATGCCTGTACAAAATAACAGTATTACCCCCTAAAACAGGTTATAATTAGCGTGAATTTTTTAGACAGGTAATCATCGTGGCGCAGGCAGGTTTCATTTTAACCCGGCACTGGCGGGATACGCCGCAAGGAACGGAGGTCTCTTTCTGGCTGGCGACAGACAACGGCCCTGTGCAGGCGACGCTGGCGCCGCAAGAGTCCGTGGCGTTTATTCCGACCAGCCAGACCTCCCGCGCCGCCTCGCTGCTACAGGCGGAAAAAGACTATCGCCTGACGCCGCTCCAGCTGCGAGACTTTCATCGTCAGCCGGTCTCCGGTCTGTATTGCCGTACTCACCGCCAGCTTATGCGGATGGAGAAACTGCTGCGCGAAAACGGCGTCACCGTTTATGAAGCGGATGTACGCCCGCCGGAACGTTACCTGATGGAGCGTTTTATTACGTCGCCCGTTTGGGTAGACGGCGAGATGCGCAACGGCGTTATCCGCAATGCGCGTCTTAAACCCCACCCCGACTATCGACCGCCGCTAAAATGGGTCTCGCTGGATATCGAAACCACGCGACACGGCGAACTGTATTGCATTGGTCTGGAAGGCTGCGGCCAGCGTACCGTTTATATGCTGGGCCCGGCGAATGGCGATGACCGCCAACTGGACTTCGAGCTTGTGTATGTCGCCAGCCGCCCGCAGCTGCTGGAAAAACTCAACGCCTGGTTTGCCGAACATGATCCCGACGTCATCATCGGCTGGAACGTGGTGCAGTTCGACCTGCGTATGCTGCAAAAACATGCCGAACGCTACCGTATCCCTTTACGGCTGGGGCGAGACAATAGCGAACTGGAGTGGCGCGAACATGGCTTCAAAAACGGCGTTTTTTTCGCCCAGGCCAGAGGGCGAGTCATTATCGATGGTATCGACGCGCTTAAATCCGCGTTCTGGAATTTTTCGTCTTTTTCGCTGGAAGCCGTCTCGCAGGAACTGCTCGGCGAAGGAAAATCCATTGATAATCCCTGGGATCGTATGGATGAGATCGATCGCCGCTTTGCCCAGGATAAACCCGCCCTCGCCACCTACAACCTGAAAGACTGCGAGCTGGTCACGCGCATTTTCCATAAAACCGAGATCATGCCGTTTTTGCTGGAACGCGCGACGATCAACGGCCTGCCGGTCGATCGCCACGGCGGTTCGGTCGCCGCATTTGGGCATCTTTACTTTCCGCGAATGCACCGCGCCGGCTATGTCGCGCCCAATCTCGGCGAAGTGCCGCCGCTGGCAAGTCCCGGCGGCTACGTAATGGATTCACAACCCGGATTATACGATTCAGTACTGGTGCTGGATTATAAAAGCCTGTACCCGTCGATTATCCGCACGTTTTTGATTGATCCCGTCGGGCTGGTCGAAGGCATGGCGCAGCCGGATCCGGAACACAGTACCGAAGGTTTCCTTGACGCCTGGTTTTCACGAGAAAAGCACTGCCTGCCGGAAATTGTTAGCCAAATCTGGCACGGGCGCGATGAAGCCAAACGTCAGGGTAATAAACCGCTCTCGCAGGCGCTTAAAATCATTATGAACGCCTTTTATGGCGTACTCGGCACCACGGCCTGTCGCTTTTTCGATCCCCGTCTGGCGTCGTCAATCACCATGCGCGGTCATGCGATTATGCGCCAGACCAAAGCGCTGATTGAGGCGCAGGGTTATGACGTGATTTATGGCGATACCGATTCCACTTTCGTCTGGCTCCGGCGCGCGCATTCAGAAGCCGACGCGGCGGAAATCGGGCACAGGCTGGTGCGTCACGTGAACGAATGGTGGGCGCAGACGTTACAACAGCAAAATTTGACCAGCGCGCTGGAGCTGGAGTTTGAAACCCACTTTTGTCGCTTTCTGATGCCGACCATCCGCGGCGCGGATACTGGCAGTAAAAAACGCTACGCGGGCCTGATTCAGGAAGGCGACAGCCAGCGTATGGTATTTAAAGGTCTGGAAACGGTGCGGACCGACTGGACGCCGCTGGCGCAGCGCTTTCAACAGGAGCTGTATCTGCGTGTTTTTCGCAATGAACCTTATCAAGACTATGTGCGCGAGACTATTGATAAACTGATGGCGGGCGAACTGGACGCGCAGTTGGTTTATCGTAAGCGTCTGCGTCGCCCTTTACATGAGTACCAACGTAACATCCCGCCGCACGTTCGCGCCGCCCGGCTGGCGGATGAACAAAACCTGAAGCGGGGTCGTCCGGCGCAGTATCAGAATCGCGGCGCCATAAAATATGTCTGGACTGTTAACGGCCCCGAGCCCGTGGATTACCAGCAGTCGCCGCTGGATTACGAACACTATCTTACCCGCCAGCTACAACCCGTGGCGGAAGGAATTCTTCCCTTCGTTGAAGATAATTTTGCTACACTACTGACCGGGCAACTGGGGCTATTTTGACGCGTGACGAAAGCGCCGCCTTCCAGTACCATAGCGCCCTTTCCATTCCTGGACCTAATTAACGCCACTACCACATTAGCCTGGTAGCGGGGTCGTATACTCGCAATTATCCAGTGCTGTCGCCTGGGAATGGCGAGTAATGCCTGCAATTAAAGATATAGAGCCGAACACATATGCCTTTTACACTTGGTCAACGCTGGATCAGCGATACAGAAAGCGAGCTGGGACTTGGAACCGTTGTTGCGATGGATGCGCGAACCGTCACCTTACTTTTCCCGTCCACGGGAGAAAACCGCCTGTATGCGCGCAGTGATTCTCCCGTGACCCGCGTCATGTTCAACCCTGGCGATACGATTACAAGCCATGAAGGCTGGCAGCTACATATCGATGAAGTAAAAGAAGAAAATGGCCTGCTTGTTTATGTCGGCACCCGCCTGGATACCGAAGAGACCAATGTGACGTTGCGCGAAGTTCTGCTCGACAGCAAGTTGGTTTTCAGTAAGCCCCAGGATCGTCTGTTCGCCGGTCAAATCGATCGAATGGATCGGTTCGCGCTGCGCTATCGCGCCCGTAAATTTCAGAGCGAGCAGTACCGGATGCCATACAGCGGCCTGCGCGGTCAGCGGACCAACCTGATCCCGCATCAGCTTAATATCGCTCATGATGTGGGTCGTCGCCATGCGCCGCGCGTACTGCTGGCGGATGAGGTGGGCTTAGGTAAAACCATTGAAGCCGGGATGATTCTGCATCAACAGTTATTATCCGGCGCGGCGGAACGCGTATTGATCATTGTTCCGGAAACCCTGCAACACCAGTGGCTGGTAGAAATGCTGCGCCGTTTCAACCTGCGCTTCGCGCTGTTCGATGACGAACGCTATACCGAAGCGCAGCACGACGCGTATAACCCGTTTGAAACCGAGCAACTGGTGATCTGCTCGCTGGATTTCGCCCGCCGTAATAAGCAGCGTCTGGAACATTTGTGCGACGCCGAGTGGGATTTGCTGGTGGTCGACGAAGCGCATCATCTGGTGTGGAGCACCGATGCGCCGAGCCGTGAATATATGGCCATCGAACAATTAGCTGAACGCGTACCGGGCGTGCTGCTGCTGACCGCCACGCCAGAACAGCTGGGGATGGAAAGCCATTTCGCCCGTCTGCGCCTGCTGGATCCGAACCGTTTCCACGATTTCGAACAGTTTGTCGAAGAACAGAAAAACTACCGCCCTGTCGCCGATGCGGTGGCCATGCTGCTGGCGGGCAATAAACTCAGCAACGACGAACTGAACAGGCTGGGCGATCTGATCGGCGAACAGGATATTGAACCGCTGTTGCAGGCCGCTAATAGCGATCGCGACGACGCGCAGGCCGCCCGTGATGAGCTGGTGTCGATGCTGATGGATCGCCACGGCACCAGCCGCGTTCTGTTCCGCAACACCCGTAACGGCGTCAAGGGGTTCCCGAAACGTGAACTGCATACGGTAAAACTGCCGCTGCCGACCCAGTATCAGACCGCCATTAAGGTCTCCGGCATTATGGGCGCGCGTAAGAGCGCGGAAGATCGCGCCCGCGATATGCTCTATCCGGAACAAATTTATCAGGAGTTCGAAGGCGATACCGGCACCTGGTGGAACTTCGACCCACGCGTTGAGTGGCTAATGGGCTATCTGACCAGCCATCGTTCGCAAAAAGTGCTGGTGATCTGCGCTAAGGCGACCACCGCGTTACAGCTGGAGCAGGTGCTGCGCGAACGCGAAGGCATCCGCGCCGCCGTGTTCCATGAGGGCATGTCGATTATCGAACGCGACCGCGCCGCCGCCTGGTTCGCCGAAGAAGATACCGGCGCGCAGGTGCTGTTATGTTCTGAAATCGGCTCCGAAGGACGTAACTTCCAGTTTGCCAGCAATCTGGTGATGTTCGACTTGCCGTTTAACCCGGATCTGCTGGAACAGCGTATTGGTCGTCTGGATCGTATCGGCCAGGCGCATGATATCCAGATCCACGTCCCGTACCTGGAAAAAACCGCCCAGTCGGTGCTGGTTCGCTGGTATCACGAAGGGCTGGACGCCTTTGAGCACACCTGCCCGACCGGTCGCGCGATTTATGATTCAGCCTACGCCAGTCTGATTAACTATCTGGCCGCGCCTGAAGAAACCGACGGGTTTGACGATCTGATCAAATCCTGCCGCGAGCAACATGAAGCGCTAAAAGCCCAGTTAGAACAGGGCCGCGACCGCCTGCTGGAGATCCACTCCAACGGCGGAGAAAAAGCCCAACAGCTCGCACAAAGCATTGAAGAACAGGACGACGACACCAACCTGATCGCGTTCGCCATGAACCTGTTCGATATCGTCGGCATTAACCAGGACGATCGCGGCGACAACCTGATCGTGTTGACGCCGTCCGATCACATGTTGGTGCCGGATTTCCCCGGCCTGCCGGAAGACGGCTGTACTATCACGTTTGAACGTGACGTAGCCCTGTCTCGCGAAGATGCGCAGTTTATTACCTGGGAACATCCGCTCATCCGTAACGGACTGGATCTGATCCTCTCCGGCGATACCGGCAGCAGCACCATTTCGTTGTTGAAAAATAAAGCGCTGCCCGTCGGCACGCTGCTGGTCGAACTGGTTTATGTCGTGGAAGCGCAGGCGCCGAAACAGCTACAACTGAACCGCTTCCTGCCGCCGACGCCGGTACGTATGCTGTTAGATAAAAACGGCAACAATCTGGCCGCCCAGGTCGAGTTTGAAACCTTCAACCGCCAGCTCAGCGCCGTGAATCGCCACACCGGTAGCAAACTGGTTAACGCCGTGCAACAGGACGTCCACGCCATTTTGCAACTGGGCGAAACTCAGATTGAAAAGTCCGCCAGAGCGCTGATTGATAACGCGCGTCGCGAGGCGGATGAAAAACTGTCCGGGGAACTGTCGCGTCTGGAAGCGCTTCGCGCCGTCAACCCGAACATTCGCGACGACGAACTTGCCGCTATCGACAGTAACCGTCAGCAGGTGCTGGAAAGCCTGAATCAGGCAGGCTGGCGTCTGGACGCGCTGCGTCTTATCGTCGTCACGCACCAATAACGGAGCCGTACATGGGGATGGAAAACTACAATCCGCCGCAGGAACCCTGGCTGGTTATCCTGTATCAGGATGAGCACATTATGGTGGTCAATAAGCCCAGCGGCCTGTTGTCCGTGCCGGGGCGTCTGGAAGCGCACAAAGACAGCATTATGACGCGTATCCAGCGCGACTACCCGCAGGCAGAATCGGTGCATCGTCTGGATATGGCCACCAGCGGCGTGATTGTAGTGGCGCTGACCAAAGCCGCGGAGCGGGAGCTAAAACGCCAGTTCCGCGAACGTGAGCCGAAAAAGCAGTATGTGGCGCGCGTATGGGGGCATCCCTCCCCGGCGGAAGGACTGGTCGACTTACCGCTCATCTGCGACTGGCCGAACCGGCCAAAGCAGAAAGTGTGTTATGAAACCGGCAAACCGGCGCAAACGGAATATAACGTGGTGGAGTTTGCGGCGGATAATACCGCCCGCGTGGTGCTAAAACCGATCACCGGACGTTCGCATCAGCTTCGTGTGCATATGCTGGCGTTAGGCCACCCGATTTTAGGCGATCGGTTTTACGCCTCGCCGGAAGCGTTGTCGCTGGCGCCGCGTTTGCAGTTACACGCCGAAATGCTGACCATTACCCATCCCGCTTACGGTAACAGCATGACGTTTAAAGTCCCGGCAGATTTTTAAATTCTGAGCCAATTTATGCCGGGGCGCTTCGCTTGCCCGGCCTACATTCATTAACGTAGGCCGGATAAGGCGCTAGCCGCATCCGGCAATTCAATCACTTGAAGCCTTTCTGTTCTTTGATTAGCTCATACGCTTTCTGAATTTCCTGCGCTTTTTGCTTCGCCATTTCCATCATTTCCGGCGGCAAACCTTTCGCGACCAGTTTGTCCGGATGATGCTCGCTCATCAGTTTGCGATAAGCGCGTTTAATGGTGGTTGCATCGTCGGTGGTTTTAACCCCCAGCACATTACAGGCATCTTCCAGCGTCGGGCCGCGCTGCGCCTGCTGCCAGCCGCCGCCGGACTGTTGATGATAACCACCGCCAAACTGCGCGCCGCCCTGCATCATGCGCAGAAACTGATCGAACTGTACGCGGGAAATACCTAACTCTTCCGCAATCACATACAGCACTTCCCGCTCATTAGGGTGCAGCGAGCCATCGGCAAACGCCGCCTGGATCTGAATTTCCAGAAACATCCGGATCAGATCAAAACGCCCGAAGCAGACGCTACGAAACTGCCGCATCTTTTCACGTAATGGGTAATTATCCGCTTTTCCGACCCGAAAGGCGTTCTGCGCGGCAGTACGTGAATCGCCGTGTAAATTCATGCGATCCATCAACTGACTGGCGATATGAATATCCGCTTCCGTCACCCGTCCTTTTGATTTGGTTAAGTGGCCCATCACCTCAAAGGTGGTGGCAAAAAACAGCGCCTGCCGTTCCCGCTGGTTGGCAAACCACGCCATTTTTCGGCTGCGGGCTTTGTCGAACATATGGCCCACCAGCAGACCCAGGACCACGCCCCAAAAGCCGCCGCCCATCATCAGGGCTACGGCGACGCCAATTATCTTTCCCCAGTACTGCATAGACTCCCCAAAACGTTACGCTATCGGTGAGGCTATCTCCCACAAAATAAGGTGCTTTTCTGCGAATGAAGGCTACGGTCAATTGTGGGACATCGCCTATAATTTGCATTATCATACCTGTCATTCAATGCCGTGCCTAACACCACAGACGCTAAACGGCAGGATTAACACTGGCGCAGCGAAGATGAGTAAGTTAGGCTGTGACCGTTTGTCACGCGCAACGCTACCGATGATGGAACAATAAATACAACGTATGAAAAAACGTATTCCCACTCTTCTGGCCACCATGATCGCCAGCGCCCTTTATAGTCATCAGGGGCTGGCAGCCGATCTCGCCTCACAGTGTATGTTGGGCGTGCCGAGCTACGATCGTCCTCTGGTAAAAGGCGATACCAACGATCTGCCGGTTACTATCAATGCCGATAACGCTAAAGGTAACTACCCGGACGATGCCGTTTTTACCGGCAACGTGGACATTATGCAGGGGAATAGCCGCCTGCAAGCGGATGAAGTGCAGCTTCATCAGAAGCAGGCGGAAGGTCAGCCGGAACCTGTACGCACCGTCGATGCGCTGGGTAATGTGCATTATGATGACAATCAAGTCATCCTTAAAGGGCCGAAGGGCTGGGCGAACCTGAACACCAAAGACACGAACGTCTGGGAAGGCGATTACCAGATGGTGGGCCGTCAGGGACGCGGTAAAGCCGATCTCATGAAGCAGCGCGGCGAAAACCGCTATACCATTCTGGAAAACGGCAGCTTTACCTCCTGTCTGCCTGGCTCCGATACCTGGAGCGTGGTGGGGAGTGAAGTCATCCATGACCGTGAAGAACAGGTTGCGGAGATCTGGAACGCCCGGTTTAAAGTAGGTCCGGTTCCGATCTTTTATAGCCCCTATTTACAGCTCCCCGTCGGTGACAAACGTCGCTCAGGTTTCCTGATCCCGAACGCGAAATACACGACCAAGAACTATTTCGAGTTCTACTTACCGTATTACTGGAACATCGCGCCCAATATGGACGCCACCATCACCCCGCACTATATGCACCGCCGCGGCAATATTATGTGGGAGAACGAATTCCGTTATCTCACGCAGGCAGGCGCCGGGTTGATGGAATTAGATTATCTGCCTTCTGATAAAGTCTACGAGGACGAACATCCCAAAGAGGGCGATAAGCACCGCTGGTTATTCTACTGGCAGCACTCAGGCGTGATGGATCAGGTGTGGCGTTTTAACGTCGATTACACCAAAGTCAGCGACTCCAGCTATTTTAATGATTTCGACAGTAAGTACGGTTCCAGTACCGACGGCTACGCAACGCAGAAATTCAGCGTCGGCTACGCCGTACAAAACTTTGACGCTACGGTGTCGACCAAGCAATTCCAGGTGTTTAACGATCAGAACACCAGCAGCTACTCTGCGGAGCCGCAGTTAGACGTTAACTACTACTATAACGATCTCGGGCCGTTTGATACCCGGATTTACGGCCAGGCGGTACATTTCGTCAACACCAAAGACAATATGCCGGAAGCGACCCGCGTCCACCTGGAGCCAACCATCAATTTGCCGCTCTCCAACCGCTGGGGCAGCCTGAACACCGAAGCGAAGCTGATGGCGACGCACTATCAGCAAACGAATCTGGACTGGTACAACGCCAATAACAGCAAAAAACTGGAAGATTCGGTTAACCGCGTCATGCCACAGTTTAAAGTCGACGGTAAGCTCGTCTTCGAACGCGATATGGCGATGCTGGCGCCGGGGTATACCCAGACGCTGGAACCACGCGTGCAGTACCTGTATGTGCCGTACCGCGACCAGAGCGGCATCTATAACTACGATTCTTCTTTGCTGCAATCCGACTATAACGGCCTGTTCCGCGACCGCACTTATGGTGGCCTCGACCGTATTGCTTCCGCCAACCAGGTCACGACCGGCGTCACAACACGCGTTTATGATGATGCCGCCGTTGAACGTTTTAACGTTTCTGTTGGTCAAATCTACTATTTCACGGAGTCTCGCACCGGCGATGACAACATTAAATGGGAGAATGACGACAAAACCGGTTCGCTGGTTTGGGCAGGCGACACTTACTGGCGTATTTCAGAACGCTGGGGGCTGCGTAGCGGAGTGCAGTACGATACCCGTCTGGATAGCGTCGCTACCAGCAGCAGCAGCCTCGAATACCGTCGGGATCAGGATCGTCTGGTACAGTTGAACTACCGCTATGCCAGCCCGGAATATATTCAGGCTACGTTGCCTTCGTATTATTCCACGGCAGAGCAGTATAAAAACGGCATCAACCAGGTGGGCGCGGTGGCAAGTTGGCCGATTGCCGATCGCTGGTCGATTGTCGGCGCGTACTACTTCGATACCAATTCGAGCAAACCTGCAGACCAGATGCTCGGCTTGCAGTACAACTCTTGCTGCTATGCGATCCGCGTCGGATACGAACGTAAGCTGAACGGTTGGGATAACGATAAACAACACGCGATTTATGATAACGCGATTGGCTTCAACATTGAGCTGCGCGGTTTGAGCTCTAACTACGGCCTCGGCACGCAAGAAATGTTGCGTTCGAACATTCTGCCGTACCAAAGCTCTATGTAATCTGATTGATTTACAACGTAATCCGCATTGCGGTTAATTGAAATGGAAAAAGTATGAAGAACTGGAAAACGCTGCTTCTCGGTATCGCCATGATCGCGAATACCAGTTTCGCTGCCCCCCAGGTAGTCGATAAAGTCGCAGCCGTCGTCAATAATGGCGTCGTGCTGGAAAGCGACGTTGATGGCTTAATGCAATCAGTCAAACTTAACGCGGGTCAGGCAGGTCAGCAGCTTCCGGACGACGCCACGCTGCGTCACCAGATCCTGGAACGTTTGATTATGGATCAAATTATCCTGCAGATGGGTCAGAAGATGGGGGTGAAGATCACGGATGAGCAGTTGGATCAGGCCATCGCCAACATCGCCAAACAAAACAATATGACGATGGATCAGATGCGCAGCCGCCTGGCTTACGATGGGCTGAACTATTCAACCTACCGTAACCAGATTCGTAAAGAGATGATTATCTCTGAAGTGCGCAACAACGAGGTTCGTCGCCGTATCACCGTTTTGCCGCAAGAAGTTGACGCGCTGGCAAAACAGATTGGCACCCAAAACGACGCCAGCACCGAGCTGAACCTGAGCCATATCCTGATTGCTCTGCCGGAAAACCCAACCTCCGAGCAGGTTAACGACGCGCAGCGCCAGGCGGAAAGCATTGTTGAAGAAGCGCGTAACGGCGCAGATTTCGGCAAACTGGCGATTACCTACTCTGCCGACCAGCAGGCGCTAAAAGGCGGTCAGATGGGCTGGGGCCGTATCCAGGAGCTGCCGGGGATTTTCGCCCAGGCGCTGAGCACCGCGAAGAAAGGCGACATTGTCGGCCCGATTCGCTCCGGCGTCGGCTTCCACATTCTGAAAGTAAACGACCTGCGCGGTCAGAGCCAGAGTATCTCCGTGACCGAAGTTCACGCTCGTCACATTCTGCTTAAGCCGTCGCCGATCATGAACGATCAGCAGGCGCGCCTGAAGCTGGAAGAAATCGCGGCTGACATTAAGAGTGGTAAAACCACATTTGCCGCTGCGGCGAAAGAGTACTCTCAGGACCCGGGCTCCGCTAACCAGGGCGGTGATTTGGGTTGGGCTACGCCAGATATTTTCGATCCGGCGTTCCGCGACGCGCTGACGAAGCTGCATAAAGGCCAAATAAGCGCGCCGGTACACTCCTCTTTCGGCTGGCATCTGATCGAATTGCTGGATACGCGTAAGGTAGACAAAACCGATGCGGCGCAGAAAGATCGCGCTTATCGTATGCTGATGAACCGTAAATTCTCAGAAGAAGCGGCGACCTGGATGCAAGAACAGCGCGCCAGCGCTTACGTTAAGATTTTGAGTAACTAATGAGCAGTGCGCAACGCGTTGTTATCACTCCCGGCGAACCCGCCGGGATTGGCCCCGATCTTGTTGTCCAACTGGCGCAACGCGCGTGGCCGATTGAACTGGTCGTCTGTGCGGACGGCGCGCTCCTGACGGAGCGGGCCGCCATGCTCGGCCTGCCCCTCTCGCTTCTCCCTTACTCGCCTGATGTCCCCGCTGCGCCGCAGCCCGCGGGAACGCTGACCCTATTGCCGGTCTCGCTGCACGCGCCTGCCATCCCCGGTCAGTTGACGGTAGAAAATGGCCCCTATGTGGTAGAGACGCTGGCGCGAGCGTGTGATGGCTGTCTGAACGGTGAATTTGCCGCGCTGATCACAGGCCCCGTGCACAAAGGCGTTATTAACGACGCAGGCATTCCGTTTACCGGTCATACCGAGTTTTTCGAAGAGCGTTCGCAGGCGAAAAAAGTCGTGATGATGCTGGCAACCGAAGAACTTCGCGTGGCGCTGGCGACCACGCATCTGCCGCTACGGGCGATTGCAGACGCCATCACCCCTGCGCTTTTGCACGAAGTGATTGCTATTTTGCATCACGATTTGCGGACCAAATTTGGTATTGCCGAACCGCGCATTCTTGTCTGTGGCCTGAATCCGCACGCGGGCGAAGGCGGTCATATGGGCACGGAAGAGATAGACACCATCATTCCGGTGCTCGACGAGCTGCGGGCGCAGGGGATGAAACTCAACGGGCCGCTACCTGCTGATACGCTGTTTCAGCCCAAATATCTCGATAATGCCGACGCGGTGCTGGCGATGTACCACGATCAGGGCCTGCCCGTGCTAAAATACCAGGGATTCGGTCGGGGAGTGAATATTACGCTCGGCCTACCTTTTATTCGAACCTCCGTTGACCACGGCACCGCGCTTGAACTGGCGGGCCGTGGAAAAGCGGATGTCGGCAGTTTTATTACGGCGCTTAATCTCGCCATCAAAATGATTGTTAATACCCAATGAATAATCGAGTCCATCAGGGCCATTTAGCCCGTAAACGCTTCGGGCAAAACTTTCTCAACGATCGGTTTGTGATCGACAGTATTGTTTCTGCTATTAATCCGCAAAAAGGCCAGGCGATGGTTGAAATCGGCCCCGGTCTGGCGGCGCTGACGGAGCCGGTCGGCGAACGACTGGATAAGCTCACGGTCATTGAACTTGACCGCGATCTGGCGGCGCGTTTGCAAACCCATCCGTTCTTAGGGCCGAAGCTGACTATTTATCAGCAGGACGCCATGACCATGAACTTTGGCGAGCTGTCTACGCAGTTGGGCCAACCGCTGCGTGTGTTCGGCAATCTGCCCTATAATATCTCCACCCCGCTGATGTTCCATCTCTTTAGCTATACTGATGCCATTGCCGACATGCACTTTATGTTGCAAAAAGAAGTGGTAAATCGTCTGGTTGCAGGGCCGAACAGCAAAGCGTATGGTCGTTTAAGCGTGATGGCGCAATATTACTGTCAGGTGATCCCGGTGCTTGAAGTGCCGCCATCCGCCTTCACGCCGCCGCCCAAAGTGGACTCCGCCGTGGTGCGTCTGGTTCCACACGCAACAATGCCTTACCCGGTTAAAGATATTCGCGTGTTGAGCCGTATTACCACCGAGGCCTTTAACCAGCGCCGTAAAACGATCCGTAACAGTCTCGGCAACCTTTTTAGCGTTGAGACGTTGACGGAAATGGGTATTGACCCGGCAATGCGCGCGGAAAATATCTCTGTCGCGCAGTACTGCCAGATGGCCAATTATCTGTCGGTAAACGCGCCTTTGAAGGAGAGTTAAACATGATCAATTCGCCCAGAGTGTGTATTCAGGTGCAAAGCGTCTACATTGAGGCGCAATCCTCACCTGACGATGAACGTTACGTTTTTGCCTATACCGTAACCATCCGCAATCTGGGCCGGGCGCCAGTGCAGCTATTGGGCCGCTACTGGCTAATCACCAATGGTCATGGCCGTGAAACCGAAGTCCAGGGCGAAGGTGTGGTTGGCGTCCAGCCGCGCATTGCGCCTGGCGAAGAGTATCAATACACCAGCGGCGCGGTAATTGAAACGCCGCTGGGCACCATGCAGGGTCATTACGAAATGATCGATGAAAATGGCGACGCCTTTACCATCGACATTCCCGTGTTTCGACTCGCCGTCCCTACACTCATTCACTAAAATTATAACAATGGCAACTTATCTCATCGGCGACGTTCACGGTTGCTACGACGAACTGATCGCCTTATTACAGCAAGTGGAATTTACGCCAGATACAGACACTCTGTGGCTGACTGGCGATTTGGTCGCCCGCGGTCCCGGTTCGCTGGACGTGTTACGCTACGTCAAATCACTTGGCAATAGCGTGCGTTTGGTGCTGGGGAATCACGATTTACACCTGTTGGCCGTATTCGCCGGGATTAGCCGCAACAAACCTAAAGACCGGCTGACCCCGCTTCTTGAAGCGCCGGACGCCGATGAGCTGTTGAATTGGTTACGCCGTCAGCCGCTGTTGCAGGTAGATGAAGAGAAAAAGCTGGTCATGGCGCATGCGGGTATTACCCCGCAGTGGGATTTGCAGACGGCAAAAGAGTGCGCCCGCGATGTTGAAGCGGTGCTGTCGAGCGACTCGTACCCGTTTTTCCTCGACGCGATGTATGGCGATATGCCGAATAACTGGTCGCCGGAGTTAAGCGGTCTGGCGCGGCTACGCTTTATTACTAATGCCTTTACCCGTATGCGTTACTGCTTTCCTAACGGTCAACTGGATATGTACAGCAAAGCGTCGCCGGAAAATGCCCCTGCGCCGCTGAAGCCGTGGTTCGCCATTCCGGGGCCGGTGAGCGAGGCTTACAGTATTGCGTTCGGGCACTGGGCGTCGCTGGAAGGGAAAGGGACGCCAGAAGGTATTTACGCGCTGGATACCGGCTGCTGCTGGGGCGGGGAGTTGACCTGTTTACGCTGGGAAGATAAACAGTATTTTGTGCAGCCGTCAAACCGCCAGATGGATATGGGCGAAGGCGAAGCGGTCAACGCCTGATAGGTTTATGCCTGATGGCGCTACGCTTATCAGGCCTACATCTGGCTCAAGAATTGGTTTATGCCTGATGACGCTACGCTTTTCAGGCCTACATCTGGCTCAAGAGTAGGCCGGATAAGGCGTGTTTCGCCGCCATCCGGCACTACAGTGTTAACGACGTTCCAGAATCTCGAAACAATAGCTGTGAGAATTCTGCGCGTCGGCATCGTGAAACTCACTGAATACCGATTCCCAGTCATCCGGTTCATAATCCGGAAAATGGGTATCGCCTTCGACTTCCGCATCAATATGCGTCAGATAAAGCTTCTGCGCCTTTGGCAGGAACTGCTCGTACACGCGCCCGCCGCCAATGACCATAATTTCCGGCGCATCGCCGCAAGCGGCAATCGCCTCATCGACAGACTTCACCCACTGCACGCGATCGTCGGTGCCCGGCTGGCTGCTGATAACAATATTTTTACGTCCCGGTAAGGGGCGCCCGATGGACTCCCAGGTGTGACGTCCCATGACGACAGGTTTATTTAACGTGTTACGTTTAAACCAGGCGAGATCGGCAGGCAGGTTCCACGGCATGGCGTTTTCCATACCGATGACGCGATCCACCGCTAACGCCGCAATCAGACTGATCATTAATTATTTCCTGATACAAAAAAAATTGCCGCCACTATACGTAAAGCGCAATCTTTCGTCGACTGACGAAAAGAGGATGAGCACGAAAATTTTTCGTTCTGCTGGCGACGCCACTCATTTGATGTGGAGCGCTAGCATTACAGTAGTTCAAAAACAGCCAATTAGCAGTAAAGTTTGCAGAACATCACATTTTTTACTTTAGATTGACGGTTTGACCTCGGGTTCATCGGCGACCTCCCCGGAATGTTTGCCCTCAGCCGTTCCCTGCCAGCCGTGGCGCTGAATCAACGACAGATGCTCCCGGTCCTCGGTAATAATTTCGCTCAACATCGCGCTGGTACGTTTATAGGCGGCGGCACGAGATAACGGATCGTTTTCCCCTTTCGCCATATCTTCCACCATCCGGGTATTAAAATGGCGGAACAGATCCGCGCGCTCGCGGGCTTCATAACGCCCCAGCCCCAGCGCTTCCAGCGCCTGTCGCCCGCTTTTGAGCGCGCCTTCGAAGGTTTCACGTTCGGGCATCGCCACACCAGCCTGGCGCAGGCGAATGTAATGATCGACATCACGGGCGCGGGCGATAATCTGCAGATGCGGGAAATGCGACTTCACCAGTTCACTCAGTTGCAAATTGGTTTGCGGATCGTCAATGGCGTTAATCAATACCTCCGCCTTCGCCGCTCCGGCAGATTCCAGCAAATCCATACGCGTCGCGTCGCCATAAAAAACCTTCATGCCGAATTTACGCAGCGTTTCGATATGATCGGGATCGTGATCGAGCACCACCATCTTCACCCCGCTCGACAGCAGCAAACGCCCGGCTATCTGCCCAAATCGTCCAAACCCGGCCACAATAACCCGCGGCTGCTCTTCGTCGATTTCATCCGCCTCGCGCGCTTCACCCGTCGCGGTCTTCTCCATGCGCGTCAGCAGCACCAGAAAAATCGGCGTTGCCGCCATCGACAGCGCGACCGCCAGCGTCAGCGCTTTTGCCCATTCCGGCTCAAGTACACCCGCCATTTGCGCCGCGCCAAAAACCACAAACGCAAACTCACTTCCCTGGCCTAATAAGACGGCAAACCAGCGACGCTGTTTTGCCGGTACACCCAGGGGCCTCGCGACCAGCCACAGCATGACGATTTTGATTGTCAGAAAACCGGCCAACAACAGCAGAATGCGCAGCGGATTCTCCACCAGCGTGCCGAAATCAATCGACATGCCGACGCCAATAAAGAACAGCCCCAGCAGCAACCCCTTAAAGGGTTCAATATCGCTTTCCAGCGCATGACGATATTCTGAACTCGCCAGCAGAACGCCCGCCAGGAACGCGCCCATCGCCATTGACAGCCCAACCTCTTCCAGCAACAGGCCGAAACCAAACACCAGAAATAGCGCCACGGCGCTGAACACTTCCCGCAAACCAGAACGCGCGACAAAGCGCAGCGCCGGGCGCGTGACGTAGCGTCCCAGCAGCACCACCAGCGCCAACGCGCCTGCGACTTTCAACGCCGATAGCGCAAACGCGCCAAGCGTGGTGGATGCGCCGCTGGCGGCCAGCAGCGGAATCATCGCCACCAGCGGGATCGCCGCGATATCCTGGAACAAGAGCACTGCGAATGCGCTACGTCCTACTTGTGAAACGGTCAGGTTACGCTCATCCATTGCCTGCATGGCGATAGCCGTGGACGAAAGCGCCAGCGTCATGCCAATCAGTTCCGCCACCTGCCAACGCAGGCCAAGAAACATACAGAACAGACCAATCAGTCCGCCGCAGACCACCATCTGTAACGCGCCGCCGCCAAATACCGAGGCGCGCAGCTTCCATAACCGTTGCGGGTCCAGCTCAAGCCCAATAACAAACAACATCAGCACGACGCCGATTTCCGCAAAATGCAGAATAGATTCGGCGTCCGTCACCAGCCGTAGTCCCCAGGGGCCGATAATACACCCCGCAATCAGATACCCCAGCACCGATCCTAAGCCCAAACGTACCGCAATCGGCACAATCAACGCCGCCGAACCAAGATAGATCAGCGCCTGCAGTAGAGTATGGCTATCCATGATTCACCTCCTGCCATGCCAGTAAACGCTGTTTATACTGACGCGCCTGCGCCTGTAAGGTGTCGTCATCGCAAATGAACGTGCAGTGCATGGCAAACGGCGGCAGCCATTTGAGGCCGCAATAGAGCGCCGTCGCCTGTAGCGGCTGAGAGAGGACATCAAATCCCGGATGTGAACCGATAGTAAAATGGTTTTCACCGCCGCCGGTCGTTACCGCCCACAGCAGATATTTACCGCGCAATGCCGTACCGCCGTGACCGTAAGCCCAGCCGTGGGTGAGGACTTTATCCATCCATAATTTGAGTAAAGGAGGGACGCTGTACCACTGCATCGGATGCTGCCAGACGATAAGACTCGCGCGCGACAGCGCCTCCTGCTCGGCGGCAACGTCAATATTGAAATCGGGATAGAGGTGATAAAGCGAACGTATTTCGACGTTTTCCAGCGTCCCTGCCTGTTCAAGCATCCGCTTATTCGCATGAGAATGATGCGGATACGGATGCGCATAAATAATGAGGATCATGATTAGCCTGTGATGATCTGTTTTTTATCACAAAGTGTAGTGACAAATTCGCCAGGCTAATAGTGAATATTATTGAGCGGCTAACCAGAAAAAATTGAATTAACGCCAGCCAGGAGTTGACGCCATCCTGCCCCCGGAAGACGCTCTCGAAGGGCCGCAGGCGTTTGCGGAAAAGCGCGATCCGGTGTGGAAAGGTTGGTGATGATGGCAGCCTTAAATTGCTGACAAATCGGTTTAAGGCCTTCTTGTCGGGCGGCGCTGCGCTAAATTTTCCTGTAATGACTGTAATATCAATCCATTACATGATGACACAGGCCCAATAAGCGCAGCGCCAACAGCATCTGAACCTCCAGACACGCTGGATGCCAGATCGCCGACGCATAAATTAACCTAATGGGTCAGGCACTTAGAGCCTGGCCCACCAGGCGTAATTGTTGAAGCCAGTTTGGGGCCGATCAGCGCGCAGAAACCGGAGCGTACACGTAGTACGTGAGGATTTTGAGCACTGCCCGGTCCCAAAATGGCGAGTAAAATAGCCTAATGGGTCAGGCTCTTAATCTTTCGCCATGCGGTTAAACTGCTCAATAGTAAGATCCCACGGCTCATGGGCCGCATCCGGCATAAAACTGCCGTCATCCACGCCAATTTCGTCCTTGATAATTTTATTCAGTTTTTCATTCATCGTAAGAATGAGATCCTGATATTTCTGTTTATCAGCAGCAAGGTTATGGTTCTCATCGGGATCATTTTTAAGATCGTAAAGTTCAAGATCGTTGTACTTAATAAGATCCTCCCAGGTTTCCGGCGTATTATGCTCCCTTAGCGAGAAATAGCGTGCAAACTTATAACGGCCATCGTTAATCATCCGCGTCCCTGAACGATGGCTGAAATCAGGATGCAAATGGGATATTTCCTGCTTGATTTGGGCCACCGTTTTTTGTTTATCTCTTTGTAGCGCGATAACGCGGTGGAGATAATGGGCATCGGTATACAAGATCATGCCATAGCAATATAAGCTGGCATTTCTCACCGCATTAACCGCAACGCCTTCCGGGTTTTTTAGCAATCCGCTAAAATTAACGCCTTTGCGGTTGCCTAACGCCTGGTGCTGTTTTTCTTCCGGCAAACCGGTCAGCCCAACTAATGTCGGCGCGATATCAAGATGACAGGTCAACGCCTGACATTTCTTATTACCGGGGTACGCCGGGTGGGAAATAATCATCGGTACATGGATCTGTTCTTTATAAACGGAAGCGCCTTTACCGTGCATCTGATGGCTTCCGCCTAATTCGCCATGATCGGCAGTAAATACAACAATCGTTTTATCAGTTAACTTGAGGGCATCAAGTTCATTTAATATCCGGTCAAGGTGAGTATCACAATCGCGGATACAGTTGAAATAGTAGTCAAGCAGTTTACGCCAACGACGATCTTCATCAGGAAACTGCCCTTCCAGCGCAGCGCGCGCCGTCTGGTATTCAAGATGCGCCGGCGGTCTTCCCTGCTCATTGAATGATTGATGCCTGTTTGCCGGCAGCGGATAGTTCGGCCAGCTTGCCTGATAAAGCTCGTTTTCCGGCGGCTGCGTGGGCGCCAGGGTATTATCATCCTGATCCAACTCGCCACGCCACTGTACCTTTTCTCCCTCTTTATCGGTATCAATAAACATGACGTCATGAGGATTAACGAGGTTAACGGCCAGGAACCAGGGCTTGTGTTGGTCATTCAAGGGCTGCCCCTTGCATCTTAACCAATTTATAGTCTGAGCCGTGGTGGTTGAATCATAAAAATAGCCGCCTTTACTATGGCCAATAATATCGCCGATGCCGTGATAGTCAGCAAAACCATATTTTTCCATAATTTTATGTAATTCTGGTTCAGGAATATCCCCGACATCAATATCCTCATCTTTTTCGTCAGGCAAAGGCTTCTCCAGTTTTTCTGTAAGATGCCACTTACCTTTATAGGCCGTATAGTATCCCAGTTCCCGCATCATATGGCCTGTGGTTCCAAGAGCGGGGTCAAGGTCATACGGCATCCAGGGTAATCCCAGATTATCAAACATCTTTGTCTGGGGCATATGTAAGCCGGTATACAATACGGAGCGGGAAGGCGTACAGACATTACTGGTATTCTGATGATTACAGAATGTCACCCCCGTTTTCATGAGCCGCTCTCTGCCGGGTACCGGGAAAGGAAACGTAGGAAAAAAACGCTCCTGGTCGGTCACGACTAACAGAATATTATATCCTTCTGGCAATTTTTCCGGGATTTCGCCGGTAAACGGTTTATCCCACGCCGGTTTCGCCTTGACGGCGCATTTTTCATCAGCCTTTACCGCGCCGGATAACATACCGCCGGCGGCAAGAATACCGGCACTGGTTAACAGTTTCCTACGCGTAAGATCCGTCTCTTCTGTGGACAGATTTTTTTTATTACTCATATTATTATACCTGTAGTCAGTAACTTTATCACATATTCATTTATTACTGTACGAGGAAGCGTGGATATGTATCAATGCCTTCCGGGTAAGAATATGTGTTATAAATTGATTTGTATTTCAAATTAGAAATATATTAATAAATAACCATAATTCACTGAAAAATTATTTAGATGAAAAGTTCATTGTTTTTATTTTAGAGATACAACTGCAGACATTACTTCATAAAAAAATACATTATTAAACATACTCTATGGCGCTGTGTTCGTGCCTTTTCCCTTCAGCTACGGTGATTATCCTATACCGCTACAATAAAATCGCCCCGAAAGAAACACTATCAGTAACAGGCCGCGCAACCATAGACATACAACCGGTAATATCACTCTGGGAAATTAAAACATAACTCAATTCTGTTATGTTGCTTATGAATAAAACTAGCGTATTGCCGCGTGATTCAATAAAAAGCCCGTCATTACAAGAAATAATATAAAAACTATTATTTACAGTGGGTTAGGTTTCTTTTTAACTGACAGTGCATTATTTTACATTGACAACAACATAAAGAGGTGACTATAACAAGATATAAGACGGTCACACCAAATAAGTCTATTTTCAGATAATCAACCGAGGTTATATACCCAAAATAATTCGAGTTGCTTAAAGGCGGCAAGGGAGTGAGTCCCCTGGAGCATAGATAATTATGTGACTGGGGTGAGCGGCAAATCTGCCGGGAGCAGATTTGAACGTCGCGTGCGACGGCCCGTCAGGGCGAGGCCCATGGATGGGCCGGGTAATCCGTAGCCAACACATAAGCCACTTGAAGTATGAAGGGTATAAATAATTTCGTTACGGATTACTGATATTGCGCAAACCTTATCATCAATGCAACAGGAACAGAACCATGAAAAAATGCATTATTGCCGCCGCATTACTGGCAACGGTTGCTTCATTCAGCACGCTTGCGGCAGAGCAGGTCTCTAAGCAAGAAATCAGCCACTTCAAACTGGTTAAGGTCGGCACCATAAATGTGTCCCAGAGTGGCGGGCAGATTTCCTCACCCACTGATTTACGCGAAAAATTGTCAGCATTAGCCGATGCGAAAGGCGGAAAATATTACCATATTATCGCTGCACGTGAGCATGGTCCGAATTTTGAAGCCGTTGCCGAAGTTTATAACGATGCGACGAAATAAAGCTCTGATTGCGTCATAACGAGGGCGCAGGCATGAAATAATAAGAGAGCGCCAGCAAGGTGCCATGTTACGTCACAATCCACTCAGGGCCGACTGGAAACAGATGCTGGCCCTCTTTTTTATCAACAGTTCATCCGGGGCAGGCAAGCCGTTGGAATGTGCGCGCGCAGGCAGTAAGCCCTTCGTGAATAAGACGGTTTTGCGGGCTGTTTTAAGGTAATATTTAGTGCGCTTTTACCTGCCTGAACCAGTAATTTTCCATTTTCGTTATCCATTTCCCCTTTTTATTTTTCGGTATTACGCCAGCCCACAGTAATTGCAGCTGTCGGTTATAGGTTCCAATAGCGTGTCCACCATACGCCCCTTCAAATGCTATCACCATGGGGCCCTGCCCTTTTACCCCCTCTTGTCCTTCATGGCAATAAAGCGCGTTGCGGTGAGTCACGTCAAGTTCATACTGTACGTTCAGTTTCACACATTTTTCCCCGCAGCCTTCTACTGGCGGCAATATTGTCATGGTATAAGGCGGGTTATCTGCCGTGGTTTTCCATGTTCCGATCAGGTCTTTGCAGGCGTTTATCTCCGTAGCTCCGGAGGCGGCAGAAAATAGCGCGAGCAAATAAAAAGGTATTAGTTTCAGTTTCATTACAGACTCCTGTTCCTTATACCTGGTCATTTATACCTAATCATAAGGATAAATGCCCTGCGATATGTTTTTTTCCGGGAAATGTTGAGCCGCTGTTCAGAGAAATGTCGATGAGTGTAACCTCATGTAAGCGGACAGCGCGGTGGGGAAAGCGGGAACACGGGCGAATGGTCTAACGTATTTCGACGTTTTCCGGCGTCCCTGCCTGTTCAGGCATCCGTTTATTCGCATGGGAATAAATGGATGCGCATAAAGAGAGAATATTATTGAGCGGCTAATCAGAAAAAATTGAATTAATTATCCAGCTCGCTCATATTTTTCAGCTGATCGCGGTTAATCTGTTCGGTTTTCCCGGTGGCGGCGTTTTTGTAAGACACCATACCGGTATCGTTATCGACCTCGGGTTTCCCGTCGGTGACAATAGTTTTGCCATCCGTGGTTTCAACCGCCTGGTTAGAAGAGCATCCTGCGACGGTGAATAGTGTTGCTGCGGTAAACAGTGCGGTCATAAGACGTTTTTGCATGGTGTTCTCCCTGCTTTTCAGTTGTTTTAGCATGTGACTGTTAACTGTAGCGTTATTGGCGAAAAGTAGGGAGAAATGCAGAACACTCTTAACGAGGGTTATCCGATGGCGTTCCGCGCAAAGTCATGTTTCCGGTCTGTGTTAGCGTCAAGCCGCGAGTTTCCGGGGCAAACATCACCGATACGCCAAGCCCGACTAACGAAATCAACGCGCCAATCAGCATGACGTTATTAATGCCGTAACGAGTAATAAAAATCGGTAATGCCCAGGTGGAGACAATGGTTCCGATGCGGCTTAATGACATGATGACCCCCACGGCCGAAGCGCGAATATCCGTCGGGAAGAGTTCATTAGGATAAAGCCATTGCAGTATGCCCGGCCCGCCGGAAAAGAAGGCGTATACCGCAAACGCCACCACGACCAGTATGATGCCCAGATTTGACACCAGCCCCAGCAGTGCCAGCGCGATAGTCATCATGGCGAAGCTGCCAATAAGCAGAGGGCGACGGCCAATACTGTTTAGCCAGAACATCGCTGGTATACAGCCCAGCATAAAAAAGAGGCTAATCACCACATTGCCGAGCGCCGCGTTGCGCCCCTGCTCCCAGCCGAGTAACCCGACGATCTGCGGCCCAAAGGTATAGATAGCGAACATCGGGATTACCTGACAGGTCCAGATAGCCGCAACGAACAGTACAAACGGGAAATGACGGCGATTAAACAGTTGCAGGAAGCGGGTCTCCTGCGGCGGCTCATCGTCAAAGCAGACCGGTTCGCCGAACAGTTTGATCATCATTTGTTCGCACTCTTTTACCCGTCCTTTTCGCAATAGCCAGCGTGGTGATTCCGGCAGGTCAAAGCGGCCAATCAAAATGATTAAGCACGGGATAAAGGCGCTGCCAAGCATCCAGCGCCAGCCGCCTTCCATGTCATACAGCCAGTAACCCACCAGGTTGGCGCAGGTCGCGCCGACGTACCACATCGCGGCGATAAAACCGATGGAGAACGCACGCTGGCGGGTGTTGGAAAACTCCGTAATCATGGAAGTGGCGATAGGGTAATCCGCGCCGATAACAATGCCAATTAAAACGCGCATCACCAGCAATTCAAGCGGCGTGGAAACAAACATGGTCGCCACGGAGATAACGCCGATAGCGATAATATCAAGCAGGAACATTTTACGCCGCCCGACTTTATCGCAAATATAGCCAAACAACGAGGTGCCGATAAACAGTCCGGCAAGCGTAGCCGCGCCGAGCGCGCCAATCCATTCAGCATCAAGGTGCAATAGCGGCGTCAGTTGTTCCAGCGCCACGCCAATGATCACCAGCACGTAGCCATCAAGGAACGGGCCGCCGCTTCCCCACAGCATAATTCTGCGATGAATGGAGGAGAATTTAAGGTCATCAAAGTTCCTGGGCTGCTGCATGGTGATGTCCTGTTTCAACACGGGCAAAGCGCATCTGTAGGCCGGATAAGGCGCTTCCGCCGCCATCCGGCATTGGCGCCACATGATTACCGGATGGCGACGCTACCGCATCTTATCCGGCCTACGGGGGCACAACTTCGTACTTATTAGCCGTAGCGGAACTCCACGCCAAACGTCCCGCGCGGGTATTCCCATTTTTCCAGCGCCGTATCAAGGCCGAGGATCCGGCACGTTCCGCACTCCAGGCACCCGGCGTAATCAAAACGAACGCTGCCGTCGTCCTGCTTTTTATACAGTCCCGCCGGACAGGCCTTAATCAGCACCTCCAGCGCCTGTTTATCAGGATCGGTTTTGAGAATGATGTGCGGGCTGTCTTCATCCACATTGAACTTATTGACGCCCAGTTTGACGTCCACATTAACGGGAGATGTCATAATACGGTCACTCCTTTCAGGCCATCTTTCATCAGGTTGATGAAGCCCACTTTCTTCGCATGGCGCAGGATTTTTTTACGCATCGGCACCGGCGCGGAGCCATCCACGGTGAACAGGTCGCGCGCGATATTGACCGCCATTTCGGGATAAGCGGTAAACATGCGGGGATTATCAAGAAAAGCCGGCAGTTTCTGGTACATACGCATATCGCGCATCGGACCTTCGTCCAGATGCTGACGGTATTCCCCCAGCGATTGCTTGCTAAAATCGTCGCGCTTCATCGCCGAAAGCACCGTCTTCGCCGCCGCTTCGCCTGCGGATATGGCGAGATCCATACCACGGATGGTAAAGCCGAGGTTCATACACATGCCGGCAGCATCCCCGGCAATCAGTACGCCATCGCCCACCAGTTCAGGCTGCATATTCATTCCCGCCTCGGGTACAACGTGTGCGGCATATTCCACCAGCTTGCCACCGGCGATCAGCGGCGCAACTGCCGGATGCTGTTTGAAATCTTCCAGCATTTGCGGGACCGATTTTTTCGCGTCTTTCAGATGATGAAGTCCACAGACCAGCCCCAGGGAAAGGGTTGTTTCATTCGTATACAGGAAGCCACCGCCCATCAGACCATCGGTCGGCGCTCCGGCAAACAGACAGGCGGCACCTTCGTTGCCCTGTAACTGGAAACGATCTTCAATGACCGACTTCGGCAATTCGATCAGTTCCTTCACGCCGACAGCAACATGCGATGCCTCAACGCGTTTGGCCATGCCCAGCTTTTCAGCCAGCAGAGAATTCACCCCGTCAGCGAGGATTACGACTTTGGCTTCCAGAATATCGCCATCGGCTTCCACACCCACGACTCTGCCATCACGCTGAACGACGTTATCGACGCGAATACCGGTGATCAGTTGCGCCCCCGCCTCTTCGGCCTGCTCCATCAGCCAGGCGTCAAATTTACTGCGCAAAACGGAATAAGAAACCTGCGACGATGCGGCGTCCTCGCCGTTGCAATAATCCATCGTCATCGCCCCTTTGTCGGTCATAAAGGCGAGTTTTTCGTGGGTGATCATGCGTTCAATGGGGGCCTGATCCGCAAAGCCGGGAATGATGCGTTCCAGGCTATGTGCATACAAACGCCCACCGGTGACATTCTTCGCGCCAGCAGAATTGCCGCGCTCGATAACCAGCACCTGTGCACCTTCGCGAGCAAGCACCAGCGCCGCAACCGAACCGGCCAGACCTGCACCCACGATGATGGCATCAAAGATATCTTCGGACATACGTACTCCTGTCAGCGGCAGGATACCTTCGCATCCTGCCCGAAATGGTTTATCGCGCTAAGGCAGCCGTCAGCGCAGGCAGGATCTTCAGCGCATCGCCAACGATGCCAAAATCCGCATACTGGAAGATTGGCGCGTTTTTATCTTTGTTGATGGCGAAAATCGTCTGCGCGCCGTTGGCGCCGACCATGTGTTGGATCTGCCCGGAGATCCCCACCGCCAGATACAGTTCAGGCTTGAGCATCAGGTTGGAGATACCGACGTAGCGCTCGTGCTCCATCCACTTCTCGTTTTCCGCCACCGGGCGAGAACAGGCCAGCTCGGCGCCAATCGTCTGGCACAGCGCTTCGGCCAGCGAGATATTCTCTTTGCTGCCGATGCCGCGTCCCACGCTGACCACCAGACGCGCTTTGTCGAGGTCAACGCTGTTGCTCTGACGCGCCTGGGTTGCGGTGCGGGTCACGGCAGTGGCCGGAGCCTGCCACTGCACGGTGTGCATCTCGCCGCTGCGGGAAGCATCCGGTTGTTGTGCGTCAAACGTTCCGCTGCTGAGTGTGATCACGGCAAACGGCGAAGCGATGGTCTCTGCCCCTATCGCCAGACCGCCGTAGACCATATGTTTAACCGCCGCTTTTCCATCCTGCAGGGCGACGTCGCTGGCGTCGTTGGAAACCGCAGCCGACAAGCGATAGCCCAGCTTTGCCGCCAACAGCTTGCCCCGACGCGTATTCGGCAGCAGCACCGCGCCGCCCTCGCTATGCTGACGAATAGTCTCAGCCATCGCAGCAGCGTAGTCTTCGATCATGCGGTCTTCTGGTTTGCCGCTGAGCAGCCAGACATGATCCGCGCCCAAATGACATGCTGTCGCGCTGTCCGCTTCGTTCAGTACGAACGCGTTAACTTTTTCACCTACAGCCTGCGCGCCACTCATCAGTTCGGGCAGACGAGAAGGGGTATCGCTGAATACCCAGACACTGGAAAATTTGTTCATAACATCCCCTGATAATTAAATGATTTTGCGCAGATTCTCGACAAACGCGGCGATTTGTTCTTCACCGTCACCTTCAATCACCACACGCTGACGCTCGCGCTGCTTCGGTGCGGCAACCTGTTGTGCGGAATACGCGGGTACGCTGTTCAGCCCGATATCCGCAGGCGACCAGACCTGAACCGGTTTTTTCGCCGCGCCAAGAATGGCTTTCATCGAAGGGATTTGTGGGGTGTTAATGTCGGTGGAAACCGCGATCACCGCCGGGAGCGGGATGCTCAGCGTTTCAACTTCATCTTCCAGTTCGCGTTCTACTGTCAATGTGCTGTCGGTAAGAGAGAGGATTTTACTCACGCCGTTAATCGCCGGAATGTTCAGCGCTTCGCCCACCAGCAAACCAACCTGCTGAGCATAAAGATCGGAAGAACCGTCACCGCAGATAAGCAGATCGAAACCTGATTTTTGCGCGGCAGCGGCCAGCGCGGTAGCGGTGTGTTGCGGCAGCGCCTGCTCAAATTGATCGTCAATGACCACAATCAGTTCATCAGGGCCACGAGAGAGGACATCTTTGCGCCCTTTTGCATTAGTCAGCGCTTTGCCGCCAACGCTCATGGCGACAACCTGAGCGTCTCCCAACTGCTGTTTTAACTGGCAAGCAGCTTCAATTGCATTCAGATCATATTGGCTGATTTTGCTATCCGCTTTGCTGAAATCGAGTGTTCCGTCAGCATTATTAATCGCAATATCCTGCTCATCAGGTACGCATTTGTAGCAAGTAATTATCTTCATTGCATCTCCAGAAATCATGAAGGAAACGTATTTATATCGGCGGTGTTAAATACAGATATCACGCTCTTTAATTCGGAAATAAAACCTTAATCACCAATATTGAAAATGTCACACATTGATATTCGTAACTTTCAATAGTGTTACGCACCTCACCAATATTGAAAGAAATATGCCAAATATGAAAATTTTCAATATTGTTTGCTGGCTCAACAATATTGAACGTCAGATACTTAAAAAAGTTAAAAAACCACAACCAACAAATTGATAAATAAAGCAAAAATCAAAATTTAGACACAAAATAATCAACGCAAAAAAGTGTGACGAAGATAACAGAATCACCCGAAGTGAATACCCATCATGAGTTACTCATTGAGGCGTCCCAGAGGTTAAAAACTTATCAACAAATCATTAATAATAAATAAACAAACGTTCATGGACTGGCACGCTAAATAAATTTCGTTTTCACACTGGAATTCACTTATGAAAAATGAAAAGAAAAAATCGGGAATTGAACCGAAGGTTTTTTTTCCGCCATTAATAATTGTCGGGATACTTTGCTGGCTAACAGTCAGAGATCTTGATGCCGCTAACGTCGTTATTAATGCGGTATTCAGTTATGTCACCAACGTCTGGGGTTGGGCATTTGAATGGTATATGGTCGTCATGCTCTTCGGCTGGTTCTGGCTGGTTTTTGGCCCCTATGCCAAAAAGAGATTAGGTGACGAAAAACCGGAGTTTAGCACCGCCAGCTGGATTTTCATGATGTTCGCCTCCTGTACATCCGCTGCGGTTCTGTTCTGGGGCTCTATTGAGATCTACTACTATATCTCCACCCCGCCGTTCGGCCTGGAACCAAACTCCACCGGCGCGAAAGAGATAGGTCTGGCGTACAGCCTGTTCCACTGGGGGCCGCTACCGTGGGCAACCTATAGCTTCCTTTCCGTGGCCTTCGCCTACTTCTTCTTTGTACGCAAGATGGATGTCATCCGTCCCAGCTCCACGCTGGTACCGCTCGTCGGTGAAAAGCATGCGAAAGGGTTGTTCGGTACCATCGTCGATAACTTCTACCTGGTGGCGCTGATCTTCGCGATGGGCACCAGCCTCGGTCTGGCTACCCCGCTGGTCACCGAGTGTATGCAATGGCTGTTCGGTATTCCGCATACGCTGCAATTGGATGCCATCATCATTACCTGCTGGATCATTCTGAACGCGATTTGCGTGGCCTGCGGCCTGCAAAAAGGGGTCAGAATCGCCAGCGATGTGCGTAGCTACCTGAGCTTCCTGATGCTCGGCTGGGTGTTTATCGTCAGCGGCGCCAGCTTCATCATGAACTACTTCACCGACTCCGTCGGGATGCTGTTAATGCACCTGCCACGGATGCTGTTCTATACCGACGCCATCGGTAAAGGCGGCTTCCCACAGGGCTGGACTGTTTTCTACTGGGCGTGGTGGGTTATTTACGCCATCCAGATGAGTATCTTCCTGGCCCGTATTTCCCGTGGTCGTACCGTACGTGAACTGTGCTTCGGGATGGTGATGGGTCTGACCGCGTCTACCTGGATCCTGTGGACAGTGCTGGGCAGTAACACGCTGCTGCTGATGGATAAAAACATCCTCAACATCCCGCAACTCATTGAGCAACACGGCGTGGCGCGCGCCATTATCGAAACCTGGGCCGCCTTGCCGCTCAGCACCGCCACCATGTGGGGCTTCTTCATCCTCTGCTTTATTGCCACCGTCACGCTGATTAACGCCTGCTCTTACACCCTGGCGATGTCGACCTGTCGTGAAGTTCGCGATGGTGAAGAGCCGCCTCTGTTAGTGCGTATCGGCTGGTCGGTGCTGGTCGGCATCATCGGTATTGTTCTGCTGGCGCTGGGTGGGTTGAAGCCGATTCAGACCGCGATTATCGCCGGAGGATGCCCGCTGTTCTTCGTCAACATTATGGTGACGCTGTCCTTTATTAAAGACGCCAAAGTGCACTGGAAAGACAAGTAATTCTTATTAACCCAATTGATCAAGAGGCTGAAAGATGGATTTCAACTTAAATGACGAACAGGAGCTGTTTGTCGCCGGTATTCGCGAACTGATGGCCAGTGAGAACTGGGAAGCTTATTTTGCCGAGTGCGATCGTGACAGCGTCTACCCTGAGCGTTTTGTAAAAGCACTGGCGGATATGGGTATTGATAGCCTGCTGATCCCGGAAGAACACGGCGGTCTGGAAGCGGGTTTTGTTACCGTCGCTGCCGTCTGGATGGAGCTGGGACGTCTTGGCGCGCCAACTTACGTGTTGTACCAATTGCCGGGAGGTTTTAACACTTTCCTGCGTGAAGGAACTCAGGAGCAAATTGATAAAATCATGGCCTTCCGGGGCACCGGTAAGCAGATGTGGAACTCTGCTATCACCGAACCGGGAGCGGGATCGGATGTTGGTAGTCTGAAAACCACTTATACACGCAAAAATGGTAAGGTTTATCTCAATGGCAGTAAGTGCTTTATCACCAGTAGCGCCTATACCCCGTACATCGTGGTCATGGCGAGAGACGGTGCATCGCCGGATAAACCGGTTTACACCGAGTGGTTTGTGGACATGAGCAAAGCAGGTATCAAGGTCAACAAACTGGAGAAACTCGGTCTGCGCATGGATAGCTGCTGTGAAATCACCTTTGACGACGTTGAACTGGACGAGAAAGACATGTTCGGTCGGGAAGGTAACGGCTTCAATCGCGTGAAAGAAGAGTTTGACCATGAGCGCTTCCTCGTCGCGCTGACCAACTACGGTACTGCAATGTGCGCTTTTGAAGACGCTGCGCGTTACGCTAATCAGCGCGTGCAGTTTGGTGAAGCTATTGGTCGTTTCCAGCTGATTCAGGAGAAGTTTGCGCATATGGCGATCAAACTGAACTCCATGAAAAATATGCTGCTGGAAGCCGCGTGGAAAGCGGATAACGGCACGATTACCTCCGGCGACGCGGCAATGTGCAAATACTTCTGCGCCAACGCCGCGTTTGAAGTGGTAGACACCGCCATGCAGGTACTGGGAGGTGTTGGTATCGCGGGCAACCACCGCATCACGCGTTTCTGGCGTGACCTGCGCGTTGACCGTGTTTCTGGTGGTTCTGATGAAATGCAGATCCTGACGTTGGGTCGTGCGGTACTCAAGCAATACCGCTAATCGATCCCTTGTAGGCCTGATAAGACGCGGGGCGTCGCCATCAGGCAATCATGCCGGATGGCGCTGTGCTTATCCGGCCTACATACCGCAAAAAATGCCAGGAGAAAAATGATGAATCATTTACCAATGCCAACCTTTGGCCCGCTTGCTGGGGTACGCGTTGTTTTTTCAGGAATCGAAATCGCCGGTCCATTCGCCGGACAGATGTTCGCCGAATGGGGCGCCGAGGTTATCTGGATTGAAAACGTCGCATGGGCCGATACCATCCGCGTACAGCCTAACTACCCGCAGCTCTCACGCCGCAACCTGCACGCCCTGTCGCTGAATATTTTCAAAGATGAAGGTCGGGAAGCGTTTCTGAAACTGATGGAAACCACCGATATTTTCATTGAAGCCAGTAAAGGCCCGGCCTTTGCCCGCCGTGGTATTACTGATGAAGTGCTGTGGGAACATAACCCGAAACTGGTCATTGCCCACCTTTCCGGCTTCGGCCAGTATGGTACCGAGGAGTACACCAATCTTCCGGCGTATAACACCATCGCGCAGGCATTCAGTGGTTATCTGATCCAAAACGGCGACGTTGATCAGCCGATGCCAGCCTTCCCGTATACCGCCGATTACTTCTCCGGGATGACCGCGACGACAGCCGCGCTGGCGGCCCTGCACAAAGTACGCGAAACGGGTAAAGGTGAAAGCATCGATATCGCCATGTACGAAGTGATGCTGCGCATGGGTCAGTATTTCATGATGGACTACTTCAACGGCGGCGAAATCTGTCCACGTATGACGAAAGGGAAAGACCCCTACTACGCCGGCTGCGGCCTGTATAAATGCGCCGATGGCTACATCGTCATGGAGTTGGTCGGCATCACGCAAATCAACGAGTGTTTTAAAGATATTGGTCTGGCCCATATTCTCGGTACGCCGGAAGTTCCGGAAGGCACGCAGCTCATCCATCGCGTGGAATGCCCTTACGGCCCGCTCGTCGAAGAGAAACTGGACGCCTGGCTGGCAACACACACCATCGCCGACGTTCAGGCGCGTTTTGCTGAGCTGAATATCGCCTGTGCGAAGGTGCTCACCATTCCGGAACTGGAAGGTAACCCGCAGTACGTTGCCCGCGAATCGATTACTCAGTGGCAAACAATGGACGGTCGCACCTGTAAAGGGCCGAACATCATGCCGAAATTTAAAAACAACCCGGGGAAAATCTGGCGTGGCATGCCATCACACGGCATGGATACCGCCGCCATTCTGAAAAACATTGGTTATAGCGAAGCAGATATTAAGGAACTGGTCGGCAAAGGCCTGGCCAAAGTTGAGGATTAAACGCGATGCGCTAATCGGTTTTCCGGTTAGCGCTCACGCCTGATTTCAGTGGATAAAGCAATATGGATATCGTTGGCGGACAAAACTTACGTCAGATGTGGGACGACCTGGCCGGGGTGTACGGAGATAAAACGGCGTTAATTTTCGAATCCTGTGAGGGAATCGTTCGGCAGTTTAGCTATGCCTCGCTCAATGAAGAGATTAACCGCACGGCGAACCTTTTTTACTCCTTAGGGATCCGCAAGGGTGATAGGGTCGCGCTGCATCTGGATAACTGTCCGGAATTCATCTTTTGCTGGTTTGGGCTGGCAAAAATCGGCGCCATTATGGTGCCGATTAATGCCCGCTTACTGGGCGAAGAAAGCGCCTGGATCCTGCAAAACAGCCAGGTGAGTCTGCTGGTTACCAGCGCCCAGTTTTATCCTATGTACCGTGAAATACGCCAGGACAATAGCACTCCGCTTAATCATATCTGTCTGATTGGCGAGCAGCTTCCGGCTGACGACGGCGTGAGCCACTTTACCCAACTACAAGCACGCCAGTCGGCCACGCTGTGCTATACGCCCGCGTTATCCACTGACGATACGGCGGAAATTCTGTTTACCTCCGGTACCACCTCGCGTCCAAAAGGGGTGGTGATTACCCACTATAACCTGCGTTTTGCAGGCTACTACTCTGCCTGGCAAATCGCCCTGCGCGATGATGACGTGTACATGACGGTGATGCCCGCGTTTCATATCGACTGCCAGTGTACCGCCGCAATGCCAGCCTTTTCCGCCGGCAGCACCTTTGTGCTCCTGGAAAAGTACAGCGCCAGGGCCTTCTGGGATCAGGTACGTAAATATCAGGCGACGGTGACCGAGTGCATCCCGATGATGATCCGCACGCTGATGGTCCAACCCGCCGCACCAACGGACAGGCAGCATCATCTGCGCGAAGTGATGTTCTATCTCAATCTATCCGCGCAGGAAAAAGACGCCTTTACCGAACGCTTTGGCGTCAGGCTGCTGACCTCTTATGGTATGACTGAAACCATTGTCGGAATTATTGGCGACCGTCCCGGAGACAAACGGCGCTGGCCTTCCATTGGTCGCGTGGGTTTTAGCTATGAAGCTGAAATTCGCGACGATCAAAATCGCCCGCTGCCCGCCGGAGAAATTGGCGAAATCTGTATTAAAGGCATCCCCGGCAAGACTATCTTCAAAGAGTATTACATGCAGCCGGAGGCAACCGCCAGGGCGCTGGAACCAGAGGGCTGGTTACATACCGGTGATTCGGGTTACCAGGATGAGGATGGCTATTTCTATTTTGTCGACAGACGCTGCAACATGATTAAACGCGGCGGGGAAAATGTCTCCTGCGTCGAGCTGGAAAATATTATTTCTGCGCATCCGAAAATTCAGGACATTGTGGTGGTCGGTATTAAAGATGCGATCCGTGATGAAGCCATTAAAGCGTTTATCGTCCTTAATGAAGGTGAAACATTAAGCGAGGCCGAGTTTTTCAGCTTCTGCGAAAACAATATGGCGAAATTCAAGGTTCCCTCTTTTATGGAGATCAGAACTGACCTGCCGCGCAACTGTTCAGGAAAAATAATCAAAAAAAATCTGAAATAAACCTTCCGGCAGGAATCCCTCCCGCCGGGAAACTATTTATCTGGAGATGAACTATGAGTGAGTCATTACATCTGACCCGTAACGGCCCGATCCTGGAAATTACCCTCGACCGACCTAAAGCGAATGCCATTGACGCCAAAACCAGCTTTGCAATGGGTGAAGCTTTTCTTAATTTCCGTGACGATCCGGAATTACGCGTAGCAATCATTACCGGCGGCGGGGAGAAATTCTTTTCTGCTGGCTGGGACTTAAAAGCGGCAGCGGAAGGTGAAGCGCCGGATGCCGATTTTGGTCCCGGCGGCTTTGCCGGTTTAACCGAAATATTTGACCTCGATAAGCCGGTTATCGCCGCGGTGAACGGCTACGCGTTTGGCGGCGGTTTTGAGCTGGCGCTGGCGGCGGACTTTATTGTCTGCGCCGAAAACGCCAGCTTCGCGCTGCCGGAAGCAAAGCTCGGCATCGTGCCTGACAGCGGCGGCGTATTGCGTCTGCCTAAGCTGCTGCCACCGGCTATCGTCAACGAAATGGTGATGACCGGCAGACGAATGAGCGCCGAAGAAGCGCTGCGTTGGGGGATCGTGAACCGCGTTGTCAGCCAGAGCGAACTGATGGAGAGCGCTCGCGAACTGGCGCAACAACTGGTCAATAGCGCCCCGCTGGCTATCGCGGCGCTAAAAGAGATTTATCGCGCGACCAGCGAAATGCCGGTAGAAGAAGGCTACCGCTACATCCGCAGCGGCGTACTGAAGCATTATCCGTCGGTACTGCATTCAGAAGATGCGCTCGAAGGACCGCAGGCATTTGCCGAAAAACGCGATCCGGTGTGGAAGGGTCGTTAATGTGACTATGCCGGATGGCGTTTCGCTTATCCGGCCTACAGCACATGCGCAACCGTAGGCCGGATAAGGTGTTTACGCCGCCATCCGGCAAAAAAACAGAGGTACAACCATGAGCTATTACGCCTTTGAAGGACTGATCCCGGTGGTACACCCGGACGCGTTTGTCCATCCCAGCGCCGTGCTGATTGGCGATGTCATCGTGGGCGCCGGCGTTTATATTGGCCCACTCGCGTCATTGCGTGGGGATTATGGCCGCCTGATCCTGGAGGCAGGATCTAATCTGCAGGATGGCTGCATTATGCATGGCTACTGCGATACCGATACCATCGTGCATGAAAACGGCCATATCGGCCACGGCGCTATTTTACATGGCTGCGTGGTGGGACGGGACGCCCTGGTCGGCATGAATAGCGTCATTATGGACGGCGCAGTGATTGGCGAAGAGAGCATTGTCGCCGCCATGAGTTTTGTCAAAGCCGGATTTCAGGGTGAGGCAAGGCAACTGCTGGTGGGTTCACCGGCGCGCGTACTACGCCAGGTTACGGATCAGGAGCTGCACTGGAAACGCCTCAACACTAAAGAATATCAGGATCTTGCGATCCGCTGTCGAACGGGGTTATCTGAAACGAAGCCGTTAACGCAGGTCGAAGAAAACCGGCCGCGCCTGAAAGGCACGACGGACGTGAAGCCAAAATCAGCACAGTAATTGATGCCGGATGCGCTCACGCTTATCCGGCCTACGCGTCAATTACCGTTTACCCCGCCAGCAGGTAAACAGACAATTATCGACGCATACTCTTGGAGAGCATCATCTGCCATTTCTGCTCACGGTTTAGCTCTGTGGGAGGAACGGCAGACAGTCGCGGCGCTTTCGCCACGCTCACTTTTCTTTCCTGCAAATTATGATTCAATCGGCGATAGAGTTGAGAGTCGATACTCACGACTTTCACCAGACGCTGGCACTGGCAGCCCCGTCCTGCAATCTGGTTAGGGATCATCTTCACTTCACAAACAATTTCCCCCACTTCTGACAGAATATAGGAGAGCGTATTAATTGCTTTGCAGTGTTCAATATCAAATTGACGGGAAATCTCCCTGGCCGTGATCCATCGGTTCTCTGCCATCATCCAGTCAGCAATTAACAAATAAAGCGGTCTTTCAACATATTTTTCACACATAAGCACACCATTTCACAAATTAAAAATCTGGCTACGGCCTGTCCAAACTAATAAAAACTAAGCCATATTAAAATTGTGGATATGCAAGATAGTATGCGACTTAAATATTGATTAGTGTGAGCAATATCGTGCTTATTACATAGAAAATGTGGTTACGGAAACGGACTTCTCCAGGAATGACCTTACGCAAGATAAAAAAAGGGTTTCTTTACAGAAACCCTTTCAGAATTATATTACAGGTCCGGTTAGAGCAATATCCAC
The DNA here is from genome assembly GCF_017571995.1 of Salmonella sp. 32031103-2018-00083-FB-01-SM-01. Lineage (NCBI taxonomy): Bacteria > Pseudomonadati > Pseudomonadota > Gammaproteobacteria > Enterobacterales > Enterobacteriaceae > Salmonella > Salmonella sp. 32031103-2018-00083-FB-01-SM-01. The sequence goes on from NZ_JAGEQL010000002.1 coordinate 211,468, forward strand.
CGGACCCTTTATTTACGACTTTTTGATCTGCGCGTGCATTTCCTGCACCGAGGTTACCTTCTCGGTGGCATCGGCATTGAGCGCCATCGTCGTTGCAAAACCGCCGTTCAGCGTGGTGTCATAATGCACTTTATACTGCAGCGCGCTACGACGAATCACCCTGGAGTCTTCAATCGCGCGGCGGCCTGCGGTGGTATTGATGATATAGGTATATTCGCCATTCTTGATGCGGTCCTGAATGTGCGGACGACCTTCATGCACCTTATTCACCAGACGCGGGTTGATACCGGCTTCGCCCAGCACAATCGCCGTACCGTGGGTGGCATCCAGCTCAAAGCCCTGTTTCAGCAGCTTGGCCGCGAGATCCACCACGCGCTCTTTGTCGCCTTCGCGAACCGAGAGCAGCGCACGGCCCTGTTTCTTCATCGTGGAGTTACTGCCCAACTGTGCCTTGGCGAACGCTTCCGCGAAGGTACGACCGACGCCCATCACTTCCCCGGTAGAGCGCATTTCTGGCCCTAACAGCGGGTCAACGCCGGGGAATTTGTTGAACGGCAGCACCACTTCTTTCACCGAGTAGTACGGCGGGATAATTTCTTGGGTCACGCCCTGCTCGGTCAGCGATTTGCCGGCCATCACGCGCGCCGCCACTTTCGCCAGCGGCACGCCGGTGGCTTTGGAGACGAACGGTACGGTACGCGCCGCGCGCGGGTTGACCTCAATCAGGTAGACTTCGTTGTCCTTGACCGCAAACTGTACGTTCATCAGGCCGCGCACCTGCAACTCGAAAGCCAGCTTCTGCACCTGCTGGCGCATCACGTCCTGAATTTCCTGGCTCAGCGTGTAGGCCGGCAGGGAACAGGCGGAGTCGCCGGAGTGTACGCCCGCCTGCTCAATGTGCTCCATAATGCCGCCAATCAGCACCATTTCGCCGTCGCAGATAGCGTCCACGTCCACTTCAACCGCGTCATCAAGGAAGCGGTCCAGCAGTACCGGCGCATCGTTAGAGACGCTGACCGCTGTCTGGAAGTAGCGACGCAGGTCGGCTTCGTCGTAGACAATTTCCATCGCCCGACCGCCCAGCACGTAAGACGGACGTACCACCAGCGGGTAGCCAATTTCTTTCGCCTTCTCAACCGCTTGTTCAATGGCGGTGACGGTGGCGTTGGCCGGTTGCTTCAGCTTCAGACGGTCAACCGCATGCTGGAAGCGTTCACGGTCTTCCGCGCGGTCGATGGCGTCCGGGCTGGTGCCGATAACCGGCACGCCTGCCGCTTCCAGCGCGCGCGCCAGCTTCAGCGGCGTCTGGCCGCCGTACTGTACGATCACACCTTTCGGCTTCTCGATGCGCACGATTTCCAGCACGTCTTCCAGCGTCACCGGCTCGAAGTACAGGCGGTCGGAGGTGTCGTAGTCGGTGGAGACGGTTTCCGGGTTACAGTTGACCATAATGGTTTCGTAACCGTCTTCGCGCAGCGCCAGCGAGGCGTGTACGCAGCAGTAGTCAAATTCGATGCCCTGGCCGATACGGTTCGGGCCGCCGCCGAGGACCATGATTTTATCGCGATCAACGGACGGGTTCGCTTCGCACTCATCTTCATAAGTGGAGTACATATAGGCGGTATCGGTGGCGAATTCCGCCGCGCAGGTATCCACACGCTTGTAGACCGGGTGCAGGTCATACTGGTCGCGTAGCTTGCGGATTTCCGCCTCGCGCACGCCCGCCAGTTTCGCCAGACGCGCATCGGCAAACCCTTTGCGCTTGAGCTGACGCAGGAAGTCGGCGTTGAGGCCGGTAATCCCGACTTCAGCCACTTTCTCTTCCAGACGCACCAGCTCTTCAATTTGCACCAGGAACCAGCGGTCGATGTTGGTCAGGTTGAACACGCCATCCACAGACAAGCCCGCGCGGAAAGCATCGGCGATGTACCAGATACGCTCGGCGCCCGCGTCTTTCAGCTCGCGGCGGATTTTGGTCAGCGCTTCCGGGTCGTCGAGGCTGACTTTCGGGTCGAAACCGGTGGCGCCCACTTCCAGGCCGCGCAGCGCTTTCTGCAGGGATTCCTGCTGCGTGCGGCCAATCGCCATCACTTCCCCGACCGATTTCATCTGGGTGGTCAGACGGTCGTTGGCACCGGCGAATTTCTCGAAGTTAAAGCGCGGAATTTTGGTGACAACGTAGTCGATAGACGGCTCGAAGGAGGCCGGTGTACGGCCACCGGTGATGTCGTTCATCAGCTCGTCGAGGGTATAACCCACCGCCAGTTTGGCGGCCACTTTGGCAATCGGGAAGCCGGTGGCTTTCGACGCCAGCGCCGAGGAGCGGGAGACGCGCGGGTTCATTTCGATAACGATCAGACGACCGTTTTTCGGGTTCACTGCGAACTGGACGTTAGAACCGCCGGTTTCGACGCCGATTTCACGCAGTACCGCCATCGAGGCGTTACGCATGATTTGGTATTCTTTGTCGGTCAGCGTCTGTGCCGGGGCCACGGTGATCGAGTCCCCAGTATGGATACCCATTGCGTCGAAGTTTTCGATAGAGCAGACGATGATGCAGTTGTCGTTTTTATCACGCACCACTTCCATCTCGTACTCTTTCCAGCCGATCAGCGATTCATCAATCAGCAGCTCGTTGGTTGGCGAGAGGTCCAGACCGCGTTCGCAGATTTCTTCGAACTCTTCACGGTTGTAAGCGATACCGCCGCCGGTGCCACCCATAGTAAAGGACGGACGAATAATGCACGGGAAGCCCACGTCAGCGGCAACCGCCAGCGCTTCTTCCATAGTGTGCGCGATACCGGAACGCGCGGTGTCGAGACCAATTTTCTTCATCGCGATATCGAAGCGACGACGGTCTTCGGCTTTATCAATGGCGTCGGCGGTGGCGCCAATCATGGTGACGCCGAACTCTTCGAGCACGCCCTGCCGCTCCAGCTCCAGCGCGCAGTTCAGCGCTGTCTGGCCGCCCATGGTCGGCAGCACCGCATCCGGACGCTCTTTTTCAATGATTTTGCGCACCACTTCCCAGTGAATCGGCTCGATGTAGGTGGCATCGGCCATTTCCGGGTCGGTCATGATGGTGGCCGGGTTGGAGTTCACCAGAATAACGCGGTAGCCCTCTTCGCGCAGCGCTTTACACGCCTGAGCGCCGGAGTAGTCAAACTCACACGCCTGACCGATAACAATCGGGCCCGCGCCCAGAATCAGGATACTTTTTATATCTGTACGTTTTGGCATGGCTCTTATTACTCCTGATTATTTCGCGGACTGACGGTATTGCTCAATAAGCTCGATAAAGTGGTCGAACAGCGGTGCAGCATCGTGCGGGCCGGGGCTGGCTTCCGGGTGGCCCTGGAAGCTGAACGCCGGTTTATCGGTACGGTGAATGCCCTGCAGGGTGCCGTCGAACAGCGACTTGTGGGTCACGCGCAGGTTGGCTGGCAGCGAGTCTTCATCCACCGCAAAGCCGTGGTTCTGCGCGGTAATCATCACCACGTTTCGGTCCATATCTTTTACCGGATGGTTGCCGCCGTGATGGCCGAACTTCATCTTAACGGTCCTCGCACCGCTCGCCAGCGCCAGCAGCTGATGGCCGAGGCAGATGCCAAATAGCGGAATGTCGGTCTGGAGGAATTTCTTAATCGCCTCGATGGCGTAGTCGCACGGCGCCGGGTCGCCAGGGCCGTTCGACAGGAAGATGCCGTCCGGGTTCATTTTCAGCACCTCTTCAGCAGAGGTCTGCGCTGGCACCACCGTCAGGCGGCAGCCGCGATCCGCCAGCATGCGCAGGATGTTGCGCTTGGCGCCAAAATCGTAGGCCACCACGTGGAACGGCAGGTCATCCTCAGATTTCGCTTCCGGTAAACCGTCTTTCAGCGTCCAGCTACCCTGCGTCCAGCGGTAAGTTTCCGCCGTGGTCACTTCTTTCGCCAGATCCATACCGTTCAGTCCAGGAAATGCTTTCGCTTTTTCCAGCGCCAGCTTCGCATCCGGGCTATCGCCTGCAATGATGCAGCCGTTCTGTGCGCCTTTCTCACGCAGCAGACGCGTCAGCTTGCGGGTATCGATATCGGCAATCGCCACGATGTTATGGCGTTTCAGGTAAGAAGAGAGGTCTTCGGTGTTACGGAAGTTGCTGGCAATCAACGGCAGATCGCGAATCACTAAACCTTGCGCATGAACCTGAGAAGATTCTTCATCGGCTTCATTGGTGCCGACATTACCAATATGGGGATAAGTAAGAGTGACGATTTGGCGGGAATAGGAAGGATCAGTGAGGATTTCTTGATAACCGGTCATTGAAGTATTGAAAACGACTTCCCCAACCGCCGAACCCGTTGCCCCAATGGCCCGACCGTGAAACTGGGTTCCGTCTTCCAGAACCAATAGCGCTGACTTAATCAAAACACCCTCCAGAGAATATTCACTCACTTTATTTGCATATTAATTCATTCAGTCAGTATGAAGCAATGCAAATTTGCTTACCCGTGGATTTCTGGCAAACGGCGGCATTCTGAAGTTAAGCCGGATAAAAGTCAACTTAAAGAGGGTGTTTTTTATGTTATTTTGCACATTATAAGGAAGTTATCCTATTTAAGAGGCAAAAAGATCAACTAAGTGACGATAGAAAACGCTTGCGCTTCCTTGATTTCGAAAAAAGCTGACTGGAACGATAAAAAGTGGACCAAATGGTCAAATTTCACATTAAAACAACGAAAAACAACGATAAAAATTAATTTAACAACCATTAACACCATTAAGTGAATAAAAATTCAAAATAAAGCAAATTAACTATAAAAATAATTTAAAAATCAATCACTTGTTAAAATAAAAAACAAACCAAACATATCAAAAAATCGACAAAAACAGCAAATTAAGATAATGTAATGAGAATCACAATCGCGATATAAAGGTCTAACTTCTTTTTCTTTAAGACTAGCGCATACGATTGAACCACAACCAGCCTCACTACAGCATAAAAAAAGCTAACCTATTGAAACAAAAGAGATAAAACGCCCCCGAGGAACAGCGCTAACCCCACGATGGATATCAGTCTTATCAGTCTGGTCGAGGTGCCTTTTGCATACGGTAAGCCACTGCGGCTGAATATGACTAACATCAGTTCAGGCAGTATTTTTCCCGTTGAACGTAATGGCCCGTACCGATGCGCCTGAAGGACTAATTAACCGCATTTATCGTAATGGCAATTACGTCACGCAAATGGATGCCGTTGGCCCGGATGTCTTTAAACTGACTATTCTTAACGCGAAAACAACGGCAGAACATATCGTGGGCGAAGAAACTGTCGAAACATGAATGGTGAAAGGCGTTATTTATCTGACCGAATAACCGGGGGGCAAAAAACAAAAGGGCAATAATATATTGCCCTTTGTAATCAATTAATCTTGATTACCACAACCACATCACGAAGGTATTTAGTCGTTATAGTACATCCAGTCCCAGCACATCCCGCATGTCAAATAGCCCATTTTTCTTCGTTTTTAGCCATAATGCCGATCGCAACGCGCCATTTGCAAACGTCATGCGGCTAGAAGCTTTATGCGTAATCTCTACGCGCTCGCCAATATCGGCAAACATCGCGGTATGTTCGCCGACGATGTCGCCCGCCCGAACGGTTGCAAAGCCAATCGTTCCCGGTACGCGCTCGCCGGTATAACCTTCACGCGAGTAGACCGCGCAGTCCTTCAGATCTTTATCCAGCGCCCCGGCGATTGCCTCGCCCATTGCCAGCGCCGTACCCGACGGTGCATCCACTTTATGGCGGTGGTGCGCTTCAATAATTTCAATATCGGTGTAGTCGCCCATTACCTTCGCGGCTTTCTCCAGCAGCTTGAGCATGACGTTAACGCCGACGCTAAAGTTTGCGGCGAAAACGATCGCAATCTCTTGCGACGCCTCGCGAATGGCCTGTTTACCGGCGTCGTCAAAGCCGGTAGTACCAATCACCATCCCTTTACCATGTTTACGGCAGAATGCCAGATGCGCCAGTGTGCCTTCAGGACGGGTAAAATCGACCAGAACATCGAAATCATCTTTGACCGACGCCAGATCGCTTTGAATGATGACGTCCGTTTTCCCCACGCCTGCCAGTTCGCCCGCATCGCTACCCAGCAATGAAGAGCCTTCGCGCTCCAGCGCGGCACCCAGCTGAACACCTTCCATCGCCATGGCGGCCTGGATTAACTGCCGTCCCATGCGGCCACCGGCGCCGACAATCGCAACGCGGATCTGTGCTTCATGCATAGCTATTCTCTTTTGTAAAAATTGCGTAAACCGTTTTCAGAGTAACCAGCGCGCCCGGAGGCCGCCATCTAAAATCGCCGATAATTAGAAATTAATGATAAACAGGGAGCGATATCAGTAAAAGACATGATTCATCCCGCAGGATGAATCATTGCTGGAGAGAATGAAAGAAGAGAAACTTACTCAGGATAGAGGGAACCGGCAGGAAAATGACTTAAAAACCAGGTCACTGCCAGTAAATCCGCGCTACCGCCAGGGCTTAAGTTACGCAGGATGAGTTCATCATCGAGGGACTGCATCGCTTCAATGCCCCCCTCAACCAATACGCCCCCTTGCCACAACAATTTTTGTGCCTGCTGCTGCACGTAGTAAAGCCCTTCCAGGCCTCCCCGTGACACCAGATTGGTATCATCATTCCACGCCATCAGATGCAACAATGTTTGCAGCAGGGCAAGATGGGTATCGTCATGCTCCTGCACGACCCGGTTAAACACCGGCAAAGCCTGCGTTCTGACGGTTCGAAAACCGCTTTCCGCTTCTCCCCGCGCGCCCGACAGGCCATAGCACTGGAAATGGGTTTCACTCTTTGTCAGTTTTCCCGCTTTTTTTGCTGAGAGCTCGTGGGCAACAATATTCCGACTCAGGCGGGCAACCTGGTCGCAGATACGATTTTGCTCCAACGGTTCTCCCCGCGCGAGAAGTCGGCCAATCGCTGCGCTCAGCAGGCCAAAAGCGAAAATCGCCCCGCGATGGGTATTCACACCATTGGTCGCCTGTAGCATATCGTTCTCACAGGCCATCCCCAGCGGACGCAGCATCACCAGGACATTTTCTGCCGCCAGCGCCGCCGTGTTGTTGCCCATGATAAAAAACTTTTCCATCCACGGAGCAATGGCGGTAGTGCTACGTTCAAATGCCGCCAGATCCATATCCCTATGCGCTCCCGAATTACGAATATCGACCAGACCGGGTTTTGGTGTCAGCCTGGCTTCCGTCAGCAGCGCTCTTGCAACCAACCCATTAAGTTCGCCAGCCGCCAGCGATGAGTACGCTGGCGTACGCCGTTCAGTCACAACGCTCACGTTCATAGCATTCAATCCTTCGTGCAATTTCATCCAACAAAAGGTCAAGGGTGTGATGCTTGCCCCGGGCACAGAGATGAGCATCCTGCTGGCATATCAAACATGGCCGGGCAGGATGCCCGAGTTCACGGCGTGATAGCGACTTACCGTCGCTATCAATAATGTCGATGTCCCAAAGCCGCCCTAACGGATGGCTCATCTCTAGTGTCGACATGTGCTGTTTCAACGCCATTGCCGGCGCACAGACCGCTGCCATCCATTCCGGGCCGCTGCGTTCATTTACCTGCATTTCCCAGACGTTGACCCACTCCTTCTGTTCGCAAAGCGCCAGTATTTCGGCAATTGCGTAATCGGCGACACGCCGCCAGACCGCTGAGTTTTTAACGGCGCCCGGTGCAACCAGCGTGAGGGAAATCAACGGTAGCCGATAGCAGTTCAACGCCTGACGCTGCCTGGCGGCACGTTTATCGCGCGCTTGTAGCATCTCCTCCAGCGTAACTGCCTGGCCCTGGTACAGCAGGTCTGTGCCCTTCATCAGCCTTTAACCTGGCGAATCACGTCAATCACTGAACCGTCGCGATAACGCACCACAGCCACCACCCGATCGGTAAACTCAATCGGCTGCGGTTTACCGGTCAGTTGCTCAGCGCGCTGTTGCAGTTGTTCGATGGTCATCAGCGCCACACCTGCAGCACGCAGGTTATCAAGCAGATCCTGACGCGCAGGGTTCACCGCAATACCATGGTCGGTAACCAGCACATCAACACTTGCTCCAGGCGTGACGGTAGTCAGCACTTTTTCCACCACGCATGGGATTCGGCCACGGACCAGCGGTGCGGTAATAATGGTGAGATCGGCCCCTGCTGCCGTATCGCTATGGCCGCCCGATGCGCCACGCAGTACGCCGTTTGAACCGGTCATCACGTTAACGTTGAAATTCACGTCAATTTCCAGTGCGCTCAGCATCACCACGTTCAGGCGTTCGCATGCCGCGCCTTTAGAAGCGGGGTTCGCGTATTGATTGGTTGAGATTTCAATATGATGTGGATTCTGCGCCAGCGAACGGGCGGCATCGCCATCGAATGATTGCGTATCCAGCAGCGCTTTGATCAACCCTTTCTCATGCAGATCCACCATGGTGCCGGTGATCCCGCCCAGGCCAAAACTCGCCGTAATGTTGTGGCGACGCATTTTGTCTTCCAGGAAACGGGTGACCGCCAGAGAAGCGCCACCGGTGCCGGTTTGCAGCGAGAAACCGTCACAAAAATAACCGGAGTGTTCGATCACATTGGCCGCCTGCCGGGCGATCAACAGTTCACGCGGGTTGCTGGACAGACGAATCGCGCCCGCGGTAATTTTTTCCGGATCCCCTACCTCATCCACCTGCACGATCAAATCAACCTGATCCTGCGCGATACTGGCCGGATAATTGGGGAATTCGACCCACTCTTCAGTCAGGAGCACCACACATTTAGCGTACTGCGCATCAACCTGCGCATACCCCAAAGAGCCGCAGCGTGACTTGCCGCTAAAACCGTTCGCATTACCAAATTCGTCGCAGCACGGCACGCCGAGGAAAGCGACATCAATATTCAGCTCACCGCTCTGAATCAGTTTTACGCGGCCACCGTGAGAGTGGATCTGTACCGGGTTTTCCATCAGGCCAGCGGAGATCTCTTCCCCTAACTTGCCGCGCAGCCCGGAGGTGTAAATCTGCCGCACCACGCCATTTTTAATGTGTTCGATAAGCGGCCAGTGGGCATCAATTAATGAGCTGGAGGCAAGCGTCAGATCGCGGAATCCCATTTCCGCCAGCTTCGCCATCACCATATTGACAACTTTGTCGCCACCACGAAACGCATGGTGGAAGGATATCGTCATGCCATTTTTAAGCCCGGAACGACGAATAGCCTCTTCAAGCGAGTCACAAATTTTACGCCGACGCTTTTCCGTTTCACAGGCAAGCCACGGGCTGTTCGCTGTTACCCCCTGGTAGGGCTGTAATCCTTCCGGTACGACATATTGCTGGTTGAGCATGGTTACAGTCTCTTTCATGGTTCCTTCCTTAATCACGAATACCGGAAGCCGACAGCGCCACCACTTTGCGCGCGTGGTCGATAATCGGGCCGTCAATCATTTTGCCGTTGAGTGAAACGACGCCCAGACCGCGAGACTCAGCCTCTTCAGCGGCGGCAATCACCTCATACGCATGCTCAACTTCTTTACGTGTCGGAGAATAAGCCTGATGTAACAGCTCAATCTGACGTGGATTCACTAAGGACTTACCGTTAAAACCAAGTCCTTTCGCCAACTGCACTTCCTTCAGGAAGCCTTCTTCATTATTGATATCCGACCAAACAACATCATAGGCGGCAATACCCGCAACACGCGCCGCGTGCAGCACTGCGCAGCGGGCGTAGAACAGCTCGGTGCCATCGCCCCGGCTGGTGCCCATATCCATCACGTAATCAAATGCCGCCAGCGCAATTGCCACCATGCGCGGGCTGGAGGTGGCGATGTCGACGGCATTGACCACGCCTTTCGCTGATTCGATCGCCGCCATCAGCCTGGTACTGCCGACCTCACGTCCACATTCACGTTCGATCCGTTCGACCTGCGCTTCCAGCTCCAGCACATCGTTTTTGCTGTCGGTTTTCGGTAGACGCACAATATCCGCGCCACCACGCACGACGGCCTCAAGATCGGCCAGACCAAACGGCGTGTTCAGTGGATTAATGCGCACCACTTTTTCAACATCCTGATAGAACGGATGTTGAAGCGCGTGATGGACTAAAAGACGGGCGGTATCTTTCTCACGTAACGCTACGGCGTCTTCTAAGTCGAACATCACCGCGTCCGCACCGTAGACAAACGAGGTGCTCAACATGGCCGCATTTGCGCCGGGGATAAACAACATACTGCGACGTGGTCTCATAACGCACTCCATTGAATTTCCGTTTGTTCTGCAGCGCGCAGCGCCGCCGCCTGCACTCGGGCGCGTAAAATACACTCCAGCGCGCCTTTGTCATCGACGCTAACCAGCGCGCGTTCAACGCCCAGCTTCGCCAGCGTTTCGCGCACGACTTGCTCAATCGCCGCGCCAAACTGCTGCTTCACCAGACTCTCTAGCTCCAGCCGAATTCCTGGCTCGCTGGATGGACCAATCCTGATCATCACATCGCTGGATTCCAGCGTGCCTGCCAGGGCATCTTTAATGATTTTCATTAGTTATGTTCCTTGTTAACGGTGTTACGTCATATGGTTTCAGTGTGTCTGGCGGCATGCCGCTGCAGATATGCCAGGGTACCATCAGGCACCAGCGCGCTTAGCGCCGGCCAATTACGTTCGCTATACAGTTTTCTGACGCGAGAGGCGGAAATAGCCGTGCCGTTTTTCTCTACCCGCGCCAGCTCGACGACCTCAATAACCGGGCCGCTGCGCTTCGGATCGTGTAAAATGTCGTGCATTCGCTGGTTATAGGCACAGGTCAGAGGACAAAACGGTTCACTGCCGACAAAACGATGGGTAATCCCCAGCGCTGGAGCCAAATGTTCACGGAAGAGTTGCAGATCGATCTGGCAATGGCAGTCGTCCACAACCCCTTTTTCTTTGAGGAAATAGCCGGGAAACGTCGCACGCGAGATCATATAAGCGGAGCCGGAATGCAACGTGACGTTGTCAATACCCGCGATTCCTTGTTCGATCAGCGCCCAACGGTCGGTATAGGAAAAAAATGAAGCATCTTCTTTGACCACAAACAGATGCAGCCAGTCACAGGCCGCAGCCGCTTGCTCCACCAGATAACGGTGGCCCAATGTAAACGGATTGGCGTTCATGACGATGGCGCCGATCGTTTTTCCCGGTTGACGATAAAGCGCCAGTTGGCGACAAAAGCGCGCTAACCGTTCACTGCTGTTCTCCATTAACACCGCCAACTGACCTGCCTGCGCAATGGGCCAAAACCCCGCGCCAGAAAACAGCAACCGATTTTGCGGCTTAGTGAACAGGAAAAGCTCGCTGCGGTTTAACTCGTAGGCCAATGTAAGCAACTCAGTCAGCAGTTTGAGGCTGAGCCCTTCCCCTTGTAAAACTGGGGAAACGGCGATGCATTTCAGTACGTTCCCGGCCAGAGAACCGCACCCGACTATCTCACCCCGCCAATATGCGCATACCGCGATTTCACAATCGTCTTCCAGGGCGAGTCCCTCGCCCTCCAGAAACATGGCGACCGACTCGCGACGCAATACATCCTTTTGCAAATAAATGCGTTTAAATATCAGATTCACTCTATTCAGCATCCGTCAGCAAATAACGCCGCATATTTCGCCAGTGTTTATATTATTCGTCTGGAATAGACATCACACTTTCCCCGCTGCCTTTATGACCTTTATAGTTTTTATTTCCTTAATTAATCAGAGTTAATAAAAACAATTAAATTAATTAAAAACACAACCATTCAGTGAAGATAGTCACATCTCACGGTTCATTGAATTTATTAGTATGCGCAGGTCTTGTTACCCATCAATACACAGGAAAATGTTTATGACCAACATGACCCAGGCTTCGGCTACGGAGAGAAAGGGGGCTAGCGATTTACTCAGATTCAAAATCTTTGGTATGCCGCTACCGCTTTATGCTTTTGCATTAATTACTTTATTACTTTCTCATTTTTATAATGCTATACCTACTGACTTAGTCGGTGGTTTTGCCCTTATGTTTGTGATGGGGGCCATTTTTGGTGAAATCGGCAAACGTTTACCGATCTTCAATAAATATATTGGCGGCGCACCGGTTATGATATTTCTGGTTGCAGCTTATTTTGTCTATGCTGGCATATTTACGCAGAAAGAAATTGATGCGATCAGCAACGTAATGGATAAAAGCAACTTCCTTAACCTGTTTATCGCAGTGTTGATCACAGGCGCGATCCTGTCGGTAAACCGTAAATTACTGTTAAAATCGCTGCTGGGCTATATCCCAACCATCCTCGCCGGGATCGTCGGCGCTTCCCTTTTTGGCATCGTCATTGGTCTGTGCTTCGGTATCCCGGTCGACCGTATCATGATGCTGTACGTTCTGCCGATTATGGGCGGTGGTAACGGCGCGGGCGCCGTGCCTCTGTCTGAAATTTATCACTCGGTTACCGGACGTTCTCGCGAAGAGTACTACTCAACGGCTATCGCCATTCTGACCATCGCAAACATCTTCGCCATTATTTTCGCTGCACTCCTCGATATGGTCGGTAAAAAATACACCTGGCTTAGCGGTGAAGGTGAGTTGGTTCGTAAGGCTTCCTTCAAAACTGAAGATGATGAAAAAGCCGGTCAGATTACCCATCGTGAAACGGCGATTGGCATGGTGTTGTCTACCACCTGCTTCCTGCTGGCCTATGTTGTTGCCAAGAAAATTCTGCCAAGCATCGGCGGCGTCTCTATTCACTACTTCGCCTGGATGGTCCTGATTGTTGCTGCTCTGAACGCATCAGGTCTTTGCTCACCGGAGATTAAAGCCGGGGCGAAACGTCTTTCTGACTTCTTCTCCAAACAACTGCTGTGGGTGTTGATGGTAGGTGTGGGTGTTTGCTACACCGATCTGCAAGAGATCATCGACGCCCTGACGTTCGCCAACGTCGTTATCGCCGCGATCATTGTGGTCGGCGCTGTCGTTGGCGCAGCTATCGGGGGCTGGTTGATTGGCTTCTACCCGATTGAATCATCCATTACTGCGGGTCTTTGTATGGCCAACCGCGGCGGCTCCGGCGATCTGGAAGTGCTCTCCGCCTGTAACCGTATGAACCTCATTTCATATGCACAAATTTCCTCTCGTCTGGGCGGCGGTATTGTGCTGGTTATCGCTAGCATCGTGTTCAGCATGATGGTGTAAAAAAACGCACGGCGGTGTCTTTGCCGCAAACGACCTGGAGAAAAGTAGAGGCCAAAGCCAGAGGTGGCCAAGGGAAATCCACTCTACTCCTTAGCCGGATTCACCAGGAAGGTTGTCGTCAAGGCCACCGTCGTGCCTCTCATTATGGAAAATGATTCATGAATGAAGCTGTACTACTGGGTGAAGGTTTCACCCTGATGTTTTTAGGGATGGGGTTCGTACTGAGCTTTCTGTTCCTGCTCATCTTTGCCATTCGCGGCATGTCTGCCGTGATTACTCGCTTCTTCCCGGAACCCGTCGCCGCGCCCGCACCGCGCGCCGTTCCCGTCGTGGACGACTTCACCCGCTTAAAGCCGGTGATTGCCGCCGCCATTCACCATCACCGCCTTAACGCTTAATTCCCGGAGGGAACCATGACTATTGCCATTACCGACGTCGTCCTGCGTGACGCCCACCAGTCCCTGTTTGCCACCCGCCTGCGTCTTGACGATATGCTGCCGATTGCCGCTCAGCTCGACGACGTGGGCTACGGGTCGCTGGAGTGCTGGGGCGGTGCCACCTTTGACGCCTGCATCCGCTTTCTCGGCGAAGACCCGTGGCTGCGCCTGCGCGAGCTCAAAAAAGCCATGCCCAAAACCCCGCTGCAGATGCTGCTGCGCGGGCAGAACCTGCTCGGCTACCGCCACTACGCCGATGACGTGGTGGAACGCTTCGTCGAACGCGCGGTGAAAAACGGCATGGACGTGTTCCGCGTCTTCGATGCCATGAACGACCCGCGCAATATGAAGGCGGCGCTCAGCGCGGTACGCAGCCACGGCGCGCACGCCCAGGGCACACTCTCCTACACCACCAGCCCGGCCCACACCCTGCAGACCTGGCTGGACCTGACCGAACAGTTGTTAGAGACCGGCGTCGACTCGATTGCCATCAAGGATATGTCCGGCATCCTGACGCCGATGGCGGCGTATGAGCTGGTCAGCGAAATCAAAAAACGCTATGACGTGCGCCTGCACCTGCACTGTCATGCCACCACCGGGATGGCGGAGATGGCCCTGCTGAAGGCTATCGAGGCGGGCGTTGACGGCGTGGACACGGCAATTTCCTCCATGAGCGCCACCTACGGCCACCCGGCCACCGAGGCGCTGGTCGCCACGCTTGCCGGCACAAAATATGACACCGGGCTGGATATCCTGAAGCTGGAAAGCATCGCGGCGTACTTCCGCGAGGTGCGCAAAAAGTACCACGCCTTTGAAGGCCAGCTGAAGGGTTACGACAGCCGTATTCTGGTGGCCCAGGTACCGGGCGGAATGCTCACCAACCTCGAAAGCCAGCTGAAGCAGCAGAACGCGGCGGACAAACTCGACCAGGTGCTGGCGGAAATCCCCCGCGTGCGCGAGGACCTCGGCTTTATCCCGCTGGTGACCCCCACTTCACAGATTGTCGGCACCCAGGCGGTGCTCAACGTCCTGACCGGCGAACGCTACAAAACCATTGCCAAAGAAACGGCGGGCATTCTGAAAGGCGAATACGGCCACACCCCGGTGCCGGTGAACGCGGCACTGCAGGCGCGGGTGCTGGAAGGGGGCGCTCCGGTGACCTGCCGTCCGGCGGATTTACTCAAACCGGAACTGGCTGAACTGGAAGCGGACGTGAAGCGCCAGGCGCAGGAGAAGGGCATCACGCTTGCGGAGAACGCCATCGACGACGTGCTCACCGTGGCCCTGTTCCCGCAACCCGGCCTCAAATTCCTTGAGAACCGCCACAACCCGGCGGCGTTTGAGCCACTGCCGCAGGCGGAAGCCGCGCAGCCTGCTGCTGCCCCGGCAAAAGCCGCTGCCTCCGGCGTCTACACCGTGGAAGTGGAAGGCAAAGCCTTTGTGGTGAAGGTCAGCGACGGCGGCGATATCAGCCAGCTCACTGCTGCCACCCCGTCTTCCGCACCGGTTCAGGCAGCCGCCCCGGCAGGCGCAGGCACCCCGGTCACCGCCCCGCTGGCGGGCAACATCTGGAAGGTGATTGCCGCTGAAGGCCAGACGGTGGCCGAAGGCGACGTGCTGCTGATTCTGGAAGCCATGAAGATGGAAACCGAAATCCGCGCTGCGCAGGCCGGCACCGTCCGCGGTATCGCGGTGAAGTCCGGGGACGCGGTTTCCGTCGGCGACACCCTGATGACGCTGGCGTAACGGAGAACTGAAATGGAAAGTCTGAACGCCCTGCTTCAGGGCATGGGGCTGATGCACCTTGGCGCAGGCCAGGCCATCATGCTGCTGGTCAGCCTGCTGCTGCTGTGGCTGGCGATTGCGAAAAAGTTCGAGCCGCTGCTGTTGCTGCCGATTGGCTTCGGCGGCCTGCTCTCCAACATCCCGGAAGCGGGCATGGCGCTGACCGCGCTGGAAAGCCTGCTGGCACATCACGACGCCGGGCAGCTGGCGGTGATTGCCGCGAAGCTTAACTGCGCGCCGGACGTGCACGCCATCAAGGAGGCGTTAGCGCTGGCGCTGCCGTCGGTGCAGGGCCAGATGGAGAACCTGGCGGTGGACATGGGCTACACGCCGGGGGTGCTGGCGCTGTTCTACAAAGTGGCGATTGGCTCCGGCGTCGCGCCGCTGGTCATCTTTATGGGCGTGGGCGCGATGACCGACTTCGGCCCGCTGCTGGCCAACCCGCGCACCCTGCTGCTGGGGGCGGCGGCGCAGTTCGGTATCTTCGCCACCGTGCTGGGGGCGCTGACGCTGAACTACTTCGGCCTGATTTCCTTCACCCTGCCGCAGGCGGCGGCCATCGGCATTATCGGCGGCGCGGACGGCCCGACGGCGATTTATCTGTCGGGCAAGCTGGCGCCGGAGCTGCTGGGGGCCATTGCGGTGGCGGCGTACTCGTATATGGCGCTGGTGCCGTTAATCCAGCCGCCGATTATGAAGGCGCTGACCACGGAGACTGAGCGCAAAATCCGCATGGTGCAGCTGCGCACCGTCAGCAAGCGGGAAAAAATCCTCTTCCCGGTGGTGTTGCTCATGCTGGTGGCCCTGCTGTTGCCGGACGCCGCGCCGCTGCTGGGGATGTTCTGCTTTGGCAACCTGATGCGCGAAAGCGGCGTGGTGGAGCGTCTGAGCGACACGGTGCAGAACGGGCTGATTAATATCGTGACCATCTTCCTCGGACTGTCGGTGGGCGCCAAGCTGGTGGCGGACAAGTTCCTGCAGCCGCAGACACTGGGCATTCTGCTGCTGGGGGTGATTGCCTTTGGTATCGGGACGGCGGCCGGGGTGCTGATGGCGAAGCTGCTGAACCTGTGCAGTAAGAACAAAATCAACCCGCTTATCGGTTCGGCGGGGGTGTCGGCGGTGCCGATGGCGGCCCGCGTATCGAACAAGGTGGGGCTGGAATCAGACCCGCAGAACTTCCTGCTGATGCACGCGATGGGCCCGAACGTGGCCGGAGTGATTGGCTCGGCGATAGCTGCCGGGGTGATGCTGAAGTACGTGCTGGCGATGTAATAGTGGATGGGATACGCATGTCGTATCCCATTTTCATCCAAATTTTTTCTGAAAGAAAAGTAAGTATGAACTGGTTCAGGTTCCGGTGATGCCGAATGCAAGAAAATACCGTAATTAAATATCTAAATACCAATATGTTTATACGGGAAATTACACACTGGTTTGCCAGACGCTCGTTTCAAAACCGGATATTTCTACTGATCCTGTTTACATCCACCATCGTGATGCTGGCAATCACCTGGTATCTGACCGATATCACGAAAGAGCGCCTGCATTATCAGGTGGGCCAACGTGCGCTTATTCAGGCAATGCAAATATCCGCTATGCCAGAATTAGTTGAAGCCGTAGAGGCGCATGATTTGCCACGCATCAAAGCGCTGATTGACCCAATGCGCTCGTTTTCGGACGCGACTTACATTACCGTTGGCAACGAAAAAGGTCAGCGACTGTATCACGTCAACCCGAATGAGATCGGCAAATATATGGAGGGCGGCGATAGCGACGACGCGCTGTATAACGCTAAAAGCTACGTATCGGTGCGTAAAGGTTCATTAGGCTCTTCCTTACGTGGTAAATCCCCGATTCAGGACAGTACCGGTAAAGTCATCGGTATTGTTTCCGTCGGCTATACTCTGGAACAGTTGGAGAGCTGGCTTAACTTACAAATCAGCTCGTTGCTGTTCCCGATGGCGATACTGTTGCTGGTGCTGTTGTACTGCGCCCGCCGCTTCTCGCTGCATATTAAAAAGCAGATGCTTAACATGGAGCCGCAGCAGCTTTCACAACTATTAATTCAGCAAAGCGTGTTGTTTGAGTCGGTATTTGAAGGGTTGATCGCCATTGACTCCCATCACCGTATTACCGCCATTAACCAAACGGCTCGCCGCTTACTGAATCTGAGCCAACCGGAGTCTGAACTCATTGGCTATGCAATCCACCATATCGTGTTGCCGGAGGCTTTTTTTTACGATGCGCCGCAAAAAAACAAAAAAGATGAGATCGTCACCTTTAACCAAATGAAAGTCATCGCCAGTCGCATGGCGGTCATTATTGACAACCAGCCTCAGGGCTGGGTTATTAGCTTTCGCAACAAAGACGATATCAATACACTCAGCCTGCAGTTAAGTCAGGTGCGGCAATACGCCGATAACCTGCGCGCCGTGCAGCATGAACATCGCAACCTTATTTCCACCATTGCCGGACTGCTGTTCCTGAAGCGCTACGATAATGCGCTGGCGCTGATTCAGCAGCAATCGGAAAGCCACCAGAAAGTACTCGATTTTATTTCCCATAATTTCCGCGACCACCACCTTGCGGGGCTATTAATCGGTAAATATTATCGGGCAAAAGAGCTGGGGCTGGAGCTGATTTTCGATCCTTCAAGCTTTGTTGAACACCTGCCGTCATCGCTCTCGCATAATGAATGGATTTCGATTTTTGGCAATTTATTGGACAACGCCTATAACGCCACCCTGCTCAATCGCGAAGGCTCGCGACAGATTGAGTGCCTGATCAACAGCGAAGGTAATGAAGTCATTATTGAAGTTGCCGATCAGGGATGTGGTATTGACGAAAATATCCGCCAGCATATTTTCGAGCGTGGAGTGACCACCCACAACAACGGCGATCACGGAATTGGATTATGGTTGGTGCACAGCTACGTCAAGCAGGCCAATGGTGACATTATCGTCGATAACAATAATCCTTTTGGCACCATTTTTACCCTCTATATCCCTTTTACCAGAGAAGAATAACATGGATAGCATTACGACACTCATCGTTGAAGACGAACCGATGCTAGCGGAAATCCTGGTGGACACCATCAAGCTTTTTCCCCAGTTTTCAATCGTCGGCATCGCAGACAAACTGGAAAGTGCAAAGAAGCAAATACGCCTCTATCAACCACAGTTAATTCTATTGGATAATTTTTTACCCGATGGCAAAGGGATTGATTTAATTCGTCATACCATCAGCACCAACTACACGGGGCGAATTATTTTCATTACCGCCGACAATCATATGGATACCATCAGCGATGCCTTACGCATGGGCGTATTCGATTATCTGATTAAGCCGGTACATTATCAGCGCCTGCAGCATACCCTGGAGCGGTTCACCCGTTACCGCAGTTCGTTACGTTCCAGTGAGCAGGCAAACCAGACGCACGTTGATGCCTTATTTAATATCCAGGCCAAAGAACAAACCGCAGAACCGAATAGCGGACTGCGGGGAATTGATGAAAACACCTTCAACCGGGTACGACAAATATTCGCCGACCCGCAGGCAGTACATACAGCAGACACTCTGGCGCAAATTCTGGGCAGCAGTAAAACCACTGCCCGACGCTATCTGGAACAAGGCGTGAAAAATAACTTTCTCGAAGCGGAGATCAGCTACGGGAAAGTGGGCAGGCCGGAGAGACTCTATCGCGGCAAAGTATGAGATTATGGCGCCAACATGTAATTACGGCGCACAGGCAAACACCTCAGCCACCCACTGACGAAAACCGTCCACATCCAGCGCCAGCGCCACCTGCGCGTTGGCGGGCTGCCCCAGACGCCCTTCAATATCCACCACCGTGGTACCTGCGGTATATTGCCCCTGCGTTTCTACGGCCACAAAACAGGATTGCAGGGTAAAAAGCTCCGGACGCACCAGCCAGGCGATAGCGCAGAGATCGTGCATCCGCAGACCGCTTTGCATACTGCCGCTGCGGTAATGGCTGAACAATGCATGCAGCATGCCGCCGGTTTTATTAAGCGCAGGAAGCGTAGCCAGATACTCCGGCGTCAACACGGCCTGATTGGTGACGTCCAGCCCACACATCACAATCTCAATGCCGCTACGAAATACGTGGGCGGCGGCTTCCGGATCGACAGCAATGTTAAATTCAGCATTAGGCGTAAAATTGCCGCGCCCTGCGGAACCGCCCATAATCACCAGCCGGTGAATGTTGAAGCGGCACTCCGGATAGTGCATCAGTAGCAACGCAATATTGGTCAATGGCCCTATCGCCACCAATGTCATGGGCTCCGGGGCGTTCATCAGCACATCCCGGATAGCGATAAACGCTGGCTTCGCCAACGGTTGGCGCTGATGGTCGACAAAATCATAGCCTTCCATGCCGGATTCGCCGTGGACGTATGCCGCATCGCGTAACGGACGCAGCAGCGGCGTCGCGGCCCCCTGGGCAAGTGGCACATCGGCGTCCCAGAAATGCAGGAGCTGTAAGCCGTTACGGGTGGTTTTTTCGACCGAAACGTTGCCGGCAACGGTGGTCATCAGTTGCAGATCCAGCTCGGGGGCAAACAGCGCAGCGGCAATCGCGGCGGCGTCATCAATGCCTGGATCGGTATCAAGAATAATGTGTAGGGATGCTGCCATTAACGCTCTCCTGACCTATTGTTTTATATCTTCGTACTCAGCGCGACTGATACAGGTATCAGGCACATCGTCATCCGTCACCAGACGCGGACTTAGCTTATTACCTTCGACAAACGGAACTAATGGGCAAAAACGCCCTGGCGATGCTTTGTTTTCCTGCCACTGAATCTCAAGCGATTCGGGCTCAGCGCCGGGTTTTTCTGCCTGAATCACGGTACGAACATTACCGGTTAGCCAAAAAGGTTGACACGTCTCATCAAGGCTAAAAGGCGGCGTCAAATGACCATTTTTACGTACTAGCGGATAAATAATACGCCCATCAGCGTAGGAAGGTATCATGTAGCAGTTATACATTTTGTCTTTACTGATCACAGGCTGAAAATAGCTTTCACCGCGATCGATCAGTTCAATCGTTTTTCCTTTCCAGCGATACACATTGACGCCATGACTGCAGCAACCGCCGCGCCAATAGCTGACAATCTGTTTATGTTCAGCATCGATCTCTGGTGAAGTGATTCCCTGATAAGACGCTGGCGCATCAACATAACGCTGTTTGGCGGGGTCATAGAGCCATGTTTGTACTGGAGCATCCGGCCCTGCAAGTAGCTCTGTTACAATCGACAGATCCGGGTAGCCATCAAAATTGACATCCCCCCATTGAGGCATAAACGGGCTACAAGTGCCCACCGATGCGGTATCTAAGGTCTGTATGAGTTTACCATCACGGTATAATTTTATCGCCGAAATGGCCGGCGTATTGCCGCAATCAATCTCTTTGGAAGGGTCGTAACCCCCTGCATCATTCGTGTTCGTGACCAGCACAATATCAGGGGAGTTTTTAGGTTTGAGGTAGATAAGGGCAACAGGAAAATGTCGTTTTTTATCTGCGGACGTCCATTCGCCTTTAATCTCACTGCTGGAGATTTCCGCATTCCAGTAACCTGAAAGCGCCTTTACGCGTTCTTCAAGATGCACCTCTTTATCCTGGAGTGAGCCGCGTAGAGCAATCGCTGCCTTGTGCTGATTGCAGGGTTCATAGCAGTAATACCCATAAAGCGTGTTACCAAATCGCGTGATATTAACGTTTACCGGTTTCCCCGCGATAGTTCCGGTATAGTTTCGCTCCCAGGCGGGTAGCTCCAGCACCGTGGCGCTTGTCGCGCCCATCCAAAATCCGATGGCGAGTAACGTTGCCAATCCATATTTTATTTTGCCCATTTCCCTTATCCCTGTAGGCATTACAACCCAAAAACCAGCAACGATTGTGCTGGTTTTTCAGATGAATAGCAAAAAGGTGGGGCATTAGCAAAGGATGACGACTACGCCTTATTCTTCCTGTCGCACATTGAATATCAAAAGAAATTCTTAAGATCTGGTCAACGTAGCGTCATCAGGCAGATTTCTGAATTATGAAATCTTATTCGACCTCACGAACATCCACACGCAGCTCTTTCGGCACTTCAAAAACAATATTTTCTTCGCGCCCCTCAAGCGTGACGGCTTCGCCGCCGCCAAACTCGCGCAGACGCGCAATAACATTCTGCACCAGAATATCCGGCGCGGAAGCGCCAGCGGTGACGCCGACGCAGGCGGCTTCTTTCACCCACGCCTCCTGGATATCCGCCGCATCGTCGATAAGAAACGCGGTTCTTCCCATCCGTTGGGCCAGTTCCGCCAATCGGTTAGAGTTAGAAGAGTTTTTCGAGCCGACCACCAGCACCACGTCAGCCTGCTCCGCCAGCGCCCGCACCGCTTCCTGACGATTAGTAGTGGCATAGCAAATATCGTCTTTGCGCGGGCCGACGATTTTCGGAAAGCGTTTACGCAGCGCATCAATCACATCGGACGTATCGTCCACGGAAAGCGTGGTTTGCGTCATGAAGGAGAGCTTGCCTTCATTTTTGACATTCAGCGTCCAGACGTCCTCTGGCGACTCAACCAGATACATCCCCCCTTCCGGGTTGCTGTACTGCCCCATGGTGCCTTCCACTTCCGGGTGCCCGGCGTGGCCGATGAGAATAGATTCCTCACCGCGACGGCTGGCGCGCGCCACTTCCATATGGACTTTCGTCACCAGCGGGCAGGTGGCGTCAAAAACGGTAAGATCGCGGCTTTTCGCCTCGTTACGCACCGCCTGGGAAACCCCATGAGCGGAGAAAATCAGAATGGCGCCATCCGGCACTTCGCTAATTTGCTCTATAAAGATTGCCCCGCGCTGGCGCAGGCTGTCCACTACATAGCGGTTATGCACGACTTCGTGCCGAACGTAAATTGGCGCGCCGTAAATGGCGAGCGCATTTTCAACAATGCTGATAGCGCGGTCTACCCCGGCGCAAAAACCGCGTGGGTTGGCCAACAGGATCTGCATGTTTATGCCTCCAGCGCCGGATCGATTTCCAGCACTTCAATATCAAAGTGAACGGTATGCCCGGCCAGCGGATGGTTAAAATCAACGGTAATCGAGTCGCCGTTGATTTCGCGAATCACGCCAGGCATTTCGCTGCCATCCATTGCGGTAAAAAGCATAATCGCCCCGACTTCCGGTTCGCCCGCCGCCATAAACTCACGGCGCGAGAAATACTGGATCAAGTCCGGACTGGGGACGCCAAACGCGGCGTCAGGCTCCAGCGAAAACGCTTTCTTTTCCCCTTCTTTCAACCCCAGAAGCTGCTGCTCCAGACCTTCGGAAAGCGAGGTATCGCCAAGACGGAACAGGGCTGGCTTGCCGTTATTGCGGGTAGATTCCGCCGTTGAGCCATCATCCAGTTTCAGGGTGAAGTGAACGAGGATCGCGCTGTTGCTCTGTACGGATTTAGACATGCAAATTGCTCACGTGTTTTGCCCGGAGGCACAAAGAACGATAAAACCGTAGGCCGGATAAGGCGTTTTCACCGCCATCCGGCACCACGTTTGCCTGATGGCGCTGCGCTTATCAGGCCTACAAAACCGGATAAGCGCTATCCGGTATTTACGCTTATGCCTGTTCTTTCGCTGTCGGCTTCGGCAAAAAGCCTTCCAGTACAATCAGCGCCGCGCCGATACAGATCGCGCTATCGGCAAGGTTGAACGTCGCGAAATGCCAGTCGCCGACGTAAAAATCGATCATATCGACAACAAAGCCGTGCCACAGGCGGTCGAACAGGTTACCCAGCGCGCCGCCGATGATTAACGCATAAGCGATGTTATTCAGCTTCTGCGTTGCTTTCGAGCGATACATCATCACCAAAAGAATTACGCAGATCCCTATCGCAATCCCGGCAAAGAACCAGCGCTGCCAGCCGCCGCTATCCGCCAGGAAGCTAAAAGCCGCGCCGTAGTTACGCGCATAATGCAGATTAAGCGACGGGAACAGCCCTACCGTATCCCCCAGAGCGAAATTCTGGAGGATCAGGTATTTGCTGCCCAAATCGATAATCAGCACGACTACTACCAGCCATAGCCAGCGTAGTCCTGTTGAACAGAGTGGTTTACTCATCAGGCAAATTTACGTTGTTCGCCATTACCGGCGATGTTGCTGACACAGCGTCCGCAGATATCTGCATGTTCCGCCACCTTGCCGACATCAGTAGTGTAGT
This sequence comes from Salmonella sp. 32031103-2018-00083-FB-01-SM-01, assembly GCF_017571995.1. Taxonomy (NCBI): domain Bacteria; kingdom Pseudomonadati; phylum Pseudomonadota; class Gammaproteobacteria; order Enterobacterales; family Enterobacteriaceae; genus Salmonella; species Salmonella sp. 32031103-2018-00083-FB-01-SM-01. The sequence goes on from NZ_JAGEQL010000002.1 coordinate 235,156, forward strand.
GCCAGCAGCGCGGACACTTGTCACCCTCGGCACGCGTTACCACTGCCTGAACTGTCGTATTACCAGCATTGTACTGAATATTTTCATCATCAATACCCCCCGCTTGCTCAGAAATCACGAACTGGGAAGTAATGAAGATAAATCTGACCTCTTCACCCAACAGTTTCAGCTTCTTAATCGTACCGTTAGCATCGTCAGCATATTTCAGCGTCACTTTTGCTTCCAGGTTCGATTTGATGCCATTGGCTTTCTGATTTTCCAGCTCTTTGTTGACCTGGTCCTTGATATAGCGGACATCGTCCCAGAATGCGTCATTAAATTCTTCATTCTCTTCCAGGCCAAACAACCCGTCGTACCATTCGCCGGTGAAGACATATTTTTCACGCTCGCCCGGCAGGTAGCCCCAGATTTCATCAGCCGTGAAGGACATGATCGGCGCCATCCAGCGAACCAGAGCTTCTGCGATATGATACAGCGCAGTCTGGCAGCTACGACGCGCGACGCTATCCGCCTTCGCGGTGTACTGGCGGTCTTTGATGATGTCGAGGTAGAACGAGCCCATTTCAACGGAGCAGAAGCGCATCAGGCGCTGTACCACTTCATGGAAGTCGTAAGCTTCGTATGCCTTCAGAATCTCTTGCTGCGCCGTTTTCGCGCAGCCCACCGCCCACCTGTCCAGCACCACCATCTCTTCTGGTTTGACCATATCGGTGGCCGGATTGAAGCCATTGAGGTTCGCCAGCAGGAAGCGCGCGGTATTACGGATACGACGATAGCTGTCGGCAGCACGTTTGAGGATTTCGTCAGAGACCGCCATTTCGCCGGTATAGTCAGTAGACGCCACCCACAGACGCAGGATATCCGCGCCCAGTTTATTCATCACATCCTGCGGCGATACGGTGTTACCGATGGACTTGGACATTTTGCGCCCCTGACCATCGACGGTGAAGCCGTGAGTCAGTACCTGGCGGTATGGCGCTTTGCCTTTCATCGCCACGCTAATCATCAGGGAGGACATAAACCAGCCGCGATGCTGGTCAGACCCTTCCAGATACATATCGGCAGCGTGACCGGCGAATTCCGGACGTGCGTCAACCACGGAGTAACTGGTGGAACCGGAATCAAACCAAACGTCCAACGTATCCGGAACTTTCTCGTATTGATCAGCATCTTCGCCGAGGATCTCTTTCGGGTCGAGATCCCACCACGCCTGGATACCGTCAACTTCGACGCGTTTCGCCACCTCTTCCATCGCCGCCAGAGTACGCTCAATCGGCAGTAGCTCCTGCGTTTCTTTATGCACGAACAGCGACATCGGTACGCCCCAGGTACGCTGACGTGAGATACACCAGTCAGGACGGTTAGCGACCATTGATTCAATACGCGCCTGACCCCAGTCCGGGATCCACTGAACGCCTTTGATCTCTTTCAGGGACTGTTGACGAAGCCCTTCTTTATCCATGCTGACGAACCACTGCGGGGTCGCGCGGAAAATGATCGGCGTTTTGTGACGCCAACAGCACGGATAGCTGTGCTGCATTTTTTCGACATGCAGTAGCGCGCCTTTTTCTTTCAGCAGTTCAATAACGATATCGTTCGCTTTGAAGACGTTAACACCGTCAAGCGTTGGATATGTGCCTGGCAGGTAAGCGCCGTCCGGCCCAACCGGGTTAGCCGTTTCCAGGCCATACTTTTGACCGATCACGTAGTCATCCGGGCCGTGACCAGGGGCGGTATGTACCGCGCCGGTACCTGCGTCCAGGGTGACGTGATCGCCGAGGATCGCCGGCACGTCAAAGCCCATAAACGGATGGGTAAAGCGCAGCAGTTCCAGCTCCGCGCCTTTTACGGTACCGAGAATGGTGTATTCAGCCGCGCCAATACGCTGCATGACGCTTTCAACCAGATCTTTCGCCAGAATCACCGCCTGTCCGTCAATCTGCACCAGCGCATAATCAAAGTCCGGCGCCAGGGAGATGGCGCGGTTAGCCGGCAGAGTCCACGGCGTGGTGGTCCAGATGACCAACGAGATCGGGCCGCTCACGCCCGGCAAACCAAACTTCGCTTTCACCGCATCCTGATCGACGGCGCGGAACGCCACGTCGATAGACGGCGACGTTTTGTCGTAATATTCAACTTCCGCTTCCGCCAGCGCGGAACGGCAGTCAACGCACCAGTGCACCGGCTTAGCGCCTTTGTGCAGATGACCGTTTTTGATAATTCTGCCCAGCGCGCGGATGATGTTGGCTTCGGTTTTGAAGTCCATGGTCAGGTACGGATGCGACCAGTCGCCCAACACGCCCAGACGAATGAAGTCCTTACGCTGGCCGTCAACCTGAGTGGCGGCATATTCGCGGCACTTGGCGCGGAATTCAGCGGCAGTAAATTTCTCGCCCGGCTTACCGAACTCCTGCTCGACTTTCAGCTCAATAGGCAGACCGTGACAGTCCCAGCCCGGCACGTAAGGCGAGTCAAATCCCGACAGTCCTTTGGACTTCACGATAATGTCTTTCAGAATCTTGTTAACTGAGTGACCAATATGAATGCTGCCATTCGCATATGGAGGGCCATCATGCAGAATGAAGGTTTTTTTGCCTTTTTTGGCCGCACGAATGATGCCGTACAGATCATCATCGGTCCAACGCGCCAGCATTCCCGGTTCACGCTTGGCGAGGTCGCCGCGCATCGGGAACCCTGTTTCCGGCAAATTCAGGGTCGATTTATAGTCACTCATCAGATTCTCGGTTCCGTATTTCGGTTTGATAAACACCGTCAGGATTACACCTGCCCGGCTAGCCCAAAAAACTTGCGGGCCGTTAACTCATCGCGTGCGATTTGCGCTTTTAGCTCATCAAGCGACGCAAATCGCTGCTCATTACGTATCTTTTTACGCAGTATTACATCTATATGGCGACCGTAGAGGTCCATTACAACGTCCAGCAGGTGCACTTCCAGTTGTTGACGCACGCCAGCCACCGTTGGACGAGTGCCAATGTTCGCTACGCCGGGTAACGGCTTATCGCCAAGCCCGGTGACTTCCACCGCATAGACCCCTTTTACCGGGGAGACCTGACGGCGCAGCGGTAAGTTCGCCGTCGGGAAGCCAATGGTACGTCCCAGCTCGTCGCCATGAACGACACGCCCGGAAATAGTAAAGGGATGTCCCAGCAGGCTTTCGGCAAGCGCCAGGTTATCTTCCGCCAGCGCCTGTCTCACTGCGGTACTACTGATACGCACGCCGCCTTCACAAAAGGTTTGGGTGCTGGAAACCGCAAAACCATACTCCGCCCCCGCCTTCTGTAATAACAAGAAATCGCCCGCGCGGCTAGCACCAAAGCGGAAATCATCGCCGACGGCAAGAAATTGCACGCCAAGTCGCTCCACCAGCAGTTCGCTGATAAACGTTTGCGCCGTCAAAGCGGCAAAGCGGCGATCGAATTTCACGCACAGCACATAGTCCACGCCGCACTGCGCAAGGTAATGCAGTTTTTCACGCAGGCGCGTCAGGCGAGCGGGCGCTTTATCCGTCGCGAACAGCTCCAGCGGCTGCGGTTCGAAAATCATGACCACCACCGGCAGACCGCGTCTGCGTCCTTCTTCCTGCAAACCCTGCAGTAGAGCGCGATGCCCTCGATGTACGCCGTCGAAATTACCAATGGTCAGCACACACCCATGCGGGGCCTGACTGAGATTATGTATGCCGCGTATCAGCTTCATGTCTGACTCAAAACAGTGAAAATCGCAAGAGTATACCTTGTACAGCGGTCAAGGTTAACCGACTATTGCCCTGAGGAAACATAAAGAAGATGCTTTTCATCGCCATGCGGCAAACTCCGCCCCAAAACCCGCCGCTTAATGCAATTTTTCTCATGGAAAGGCTGTATTCACAGCACGCAAGCTGGTAGAATCCTGCGCCATCACTACGCAACGAGTGCTGCAATTTAAACGGCGCTTATTTGCACAAATCCATTGACAAAAGAAGGCTAAAAGGGCATATTCCTCGGCCTTTGAATTGTCCATATAGAACACATTTGGGAGTTGGACCTTGGCTAATATCAAATCAGCTAAGAAGCGCGCCGTTCAGTCTGAAAAGGCTCGTAAGCACAACGCAAGCCGTCGCTCTATGATGCGTACTTTCATCAAGAAAGTATACGCAGCTATCGAAGCTGGCGACAAAGCTGCTGCACTGAAAGCATTTAACGAAATGCAACCGATCGTGGACCGTCAGGCTGCTAAAGGTCTGATCCACAAAAACAAAGCTGCACGTCATAAAGCTAACCTGACTGCACAGATCAACAAACTGGCTTAATCGCCTGCTTGTTATCAGCTTTGTAAAAAAACCCGCGTAAAGCGGGTTTTTTTATGCCTGCTATCTGCCGTTTTTCTCGTCAACCGCTGGCGCCGATCTCACTCGTTAACGCTCTTACTAACCAGCCTCTTTTTTCAGCTACTCCTCCCTTAGCCACGTCACGTAATACTTGAAAGTTATTTTCTTTCACTGTTTTCCTTTTTTTATTTCATTATTAAAAAAACTGTGACCACCTTAGCAAATAGAAACATCGCTCATTCAAAAACTAATAAACGCAATCCTGATGTAAGATTTGATAATTGATTGATGCCGTCGGGTTAACTACTTTTCATGTACACCTTACTCACTCATTTTAATCTGAGGTTAAATTCAGAAACGACATAAAAATAATATTTAAAACTTGCTTAGAAAGTAGAGGTTGTTTTTCTGGGCGTATCGTACCAATATCGGAGTTATCATTATGAGTTCTGTCATTGAGGATACCCAGCCTTCCGGGTCAGCATCATTGTCTTTACTACAGCGTATTAGCTACGGCTCTTTGGATGTGGCGGGTAATCTGCTGTACTGCTTCGGTTCAACGTACATTTTATATTTCTACACAGACGTTGCGGGCATTAGCCTTGCCGTAGCAGGCGTTATCCTGCTGCTGGCGCGTATTATCGATGGCATAGACGCCCCCATATGGGGGATCATCATCGATAAAACGCGTTCACGCTACGGTAAATGTCGTCCCTGGTTTTTATGGTTACCGCTGCCTTTTGCGGTATTCAGCGCGCTGTCATTTTGGTCTCCTGATATCAGTATGACAGGAAAAGCCATCTATGCAGCAATATCTTATATGATTGCCAGCATTCTATTTACCGGACTTAATACACCACTCAGTGCAATATTACCCCTGATGACCTTATCTCCCAAGGAAAGACTGGTTTTAAATTCCTGGCGAATGACCGGTGGGCAAATTGGGGTTTTATTAATGAACGCGACCGCCTTGCCGTTAGTCGCTTTTTTAGGTAACGGTGATGATCACGCTGGTTTTATTTATACGGCAATTACATTTGCCATTATATCCTGCGCGCTAACGCTCTTTGCGTTTAAAAACATTCGTGAAATGGATACGGATAAAATACAGCATGAACCTAAGTTGCCGATGAAAAAAAGTTTCGCGGCGATGAAAGGTAACTGGCCGTGGATCCTGATGGTGCTGGCTAATCTGATCTTCTGGATTGCCCTACAGCAGCGCAACACGACCATTGTCTATTATCTGACCTACAACCTCGACCGTAAAGATCTGGTACCGCTGATTAACAGCCTGGCGACGATTCAGATCCTGTTTATCATCGCTATCCCCTTCTTTAGCAAATACCTGGCTAAAACCTGGATATGGGTAGGCGGTCTGCTGGTCGCCACGTTTGGCGGCGTCATGATGTGGCTGGCAGCGGACAACATTACTTTCCTCATCGCCGCCTGGATACTCGGCAATATCGGCAGCGGTATCGCCTGCTCAATGCCGTTTGCCATGCTGGGGTTCGCCGTCGATTTCGGTGCCTGGAAGACCGGTATTAAGGCTACCGGCATTCTTATCGCCTTCGGCAGCACCTTCTGCATCAAGATGGGTAGTGGCCTCGGCACCGCTTTCGCCGCCTGGATCATGAACAGTTTTGGCTATGTCCCCAACCATGCCCAGAGTGCTGCGGGTCTGGAGGGAATTATCTGGGCCTTTATCTGGGCACCCGCCCTACTCTTCGCGCTCGCAGCGATCCCACTACTTTTCTTTCGCAAATACGAAGCGATGGAAGAGAAGATTCGCCACGATCTGGAAACCATCAACTCATAACGTTCTTTACCTTCACCCTCGAATATGGGAGGCACCACCATGCCATTTATGCAACAAGACCCGCGTCGTCTGGTCTGGCAGCAAAACGATCGCTATTTATGGATTGAACCCTGGGGCGAGAACAGCCTGCGCGTACGCAGCGGCCGTCATCTGCCGGTAATGAGAAATGAAGACTGGGCATTGACTGAGCCAGTCGCAGAAAGTCAGTGCCACATTGATTATGAGCACCACCAGGCAACGCTGACCAACGGCAAAATTATCGCTATCGTCAATCAAAAAGGACAAGTTACCTTTTACCGCCATCCACACAAACCCCTGTTGCAGGAGTTCTGGCGCCTGCGGGGCGAAATTGGCGAGGATGAATCATCTCACGGCCAGTACGTCAGCGCACTCAACCTTGAGGGACGCGAGTTCCGCCCTATTCAGGGTGGGAAATATTCACTGAAAGCCCGCTTCGAAGCCACCGAAGGGGAAAAAATTTATGGTATGGGGCAGTATCAACAGGCCAACCTGGATCTCAAAGGATGCGTGCTTGAGCTGGCGCAACGTAACTCCCAGGCCTCAGTACCGTTTATGCTCTCCAGTCTGGGCTACGGATTTTTATGGAACAATCCGGCAGTCGGACGCGTAACCTTTGCCCAAAACGTTACCGAATGGGAAGCGCAGGTCAGCGAACAGCTGGACTACTGGATCACGGCTGGCGATACCCCGGCAGAAATTAGCCGGGCTTACGCGCTGGCTACCGGCACACCGCCGATGATGCCGGACTACGCCATGGGCTTCTGGCAGTGCAAACTCCGTTATCGTACGCAGGAAGAGCTGCTGGAGGTCGCCCGCGAATATAAGCGTCGCAATCTGCCTATCTCAGTGATCGTTATCGACTTCTTTCACTGGCCGAATCAGGGTGACTGGATGTTCGATGCGCGCGACTGGCCCGATCCTGATGCCATGATTGCCGAGCTGAAATCGCTGGGAATTGAGCTGATGGTCTCCGTCTGGCCGACGGTAGATAACCGTACCGAAAGCTATCGGGAGATGCGCGAAAACGGCTGGCTGGTACAAACGGAACGTGGCTTGCCGATCAATATGGATTTCCTCGGCAATACCACTTACTTTGATGCGACTCATCCGGGCGCGCGCGACTACGTCTGGGGCAAAGCCAAACGCAACTATTACGATAAAGGCGTGAAGCTATTCTGGTTAGATGAAGCCGAACCTGAGTTCAGCGTTTACGACTACGACAACTATCGCTACCATGCCGGGCCGGTACTGGAAGTGGGCAATATCTACCCACGTATGTACGCTAAAACCTTTTTTGACGGCATGAAAGCTGATGGCGAAGACCAGGTTATCAACCTGCTACGCTGCGCCTGGGCCGGCAGTCAGAAGTACGGCGCGCTGGTCTGGTCAGGGGATATTCACTCCTCGTTTAGATCGCTGCGCAACCAGTTTGCCGCCGGACTCAATATGGGAATCGCGGGGATACCGTGGTGGACGACGGATATCGGCGGTTTTCATGGCGGTAATATTCACGACCCGAAATTCCATGAATTGCTAATTCGCTGGTTCCAGTGGGGCGTCTTTAGTCCGGTGATGCGTCTGCACGGCAACCGCGATCCGCAAATTTTACCCGCGCAACCGTACCGGGATGGTATCGCCCAGTGCCCTACAGGTGCGCCGAACGAGGTCTGGAGCTACGGTGAGGAAGTATGCGACGTACTGACAGGTTGCCTGGCGTTGCGAGAAAAACTCAAGCCCTATATCAAAGCGCTGATGGAGGAAACCCATAAGCACAATTCGCCAGTGATGCGCCCCCTGTTCTTTGAATTCCCCGAACAGGAAACAAGTTGGGCAATCACCGACCAGTATTGTTTTGGTCCTGACCTGCTGATCGCCCCCGTCATGCATGAAGGTATGCGCGAACGTGATATCTGGCTACCGGAAGGGGAAACATGGACGGATCTTGCGACCGGTGAAAGCTATTCAGGAGGGCAAACGCTGCAGTACGCTACGCCACTGAACAGAATTCCGGTGTTTATCCGCGAAGGTGGGCAGTACCGCAGCCTACTGAATTTGTAGAATGACTCCGGCTGCGGGCTAGTACCGCAGCCGGAAGTATTACGGTAGGTACGTCTACTGTAGTTTAAACAATGCCGAGTAGTCCGCATTGCAAATACGCTGCACCGCCGGATGCTGGATCATTCTCTCGGCAAAAATCGCATGATATTCTTCCATGACATTCTCCACGCGCCCAATCTCTATTACCGACTCATCGGCATAAAAATCCAGCGAATAAAGGCTCGGCGCCACAAAAATCGCATCGTGCGTCGCGCCAAACGCCTTCATTAAGGCCGCGTCATCAAATTCACCGAGGATCTCAACCTGCAACCCCTGCGAATTAAACCAGTTCAACAACTTACGCCCCAGCATTGAGCGACGTCCCGGCACCAGCAACCGTCGCTCTTCCAGGCAGGCAGGGAACGCTTTTTCAGGAAGCGGATTCGTACACCAGAAACTGACGCTGCATTCGCCGATTTTGACTGAGAATAGCCCCTCCTGCTGCGTGGAATCTATCGGGCAGTCGGAGATAATCATATCCAGCTTGTGCTGGCTGAGCTGTTCGAGCAACATTTCGTGCGTCGACTCAAAGCAACGCAGATGTATGGGTTCGTCCACCACCACCGCTGCATCCAGAACGCTGCTGACCAGACGCTTAGATAAAGCATCGGCGACGCCGACATCAAACAACAGGTTTGATTCTTTGCGGTAATTGACGATATCCAGCATCTCCTGGCTTAGCGTAAACATTTTGTCCGCATAGCGAAAAACCAGCTCGCCCAGTTCGCTGGGCTCAAGACCGCGTCCCTTACGTTTAAATAGCTTCCCCTGTAAACGCTCTTCCAGGGCTTTAATTTGACCAGTAATGGTTTGCGGCGTCAGAAAAAGCGCCTCTGCGGCACCCACGACAGAACCTTCTTTATAGACATGCCAGAAGTAATAAAGATGGTTGTAGTTAATATGAGACATGCTCATTCCTCTCCCTGTTCAATGTCGCAAGGGAGCGATACATCGCTCCCCCTTTCCTTCGTACTGGTTATGCCGGCGCGTTCAAACGCGCGCGCAACCAGCTATACCCCACCACTGCGGAGAGCAATGAACCAATCAAAATGCCCAATTTCGCCCAGTTAATAAGTTCCGGATCGACATTGCCAAATGCCAGGCTGGCGATAAAGATGGACATCGTAAAGCCAATGCCACACAAAATGCCGACCGCCATGATTTGCTGATAAGTGGTCCCCTGCGGCAGATGCGCCAGCTTGAAACGCAGCGCCAGCCAGCAAAACAGGCTAATCCCCAGCGGCTTACCAATCAGCAGACCGGCAATAATTCCCAGCGGCAGCATGGAGGTCAGACCGTCAATCGTGACGCCCTGAAGAGAAACGCCGGCATTCGCAAAAGCGAAGAGCGGCAGGATCAGGTACGCGACCCACGGGTGCAGAACATGCTCCAGACGCTTCGCCGGCGAGCGACCGTGTTTTTCTTTCAGCGGAATAAAGAAGCCGACAATGACGCCTGCCAGCGTCGCGTGAACGCCGGACTTCAGTACCGCCGTCCACAGCACTGCCCCGACCAGAATATATACCCCTGTCCGTCTGACGCCGCACAGGTTCAGCAGCGCCAGCACGGCAATCGCGAACGCCGCCACGCCCAGCGAGACGATAGAAAGATCGCTGGTATAAAACAGTGCGATAATAACGATGGCGCCGAGATCATCGATGATTGCCAGCGCCATCAGGAAAATTTTCAGCGCCAGCGGAACCCGGCTGCCCAACAGCGCCAGCACGCCCAGCGCAAAGGCGATATCCGTCGCGGCAGGAATAGCCCAGCCCTCGCGAGTGACCGGATCGGAGTAGTTAAAGGCCAGATAGAGCAATGCCGGTACAATCATCCCGCCGATGGCGGCAATCACCGGAAAAGCGGCCTGGCGCAGACTGGCTAACGAGCCTTGCATCAGTTCGCGCTTAACTTCCAGGCCAATCAACAGGAAAAACACGGCCATCAGCGCATCGTTGATCCACAGCAGCATGTTTTTGTTGATTTCAAGCGCCCCAACCCGTAGCTGAACCGGCGTCTCCAGAAAATCATGATACCATCCACTGGTCGCGCCCATATTGGCCATCAGCATAGCCAGCGCAGCGGCGATGATGAGAATGATGCCCCCAGAGGCATCGCTGCTAAAAAATCGGTGCAGATGTTTCACTTTTTATTCTCTCAATCAGGTGAATTCTTCGAATCTACTATCTTACCTCGCCTGACTCATCGTTAAAATTAGATTATATATGATGAATAGCTCGTTTTTTACGAAATGAAGTCCGACTTACGCCGGACTTTTTTAGTGCAGTCAGTCATTGATGATAGACCGCTACGCGTACAGATCCATTTTATACACCCGGAAACTGGTAATATCGTAGCGATAGCCTTCCCCGTTCGTTTCCGCGTTTTTGTAGTAACCTGACGTCATGGTCGCTTCAAAAAGCACGGTTTTCTCCGTAGGCGCAATCTCCTGTAAAATTAGCAGCCCCATCGCCTCACTGCCCGCCTGCGGATCGATAATATCGCTCTCGCCAGGCTGGCAAGAGATGGCGCGGCCATAAACGGATTAAGAATAATCAACGCATTTTGTACTGTATTACTTTCTGTAATCTGGCTGAGGCTGTGCTCATAAATCGCCGTATGGTTGAGCACCATCGCATTTTGCTTATCAATCCTCTGATTGACGGCAAGACACGGGCCAAGAAGCGTATTCTTTTGATGTTTGAACGGCCCCATGATCTCTCCAGTATATCGTTGTCGTTCCTTGCTGGAACAACGAAATAGATACGCTGGAGAGGGTTGGGCTGATAATCAAAAGCCATCGATTCAGCTCTATCACACGGCATGCGATGCGTTATCCGACCTTACGGGATTGATTATATTCATACTTCAGATAATCCAGCGTTGCCGTCACATTTGCCGGTGACAGACGATTAAGCTGCGCCAAAAAAGGATGCGCATACAGATAATTAATGAACGCCGTCGCGCCTTGTAACGTAGCATAACGTTGCTGGGTAATTTTTTTATTACCGGTGAGATTACACACCGCCATAGCATAATCGCGGGTAGAAAAAGTACGCCAGACATTGTTACGGATACCGCCGCTTAAAAACAGGCGTGGCGGAATATCTTTTTGCAGCGGCGTCGTACCGCGTTCTTTGACAAATGAAATATGGCAACGGCCCTGATGGACATGCGGCATGTTCGCCATCATGCATCCCCCCAGAATAAAGCATTCATGATCGAGGTAATGCTGAACGTTTAAGGAGCGTTCGTCCGTCAGCATCCGCACCAGTTCAAAATGGCGGTAGGCAGGCAACACCGGCTTTACGATCATTCCGGAGTCATTCTTATATAACGAGGCCGGACCGTAATCGATATCAAATAAAGTTTCGCGGCGCGCTGTAATCGCTTCCTTACGTTGCACCATATGCGCCAGTGTTCCCGGAGGTAGCCGTTCTTCATAATACGACTGATACTGCCAGGCTTTATCCAGCGGCTGTGCTGAATAATTTGACGAAATCGCCACCACCCTTCCGCTTTGTTCTTCTGCCGTCACCAGAACATACAGGCTGCTGTCTCCACCGTTATAGTTCACCCGGAAAGCGCGGGTGCTGAGTGCGATATCGAAGGCCGGAAACTGCTGGCATCGCTCCGCAAGGTTTGCATTACGGGATAGTTTAAACAGCGCCCGGTTAAGGCCTGTGCTGTCTAATTTCAGCTGTGAGCGGATCCCGGCAAGCGATGTCCCTTCCTCAATTAGGGTTGCCAGCTCGTCCTGTCGGCAATCGCTTTTTGCCTTTTCGGGGACGATGAACGTTTTCCGACACTGACTACACGCCATGCGGTGTTCTCCCTGAGTCGAGAAGCCGTATTTCTTTAATGAGGTGCTGCCGCAGGCAGGACACTGTTTGACCAGGCCTTTCCATCCCCGGTTTACCGTGTGGCGAAAAAGATTTAACGCCCCAGCGGAAATAACAGGAAACAGGAAACCACATTCCCGACAAAGAACATCTTTTCCCTGGCGGACATAATCCGGACTGTTCAACACGCCCAGATTTTTACATCCCGGCGTTTTACAGCAGTCCACATTAATATTGGCAAACATGCGTTCCTCCTTGAGCATTACTTAAAAAAAACAGACCGGATCTCCGCCGGTGACAGGTTATTTACGTAAAGGGTTTTCATCGCTTTCATCATCGGTGCGGTATGAGAGAAAAAGCACTGATAGCCGGCACAAAGATAGTTTTGCTTCATCGGTCCGCAAGCCGAAGGCAAAAAGCGGTGTTTAGGGCAACCGCCATAACAGGCGAATTGCCACGGGCAGGTATGGCATTCCTGCGCCATCGTGCGGCTTTTATCGAGACCAAACTGCTGGTTTTGCGCGCTATTATTCATCTGACGCAGCGGCGTGTCGTTAATATTGCCGAGCTTATATTGCGGGTAAACGAAATGATCGCAGTTATACACATCGCCATTCATTTCCATTGCAAAAGCGCTACCGCAAACGGGCGCAAAAACGCAAACCTGAGGGGGGAGTCCACACCATGCCGCCAGCGTTTGTTCAAAGAGTTGAATGCCGATATCACCAATATCTTCGCGGATCCAGATATCAAAAATGGCATTCAGGAACTTTCCAAACTGTAATCCGTCCACTGACCAGGGGGTTACTGCGGTTTTCTCGTCCTGCGGATGCGCCAGCATTCCGTCTTTATTTGCCGCTCTTTCCACTAGCGGAATAAACTGCATATAGCGGCTGCCGATAGATTTCAGATACGCATAAACCCGCTGCGGGTGTAGCATATTGCTCTGACTCACCACCGTGAGAGTATTAAATTCAACGCCATGACTCGCCAGGCATTTTATCGCCTGTTCAACTTTATGATGGGTAGGTTGCCCTGCGCGAGTTACCCGCCATTCGTCGTGCAGCGCCGCATCGCCATCAATCGAAATACCAACCAGAAAGTCATGCGCCCTGAAGAATCTTGCCCATTCATCATCAATCAGAATGCCATTGGTCTGAAAAGTATTAACGATGGCTTTTCCATTAGCATAACGTTGCTGGAGCGCTACCGCCTGGCGGTAAAATGGCAGCCCCATCAGCGTCGGTTCCCCACCCTGCCACGCAAAAATCACTTCATCTACGTCCTGCGCCGCAATATGCTGTTGCACAAACAACGCTAGCGTTTCTTCCGTCATCTTGTAATGGTTTTTTCTATCGGGATAGAGCATTTCCTTTTCCAGATAGAAGCAATATTTACAATCAAGATTACACACCGACCCGGTCGGTTTGATCATTACCTGACAGCTTTTCCGTTGCATATTTTCCGTATCCCTAAAATAAAAGAACCTGACTCAGCACGAGGGCGCTGAATCAGGCGGGCAGAGCCCTAAGTGGCATACTTAATTTTTTATAATTATCCTTTTAGCCCCAGGTCACCGGCGTTGGTTTGTCGCCACGGGCTTTCATTAATGAGTCGTTATCGATGTCCTGTTTCATTTTCAGGAACTTGCCATACAGCTGTTTTTCAATTTCAGGCTGTTTGCCAATTTGGTTCAGCGTTTCGAACCGATCTTTTTTCAGGTTATAGAGGTATTTAGGTTTATTTTCACGATCGATGATCATTTTCCAGTCACCGTCGCGGATCGCCCACTCATCGGTCGGATCATCCTGGAACGGCATATCAATACCGAAGATCAGCGGCTTATTACGTTTTAACGTTTTCTGCTCCAACAGCGGAACCAGCGATTGCCCGTCGTATGTACGATCAGTCGGCAGTTTGAAATCCATCATGTTCGCCAGCGTCGGCATCCAGTCCAGACCATACACCGGCGTATCGGTAACGACGCCCTGTGGAATGTGTTTACCGTATTTGATAATTGCCGGAACGCGAATACCGCCTTCCCACAGGTTATCTTTACGTCCGCGCAGACCGTCAGTCTCGCCTGCGAGGTTCAGCTCGTAGACTTTACGCGCTTCACGCGTCACCGGGCCGTTATCACTGGTGAAGATGACAATGGTATTATCTTCTTCCCCCATCGCTTTAATTTTATCCAGTACTTTACCGACTTGCGCATCCATATAGCTGATATTGGCGTAATATTCACCGGTACCGCGCCACGGTTTATCCGCCCAGTCGCCGTAGAACAGATCGGGATGCTGCTTCTGGTATTCGCTCATGTATTGTGAATACATATCGAGGTATTTTTTCGGCGAGGCCAGCGGGCTGTGAACTTCCGTAAAGGCAACGTATAAGAAGAACGGTTTGTCGTCTTTCTTGTTATCTAGCCAGTTCACCACTTCAGAACTGACAAATTCGCCGCTGATGCTATCGGCACGATCAATATGTTTGCCGTTACGCATCCAGCCGGTTGGGTGAACGACGCCGTAACGCGGGCGCTCTTTGGCATTATCCAGCGTAGCATCGGTCACAAAGCCAGCCGGGTTCACCAGCGAGTAATCAAAACCTAACTCTTTCGGCTGCGGCTGATCGGTACGATCGCCCCCGGCGTTGAGATGCAGTTTACCCATCATCGCGGTATCGTAACCCTGCTGTTTCAGCAGATTGGCTATGGTCAATTCGTTACGTCCAATAGAAACATTAGTACCTTCAGGGATCCAGGAGCGTACACCGGTGCGGAAGGGCATACGGCCTGTTAACATCCCGGCGCGGGAAGGAGAACACAAAGGAGCCGGCGCATAGTATTCAGTGAATTTGACCCCTTCTTTCGCCAGGCGGTCAATATTCGGGGTTTTCACTATCTGGTGACCGTAAGTCGCCAAATCACCATAGCCAAGATCATCTGCCACAATAAAAACCAAGTTCGGGCGTTTTTCGGCAGCCGCGTGCACGACAGATATCGTACTTGTCGCACAAAGCGCCAGTCCAATCATGCTGGCAATGACTGTTTTTTTCATTTCAACTCCTTTGATTTTATTTAAAATGAATATCCGACCATATAAATCATCTGGTCTCCATATCCGTCATAACCTAGTTTGTTCGCGAAATAACGATATGTCACAGTAGCTTTCCAGCGGGGATAAAATTTCCATGCCAGTGTTAATCCACCATTTAATCCATTTCGACCGAATTGCTGCTCCGTATAAGCGTCATTTCTATCTAGTTCGATTTCATTCCAGTCAGATAAAACAAAATCTTCACCAAATAAATTAAAATTATAGGCTGCAGTCCAGCCAATAACATAGCCATTCCAGCCGCTTGTCTGCCCATATTTCTGCGAGACATAATCACCAGATTGATTATGCAGACCAATATAGGGTTTGAAGAACCCCCAACTCCCGCTCCAACCTAAATACCCCGCTCCATAAAACATATCGAGGTCATCGCCCCATGAGTTATCCCATTGACCATATATCTTGCCGAAGAAAGTATAATCTGAATCAAAGAGTCGTACATGAGTCATGGCAGAAACAGTATGATTTCTTCCAGCAACAGCGTGATTTAACACGTTGCTTTCAATAAATGAATAGAATTCTGCCTCTTTGAAGTTGACACCAAAGTCAGCAGTTACTTTCCACACCTCCCCACGATGTACATCGACGAATCCACTATTCCAGTCAGCATAACCGGCGTTAATTGATCCAAATGAATTCTTATATTCCAGTGCATGTACAGAATGGCTAAAAACAGTAGATATTGTAAGTAAGAGACTAAATAATACTGTTCGCTTTATCAGAGACATTGAATATATTTCCCATAGTTATATTTTATTCATCAATGAATATGTTTTACTCCGGTGTCAAAGTTTAACCAAATCTAGTTATAGAATAGTGATATAAATCTCACATCACGCAGGATAAAAGTATTTAAAAATAATGTGTCGAGAAATGTTTTTTTATAAAAAATAACTCAATGTTTATTATTAAATCAACACTTCATCTTTTTAGGTCATACCGCAGATTTAGTGTTGTACTAAGCTTTACCTTTTGGATAACTGATAACAAAGATTGATGTGATTTGCCCCGCTGTTCCGTAACTCAGGGAGGGATCCGAAACGGTCATTTCCCCCTCAGGAGTGCAACTCTATCGCTGTAAGCAATACCTGAAAACCTGCCAGCTCAGCCATCACTACAACGGTGCCCTCCATCACACCATTATTGATATGACGATGATTACCTGATCGGTGATGTTCTAAGTATGTATCCTTTTACTAACGACGTAATGAGCGTGGAAATTAGCGGTAACGCTCTGAAGGCGATGATGTCTCATGCAGCCGATCCGAAGAACGGCATGCAGCATGTATCGAAAACGGCCAAATTCAAACACTACAACACAAAACCGCTGGTACAGCGTATTGTCAAATTTGATATCAAAGGTAAACAGGTCGCAGACAGTACATTCAGTACCGTCGCACTGGATTCCTTTATCGGTAAAGGCCGTGGCGGATTTGACTTCACGAAAGGTAAAAATGTCAAAGGCATTAAAGGGCTGTAAACCTCGCAGGAAATTGCTGATTATATGGAACATATCAATAATATCGTTCCGGATCACACCATGCGTGTTGACGACATCAATAAATAAAACAACTCTCATGCGGTCGTTATCCGATGGCGGCAGATTGATATTATCTTCGCGGGAACGGTAATTACCGTTGTCAAAAACCAGAAACTCCACGATACCCGGTTCGCTGCTTTCAACTCAGACACCAGGATAAAGGCTTAACGGCGCGGTGCCATAAGGATTAAGGGTAATAACGGCATGTTTATATGTATTGTCCTCACGAATTTGGTCGAGGAGCTGTTGGTATATGGCGTTATGGTTTTGCACCATCGCGTTATCGGTATCAATTTTCTGATTCATCAGCGCTCTTGGTACAGGCATGACGAGTGAGGACTGTTAATTTACGTACATAATGATCTCCAGACTATACGTTATGAGACTTCTGCAATGCAGAGGCAATTTCTCTGCCCGTCCAACGTAATATTCTGAAGATGTGCAGCATAGTCACTACGTATAACACAATAACAAAAAAATCATAAAAATATTTTATACCGCTATTAACTCATAAAATTTCACCCTGAGAAAGCAAGTCATCATCGAATATTTATTTAGTTCTTTTTACCTATATCCTATAGCATCCATAAGACCGACCAATAGGCCGAAATAAACGTTACACCAGGTAACATAAATTATCATTCAAGCACATAAAAAATGCTTAACCTAAAATCATAGCAACACTTAATAAAATTAAACATAAACGGCAGCAAAATATTATTTTTATGTCCTTTTTTGTGACCAACCGCATTTTCAAATTAATGAATCACAACAGACAATTCTCATCAATTGAATAAAAAATAATGACACACATATTATTTGTCGCTCAAAAAAATGGTTTAAGAATCCTTAAACGACGCGTTATATGCATACCTCATTAAATATTGATAAAACAGGATCAACATGCTTATAAAAAGAACACAAAAACAATAACATTTATTTCACTTAAACAATTTAGCCAATTTAATGACAGTTGATTTCTCAGGCCTGTCGCCCCAACCTATCCTTGCTCATAGCATAGCGGACACGTTGCAACGATGCTGACTATACGGAACAAGTGGGATATCATGGCCTGAAAGCACAAATGGAGTAATCATGAGACAGCATAAAATAAATAATGAGTTTATTTACAATAAATGATTAAGAAAAATCACGTCTTTGAGCAGTAATGCAGCGTTCAAAATAGCATTTATGCGGGCCCGGCGCCTGAGCTATTTAATAGAAAACGCACATCATGAATTGATTATCCGTGAAGGTGTTGCGTACGCCGTTTGGGGGGAACGGGGCAAATTTATCAGCGATACTAACCTGACACAGCCAATTTATCTATTACGCCCCAATCTTAAAAATAGGTTTACAGGAATTACTTATGACCTTACCGAGGCATGGTATAAAAATAAATGAAAAGATCGTTATTGATACAAGCGACCTTCCCCAGCCCTATACCTGTAAAAAACCATACCGACATAAAAATATCATCGCAGTAATCATTTCTATATTTCTGGCGATGCTCGCCTTATTTTATCTTCCAATACGCCTCTAGCGCTGTACGAGAAGATAAGGCGATCACTAAGCGGATATTTTCGGTGGTTATCATCTCTGTTTTTAAGCAACGGAGCACTTAACCACCGTTATTATGCCTCCTTCAGATGTGCATACTATGTTCAGTCATAAATAATCCGCAGCAGCGCCAGCTGTTTGTCCTCATCCAGGTAATGAGGTTCCACCATCGCATACGGTGAAGCGATCGACGTAGTCATATTCTCCACGATAATATGGCGCTCAATACCGTCCTGCCGATGGCAACGCACTTCCAGTACCCCCGTCTCATTCCAGCATCCTGCTTCAACAACCGTTCCCTGAAACCGTATCTGGCTTCCCGCCTGCGCCGCACCGATAACCATGAGCGGCAACCACAACGCGGGCACCACATAGTGTCTGACATGCATAATAAGCCTTCCTGCACTTCTGGTGGCGGTTAATAACGAGAAGCTTTCGCTTCCCGACAAGTGAACACTATCCCTTCGCTTTCTGAATCGCCATTTGCAACATATCCTGAGTCGTGCTTCCCGGGATCACGGTCACCCGTTTTACATCATCGTTTTGCGTCTGAGGCATGACGACAAAAGCAGGCGTGCCGCTAAAATCCATATGCTGCGCCAGTGCCTGGTTAGTGAGGAGCGCATCATGTACTGCACCGCTGCTTTGCGCTTCTTTTACGGCGGTCAACTGCGTCGGCGTTAGATAATGTTGCGCCAGGGTATAGACATCGTGTTCCGTTAACGCGCCTTCCACTTTGCCGGTAGCATACAGGGCATTATGCCAGTCGAGATATTTTGCCCCGCCCTGGGTAAGCCATACCTGTTCGCCGACTCTGGCCGCCAGTCCGGATACCGGCCAGCGGGAGGAAAAAATAGGAAACTCTTTGAAAATAAACCGGGTATCCGGGTTCGCCTTAATCAGGTTTTCGACCACTGGCGCCATTTTGCTACACCACGAGCACTGGTAATCAAAGAACATCACCACCGCCGCTTTTGCCTCGTTGGGCCCAACGGAAGGACTGCTGCTACTGAGCAACTCAGCACGATACTGTAATGCCAGTTGAACATATGCCTGTTGTTGCGCAATCTGCTGACGCTGATGCAATGTCTCGCTGGCGGCGACCAAAAATTCCGGATGTTCGGCCAAATACGTTGCCACCACCTCTCCCACTTTATCCGGATGACTGACGATGTAGGCTTCCGCCGTCGGACCAATTTGCGACGTCGGGGCAGAATCGGCGGCGATTGCCGAGGCGGATACGGCAACGCCTGCCAACGTCAACATCGCCAGTCGGGAAAGTTTTAACGCGTGATAATACATAATAAAAGTCTCGTTCGATAAGATCGGAAAGCCTCCCGCTATCGGGAGACGCCTGAAAAATAGGTTAATGAATACGCGTCAGATCCACGGTTTGCGCTGGCATTACCCGCCCATAGTCATTAATACTTTGCCAGCGCACAGTGCAGCGAACCGTGTGCCGGCACCAGTCCGTTTGACGCGTTGCAAAGGGAGCCACGACCCCGGCGTTGTCCTGGGCGCGCTCGTTAGCGCGTAATAAAAAGAGCGTAACGTAATAGGGTGTCGGATTGCGTACCGTCGCGCCATCAGGGGTAAGCGACCAGCTCAGATGCCGGTAGGCCTGCTGCGGATTGCCGGCGAGTCCCTCAGGGCGATAGAGCAATTTTAAAGCCGAACGAAACGCCATTTGTACACGGTTCGCTTCCGGTTTACCGGAGGGAATAGCGGCGATACTCAAGGTAAACAGACTTTCCCTGTCGGCGGGTAGCGGTTCGCCGGTATAAACCACCCGCAGCGTGTTTTCCTGGCGCGCTGAAAGCATAAATAATGGCGGCGTGACCACGAAGGGCGTGATATTTCCTTCGTTTTTGGTTCCGGGCCAGCGGCCGCCAGGTAAAATATGCGTATCAATTAACCAGGACGCTTCTGAATGGTTACTTACCGGTACGCTTAATGCCGGGGCGTCCGCATGATAGATAAAGCGAGTACCGCCAATCACCACGCCAGCCTGCGCCCATGATATGGGAAGCAAGCACCAATATATTGCGCAGCGTAAAAAGAACTTATTCATAGGCAAGAATGAAGGTTGCGGAGGCATTGGCATCCCCGGGCGTTACCGTGCCGCCATCGGCAAGATAACGCGCGTAAAATTGCAGATGCGCCGACGCCTGGCCCGGACTGAGCGTCACTACATCACTCTCCTGCCCCAGTGGGATTAAGGTTTTATTTTGATCATAAAGCGCAATCCCAATGCCTGAAGCGTCGCTTTCCCCTGCGGTAAGCGCCAATAAATCCGTATTACGGCTGTCCCCCGCACCGCTAAAACTGACCGTTACGCCGCTGGCAGTGCTGCCGCAGTTTTGTAAATCGATAGCAAAAGGTTGCCATGCGGAACCGTCGCCTGCGCGATAAAACTGCCGTTGAGAAACCGCGCCCATCGCCACGTTAATATTTTCCGAGTCTGGAGAGAGCGAACACGTATTGTCCGTGATGGTTCCGGAGACATAGACCCGGCCATCGTGCGCCTGGACGCCGGATGCCGCCAGCAGCATCCCGATGCCGTACAGGATATCGTTACGCATAATTACGATGGCTCCTCATTCATACTGCATATCGAAATACATGACCGCCGTCGCGTTCCCGGACGTGACCGTAGGCCGGGTCGATTTATAGCGAATATAAAAAGACAGCGTGTTGCGTCCGGCTTTCAACGGATAGACCACTGAGTCGGCATTATTGATACTGATGGTCTCCTGATCATCATTCAGAATTTCCACCCCTACCCCGCTTGCTAACATGTTTCCGCTTCCCATCCCGGTATCGGTGATCGCCAGTAGCGCGGGATTGTCCGGATCGGGTTCGCCGGTAAACCAGATCTTCGCCCCGGCAATTCCTCGGGAACAATTTTTGAGGTTGATATTAAAGGGCTTAAATTTTGTCGTTGTTCCTGTCGAAGGAAAATCGCCGACCGCAAACTGCCCTAAATCAATACTTTGACTGAGGCTGGAAATATCTATGTCGCAGGTTTGCGCCACAATAGTGCCGGTAAATTCGAGGTTATAAGCGAGGTCGTCAGCGCTGGCATTGATTTGTGGACACAGCATCAGTCCCATGGCAAAAAGAGCGCAGTGTGATCTGTTCATTTAGTCAAAGTCCACTCGCAGGCTGGCCAGCGCGGTAAACGCCCCTTCCGCTGGCGTTTCGCCTGTTGTACTCACCGGGTAGGCTTGCAATGTGATGTTAGCGCGTCCGGCGCTATCGGTGATAAAAGGCGCGACGCTCTGTGCATCATTGGGGATAAGCGCGTTTCCTTCATCGGTTTCGACCACTACGCCGACATCCGCATTATCCGAAGCGATAGCCTGGGGAACGTGGCTATCCGGCGTAGCGATAAGACGCATCGTTAAATTGACCTGCGAATCCAGGCCGCTGCACTTTACCGGTACGCTAAATTTTTTCGCTCGTACCCCCTCCGGCTTTTGGCCTGCATGGTTGAAATTGCCACTGTACAATGCGCCGAAATTCACCAGAATCGTTTGTCCGGCGTTGATTTCGCAACTTTGCGGTACGGTCACCGTTCCACTATAAAGAATGCTGTACACGACATCTGTCAGCGGATCGCCTGCGGCGGTCATGACATAAACATTGAACATAGTCTTAGGACTAATATTCACCGTGCCGACGAACGGTTTAACAATTTTGAGCTGAAACTCCAGATTTGAGTCACGAACGTAAAACGGTTGACCCGCTTTCACATTTTCATCATATCCCATCAGGACATTGTTCATTGGCGGATAGATATCGCCCGCCGAAGAATCCTCAATTCGCATTCCGCCTTCAAGATAGTCCGGGTCCAGCTTTAAATATTTCCAGTTACCGCTCGTTTCTACGATCGGATATGGCGACACATAGGAGCGATAAGTCTGGCTATTGGTCGCCGCGCCGGCGGGACACACCGCCTGTACATTAACTTCCTGGCTTTTTTCCAGTTGAACCGTCTTTCCCACCTGGTTTTGTTCTGCCGTCAGAGTGGTCGTTAAATCGTAATTAATACTGGAAGGTACACCGTTAACGTTTTTACACACGTCTGCGAATGCGTACTGCGATACGACACTTCCCACCAGCAGAGCAAATAAAAGAGGTATTTTCATTTAATGACACTCCGCATGTTGTCGACTCAGAATCTGACGGGAGGAAGAGAGATGATAGGACGCGACACACTGTTGATCCGGCAGGTTCCCCCAGCGAACGTGCAGAATGCCTTGCGCTGACAACCCGGAAAGATAGACTTCCCCGGCCTCGTCAACAATCGCCTCCGCATGACGATCATTCACCGTCACCGTTGCGCCAAAGGGGACAGGCTTACCGTTATGATTCAGCGTTACCAGGGCACGCGCGCCGACTCGCGCTTTAAAGCGGGCCAGAACCAGCGCACCTTCGGTCGGCACAACGCGAGTCACCGCGTCATCAATATCGACATCATCAGCCATCGCGTTAACGTCCAGCGCCATACGGTTTTGGCGATATGTTGTCGCATACGGCACCACCGCATAGCCACGCGCGTCCGTATGAATACCCGGCTGGTCGACAACGCCGACGTTGGCTGCGCCCGGCGCGGCAATCAAAATATTGGTATTGCCCAGCGGCTGGCTTAGCGTCACTCCATGCGCGTGCGCCACCAGGCCGCCGCTCAGGCCATAATTCACCTGCTGGTAATCGCCGTTATCGCTAACGTTATAGCCAATGTTGGCGTTGCCTTTCGCCCCATCGTATTCCAGGCTGGCGGAGCCGCTTTCGCCAATACCGTGATTCTGATAACCTTGCTGTATGTTGTAACTAAGATTGTTTTCGTCCAGCAGTGTGCCGCTAAGGCCCGCATTCTGCGTAACGTTATGCTGTTTATCCGTACTGGTGCTAAAGGTAGCGTAAACATTGTGATGGCGCGTAACCTCATCATCGTGTTGCAGCCATTGACTTAGCGGCACCGAGATATTCAGCGCGAAAATTTGATCGCGCTCCGCATCGCCTGCGGATTTGTTATTGTTATAAGAAACACTCCATGCAATACCCGCCAGCGTATCGCTGTATCCCACCTGCAACAAAGAATCCTTTTCATCAGTGTGCCAGTAACTTTGCTGACTGCCGGTAATAAAAAGCGATCCCAACCCGCCTAGCTGTTGATTGATATCGAGTTGTACTTTCCCCCTCCTGGTACAATAAAGATTGTAATAATCCGCCCATTCCGGCCTGCTTTTATCGCTGTCAGTCCGACTGTCATCGTCATAGCCGCTCATCCGTTTCCACGTGGTATCATCCAGCGTATAAAAGCCCGAGGTTGAATAGCGATAGCCCATAAGCTGTAAATTGGTTCCTGACTGTGCAAGCGATTTGGCATACAGGAAACGCAGCGATTGCCCCTGGTAGGTGTTATTATCCGCCAGCGTACTGGTAGCCTGGGTGACATCCAGCGACACCGCGCCCCAGTCGCCCAGATTTGCGCCGCTGCCGATCGCCAGCGCGTGATAATGACTGGAAAGTTGTGTTCCGCCATACAGCGTAAAACCATGCGGTAACCCCCATATCAAGGTCGCCTGACTGAATTTCACCTTCTCTTTTTGACTACTATCGCTGCGATACTCCGCCACCGTCGCCGCATACTTCAGCCGCCCTTCTCGTTGTAGAATCGGCACGGCGGAATAGGGCACGTTATAGCGATTAATAGAACCGTCAGACTCTTTGACTTCCACAGTCAAATCGCCGCTGGCGGCGGTAGGATAGAGATCATTAATAGTAAATGCCCCGGGCGGCACATAGCGCTGATTGATGATGTAGCCGTTTTGCCGAATGGTCACTTGCGCGTTGCTTCTGGCAATGCCGTGAATGGTCGGCGCGAAGCCTTTCATGCTGTCTGGCAACATATTGTCGTCAGACGCCAGTTGTAGGCCGCGAAAAGGAAGGCTGTCGAATAATGCGGAGGGGGTATAACTATCGCCTGCCGTCAGTTCTCCCTGCAAAAAGACCACATCACGTTCCAGATAGGTACTGATGTGCTGCCAGTCGCTGTCGCTATTCTGGTCGCCGCTATTCGCGTTCCATGTGGAGTAGTCGCGTAACCGCCAGGCCCCCAGATTAAGGCCGCTATTCAATCCAAGAAAATAGCTGTTCTCCGCACTGCCGCCTGGGCTCCGATCCTGACTATTCGCGCCGGTAAAGGTGTAATTCAATAGCAACGCGTTAATACCTTCATCCCAGTATTGCGGTGGGATATAGCCTCTGGCGCTGGCAACCATCGCCGCCTGCGGGATGCTAATGTCGAGACGTTGCTGCGCAAAATCAAAGCGGGTCCGGGCGGCCGGTATCGCACTGGCGAGATCCGGGCAACTTCCCGCCGCCGCCTTCGCCAACAGTGGAAACGCCCCGGTGTTTACCCCCATATTTTTAAGCATTTCAGGCGTCAGGCAGGCGCGTAATCCGCTGTCATCGGTGGGCGCGCTTTTTGCCGTCGTTTTCACCGCCTGGAAGGCTATGTCTCTGGTCGCGAGAAACGTATTGTTCAGGTAAACGTCAACGCGATACATTCCCGCCGCCTGGGCATTACGGGAAAAGGTCGATAAGTCGGCCACCGCAGACGGGTCGTCAGACAGAAATGCCGGGTTGAAATAGTTTTCCGCCCACCCCGGCGCAGGCGCCAGTGCGATAGCCAACGCCAGCGGGGTTAATACGGGTTTAGCTACGCTGGAGTAATATCGCGTCATGAAAAGCTGATTACGCATAACATCATGAAGCTGGACAAACGCGTGCTGGCGTCGTTGCGCCAAAATCGTTTACCGTGCGCAAAGATACCTGGCCGGGCGTCGCCGGGAGAGTGATCGCGCCTTTCGGCGGTACCATAGTATTCGGCAGTTTTTTCCCCGCGCTGTACAGTTCAACCATCGAAACGTAGTACGGCGAAGGGTTAGTAATCGTTAGCTGGCCGCGCTCGTTACGGCAGCGAAGCGTCGACGGGGCATGAGCTGGCGCCTCCGCCAGATTTTTCGGGCGGATAAATAGCTTAATCACGCTTTGCGTCGCAATTTGCAGGGAGTTGCCGGTCAATTTATTTTTATCGACAGAGGGTATCGCTTTACTGTTTAAATAAAATACGCTTTCGCGATCGGTCGGTAATGACGGCCCGACATACATAATACGTAATATATTTTCTTTTTTAGGCTGGATCACAAAGAGAGGCGGCGTGATGATAAAATCCGTCGAGCGTGAACCATCGGCATTGGCGACCCATGACTGAATTAAAAAAACATTGCTGGCAGAAGAATTAATAATCGGCAAGGAGGTTTGCTTACTTCCCTGCGGATAAATCACCCTGGTCGCGCCCAGCGCAATGCCTCCCGCCTGCGCGGCAAACGACAGGCCGGCCGCCGACAGCAGTAGCAATAATCGAAGGAAAATCGGTACGTTTTTTTTCATCTGCGTAATATCCTGATGCCGTCGGTTTGTTACGCGCAGTGACGCGCGTAACTCCCCTTTCTCGCCTCCCAACAGACGAGAAAAAAATCCCGATAAGGAATCAGGAATAAACCATGCTAAATGTCGCCGTCGCGGTAACATTACCGGCAGTCGCCGTACCGGTAGCGATATAATCCACGCTAAGCGGAATAACGTTTTCGCCATCGTTCAAGGTAACAGTACTGGACGATTCACCGATATTCAGCGCCTGGCCATCTGGTCCATAAAGTTGTAATGCCACATTCGTCGCCGAACCTGCCCCAGCGGTATTCGCCAGCGAACCCGGCTGGTTTGCGTCCTGCTGGCCATTAAAAATCACCGCCGCATTCTGGCTGGTCTGAGTATCGCAGTCTTCCAGTTTAATGGTGAAATCTTCTTTTTGATTCGCCACCATACCGGCCTCGGTTAATTTACTGGCGCGAACCTGGCCTAATGTCACGGTCTGATCGACAGAGTCAGCGGAAACAGAACAGGCGGCGTCAACGACCTGTCCGACAAAATTTACCGTACCGCCAGTGACGGTTGTAGTATCCGCTTGCGCGGTGGACAACATTCCGCCAAAGGCAATCGCAGAGACCATTAATGCTAGTACAGGCTTTTTCATTCAAGCTCCTTTTAAATATAAAAATGAGGGTAATCAGATTTTTTAACGAAACGGCTGCTGATATTTCTTCACAGCAATATCACGACTTTTTCTTATGCGAAAAAAAGCGTCTTCTTGTTCTGATATAAATGTCAGAAGCAATAAAACAGCCACTCAACGTCGTGAGTTAATCTTTACGTTATAATGAGATAACGATGTTATTAATTATTAGCAAGCCAACGGCAAGTTGCAATCATCGACATTTGGTTTTAAAGGACTAGATGTAACACGTTGTTTTATATTGACTTTACACCAGCCGTTCGGCCCATCTCCTTTGGCCATATTGACTTTTTAAAAATAGCCTTCATAACAACCTTCAGTAAAACATTCTATTAACGATAACAGGCAAATTCAGTCGAGATATGTAAATATATCGTTGCATATAGTACATTAATACGCCACTGGCAGTTTTCCGAGCGCCGTCAGCCGCCCATTATCAATATGGATATACCCGCCTTTTTTTAGTTCAGACAGAATCTTCATGGTCCGACTGCGCGATATCCCGGTACGTCGTTGAATAAAATTCAACACGATAATGCTTTCCCGGTAGGCCTGTGGATAAGCCCAGATTTCAGTCAGCAGCGCCCGAACTTTCAGATAAGAATCGACGCCGACTAATTCACGATCGCGCGCGCTCATCACCATCAGACGGTAAGCCAGACAACGGGCCACGTCGTGCCATAAATCGCATTCATCGGCGATTTTTATAAAATCCGGCAGGCGAACAAATCTACCGGTACAAACCGTTTCTGCGAGCAAAAAGTGTTCCGGTCGCGCGGGGACATTATAGGTAGCGCCATAGCTGTCAACCATACCCACGACCGATGGCGCAAACGATGAAGATATATGGAGTCGTTTGTCATTATGACAGAAAGAAACAACGCCAGACTCCAGTAATACAATGTAGTGTTCATCATTTGCCTGTAAATAAAACTCATCGCCGATACCCAGCGTAAACGGTTGACCAAATGGCAACAATGCCGAAAATAAGGCATCAATCGCCGCGTGAGGTTTAGCCTGCTGAGAAAAAAGAAAAGAGTGTAATGAATTCTCATTATTATCTTTAGCAAAAGCGTCGTTCATCATTTTTTCATTAACGGTTATCTACTCAATGTAGCGCCACAGTATAACCTCTCAAAAAGTACTTAAATTAATAATAAATAACATCGCTATGCAGTATTTCTGTATTCACAAGGCACTAATACGCAATATTTTTAAGATTAAGACAATTCTTAATACAAAATGATTACAGAAAATTAATAACGAATTACGCATAAAGAATGAGAGGTCAGGGGGCGCAAGAAAAGAGATTCGAAAGAACGCGCCTTCGAATCTCAAACTAATAGTCCAGATTAATGCAAATAAGCAGTGATATTATCTGAAATAGCGTGGAGCAGCATAATACTCTACCATTTTATCCGCCAGCCAGCCGCCGTCTTCACCGTTAGAATGGATTGTCGTAATACTGATAGTAGAACCACCGCCCCATAAGATCGAAAAGACGTTAAAGTCCGGTAGGTTCAGCGCCTGCATCTGGCCCCAGTCATACCCTTTATCTTTACGTAAAAAGTCGCCGACGGTCGGGACGCCGTAAGTCGCGCTATTTAAGGCCGTATTGAGTAGCTGCAAAGAGAGCGTGTCAGGATCGCTGCCAATGCGGGCGTCCCCCATAAAAAAGGTTCCGCCGGATGCAAAGTGCGCAGCGCTGATTTTACTGACGCCCTCTTCTACTGTAGGCATATGGCCGCCAGGGATTTGCCACAGCATGGCGGGCGTCAGCAGCGCTTTAGTCACCTGTTTGACCATCGCCAGGTAATTAAGCCAGCATGTCGCATTCCAGCCATAGTGGGCAAGCGCATCAGGACTGAAACAGTCACGCTCAAATTTATCAAACGCAATAAAGTCCGGCGCATATTCTCCGCTATAAACGCCCAGTTCATGAATAAATTCGGCGATCGCCTGCCCTTCAGCTACCGGATCAGCGGTATCGCGCAGCACCCAGTCCGCCGTTCCTGTCGCCCAGACATTCGTCTGCCAGCCAAAAGCCACATCCGGGGCAAACTGACGAACAAGATAGTTCACCGCCTGAATATAGCCGTAGAGATCGTCGCTAAACGTCGGCAACGAAGGCGCGATAAAGCCAGCCATCGCCGGTAATGCTTGTATCGCCGCCGCCAGTTGGGCATTCACCGGCACACTGTTTTTTTGCCGTACTACGGTATAGCCATACGGTCCTTGCTGTAGCGCCCCCAGAAAATCCGGGTTGAGCACAAAGGTCGCCGGGACAGGATGCGTCTCATCTTTGTATGACTGCGCCGCCAGACACTGGGTAATAAAGTTACCAAAATGGTTACGTAGCTTTTGCGCATCCTGTAAATCCGCCAGGGCGCTACCGCCGCTGGCATTCGCGGTATAAATAACCATTACCGGCATGACGCTACGCCCGGCTTCTTTTTCTATCTGGCGCACCAACGCAACGGTTTTATGGATCGGTAACGTCGCGTAATCCAGAAAACCATCCCCGTTCACGTCAACCTCCGCGGCCGGAACCGGATCGCCGCCGCCGTCAAAACCATCGTATTTAAACAACGCGCTAAACGGTATATCGCGATAAAGAGAAACCGTCTCTGGCGCGTTAACCGTCACTCCGCCATGAGCAAGGTAATCAGGCCAACCTTTTACCTGTAGCGTCACGCCGGGCAGAAACTCCAGCGCCACATGGTTGACCTTTTGCAATAACCGTAGCGGCCCGGCCTGTTCACAACGCCACGGCACGCTGTCGATGAAAATATCGTCCGTCTGAACATCATACAGCCCGGGCGCAAAGCGTAATGCCAACGTCTGCCGATCGCTACCGCTCTCCAGTATTAATGAGTATTGATATTTACCGCTGCTGAACAGATAACGCTGTGGCGCGACGCCATCAGGCAGGCCCAGTAGAGTGGCATCCACCGTCACGAAACTCGCCGTGTCGATCGCTGCCTGCTGGTAAGCGACAGCAACCTCGGCAACCTGCGCCGCGGCAGGGATAAAACCCGTAAGCTGTATGGGTGCCGATATAAAGCGGTTATTAATCATCGCAGGCTGCAGATTGACCGTATAATGATGCCCCGCCAGTAGCCGGGTGATTAACTGCGGTTGGTTGGCGATAAGCGTGACGGTACGCTCATCCGCTTGCGTAGCATCGGCGATCTCAACGGTCAATTTCGCATTACCAAGCGCAGGGGCGTCAATCATCAGACGCACGCTGGCATAACGGACAATCGGCAGACAGGATACCTGGACCTGCGCGGCGGCATCGCCGGTTTGCAGCGTAACGGTAAAAGAGGACTCGACTGGCGCGATTTGCATCTCATCATTCGCCAGTACCGGTACGGTAAGCCGATACGTTCCTGCGCTAAGATCGCCTATTGTCAGCACCTCTCCCCACTCACCGACAAAGCGCCGGGTTTCGCCGGCAGGAAACAGCAGCTCAATCGCCGGTTTAAGCGCCACGGTCTGCGTCATGGCAGGAAAATGAACGCAAATTTTTCTCTGACGGGCAGGGTCATGGGCCAACGTCGCGCTCAAATCGCTGATGGCAACTGGCATCTGCGTGGCGGCCAGATAGCACTGTAATTCGGCGGTATCTCCCGCCGCCAGCATCAGCGCGCCGTCATGATTAATGGTGATGGTATTCTTCTCGATGGGCCATCCCCCATCGCTGGCCAGCGTCACGGCCTGATTCCCCAGCATTGTTCCCTGAAACGGACTGTAGGGGTCGGGGTGCGCGCTGGCCGTAAAATTCAGTTGAAGCTGATTGAGATCTACCGCCTGGGCGTAGAGGTTGGTCAGCGTAAAGGTGACGCGTTGATACCAACTCGCGGTATTCAACTCGCTAACGTTAAGCGTAAGGCCGCGTTCCTGAAGGTTGTTATCCTTTTCCGGCGCATCGGGTTCGGCGGGGTGTTCATCTGCGGCGGGTATCGCTGGCGTCTCCTCATCGGATAAGGTTTCAGACTCTGTGTCTTCGGATGACGATGACGCCAGCATCAAGGTGATGGTGGACATTTTTACCGGCACCTGTGTCGCCGCGAGGCTGAAAGAGAGCGTCCCGCGTTCGCCCGGCTGAAGAAGTAATGCATCGCTGTTATTAATGATGATGTTGTTAGTTTCCAGCGTGCCATACGAACTATCGTTCAACGTAAGCGGCAGGTTCCCTGTGAGCGTACCGCCGCTATTTCCCCATGGATCGATGTGCCCGGAGGCCGTGAACGATATTGCGGCATGGTTCATATCGACCGCATTACCGCTCTCATTAATAAAGGTTAAGGTGATTTTTTGATACCAGCTGTTGACGTCAAATGCGCTGGCATGGATGGAAATGGTCATGGTCTACTCTTCCTCTGTCCCTGGTGGAGAAAAGCCCCGGTAAACCGGGGCTTGAATCATGAAGCCCAATACATCGTGCTTAATGCCGTGTATTAGTAAGCGCCAAGATCGGTCCATGCACCGCCGACACCGCAGTTCAGGTCAGGCTGGTTGCCCATAGACCACCATTTCACCTGATAGTTATGGCCTTTCCAGCTAACGATTTCGAAAGAACCCCAGTTTGCGCCATAAACGGTCAAAGCATCCCACTGCGCGTAAGGTGACGTTTTGTCATCTGCTGGCGTATCATCCTCAGCTGGCGTGGTATCTTCTTCCTCGTCCGGTACAGGAACGATAATCTCTTCTTCCTCTTCCGGTTCCGGTTGAACCTGAGATAGCGCAGGCACAGCCGTCAGAACAAAGCGCTGTTGAGAGGACGGTTCGTTGTAGCAGTCGCGTACAAACAGGGTGAACTGAAAGGCTGTTTTTTCGCTAACTTCCGGTACCACAACCTCAATGATTTCTGCCGTTTTGTCTGCCACAGCGATTTGAGAAGGCACGCCCCAGCTAAAGGACAACTCATCACTATCTTCATCAGAAGAACCTGCGCCAGACAGCTGTACCGTAGATCCGCCTACGACCAGCAGTTCAATCGCCGCTTTCGGCGCGTGGTTGACTTTCTGCGCGTCGTCGCTATCGCCCTGTTCTTCACCATTTTCTACATTGATACCTTCGAAGTAGAACGGTTCCATATCGATAACTTCAGATTCGATTTCATAACCCAGACCTTCACGCACGGCGTTAACCAGCACGCCGTTGTCCTGATCGATAGTCCAGGTAAACACGCCGCCCAGGCCCAGTTTCGCTGCATATTCGCCTTTTGCTTTGACAGTACGCGGCGTATCCAGGGATAAAAACAGTTTGGATTCCGGGCTATACAGGTAGTCAGCGTCAGCGACCTGGTCGGTGTAAACGTTGAAACCGTTACGACCTTTCTGGTTTTCCAGATCCAGGTAGCTATAAATGACGTCATACCATTCGCTGGTGCCGGATTCGAAAGAACCTGTAGTGTCACCTGTTCCCGGGTTATAAGAACCTTTCAGCGGCGACAGGGATTCAATTTCTGCCTGACGAGCGTTACGGGTATAGCCGGCATAACCGATGTTGATACGGTCAGCGGAGAAACCTTCCGCCAGCAGGTGATCAACGATGGTTTCGACAGCCCAGCCGCCCTCTTCCAGCGCTTTGCGGTTGGTGTGGTGGCCCAGCGTTTCCGCCCACGGCGTACCGAAGAAATCATAGGTCATCAGGTTGATGCCATACAGGCCGGCAGCCAGCAGATCTTTTACTTTAGCGTGATCAAAAATCGTGGTCACCGCGGAAGCAGCGATAGAGATCTTCACATTGCTCAGACCAGCGGAATCCAGCTGTTTGCGCAGTTCGGCAATCAGCAGCGCGTAGTTAGCGCCATCTTCCGGACCAAACGGGTTGCCCGCCCCTTCATCGTTCGGGTATTCCCAGTCAATATCCACTTCGCTGAACATCGGGAACTGTTTGAACAGTTTCACCACGCCTTTGGCGAAGATTTTACGAGAAGAGTCAGAAGCGGCGGTTTCGTGGAACCCGTTACTCATGCTCCAGCCGCCGATACTCATGGAGAGCGCCAGCGTGTGACCTGCGGCTTTCGCTTTTGCCTGCATATCACGCAGTGCGCCCAGCATACCTTTGGCGTTAGCCTGGGTCACGGTTTTCGGATCAACATCCCAGCCGCTGGTTTCAAAACCCAGGTTGATATAAGACTGGAAATCACCCCACGGATCGAGGAAGGTCGGCTCATATTTCACTTTGCCGCACTGTGCTGCCGCTTCTGCTACGACATCGCGGTTTTCTTTATCAATTTTTCTGAAACCGGTGATGCCAACAAAGCCGAAAATCAGTTTGTCATAAGCCGTCGGTGAAACGTTGGTTAAATCATAACCACGGCCCGGTTGGGACATATTGCCTTGCAGACGGCTGTCATACTGTGACCAGTCGGTGTAATAACCGAATACCTTCGGTTTAGTCGTGGAATTTTTATATTTATTGTATACCGGTTTCGCAACACGAGCGGAAGTATAGCTTATTTTATCATCGCTTGTTGCAGGGTCAAAACCATTCGCTGCATGAGTAGTTTCAGTAATTGTATCGCCTTGAATCAGTTTGCTTGTAGCCATTTTCAAATTTCCTTTTACGTTTCAAAATTGTCGCAGCTCGTTCTGCGGGGTCCATAATCGTTACAGGCATAAAAAATAGCTAATCACAAAACATCATCTTTTTAGATGATATAAAAATCATAAAAATGAGGTTAACAACACCGTCTGTCGAAGAGAAAACAACACCTCTCAGCGCCCGCTTAGTCCGTTCTGGTGAAAACATAGTAAATATCATTTATCATGTAATTAAATATCATTTAATTACAATGAAATAATGTGATTACACTCGCTATAGACAATGACAATACAATAAAACCAGTGACATTTATTGGATTAAGACATTTCTCATACAATATAGTCACCACAGACAACCAGGATGTACATTTCTAAAGGAAGACGTTATGAAAACTTATATCATTAATAGCAACTGCATTTACAATGAAGGTAAATATGAACTGAGGACGGTCTCAAATTCACAGGTTATTAAAATGACTGCGATGAGAGCCAAATGTCTCAGTTTCATCATCGAGAATGCTCATCTGGAGATTATCGAGCGACAAAAAATAACCACCGCGTTATGGGGAAGTCGAAGCCACTATGTTAATGATGCAAATCTAACGCAGATTCTCTATTTAATCAGACGTGACCTTAAAGCGCTTGGTATTAACGATCTTTTTATTACCATTCCAAGACAAGGCCTCAAAGTTAATAGTGATATCGCCATTATCGCGACGGATAGCGAAACAAAGGGAAGAAAAAAACAGATTGTACGGCAAACCATCGCCGCCCTGACGACCGTATTTTCAGTAACGTTAGGTTCTCTCATGTATCTGCATATTCACTAAGCGAAGGAAAGGGAAGATGAATCCAATTATAGATGGAATTATTGCGCTTGAAGGCGGTTACGTATTTAACCCTAAAGATAAAGGCGGCGCCACCCATTGGGGCATTACCGAAGCCACGGCGCGAGCGCATGGCTATGCTGGCGATATGCGGGATCTGACCCGCGCTGAAGCCTACGCGATTCTCGAAGAGGATTACTGGATAAAACCAGGCTTTGATGTCATCTCGACGCTATCGTGGCCAGTCTCCTTCGAGCTGTGCGATGCGGCAGTCAACATAGGCGCTTACCACCCCAGCACGTGGCTGCAACGCTGGTTGAACGTCTTTAATCACCAAGGTAAACGCTACCCGGATGTTCATGTGGATGGCAATATTGGTCCGCGGACGCTTGCCGCTCTCGAACATTATTTGGCCTGGCGAGGCCAGGAAGGGGAAGCCGTTTTGGTGAAAGCTCTCAATTGCAGTCAGGGCACGTACTACTTAAACGTTGCTGAGAAAAACCACAATAACGAACAATTTATTTATGGCTGGATCAAGAATAGAGTGACCTAGACCAGGCTGAAAAAAGACGCGTAAAAGGCTCACGGATGAGCCTGATACCGTGAATGATAATTAATCTGAATTATTTCCTTCGATAATTTTTTTAATCCGCCGCCCAAGAATTTTTAAGATCGGACTCGCGAAAACACCGCCTAAGCCTGCCGCCAACAGAACAATGTTGAAACTGCATTCTTTTTCGATCGCAATCGCGCTTAACAAGAAACTGGTGAAGCAGGAAATCACGATCTGCGTTAAGCAATATTTTATACTTTCATGAGAACTATTATATTCTGTCTTATCTTTGCGTAAAAGATAGCTGACAAAGCCTCCCCACGCGCCAATCGAAATAATAGTGAGTAAGATCTCTAGCTCCAATAGCACAACTTCCGTTGTCGACACATGGTTGGGAATAGACATTTTAACACTCCGAAATCATTATAAATGAATAATTAACACAAGGAGTGTAAGCGCCCTGTCAGGCGGGTGAAAATCAAAGCACATCATTTAAAACCATATTAAATCAAAGCGTAAAAATGAGGTGTATTAGCGACGGAAGGAGGAAAGCGTTTGTAACATACTTACCATCTCATTAATCGTCGATATATTTCTACTATTTTTATTCCAGGATGCATAGACCTGAACTGACTTCAAAGCCAGTTCGGGCGGAGGCTGAATAAATTTAATGTCATATTTACGATGGTTTTTATAAAAAAGCGCTAATTTCAAAGGCATCAATGCAATCAATGAGGTTCGTTCGATCATGCTCATCAAACCGTTAAGCGAATCACTGCGATAGCCGACAATACGCCTGCCAGTATAGTAAAGCTCATCCTTAAATAACTCGCTATCATGATATATCACTGAAGCCCCCATCCCCGGCTGATATAACGCATGACGCGAAGAATAAAAATGATGTAGCGATAGCTGTGAGAGGGTACTCAGCATGTGTTTACTGCTACAGATACAAACAAATGATTTAAAACTATCAATAATTTGATTCTCTATGCCGGACTCCAGCAAAGGTTCGGCACCAATCAACAGATCGCCTTGTGCAGTAAACAGAAGTTCGCTGATATGCTCCCGATTCATATTTCTGACAGAGAAATGATTTATCAAAATACGGTCAAAAATATCGCTGTTATAGAGCTGAGAAAGATAATAGCTTTCAACAATATCACTGCCTAATAACGTTATCTGGAACGCTTCATCTTTTTTGCTATTACAGAGAAATGTGTCATCCACCAGTTTCATCACCTGACTGAAATTTTGGTGAATGTCGACAGCCTTAGCTGTGGGGATGAGCCCGCCTTTCCCTCTGCTAAACAGTTCTTCCGGGTAATAACTCTGCAGGCGCTTTAACGCCATAGAGACGGCAGCCGGTGTAATGCCTAGCTTTTTTGCCGCCATAGCCGCATTTCCTGACAAAATAACAGCGTCAAGAATTTTGATTAAATTATAATCAAAGCTCTTGTTGGCACCTTTCGATCCCATTCGCTGTCTGCCTCCGGAAACTAAAAAAAGCAATATAGATAATACTCAAGATAAATCAATTCACAGCATCTAAAAAAGCAATCGTTAATGTCATCACATCACGTTTTTTTAAAGAATAAGCGTATACAAAACTGCTGATTAACATCAATTTGTTTATCAGTAAAAACAAAATATCAACAAATGAGAGGATACGATGCGTTTAACAGAAGCCTGGGCGCGTACAGGCAGAAAAAAGCCCGGATAAACACCCGGGCTGAAGAAAAATACAACGGGAAAAAGATTAGCGAGTCAAATCGTCAAAGAATTTTTTCACGCCGTCAAAGAAGCTTTTTGAACGCGGGCTGTTTTTCTCTCCCGTCGGGCCGCCAAAACTTTCCTGAAGATCTTTTAGCAATTGCTTCTGTTTTTCGCTCAGACCGACCGGCGTTTCAACCACCACACGGCACAGCAAATCGCCCTGCGCGCCACCGCGTACGGACTTCACGCCTTTGCCGCGCATACGGAACAACTTGCCCGTTTGTGTTTCGCTCGGTACTTTCAGCATCACGCGACCATCTAACGTCGGCACTTCAATTTCACCGCCCAGCGCCGCCATCGCAAAGTTGATCGGCACTTCGCAATAAAGATTATTGCCTTCACGCTCGAAAATAGGGTGTTGTTTCACCTGGACCTGAACGTACAAGTCGCCTGCCGGTGCGCCATGCTCGCCCGCTTCGCCCTCGCCTGCCAGACGAATACGATCGCCGGTATCCACGCCCGCCGGGATTTTAACGGACAGAGTTTTACTCTTTTCAACACGCCCATGACCGTGGCATTTATGGCACGGATCTTTGATCAGCGTACCGCGTCCCTGACAGTGTGGGCAGGTCTGCTGTACAGCAAAGAATCCCTGGCGCATCTGTACCTGACCAGAACCATGACAGGTCGGACAGGTTTGCGGTTGCGTGCCAGCTTTCGCGCCGCTGCCGTGGCAAACGTCGCACTCCTCCAGCGTCGGAATACGGATCTCTTTGGTCACGCCACGCACCGCTTCTTCCAGGGTGAGATCCATGTTATAACGCAAATCAGCCCCACGCGCCGCACGTTGGCGACCACGCCCGCCGCCAAAGATATCGCCAAAAACGTCACCAAAGATATCACTGAAATCAGCGCCGCCATTAAAGCCGCCGCCAAATCCGCCGCCCATACCGCCTTGTTCAAACGCGGCGTGACCATACTGATCGTAGGCTGCGCGTTTTTGCGCATCGGTCAGCACTTCATAGGCTTCTTTAATCTCTTTAAATTTAGCTTCGGCCTCTTTATCACCCTGATTGCGGTCCGGATGATATTTCATGGCCAGGCGCTTATACGCCTTTTTGATTTCACGCTCTTCCGCTGTTTTGGAAACGCCTAAAATCTCGTAGTAATCTCTTTTCGCCATCTCTTTTTATCTGCCCTTAACATGCATACACGGGCGGAGAGGAAACCTCTTCGCCCGTGCCAGTAATTACCCGTTCAAAGGGCGATTATTTTTTATCTTTTACTTCTTCAAACTCAGCGTCGACAACGTCGTCATCTTTCGCGTTGTTTGCAGAAGCGTCAGCGGAGCCAGCCTGCTGCTGCGCATGTTGCTGCTGAGCGATTTCCATCAGTTTCTGGGAAACCTGCGCCAGTTCCTGCATTTTCGCTTCGATAGCGGCTTTATCTTCGCCTTTCAGGGCAGTTTCCAGCGCGCTCAGGGCAGACTCGATAGCGGTTTTGTCATCAGCCGGCAGTTTATCGCCTGCTTCTTCAACCTGCTTACGGGTGCTGTGCAGCAGATGGTCGCCCTGGTTACGGGTCTGAACCAGCTCTTCGAACTTACGGTCGGATTCAGCGTTCGCTTCTGCATCGCGAACCATTTTCTGAATTTCTTCCTCGTTCAGACCAGAAGATGCCTTGATGGTGATCTTCTGCTCTTTACCGCTATTTTTGTCTTTCGCGGAAACGTGCAGGATACCGTCAGCATCGATATCGAAGGTAACTTCGATCTGCGGCATACCGCGCGGCGCCGGGTTGATACCATCCAGGTTGAACTGACCCAGAGATTTGTTATCAGACGCACGTTTACGCTCACCCTGCAGCACATGGATGGTTACCGCAGACTGGTTGTCTTCCGCAGTAGAGAACACCTGGCTGTGCTTGGTCGGGATGGTGGTGTTTTTGGTGATAAGCGGAGTCATCACGCCACCCATCGTTTCGATACCCAGAGACAGCGGGGTAACGTCCAGCAGCAGTACGTCTTTCACGTCGCCGGTCAGAACGCCGCCCTGAACCGCTGCGCCGATAGCCACAGCTTCGTCCGGGTTAACGTCTTTACGCGGCTCTTTACCAAAGAACTCAGCCACTTTTTTCTGCACCATTGGCATACGGGTCTGACCGCCGACGAGGATCACGTCGTTGATATCAGACACGGACAGGCCAGCGTCCTGCAGTGCGACTTTCAGCGGCTCGATAGAACGGTTCACCAGATCTTCAACCAGGCTTTCCAGTTTCGCACGAGTCACTTTGATGTTCATGTGTTTCGGACCGGTGGCATCTGCGGTAATGTACGGCAGGTTCACGTCGGTCTGCTGCGCAGAAGACAGCTCGATTTTGGCTTTTTCTGCGGCTTCTTTCAGGCGCTGCATTGCCAGCGGATCGTTACGCAGGTCAATGCCCTGATCTTTCTTAAACTCGTCAACGAGGTAGTTGATCAGGCGGGTATCGAAGTCTTCACCACCCAGGTGGGTATCACCGTTGGTTGCCAGAACTTCAAAGGTTTTTTCGCCATCAACTTCGTCGATTTCGATAATAGAGATATCGAAAGTACCACCACCGAGGTCGTAAACCGCGATAGTACGGTTGCCGACTTCTTTATCCAGACCGTAAGCCAGCGCTGCGGCAGTCGGTTCGTTGATGATACGTTTGACTTCCAGACCTGCGATACGGCCGGCGTCTTTGGTAGCCTGACGCTGAGCATCGTTAAAGTAAGCCGGTACGGTGATAACCGCTTCAGTTACCGGTTCGCCCAGATAATCTTCAGCCGTTTTCTTCATTTTCTTCAGCACTTCGGCAGAAATCTGCGGCGGCGCCATTTTCTGACCTTTCACATCAAGCCATGCGTCGCCGTTGTCGGCGCCGATGATTTTGTACGGCATGATAGAAACGTCACGTTGAACTTCTTCGTCCTGGAAGCGGCGGCCAATCAGGCGTTTAATCGCAAACAGGGTGTTTTGCGGGTTTGTCACTGCCTGACGTTTAGCCGGCTGACCAACCAGAGTTTCACCATCCTGGGTATAAGCAATGATAGAAGGCGTAGTGCGATCGCCCTCGGCGTTCTCCAGCACGCGTGCCTGCGTTCCATCCATAATCGCTACACAAGAGTTGGTAGTACCCAGGTCGATACCAATAATTTTACCCATCTAAACGTCTCCACTAAAAATTCGGTCATCATGTGGTTGTGAATCTGTAATAAGGGCGAAACGTGCGGTTTCAACTACCCTGAATCGTTTTTTTTCAGACTCACCACTGCGGTTGACTACAAGATGGGGTCGTAACCCACGTCATCAAGGGGGAGATGAAAAAATTTTTTAGTGACGAGAGGGCGCGATGGAAAACCAGACAGATAAATATTCATGAAATAAATTAAACAACGAATACCATTCACGGAAAAATTGCAATAAAAAGAAAAGATTACAAAACTGAATCGTTGCCATGAGCAGAGTATGATAGACGGTAATTGCTTATTGAACCCGTCAAAGAGAAATTCCATGCGATCTGTGTTAACGATTTCCGCCGGCCTGCTTTTCGGCCTGGCGTTAAGTAGCGTCGCGCACGCGAACGACCATAAAATACTGGGTGTTATTGCCATGCCCAGAAATGAAACGAACGATCTCGCGCTGAAAATTCCCGTCTGCCGCATCGTGAAGCGCATTCAACTCACGGCGGATCACGGCGACATCGAACTTAGCGGCGCATCCGTCTATTTTAAAACTGCGCGTAGCGCCAGCCAAAACCTGAACGTCCCTTCCTCAATCAAAGAGGGCCAGACGACAGGCTGGATCAATATTAATAGCGATAACGACAACAAACGCTGCGTATCAAAGATTACCTTCTCAGGCCATACGGTAAATTCTTCCGATATGGCGAGACTTAAAGTCATTGGCGACGATTAATCGCTGTTATTTCTATTCCAAAAGCCAGACTGAAAATGAACGTCACTTATTTACACGACGAGGATTTAGACTTTCTTCAGCAT
Source organism: Salmonella sp. 32031103-2018-00083-FB-01-SM-01 (assembly GCF_017571995.1). Lineage (NCBI taxonomy): Bacteria > Pseudomonadati > Pseudomonadota > Gammaproteobacteria > Enterobacterales > Enterobacteriaceae > Salmonella > Salmonella sp. 32031103-2018-00083-FB-01-SM-01. The sequence continues at coordinate 275,289 of NZ_JAGEQL010000002.1, forward strand.
TGTAGCGAAGAACAACTCGCCGATTTCGCCCGTTTGCTGACGCATAACGAAAAGGGCAAAGCTCGCTTGTCGAGCGTCCTTAGTCATAACGAGCTGTTCAAAGCGATGGAAGGTCACCCGGAGCAACACCGCCGTAACTGGCAGCTCATTGCCGGCGAGTTTCAGCATTACGGCGGCGACAGTATCGCCAACAAATTGCGCGGACACGGAAAACAGTACCGCGCGATTCTGCTGGATGTCGCAAAGCGGCTAAAACTCAAAGCAGATAAAAGCATATCGACGTTTGAAATAGAACAGCAACTGCTGGAGCATTTTTTACGTCATACCTGGCAGAAGATGGACGCGGCGCATAAGCAGGAATTTCTGCAAGCCGTAGACGCCAAAGTTTCTGAACTGGAAGAACTGCTGCCGCTGCTCATGAAAGATCGCAGTCTGGCAAAAGGGGTCTCCCACCTGCTTTCCACCCAGCTTACCCGCATTTTGCGTACCCATGCCGCAATGAGCATCCTGGGCCACGGATTGCTGCGCGGCGCAGGTCTTGGCGGCCCGGTCGGCGCGGCGTTAAACGGCGTCAAAGCGATGAGCGGCAGCGCGTATCGCGTGACTATTCCGGCGGTGTTGCAAATAGCCTGCCTGCGACGAATGATGGCAGCCGTTCAGGCGTGAATGCCCTCACAGGGGGAAATATTTTCTTTTCCCCCTTATTAGATCATAGACAGTCCTCTTCCCCCTGATTATTATGCCGCGCCCCGAATACGGAACTCGTTATTCTGGGAAACTATTTCACCATTCAATTATGATGATTTTGAGGAATTATGGGCAACACTAAGTTGGCTAATCCGGCACCGCTGGGCCTGATGGGCTTCGGCATGACCACCATTCTGCTTAACCTGCACAATGCCGGTTTTTTCGCCCTGGACGGTATTATTCTGGCGATGGGGATTTTCTACGGCGGTATCGCGCAAATTTTTGCCGGTCTGCTGGAGTACAAAAAAGGCAATACCTTTGGTTTAACGGCCTTTACCTCTTACGGTTCGTTCTGGCTGACGCTGGTCGCTATCCTGCTGATGCCGAAAATGGGCCTGACGGATGCGCCTGACGCTCAGCTACTCGGCGCTTATTTAGGTCTGTGGGGCGTGTTCACGCTGTTTATGTTCTTTGGTACGCTGAAAGCCGCCCGCGCGCTGCAATTTGTTTTCCTGAGCCTGACCGTACTGTTCGCTCTGCTGGCGGTCGGCAATATCACCGGTAACGAAGCCATTATCCATATCGCAGGCTGGGTTGGTCTGGTTTGCGGTGCCAGCGCTATTTATCTGGCGATGGGTGAAGTGCTAAACGAGCAATTTGGCCGCACTATTCTGCCAATCGGCGAAGCGCACTAAATCTCTTTATTCCTCCCGCACCGGGAGGAATAACCCTACTATCAGTATCTTCCGGTCAGGATGACATATTCTCACGTCTGGCGCTCTTCGGACGGAAAGCGGCAACCACTTCCGGCGCGGTTTCGACATACGGCCCGTCAAGCAGCTGTATGCAATACGGCACGCTCGCAAAAATGCCCGGCACGCTAACGCTGCCATCGTCCGCTTTTACGCCTTCCAGCGTTTCTTTGATCGATTTTGGCTGTCCAGGCAGATTAAGAATTAACGCCTGTTTACGGATAACGCCCACCTGGCGGGAAAGAATGGCGGTCGGCACAAAGCGCAGGCTGATCTGGCGCATCTGCTCGCCAAAACCTGGCATTTCACGGTCAGCGATGGCAAGGGTCGCGTCCGGCGTGACGTCGCGACGTGCCGGACCGGTACCGCCAGTGGTCAGCACCAGATGACAGCTCATCTCATCGACCAGTTCACACAACGTTTGCTCGATAATTTCCTGTTCATCAGGAATTAAGCGCCGTTGGACCTCGAAAGGCGTGGTCAGTGCAGAAGCGAGCCACTCCTCAAGCGCAGGAATGCCTTTATCCTGGTAAACGCCGCTTGAAGCGCGGTCGGAGATAGAAACTAAGCCAATACGTAAGGTATCCATAATTATTCCGTTAAAACAGTCGCGTTATGCAGAATCATACACGCGAATGGACAGCAATACTAAATCCCGGAACAGGTAAACCATTGGGTTAGCGGACAGCAGATTATTGCGCGGGCCATGCTGGAAAATTTTATTCCGATGGCCGATATCACCGAAATGACCGGCGTTAGCACAGAAGAGCGCCCGTCACTGCAGCATTAATAAAAAAATAGCCCGCTCTCAGCCGGAAAGCGGGCTATTGTCATGCAATCTGTCAGGATTACAGCAGATCGCCGATCATTTTTTCCAGTTTTTCCTGGTCTACCGCAAACTTACGGATACCATCCGCCAGTTTGTCAACCGCCATCGGATCCTGGTGATGCTGCCACAGGAACTCGGCTTCGGTAATGCGTTCCGGACGCGCTTTGACTTCGCCGGAGAAAGAGAGCTTACGCTCAATCGCCCCTTCGCTTTCCGCCAGTTCTTTCAGCAATGCCGGCGCGATAGTCAGACGGTCGCAGCCCGCCAGCTCCAGAATTTCGCCTACGTTACGGAAGCTTGCGCCCATAACGACGGTTTCGTAACCATGCTGTTTGTAGTACTCGTAGATTTCCGTTACGGAAACCACGCCCGGATCTTCAGCTGGCGCATAGTCTTTCTTGTCGGTATTGGCTTTATACCAGTCAAGAATACGACCTACGAACGGCGAGATCAGGTAGACGCCCGCTTCGGCGCACGCACGCGCCTGCGCGAAGGAGAACAGCAGCGTCAGGTTACAGTTGATGCCTTCTTTTTCCAGCTGTTCGGCTGCGCGAATGCCCTGCCAGGTGGACGCCAGCTTGATCAGGATACGATCGTTGCTGATACCCGCATCATTGTAGAGTTTAATGATACGTTTTGCTTTGGCGATAGACGCTTCAGTGTCATAAGACAGACGCGCGTCAACTTCGGTAGAAATACGCCCCGGCACCAGCTTCAGGATTTCCAGGCCAATATTCACCGCCAGCTTATCGGTCGCGTCAACAACCTGCTGCGCGCGGTTGCTGCTCTGCTGTTTCGCCCAGGCGACAGCATCGTCAATCAGCTTACGATATTCCGGGATTTGCGCTGCGTTAAGAATGAGAGAAGGGTTAGTTGTAGCATCCTGCGGCTGGTACAGCTTCATTGCCGCGATATCTCCGGTATCAGCCACTACGGTGGTGAACTGACGAAGGGAGGTCAATTTGTCCGTCATGATAGAGTTTCTCTTTAAACAGCTTGTTAGGGGATGTAACCGGTCTACCCTGATGATAACACGACGCACTCACAGCGCAACCGCCTACATGCACCTGGCTGCCCTTGTGCACTGTTTGCGTATCTGCCGACGGTTGATGCGCAATTAAAGGATACCGCCGTATTTATGGTAAACTGCCGTTAATATTAGTCTGACAAGGTCATCTACATCATGGGTCACGCTTATACAGGATTATCAAAGCGTGCCGGCATCAACAAGAGGGACGTTAATGCCTGAGTTTTTCAGTTTTATTAACGAAATACTCTGGGGCTCGGTAATGATTTACCTGCTGCTCGGCGCAGGATGTTGGTTTACCTGGCGTACCGGATTCATTCAGTTTCGTTATATTCGCCAATTTGGCCGCAGTCTGAAAGGCAGCCTTAGCCCGCAGCCAGGCGGCCTGACGTCATTTCAGGCGCTGTGTACCAGCCTCGCGGCGCGGATTGGCAGCGGTAATCTGGCCGGCGTGGCGCTGGCTATCGCCGCAGGCGGTCCCGGCGCGGTATTCTGGATGTGGGTCTCGGCCATCATTGGCATGGCGACCTCCTTCGCCGAGTGTTCGCTTGCCCAGCTTTATAAAGAACGTGACCCGACAGGCCAGTTCCGCGGCGGCCCGGCGTGGTATATGGCGCGCGGGCTGGGAATGCGCTGGATGGGCGTGGTTTTCGCCCTCTTTCTGCTCGTCGCCTACGGGTTGATTTTTAATAGCGTGCAGGCGAATGCCGTCTCACGCGCGTTCCATTTCGCCTTCAACATTCCGCCACTTATCTCCGGCATTGCTCTGGCGTTCTGTGCCCTGTTAATTATCATTCGCGGCATAAAAGGCGTCGCCCGCCTGATGCAATGGCTGATTCCCCTCATCGCGTTATTGTGGGTCGCCGGCAGCGTGTTCATTTGCCTCTGGCATATTGAGCAAATGCCTGGCGTTATCGCCTCGATAGTCAAAAGCGCATTTGGCTGGCAGGAAGCCGCGGCAGGCGCAGCCGGATATACGCTCACTCAGGCTATTACCAGCGGTTTTCAGCGTGGGATGTTCTCTAATGAAGCGGGTATGGGGTCAACGCCTAATGCGGCCGCGGCGGCAACGTCGTATCCCCCTCACCCAGTCGCGCAGGGGATTGTGCAAATGATTGGCGTATTCAGTGACACCATTATCATCTGTACCGCCAGCGCGATGATTATCCTGCTGGCGGGGAATCACGCGTCCCACTCGTCAACAGAAGGCATTCAGCTTCTCCAACATGCAATGGTTTCGTTGACCGGTGAATGGGGCGCCAGTTTTGTCGCGCTTATCGTCATTCTGTTCGCGTTCAGTTCTATCGTCGCCAACTATATTTACGCCGAGAACAATCTGTTTTTTCTGCGGTTACATAACGCAAAGGCCATCTGGCTATTACGCCTTGCGACGCTTGGCATGGTTATCGCCGGTACGCTTATCAGTTTTCCGCTGATATGGCAGCTCGCTGACATGATCATGGCCTGTATGGCCATTACCAATCTGACGGCGATTTTGTTGCTCTCACCGGTGGTGTATACCCTCGCCAGCGATTATCTGCGACAACGGAAACTGGGCGTAAGACCGCAGTTCGATCCGCGGCGCTTCCCGGATATCGAACCACAACTGGCGCCAGATACCTGGGATGCGGCATCGCGCGATTAAGCCGACAATCGCAGCCATCGGTCAACTCTGCGGCGTTTTTTTGCTAAAGTCGCAGAAAATTCCCTGCAAGGACTGGATATGCTGATTCTGATTTCACCTGCAAAAACGCTTGATTATCAAAGCCCGCTGGCCACGACCCGCTATACCCAGCCGGAGCTGTTGGATCACAGCCAGCAGCTTATTCAACAGGCCCGCCAGCTTTCGGCGCCGCAAATTTCCAGGCTGATGGGAATTAGCGACAAACTGGCGGATCTCAACGCCACGCGTTTTCATGACTGGCAGCCTCATTTTACGCCGGATAATGCACGCCAGGCGATTCTGGCGTTCAAAGGCGATGTTTATACTGGCCTACAGGCGGAAACGTTCAACGACGCGGATTTTGATTTTGCTCAACAACATCTGCGTATGCTCTCTGGCTTGTATGGCGTATTGCGCCCGCTGGATTTAATGCAGCCTTATCGTCTGGAGATGGGGATTCGCCTGGAGAATCCGCGCGGCAAAGATCTTTATCAATTCTGGGGCGATATCATTACCGATAAGCTCAACGAAGCGCTTGAGGCGCAGGGCGATCGGGTGGTGGTGAATCTGGCCTCCGAGGAATATTTTAAATCGGTGAAGCCGAAGAAACTGAATGCCGAACTGATTAAGCCCGTGTTCCTTGATGAGAAAAACGGCAAGTTTAAGGTGGTAAGCTTCTACGCCAAAAAAGCGCGCGGACTGATGAGCCGTTTTATTATTGAAAACCGCTTAACGAAGCCGGAACAGCTTACCGCGTTTGACCGTGAAGGGTATTTCTTTGATGAAGAAACCTCCACACAAGACGAGCTGGTCTTTAAACGCTACGAGCAGTAACGGCATTGCCGGATGGCGGTTACGCCTTATCCGGCCTACAAATCGACACCACCCCATAGGCCCGGTAAGCGACAGCGCCACCGGGCGCAATGGTTACTGGCGGGTCATCATCAGCTTACGCAGGGCGGCAAAATCCGCAGGCAAATGATGTGAAAGCAGCGGCAGGTCGGCGCGTTCGGCGAGCGCTTCAGGCAAGGCCAGAGTTTCTCCCAGAATGGACTCCACGCTTTCTTTAAACTTCGCCGGATGCGCCGTTCCGAGAAACAAGCCATACTCGCCAGGGTTTAACTGGTCGCGTAATGCCCGATACGCTACCGCCGCATGAGGTTCCGAGATATAACCTTTCGCTTTCAGCTCGCGCATCGTCTGTTGTGTCGTAGTGTCATCCACCGCCGCATAGCCCAGCTCAGTCAGACGCCAGATTTTACGGCGGAACAGCTCCTCCACGCGCGGCCAGTTATTCGGCTGGCTGACATCCATCGCATTCGACAGGGTCGCCTGCGTCGCTTTCGGTGCCCACTTCCCGTCATGCAGAAAACGCGGCACCGTGTCGTTGACGTTGGTAGCGGCGATAAAGCGTTTCACCGGTAGGCCTAACGACTTCGCCAGCAGTCCTGCCGTCAAATCGCCAAAGTTGCCGCTGGGTACGGAGATCACCAGTTGGTTACGCGCCTCCTGCGGCAGTTGCGCCACGGCTTCAAAGTAGTAGCAAATTTGCGCCAACAGGCGGCTGATATTAATTGAATTAGCCGAATTCAGCCCCAGCGCCATTTTCAGTTCTTCGTCATCAAATGCCTGTTTCACCAGCGCCTGGCAAGCGTCGAAATCGCCGTCGATCGCCACGGTTTCAATGTTGCCGCCCAGCGTACAGAACAGTTTTTCCTGCAACGGACTGATTTTACCGCGCGGGTAGAGAATGACGACCCGCACATTTTCCAGGCCATAGAACGCGTGAGCCACCGCCGCGCCGGTATCGCCTGACGTTGCGGTCAGAATCGTCACCGGTTTGTCGCCGCTGATATGCGTCAGCATTTGCGCCATAAAACGCCCGCCGAAGTCTTTAAAGGCCAGCGTCGGACCATGGAACAGCTCCAGGCAGCCGACATCGCTTTCTACCTGCGCTACCGGCGCCGGGAACGCAAACGCCGCGCGGACGCGCTCTTCCAGAATTTGCTGCGGTATTTCATCGCCAATAAATGCCGAGAGGATCTTTGCGCTACGGCTGACAAAGTCCTGGTTGAGCATCTCATCAATTTCCGTCAGGCTAAACTCCGGCAGATCGTGCGGAAAAAAAAGTCCCTGCTGTTTGCCCAGTCCTTGCGTGACGGCCTGCGCAAAGCTGACCTGCTCATTATGGTCTTTCAGATTATAGAGTTTCATTGATTATCCCACTACTCGTGCGCCCGCCGTATCCAGCCGGCAAATATGAACGAAGCCTTCCTGATTTTGCAGATAATGTTTGCTCAGCCAGTCCGCGACGCGCTGCGCCGTCTCCGGTTTATCGCATAGCGCAAACAGCGTCGGCCCCGACCCGGAAATCCCGCTCGCCAGCGCGCCGATCTCCGACACCGCCTGCCGCGCCTGGCTAAAGCCCGGCAGTAAACGCGCGCGGTATGGTTCGGCAATAACATCTTTCATCAGCGCGGCGGCAAGCTGCGGCTGCCGCGAGTAACAGGCGTGAATAAAACCAGCCAGATGCCGTCCATGCGCAATGCAATCCTGACGGCGATACTGCGCAGGCAAAATGGCCCGTGCTTCTGCGGTAGAAACTTTAATGCCCGGATAAGCCAGTACCCATAGCCACTCATCAAAGCCCGGCACCTGCTGACTAATAATGCCGTTTTCTTCAATCATCAGCTGCATACCGCCAAGAAAGCACGGCGCGACGTTATCGTAATGGATGCTGCCGGAGATACGGCCTTCCAGCTCGCCCATCAGCGCCAACAGACGCGTGTCGTTTAACGGTTTGCCGCAGTGCTCATTCATCGCGACCAGCGCAGCAACGACGGAACAGGCGCTGGACCCTAACCCGGAACCAATCGGCATATTTTTTTCCAGCGTCATCGCCACCGGGATGGTTTTCCCCAATGCCTGGCAAAAACGTTCCCAGCACTGATAAACAATATTTTCACGCGGCTCCGGCGGCAGTTTATCGGCAAATCGCCCCAGGTTATGCAGACGGAAATGGTCCGCTGCTTCAACGGATACCACATCGCCCAGCAACGTGCCGTCAACGGGTGTGACGGCCGCGCCCAACACGTCGAAACCGACGCTCATGTTCGCGCTGGAAGCCGGGGCATACACTTTCACCATGTTAAACTCCTAACTTCCATGAGAGGGTCCGTAACAGATCGGCAAACACGCCCGCCGCCGTCACATCATTGCCTGCGCCGTAGCCGCGCAGCACCAACGGCAAGGGCTGATAATAGTGGCTGTAGAACGCCAGTGCGTTTTCACCGTTTTTCACTTTGAAGAGCGGATCGTTACCATCAACTTCGGCAATCTTCACGCGGCACACGCCATCCTCTTCGATATTGCCCACATAGCGCAATACCTTACCTTCATCACGAGCTTTTGCCACACGGGCGGCAAACGCATCGTCAAGCTGCGGCAGATGCGCCATAAAGGTGGTCACATCGCCGGAGGCGTCAAACTCGTCCGGCAACACCGGTTCAATCACGATATCGGAAAGCTCCAGCTCGCGGCCCGTCTCGCGGGCGAGGATCAACAGTTTACGCGCCACATCCATACCGGAAAGATCGTCGCGTGGATCGGGTTCGGTATAGCCCATTTCGCGCGCCAGAGCGGTCGCCTGTGAGAGACTCATCCCCTCTTCCAGTTTACCGAAAATAAAAGAGAGCGCCCCGGAAAGAATGCCGGAAAATTTTTGCAGTTCATCACCCGCATTCAGCAGATTTTGCAGGTTTTCGATCACCGGCAAACCGGCACCGACGTTGGTGTCATACAAGAATTTGCGCCGTGATTGCGCGGCGGCGAAACGTAGCTGATGGTAGTAGTCCATCGACGAGGTGTTCGCTTTCTTGTTTGGCGTCACCACATGGAATCCTTCACGCAGGAAGTCGGCATACTGGTCGGCCACCGCCTGACTGGAGGTACAATCAACAATCACCGGATTGAGTAGATGATATTCTTTCACCAGGCGAATTAAGCGTCCCAGATTGAACGGCGCGTTCGCTTGCGCCAGTTCCGCCTGCCAGTTGTCCAGATTCAGGCCATGCACATTGGTTAGCAACGCCTTTGAGTTTGCCACGCCGCACACGCGTAGATCGATGTGCTTGTTCTTCAGCCAGGTTTGCTGACGTTTAAGCTGTTCCAGTAGCGCGCCGCCGACGCCGCCGACGCCAATGACAAACACTTCAATCACCTGATCGGTATTGAACAGCATCTGGTGCGTTACCCGCACGCCGGTGGTGGCATCGTCGTTATTCACCACCACAGAAATGGAACGCTCAGAAGATCCCTGAGCGATCGCCACGATATTGATATTAGCCCGCGCCAGCGCGGCGAAGAATTTCGCTGAAATGCCGCGTAGCGTGCGCATACCGTCGCCGACAACAGAGATAATCGCCAACCGCTCAGTAACCGCCAGCGGCTCCAGCAGCCCCGCTTTCAGCTCCAGATAGAACTCATCCTGCATCGCACGTCGGGCACGCGCGCAGTCACTCTGCGGCACACAGAAGCTGATGCTGTACTCAGAGGAGGACTGGGTAATGAGCACCACCGAGATCCCGGCGCGAGACATGGCGGCGAAAACACGCGCCGCCATCCCAATCATCCCTTTCATTCCCGGGCCGGAGACGCTAAACATCGCCATGTTGTTAAGGTTAGAGATCCCTTTAACCGGCAGATTATCATCGTCGCTGGATGCGCCGATCAGCGTTCCTGGCGCCTGCGGATTGCCGGTATTTTTAATCAGACAGGGGATCTGGAACTGGGCGATAGGCGTAATGGTGCGAGGGTGAAGGACTTTGGCGCCGAAGTAAGAGAGTTCCATCGCTTCCTGGTAGGACATCGATTTCAGCAGCCTGGCGTCCGGCACCTGACGTGGGTCACAGGTATACACGCCATCGACGTCAGTCCAGATTTCACAGCAGTCAGCGCGTAAACAGGCGGCCAGCACGGCGGCGGAATAGTCGGAACCATTACGGCCCAGCACCACCAGTTCACCCTTTTCATTACCGGCGGTAAAGCCCGCCATCAGGATCATGTGATCGGCTGGGATCTGGCTGGCGGCGATACGGCGAGTCGATTCCGCGATATCGACGGTAGATTCAAGGTAATGGCCCACCGCCAGCAATTTTTCTACCGGATCAATCACCGTGACGCGATGTCCACGCGCCTCCAGGAGTCCCGCCATAATCGCGATCGACATTTTTTCGCCACGGCAAATCAGCGCGGCGTTGATGCTATCCGGGCACTGACCCAGCAGGCTGATACCATGCAGAACATGTTTGATCTGAGCGAATTCTTGTTCGACAACCATTTTCAACCGTGCAAGCGGGAATCCCGGCTGCGCGCTGGCAAGTCCTGCGAGCAGGTCAGAAAAAATACGTTCGGCATCGCTGATATTCGGCAAAGCATCCTGGCCGCCGATAGTTTTTTCAATCATCGCCACCAGATGGTTGGTAATTTTCGCGGGGGCGGAAAGTACGGTCGCTACCTGCCCTTGCCTGGCATTGCTTTCCAGAATATCGGCAACACGCAGAAAACGTTCTGCATTTGCCACTGATGTACCGCCGAACTTCAACACTCGCATGGTTGTTACCTCGTGATCTCTGGTCGAAAAAAAAGCCCGCACTGTTCAGGTGCGGGCTTTTTTCTGTGTTTCCTGTACGCGTCAGCCCGCACCGTTACCTGTGGTAATGGTGATGGTGGTAATGGTGGTGGTGCTGATGCGGTTCATGGATGTTGTGTACTCTGTCATTTTTATTTGTCTGTCTTGTATTCCTATATTGGTTAAAGTATCTGCCCGCCTAAGTCAATAAATTTTTAAATTGATCACATTCCGAAACTTGTTCATGTGCTGCTGGCGATATATTTATTTTCAACCAATTCCCCCTGTTATGATCTCTTGCAACCAGACGTAATCTCTTATTATTTTAAAAATTACAGCACGTTATTTTGTTAGTTTTTTTTCAATATCATGAACCAAACGGTGCAACATTACCGTATCTCGCTGTCCCAGCAGGCCGATTCGCTGTTGTAGCCAGTCGGTTAATTTGTGGTCATCGGCCGCCTCCAGAGTCGTTAACAGACGTAAAAGGCGCGCGCGTAACGCCTGTAACTGCGATTCATCAGCAATATCAACGGATTCAGTGGTCTGTTGCATTAAACCTGCTAATTGATAGCAATACACCATGACTGCCTGACCCAGATTGAGCGAAGGGTAATCCGCCGCCATCGGCACGCCGGTCAATACATCCGCCAGCGCCAGCTCGTCATTGGTCAAACCGGAATCCTCACGGCCAAAAACCAGCGCGGCATGACGCATCCAGCGTGATTTTTCCTGTAATAAGGGAACCAGTTCAGCGGGCGAAGCGTAGTAATGAAATTTTGCCCGGCTGCGGGCTGTCGTCGCGACGGTAAAATCCACATCGTGGAGCGCGTCGGCAAGGGTGTGGAAAACCTCAATATTATCAATAATATCTCCAGATCCATGTGCGACCCAACGGGTAGCGGGCTCCAGGTGCGCCTGGCTGTCGACAATACGCAGGTCAGTAAATCCCATGGTCTTCATAGCCCGGGCGGCTGCGCCGATATTTTCCGCTCTGGCGGGAGCGACAAGAACGATTGTTACACGCATTTCATTACTCTTTTTGACTAATTTACAGGAAATTAGCTGGCGTTTGTAAGCATATTACGCTTCGCAAATTTACAAAATTTTAACGGATATCACTGAAAAAGCATTTTTGATTTCGTAAAAGACGCTACACTATTGCGTATCTGTACTATTGCTGTTTATGTTAACAGAACATCGTTATCCTGCTGTTTATTTAGGATAATTTAATTTAAAATAGATCCTGCTCTTTGGATTCATCGCATTTATTAGTTGGCTTACGTAACTAGTTGGAATATTGCAAATTTGTGATGAAAGCTAGCATTTAGCTACGATGATTTCATCAAACTGTTAACGTGCTACAATTGAACTTGATATATGTCAACGAAGCGTAGTTTTATTAGGTGTCCGGTACGTCTTAGCCTGTTATGTTGCTGTTAAAATGGTTAGGATGACAGCCGTTTTTGACACTGTCGGGTCCAGAGGGAAAGTACCCACGACCAAGCTAATGATGTTGTTGACGTTGATGGAAAGTGCATCAAGAACGCAATTACGTACTTTAGTCATGTTACGCCGATCATGTTAATTTGCGACATGCATCAGGCAGGTCAGGGACTTTTGTACTTCCTGTTTCGATTTAGTTGGCAATTTAGGTAGCAAACATGCAGACCCCGCACATTCTTATCGTTGAAGACGAGTTGGTAACACGCAACACGTTGAAAAGTATTTTCGAAGCGGAAGGCTATGATGTATTCGAAGCGACAGATGGCGCGGAAATGCATCAGATCCTCTCTGAATATGACATCAACCTGGTGATCATGGATATCAATCTGCCAGGGAAAAACGGTCTCCTGTTAGCGCGTGAACTGCGTGAACAGGCTAACGTTGCGCTGATGTTCCTGACGGGCCGCGATAACGAAGTCGACAAAATTCTCGGCCTCGAAATCGGCGCGGATGATTACATCACCAAACCGTTTAACCCACGCGAATTGACCATCCGTGCCCGCAACCTGCTGTCCCGTACCATGAACCTGGGTACCGTCAGCGAAGAGCGTCGTAGCGTTGAAAGCTACAAGTTCAACGGTTGGGAACTGGATATCAACAGTCGTTCACTGATCGGCCCGGACGGCGAGCAGTATAAACTACCGCGCAGCGAGTTCCGCGCGATGCTTCACTTCTGCGAAAACCCTGGCAAAATTCAGTCGCGCGCAGAGCTGTTGAAGAAAATGACCGGGCGCGAGCTGAAGCCGCATGACCGTACTGTTGACGTTACCATTCGTCGTATTCGTAAGCATTTCGAATCCACGCCGGATACGCCGGAAATCATCGCCACCATTCACGGCGAAGGTTATCGCTTCTGCGGCGACCTGCAGGATTAATTCGGCCCAGGCGCCGAACCGTAAAAACAGCCGGTAAGTTATTCTTACTGGCTGTTTCTTATGCTCCCCTTCCGCTAAGCGGCCTCGCTTTCCCTCCTGACCTGCCGTTATGACGTACTCTTTTACATAAAAATTGTCGTATAGCGCTGTTTATCTCAGCTTGCGAAAGTTAAGGTAGTTTGTGTATTTACATTAAAGAGTAATACACGGGATTTGTTAGTCCCCAAAAAATAAGGGGATGCTCACAGGACGTGAGGTTTCAAAGGATGAAAAAATCACCATTATGCTGCTACCTGTTTTGTGCAGCGATGTCAGCTTCATCAGCCGCGCTGGCTGCTACCGCGCCGGTCTCCGCAGGCGTTATTCATTTCAAAGGTCAGATTGTCGAATATGGTTGTAATCTTGCGCCTCACGATCGCAATATCGAGGTATCATGTTTGCGGAATAATATCCCCCATTTGCAGACAGTCGCCACACCGTCTGGAAACGCTATTTCGTTGATGAATGGAATCGCCACGGTACGGCACGTGTCGTTAAAAGATCATCCGGAGATTCAAAGCCTGATCGTCCAGTACCGCTAACCGCTTATGGCTCCCGCCGGGAGGAGTTCCGGCAGGCGGCGATTTCGCTCAGTAAAACGCCGCCCGCCTGCATTTTGTACTTTTCTCTCATTCGTATCCTACAACAGCGATGAACATCGCTTCGCTATCCTGTACGCTCTACGCGCTCGTTAAGCACGGTACCTATGATAGCTGTCATAAAATGATTGCAAATAAAATCATCACATTTACTATGGTTAACCTTACAAACAGCGTTGTCGCTCATGCATTGATAAGGTGAATACATTGACTTAAATATTCTTGTTGGCTATTTTAATTTACTTAATTATAATTTTAAGTGAATATTAAATTTATGTTTACCTTTTAATAGTCAACCACTTTATCAGCCATAATAATGGGGAAGATATGAAGCAGTTAAACGGCGGGAATGTGTATCGTCCCACAGGGAAAGAAAAAAACCTGCAAGCCATTTTAAATATTCATCGGCACGTTATTCAAAACATCTCCCCTGTCACTATTACGGCCGGTAAAACACTGGATATCAAGATTGATAATCAATCCCACATCCTGTTAATCACTAAAGGCGCTATTAAAGTATGTCGGCGTATCGACAGCATTGTAATGGGCTGCGGTGTCTCACCAATGATTTTAGGCCTTGTAGATGCCTATGCTGACTTATACCAGTTAGAAGAGAATTCAGACGTCTTTTTTATCGCCGAAACCACCTGTGAATATTATCCTGTCCCAGTAAAAGATTTTGTGGAAATAGCCGATGAAAAGCATCTCTGGCGTGACATTTCGAACATCCTGATGTACCGCATTGCTTTCATGACTAACCGTGACAGAAACCTTATCGGGCAGGACGCCTATAGCCAGATAAAAGCGCTGTTACTTGAACTGTGGTCGTATCCTGAAAGCTCACGATTTGAGATCAACGCACAGAACTTCATACAGCAGAGAACCGGGCTTTCACGCAGCCGTATCATGCAGGTACTTTCAGAACTAAAAGCGGGGGACTATATAAAAATACTGCATGGAAGACTGTTAGAGCTTCGAAACCTGCCGGTTTCATTTTAAACGGACAAGCGTCGTATATTCTTAAAAATAAAGCCATGTAGAGTTAAATAAATCCCCCAGGAAATAATAACTATTATCAAAAAAGAGATCTTGCTCTATAAATCCAGTCATCAACCGTACTTCTTTAGTGGTATTTTATTAAACTTTGTTACCGGGTCCGAAACTGGACTGCCGTTCAATATTGCATCAGAATTTTTATTGAGTTCATAGTTGATATACGTAGAATAGCCGCCTGCTTATCTACAGAACAGAAAGAAGCGCATACAGAGTAAAATATAATATTTTATTTTATATAGCTATCTTTATTTTTCAGCGAATAGAATCAGGCAACAATTAATATGTTTAATAAGAAAATTATCATCCTGGCAATGTTAACTGCCGTAGCATCCACACCGGTATTTGCCCAGAACACGATTACGTTCAATGGCAAAATTTACGATCAGGCGTGTACGGTTCAGGTTAATGGCTCCACGGATACCACCATTGATTTAGGTAATTACAGCAAAGAACGCATCGCGGAAAAAGGCGCCACAACCGATTACGTGCCGTTTACCGTAAGCCTGGTTAGCTGCCCGGAAGCAGGGACTGGCGTACCAACCCAGGCCATGTTCCGCTTCCACGGCGCAACAGATGATTCTAACCCAACGTACTTCAAAAACGCGGACGAAGGATCGGAAACGGGCGCCGCGGGTGTCGGTATTTCTATTCAGAACGCTTCACATAGCGATGTGACAGATAACACGGATGATGCCGCAGTAAACCTGCCAACCGACGGCTCGACAGCAGACTTTACCTATTACGCCGCCATGGCAAACGATGGTTCCGCAACCGTAACCGGTGGAGATGTTAGCACTCAGGTTACGTATACCGTTTCGTATCAGTAAGGCATTCTCATCCTGATATGGACAGGCAGGATGCCAGTCCATAGCGTAAAACATCTTTACAGAGTAAAAAATGAAACACATAAAGAAATCCGTGTTGGTCGTATTACTGACAAGCCATGTTGCCCATGCCAGCATTGTTGTTGGCGGAACCCGACTGGTTTTCGACGGCAATAATGATGAGTCGTCAATCAATGTAGAGAATAAAGACAGCAAAGCGAATCTTGTTCAGTCATGGTTATCGGTTGCCGATCCCCAGGTCACAAATAAGCAGGCGTTTATTATCACCCCGCCTCTTTTTCGCCTTGATGCCGGGCAAAAGAACAGCATTCGGGTTATTCGCTCTGGCGCCCCCCTACCTGCAGATCGGGAATCTATGTACTGGCTCAATATTAAGGGTATTCCTTCTATTGATGATAATGCCTCCGCGAACCGCGTGGAAATCTCCATTAATACCCAAATAAAGCTTATATATCGACCGCCAGCATTAACAAAATCGACGCCTGATAGCCAGAGCCAACAATTAAAATGGCAGACGGCAGGTGATGTTATTACCGTAAATAACCCTACTCCCTATTATATGAACTTTGCCAGTGTGACGCTTAACAGCCATGAAGTGAAATCAGCGACCTTCGTTCCGCCAAAATCATCAGCGTCATTTAAATTGAGTTCTACTGCCGCCCCTCATGGCACGGTAACGTGGCGATTAATCAGCGATTATGGGATGAGTTTAGAGCCGCATTCCGGTTCATTCTAGCCATTAACGACTTCACTTTACTTTTACCCTTTCAGGACTTTTACTGTGCAATTCTCCAGAGTAGAGCCCCGTTCTCAATTAGCGTTATCGTTTCTCTTTATATGCTGTTCCATAAAACCAGCGTTAGCGCATGATCATTTTAATCCATTATCGTTGGAAAATGATGAACCGGGCGTGGAGAATGTCGATCTATCGGTTTTCGAAAAGGGGGGGCAGGCAGAAGGCACCTATAATGTTGATATTTATATTAATAACGCCAGTGTTGAAACAAAAAATATTGCCTTTAAAAATAAAAAATCAGCAGATAATAAGCTCTCCCTACAGCCGTGTCTTAGCGTTGCACAACTCAAGCAGTGGGGCGTAAAAACAGAAAACTTCCCCGAGCTTCAAAATGACCCAAACGGGTGTACCGATCTTAGTCTGCTGGCTGGTGCTGTAGCAAAGTTTAATGTCATCGGTAACCGGCTGGATTTAGCGATCCCTCAAATCGCGTTGATCGCCGACCCGCGAGAATTCGTCCCTACCAGCGAATGGGATGAAGGCATTAATGCTTTTTTGCTGAATTACAGTTTTACCGGATCGCAGGATCACGATATTGATGAAAACCGGACGGAAAATAGCGAATACGCTAACCTGCGCCCAGGTATTAACATTGGCGCATGGCGTTTTCGTAACTACTCAACCTGGAATCATGATAGCGATGGGCAAAATAGCTGGGATTCTGCCTACACCTATGTTTCTCGCGATATCGAATTTTTAAAAGGACAGCTGATCGCCGGGGAAAATAACACGCCCGCGGACGTCTTTGACAGTATTTCATTTAAGGGCGTACAGATCTCTTCTGATGACGATATGTTGCCGGACAGTATGAAAGGGTTCGCCCCGGTCATTCGCGGGGTGGCCAAAAGCAGCGCGCAGGTAACCGTTGAACAAAACGGTTATACCATCTACAAAACTAACGTTCCGGCGGGTCCATTCGCCATCAACGATCTTTATCCAACCGGCGGTTCGGGCGACCTGTACGTCACCATCAAAGAATCCGATGGTTCTGAACAGCATTTCATTGTGCCCTACGCCAGCGTTCCGGTATTACAGCGTGAAGGCCACCTGAAATACGACCTGACGGTAGGCCGCACGCGTTCATCAGATTCGCATTCCGCGCAACAGAATTTCGCAGAACTGACGGCCTTATACGGATTAGCAGGCGGCATAACCGCCTATGGCGGAATAGAGAGTACGCTGAGCAATGATATTTATCATGCGGCGCTCATCGGGACAGGCTTAAACCTTGGCGCTCTGGGCGCATTGTCTCTAGACGTCACCAACTCATGGTCAAAAATTAAAGCAGGCGATGTGGTTAGCGATACGCTTACCGGACAATCCTGGCGTATTCGTTACAGCAAAGATATTCAGTCAACAGGCACCAATTTCACTGTCGCCGGTTACCGTTATTCGACCAAAGATTACTACGCTCTTGAGGATGTGCTGGATACCTATAGCGATAATAGTCACTATGATCATGTACGTAATCGCACCGACCTGTCGTTGTCGCAAGACATTATCTACGGTTCCATTTCACTCACTTTATATAATGAAGATTACTGGAATGACACTCATACCACATCATTAGGTATTGGCTATAACAACACATGGCATAACGTAAGCTATGGCATTAACTATTCTTATACGCTGAACGCCGATAATTCTCAGGATGAAGACGACGATACGGAAGACAGTAATGACCAGCAAATTTCAATCAATATTAGTATTCCGTTAGATGCTTTTATGCCGTCAACGTATGCCACCTACAATATGAACTCCGCGAAAGACGGCGATACCACGCATACTGTCGGTTTAAACGGAACAGCGCTGGCACAGAAAAATCTCTCATGGAGCGTTCAGGAAGGTTATTCCTCTCAAGAGAAAGCCACCAGCGGTAATGTGAGCGCAACCTATAACGGGACGTATGCGGATATTAACGGCGGATATAGCTACGATAATCATATGCGTCGCCTGAATTATGGCGTTCAGGGCGGCGTACTGTTACATCGAAATGGCCTGACACTATCCCAGCCAATGGACGACACCATCATATTGGTTAAAGCCCCTGGCGCAGCGGGTGTCCCCGTGAATAACGAAACGGGCGTGGACACCGATTTTCGGGGCTATGCCGTCGTACCTTATGCTTCGCCTTACCATCGTAATGAAGTGTCTTTAGATACGACGGGCATTAGAAAAAATATTGAGCTCATTGATACCAGTAAAACGCTGGTGCCTACCCGTGGCGCGGTGGTCAGGGCTGAATATAAAACCAATATTGGTTACAAGGCATTGATGGTATTAACCCGCATAAACAATCTGCCTGTTCCTTTTGGCGCGACCGTCTCGTCTTTAACAAAACCAGACAATCACAGCAGTTTTGTTGGTGATGCGGGGCAGGCCTGGTTAACCGGACTGGAAAAACAAGGGCGGTTATTAGTGAAGTGGGGGCCAACAGCAGCAGACCAGTGTCAGGTCTCTTATCGTATACCGAGCTCCCCCTCCGCTTCTGGCGTAGAAATCTTACACGAGCAATGCCAGTGATTCTGGTGGGATAAAAGATGAATATGAACAGATTTGCTGCATTAACCGCCCTGTTAACGTTCACGGGTCTGGCATTATGGTCGCCCTCGATCAGCGCGGCATACAATACCGCAGATGCCGTAGACATTAACGTTACGGGATTAATTTATGCCGATCCGTGTACCGTGACGGTCCCCGACACGATCTCTCTTGGGCAATATGCCCGGGCGGATATCGCTGTGGCCGGTGGCAATACCGCCACCATTCCTTTCACCATAAAAATGACGAATTGCCCGGCAACGACCACAAAAGCCGCGATTTCATTTAACGGCGTACCTTATCCCGATCCAAATTATGCTTCTGCAATTTATGCAAACAGCGCGGCCAATCCGGCGCAGGATTTAGGATTACAGCTTTTTAACCTGGACGGCAAAAGTCTGGTCAATCTGGCCAACAACGTCACTTACACGGTGGATATCAACAGTAATACCCATGAAGCCAATTTGCCTGTCGCCGCAAGGATGTATACCCCGTATGGAAAAGTCACGGCAGGGGATTTCACGTCCGTTGTGACGATCACTATCGCATGGCAATAACATCTTTCTATTTCACCTGGTATAAAAGCAGGAATTTTTCATGAGAAGGTTATATCTGGCGCTTATTCTGCTGTTCGCGTATTCCAGTCATGGTTACGCCTCCTGTAAACGTTCCGGTAATGAAGGCGCGATCACTATCACCCCGCCGTCGCAGCTTGTGGTGGATAGCCACGCCTATACCGCAGGCGAAGTGTTGTGGCAATCGGGCTGGGTTTCCACCTCCGAAGTCACAATGGATGGCTGTAGTCGCGATTATAAGGTCGGTTTTTTATATGAACCCGGTAGCGCGCAGTCAAATACATCGGCGACAATCAATGCGAATGACGGGAACAACACGCCGGTATTTAGCACCGGGATTTCCGGCGTGGGCATTGCGATTAAAACCCAAACGAATGCTGGCCCTTACGATAATGTCATGCCAATCGATAATACCTACCATAATGGCGATGGCAATAAAACACACCATGCGATGGCTCCCGCCTACAATGTTGAACTGGTCGCCTTAGGCGGTCCGATCACCTCCGGTACCGCGACATTCCAAAGTCCACTGGCGCGCGTATCTTTTCGCGATAGCGCAACAGAAGACTCCGGCGGCGATATCCTGACCCATCTGTATTTGGGGAATACGCAATTGATTATGAAAGCGATGGGATGTCGGGTAGAAACACCTGCCATCACCGTGGATTTAGGCAGCGTCAATTTAGGCAGTTTCGCTAACAGTCAAACCGCGGGCACAGGCGAGCAGGATATCTTATTGACCTGCGAACAAGGCACCGCTATTTCCGCATCGTTAAGCGCCCAACCGGCCAGCGGAAACAATCCTGATAATTCAGTCATCCAGTTGAGCAATGCAAGCGCGCCAACCAGCGCAACCGGCGTTGGCGTACAGTTGGGTATTCAGGCGCCGGACGCCGGTTTCTTTACCGACAGTTTGCCAATCAATCAAAAAATTGATCTCTTTACTCACGCTATTACCACCAATGCCGATGGCAGCCAGACGGTTAACGGCGGAACCATGAATATGTCCACCACCCTGAAAATTAGCGCGCGCTACTATAAAACCGCCGCCACGGTAACGGCCGGGCAAGCGAATGCCACGGCAACATTAAACCTGACCTATAACTAACGGCATCACATTTTCTGGCGCTGCGCGGGAAAACGTTAACGCGCGCGCCCGTTAGATTTATTTCCACAAACGTAATTCGTCATCTTTTACTGGCGGTAATGACTTACGTTGCTGACAAGAGAGCGAATACCAGTCCAGATGGCGCGTCAGGAACATCACGCCGCCAAGCGCCAGTAGCAGAACGCCGGTACCCAGAAGCAACGAGCTATCTTCCGAACGCAGCAATCCCCACATCACGCCATCCAGCGCCAATAACGCTAGCGTAAACAGTACGCTATTGCGCCATCCTTTCAGCACCGCCTGCAAATAAACGCTATTCATCAACGCACCCACCAGGCTTGCGGCGATCCAGGCTGGCGTGAAACCGATATGTTCCGACAGTGCCAGCAACAGCAGGTAGAACATCACCAGCGATAACCCCACCAGCAGATACTGCATCGGGTGTAACCGCTGCCCTGTCAGGGTTTCGAAGACAAAGAAAGCCATAAACGTTAGCATAATCAACAAAATGGCATATTTCGTCGCTCTGTCCGTCAGTTGATACTGATCGGCTGGCGTCGATACAGCGACGCTAAACGCCGGTAAGTTGTCCCAATCCACCTTTTGCGCATCAGCAAACTGTTCGCCGAGATTCGTGGCAAACCGGCTGGTTTGCCACTGGGCCTGAAATCCTGAACCGCTGATTTCGCGTTTACCGGGAAGAAAATCCCCCACAAAATTTGGGTGCGGCCAGTTGCTGGTCAGGGTCATTTCACTGCTACGCCCGACGGGAACCAGTGAAAAGCTGCCGGTTCCGCTTAAATTTAGCGACATCGCCAACGTCAGGTTGCGCGTCGCCCACTGACTGTCCGGCAGCGGGATATGAATGCCCTCTCTACTTTCCGGTAAGCCGGTCCCCGGTTCTACAGTGAGCGTTTCACCATTCACCTGCGTCGCTTTTACTGCGCTGATACCGCGCGCATCGCCGACGCCCACGACGATAAAGGGCTTTCCAAGGGTAATGTTCGGTCTGTTCAGCTCATGCAGACGGGCCACATCAAACTCCGCCTTTATCGCCATATCGGTATGCCACACCTGCCCCTGATAAATACCTATTTTTCGCGCTTCAACGTTTTGATTGCCTTCAACCAATAGCGACTCCGGCAGCCAAAAATAGAGATAGCTGCGCTTATACTGGACCTCTTTCTCTTCTTCCAGCACGGTATAGAGCTCTGTCACCGGAACCGCCACCAGCGGGCCGACAACCTTTTGTGGGCCGCTGGTACTCTGACGAATAGCGGCTTCTACATGGCTTCGATAATCAGCACGTTCCACGATGGTGTGCCGTACCATCATCAGGGGAATTAACAGCAGGATCATGGCGCCGCCTAACGTAATCATTTTCCACAACAGGGGGGATTTCAACATAGCGTTCTCCTTTGCAATGCCAGCAGTGTAAGAACGCGATGTGGGGAGAATTTGAAGTTATGTGAAGTGACGGTGAAGTGTCAACGAGGCCAGCACGCCGCCTTCGGGACGGTTGCACAACGTCACCTCACCGTTGAGCAGCCGCGCCGCCTCGCTGACAAACGCCAGTCCAAGCCCGCTGCTTTTACGCCCGTTTTCGCGGGGCAACGAATAGAATCGGTCGAAAATGCGCGGCAGCGCAAAATCAGGAATACCACAGCCGGAATCCGTCACCTGCAGGATCGCTTTCTCTCCCATCGGCTGAGCGCTTAATGTGATAACGCCATTTTCAGGCGTAAAGTCGATGGCATTGTCCAACACATTGCCCAGCGCCTGCGCCAGAAGCTCCGCGTCGGCGACGACAACCAGCGAGGAAGGCCGTAGAGTAAGCGTGATCTTTTTTGCCGCCAACTGAATACTGCGCGCCTCGCTAAGCTGCGTAAATAGTTCATCAACAGCAACCGGCGCGAGAGGGATATCCTGTCGGTTTTCCAGCCGCGCCTGGCGCAGCAGGGTTTCTACCAGCGCCTGCATTCGCGTATTTTGCGCCAGTATATTCTCTGTAAAGCGGGTAACCACATCCGCGGGCGGTCCTTCACGCAGAATCTCCGCCGCGCCGCGTATCGCCGCCAGTGGACTTTTCAGCTCATGAGTCAACGCATACACGTACTGCTCAATGTCATTCTTGCCTTCCAGCTTAATGCGCATACTCTCCAGCGCCTGCGCCAGTTTACGCAGCTCGCTGCTGCCTAATGCAGGTAACGCAAGCGGGCGGTTTTCGGTGACAGAATCCGCATAGCGCGTCAACCGGGCGATGGAGCGGTTAATCCACCAGACCATCCCCGCGCCAATCGCCAGCGCAATTCCCAGTAAAACGGCGCTGGCCCACAGAATGCGCCGTTCGCTGCGCTTAATCACCGGCGCCATTGCCGCATTCGGTTTACCGACAGTCAGGACGCCGATAATCCGTCCATCGCTGATTATCGGCGCGGCTACGTACATCACGGTGCTATTGGGATCGGCAGCATCTTTTGCCGTGCTGCGGGCGCCATACTGTCCGTGCAGCGTAAGCCAGACGTCATTCCAACGAGAATAATCCTGCCCCACCGCTCTGTTTTCCGAATCAAACAACACCTTACCCTGCGCATCCGTCATGTAGACATGGTATTCATTGCGCACTTTGACGATCCCGCTGATATTGGCGCGAAACGGGCGATGTTGCAGTTGGGCGAATGCCTTCGCCAACTGGCCGTTAGTCGGGTTGCCGGAAAGGAGATCGTCGCGGGCCAGCGCCGCCAGCAGCGTCGCGGTGTCAATCAGCGTCCCTTCCGTCGCGCGGCGGACACCCGGCTTTATCTCCTGAACAAAGATAGACAGCACAAACACGGCGGCGACGGCGACAATAAGAAAGTAGCCCAGTAGCAAACGCATTCCGATGCGCATCAGACGCTCCTCAGGCTGTATCCCATTCCACGATGCGTGTTAATTGGCGAGAGATCCGGGTTGATCGCGCGTAGCTTAGCGCGCAGGGTTTTGATGTGTGTATCGACCGTCCGATCGAAGGTCTCCTGGGCATCAGACCAGACAATATCCATCAATTGCTGGCGCGAGTACACGCGCTCCGGCGACAGCAGCAGGGTTTTAAGGAGCAGAAACTCATAACGCGTCAGCGAGAGCGGCGTACCAAACCAGGCGATCTGCGCCGCCGGTTCATTGAGTTCAAAATGTCCGGTACGCACCACCGGCGACGGCGCAGCAAACTTTTTCACCCGGCGCAGCAGCGTGCGCACGCGGGCGCTCACTTCGCGCGGCGAGAACGGCTTGGCGACATAATCATCTGCGCCGATCTCCAGACCAAGCAATCGATCCACTTCATCGCTACGGGCAGTCAGGAAAAGAATCGGCAGCGCAGGATGGCGTTCCAGCAACTGCCGACACAGCTCAAAGCCGCTGATATCCGGTAGTCCCACATCGAGAATCACCGCATCTGGCCGTTGCTGACGCGATTTTTCCAGCGCGGGCAGCCCGCGAGCGAATAGCTCAACGGTAAACCCTTCCAGTTGCAGGGTGTAGATGAGCGTATCGGCGATTCCCTGTTCATCCTCGACTAACCAGACCTGCGGTTGCTGCATACTCTTTCCCTGTTATTGTCGCCACGGCATGACCGGCACCGCGCTGATGGCGTTCTTCGGCGACCCGTCGACTACTTTGTCGGAGTAGGCCAGATACGCCAGCGTGTTGCGTTTCTCATCATAGAAACGCACGACCTGCAATGACTTAAATATCAATGAGGTGCGTTTTTTGAAAACCACCTCTCCCTGCGCCTTGCCGCTCTTAATTTTGTCGCTCAGTTCAATAGGCCCGACCTGCTGGCAAGAGATGGCGGCGTCAGACGTATCTTCCGCCAGCCCCAATCCGCCTTTTATGCCACCCGTTTTCGCCCGGCTAACATAGCACGTCACGTTTTTGACATCAGGATCGTCAAAAGCTTCTACCACGATTTTATGGTCAGGACCGAACATTTTAAATACCGTATCGACTGAACCAATTTGTTCCGCGCGGGCGCTCTGCCCCAGCAGCAACAAAATTGAGAAAAGTACTAAGCTCTTGTATTTCATATTGTTACCATTCATAAAAGTTACATTGCGTAATTATTAGACATTCTAAAATAAAATGGTTATAGATCACAGGATTAGAATAATTACGTGTCACGTTGCCTAAAAAAAGCATTTAAGCTCAAAAAAAACACTGAATGCTAAAAGAACAAAAAATGCTATTATCCTCTTACCTGATATCGGGTGCTCGTTGTTGAAAGGATGGGGATATTTTATGGATCAGGCTGGCATAATTCGCGACCTGTTAATCTGGCTGGAAGGTCATCTGGATCAGCCGCTGTCACTTGACAATGTGGCGGCAAAAGCAGGCTATTCCAAGTGGCACCTGCAGAGAATGTTTAAGGACGTGACGGGCCACGCCATTGGCGCTTACATCCGCGCCCGTCGTTTATCGAAATCAGCAGTGGCGCTGCGTTTGACCGCGCGTCCAATTCTGGATATTGCTCTTCAGTACCGCTTCGATTCTCAGCAAACCTTTACGCGCGCCTTTAAGAAACAGTTTTCCCAGACGCCAGCGCTGTATCGTCGCTCCTCGGAATGGAGCGCCTTTGGCATTCGCCCGCCATTACGGCTGGGCGAGTTTACCGTGCCGGAACATCAGTTCGTTACGCTGGAAGATACGCCGCTCCTTGGCGTCACGCAGAGCTATTCCTGCTCGCTGGAACAGATTTCCGACTTCCGCCACGAAATGCGCGTGCAATTCTGGCATGATTTCCTCGGTCATTCGCCAACTATTCCGCCAGTGCTTTATGGGCTTAATGAAACGCGCCCCAGCATGGAGAAAGACGATGAGCAGGAAGTATTCTATACCACCGCACTGCCGCAAGAGCAGGCCGATGGCTATGTTCAGTCGGCGCATCCCGTGCTGTTGCAGGGCGGTGAATACGTCATGTTCACCTATGAAGGGTTAGGAACCGGCGTGCAGGATTTTATCCTGACCGTTTACGGCACCTGTATGCCAATGCTGAATCTGACCCGTCGTAAAGGACAGGATATAGAGCGATACTACCCGTCAGAAGATACCAAAACCGGCGATCGCCCTATCAACCTGCGCTGCGAATTTCTGATCCCGATTCGTCGTTAACGCTGTAGCTCATCCAATGCAGGGGCGTCCAGATGCGAAACGTCCCCTGCGGTTTCTACCACCCACCCAGACGCCAGCCACTGACTTTCCTGGTAATCGATGCGGGAAATAGAGCAGTTGCGCAAACGTAACCGGCGTTCCGCCCAGGCGGGTAGTCCCAGTATAGTACTGACCAGACAGCCCAACGCGATACCGTGACTGACCAATAAAGGTCGGCTGCCCTGCGGTAGCTCCAGACAGGACGCCAGCGCGGCATGAACGCGATCGCTCAACTCCTGCATTGATTCCCCACCGGGAATGCGGCCATCCTGCGTGCCGTTGACTAACTGACGACGCCAGCCCTCTTCTTCTTCCGTCAGCGAATCGATCTGGCGCTTTTCCAGCACGCCCATATCCAGCTCGCGCAGGCGGGAGTCAAAGGTGATATCACACCCGCACGCCTGGGCGATAATCTCCGCCGTGCGTTTTGTGCGGCCTAAATCGCTGCTGATGATATGGGTGATGCCGAGGCTGCGGGCGCGTTCTCCTACCTGCATGGCCTGCTGCTCGCCTTTTGCTGTCAGGGGACTGTCCGATTGGCCCTGAATACGTCGCTCGGCGTTCCACTGCGTTTCACCGTGGCGAACAAGGTATACCTGTAACATGTTTTTTTTCCGTTATACTGCGATAAATTTTTAAAACTGAGCTTAATTATGCACCAGGTTATCTCTGCGACCACCAATCCTGCCAAAATTCAGGCAATTCTACAGGCATTTGAAGAGATTTTCGGCGAAGGATCGTGCCATATTACGCCCGTCGCCGTCGAGAGCGGCGTACCGGAGCAGCCCTTCGGAAGCGAGGAAACGCGTGCTGGCGCACGAAATCGCGTGGATAATGCGCGACGCCTGCATCCACAAGCTGATTTCTGGGTAGCCATTGAAGCCGGAATTGACGATGACGCCACCTTCAGTTGGGTGGTGATTGATAACGGCGTTCAGCGCGGTGAAGCGCGATCGGCCACGCTGCCGCTGCCCGCCGTCATTCTCGACAGAGTCCACCAGGGGGAAGCGCTTGGCCCGGTGATGTCGCAGTACACAGGTATTGACGAGATTGGTCGCAAAGAGGGCGCCATTGGCGTATTTACCGCCGGAAAATTAACGCGCTCCAGCGTTTACTACCAGGCGGTGATCCTGGCGTTAAGCCCGTTTCATAACGCGGTGTATCGATAATTATTTGCGCTATGTTGTAGGCCTGATAAGCACAGCGCCATCAGGCATTTCGCGGCGATGTCGCCGGATGGCCGCTTCGCCTTATCCGGCCTACGAGCAAATCAGGCGTTTTTCAGCAGTACATTCTCAAGCCAATGACGCAGTTCAACCGGCGCGGATTTCAGGCTGTTTGACCCGCGCGTGATGGTGGCGATGCCCGCCCCCAGCTCGGTTTTCAACTCGCGCTGGCTCATTTCGCCACGCAGCAACTCCTCAATAATGCGCACGCGCGTTCCCAGCGCTTCACGCTCGTCCGGCGTAAGCATCAGTTGTAATAAAGGCAGATGCAGATCCTCTGCATATGCCTGACGGAGTAACTCCACAAAACGAAGCCACTCCTGATTACGTTGTTCGGCGATAGCCGATGAATAAGGGGAATGCTGGGTCATGTTATACCGCCGTTTGTACTGTTACACGAGTACAAATGATAACATAACCCGTCTGCATTAATACCGCCGCTGCCACTCAGAGTCG
Organism: Salmonella sp. 32031103-2018-00083-FB-01-SM-01; assembly: GCF_017571995.1. Classification (NCBI taxonomy): domain Bacteria; kingdom Pseudomonadati; phylum Pseudomonadota; class Gammaproteobacteria; order Enterobacterales; family Enterobacteriaceae; genus Salmonella; species Salmonella sp. 32031103-2018-00083-FB-01-SM-01. The sequence continues at coordinate 302,682 of NZ_JAGEQL010000002.1, forward strand.
CTCATTAAGGCCTCTTTCTGCCCCATAAAGTGGCGATAGTAAGCGTCATAGGCCAGAACGTTTTTCACGTAGCCGCGCGTTTCCGAAAAGGGAATGCTTTCGACAAACGCTACGGCATCGATACGCCCGGCGCTATTGCCAAGCCAGGTGCGCACGCGTCCCGGCCCGGCGTTATACGCCGCCGAGGCGAAAATACGGTTATTACCAAACTGCTGATAGACATACTGCAAATAGCTGGTGCCAATGTTGATGTTGGTCTCCGGCTCCAGCAGTTGACCGGGGCCGCGGTAGTCCGGAATCGAAAACATTTTCACCGTATGGGTGGCCGTTCCCGGCATAATCTGCATTAAGCCGCTGGCCCCTACCGGCGATTTTACTTTCGGGTTCCAGGCGCTCTCCTGGCGGGCAATCGCCATGGCATAGCTTTGTGAGATATCTTTTCCGCGGGTATAGCGGGTAAAAAGATCGTTATACGCCAGCGGGAAACGCTCCTCCAGATGATCCCACAGTTTTCCGGCGATCGTCGCCTGTACGCTCAGATCCCACCAGTGCTGGTTAAACGCATAGCGCGCCAGCTGCGCCTGTTCAGATTTACTACGGCTTTTTACCAGATTCGCCCATTCGCTGCGCGCCGTGTTATCCAGGTTCCAGTACATCAGCTCCCGTACACGCGCCATCTCAGGCCCCTGCGTCAACGCGCTGTTTACGTTGGCGGGCGCTTTATCGATTTTAAGCGTGTACTCTTCGCCTAAACGCTGCGCCGCGACCATCGGATAAAAACCGCGCTTCTGCATTAAAGCATGAAGGATCTCTTTCGCTTCGGCGTCACGACCGCGCTCCAGCAATAAATCCGCCTGCCAGTAACGCCACTCGTCTTTCTCTTTCGCCTCCATTGGCAGTCGGGCAAGCCAGGTATTGAGACCGCGACGATCGCCCATCCCCAGCGCCATACGCACGCGCCGCTCGATAAGCGACGTCGATTGCGAGCGCATAATCGCGTCATCGCGCCATTTCGCCTGCGCATCGGTCACATCGTTGCCCATCAGTCGCCAGGCAACGATATCGCGCAGCGCCTGCGTTTGTTCCTCATTAAGTTTCTGCGCCTGTACCAGCGAGGGGATCATCAGACGCGCATTTTCCGCGTCCTGGCGGGCGACGCTGGCAAACGCGACTTCCGCCATCTGGCGGGTAAAATCGGTGGCGCCGGTGGTGCGTGCGAAGGTCAACACGTTATTAGGGTCATTAGCCAGGGTAATGATCGCTGAGGCGATCGTTTGATATTCCGCCGGCATCTGTCCGGCCAGCACCGTAACCAACCCCGTATTCCCGGCTTTCATCGCCAGCCGAATACGTTCCAGATACGCCAGCGGGTCTTGCTTGCCGGAGGCCCGCCAAACGCTGAAAAGTTTATCGCAGGCATTCGGCTGACTTTTGCCGGTCAGCCAAAGGTCTTTCGCGCCCTGCCAGGCCGCTTCCGTTTGCCCGGTACTCCATTTCGCGTAGTAATAGTTACATTGCGCTTCCGTGGTGCCGGGTTTCTCCGGGCTAAACGCCAGCAAGCCGCGCCAGTCTTCACGACGCGCCAGCTCATTGACGAAGCGTGATTGCAGCGTACGCGCAGGCGGAAGCGTAGGATTGGCGCGCACAAACTGCGTGACAGCAATCGCCGGTTGGTTCATCAAATCGTCGGTGATCTTACGGTATTCCAGATACGGGTAGAGCGGATAATCTTTCAGACCCGGCATCATCTGCTCTACCACATCCATCTGGCGGTTGTCCCAGGCCTGCTTAATCTGCGCATAGCGGTTACGCTGCTCTTCCAGTGAGTCGGCCCGCGCGAGGTGACAAAAGGTCAGCAGGCATACGCTGGCGGCGACGAGACGCCAGACAAATGGTTTGGCTCTATCCACAAGCACTTCCTCAATTGTTATCCAATGCAGCATCATGCCGCGTAATGAATTTATGCTAACCAGTCATAGCCATTTGCGCCACGTTACGGACACTTTTTTACTTTTATTGCGAGTGCGATCTGCTGGCTGGGCTTAGGCAGGGAAAAAGGCTACACTTCGCCTTTGACATCTATTCACCATCACGATAAACATAGAGGCGAAGTCCAACGTGGCTCAATTCGTTTATACCATGCATCGTGTCGGCAAAGTGGTTCCGCCGAAACGTCATATTCTGAAAAACATCTCGCTGAGCTTCTTCCCTGGCGCCAAAATCGGCGTGCTGGGCCTTAACGGCGCCGGTAAGTCTACCCTGCTGCGCATCATGGCGGGTCTCGATAAAGATATCGAGGGCGAAGCGCGCCCGCAGCCCGGCATTAAGATTGGCTACCTGCCGCAGGAACCTCAGCTAAACCCGGAACACACGGTACGCGAGTCGATTGAAGAGGCCGTTTCGGAAGTGGTTAACGCCCTCAAACGTCTGGATGAAGTGTACGCGCTGTACGCCGATCCGGATGCCGACTTCGACAAGCTGGCCGCAGAGCAAGGCCGGCTTGAAGAGATTATCCAGGCGCACGACGGTCATAACCTGAACGTGCAGCTTGAGCGCGCAGCTGACGCCCTGCGTCTGCCGGACTGGGATGCCAAAGTCGAAAAACTGTCCGGCGGCGAGCGCCGTCGCGTGGCGCTGTGCCGTCTGTTGCTGGAAAAGCCGGATATGCTGCTGCTCGACGAACCCACCAACCACCTGGATGCCGAATCTGTTGCATGGCTGGAACGTTTCCTGCACGACTTCGAAGGCACGGTCGTGGCGATTACCCACGACCGTTACTTCCTCGATAACGTCGCCGGTTGGATTCTGGAACTTGACCGCGGCGAAGGTATTCCGTGGGAAGGCAACTACTCCTCCTGGCTGGAGCAGAAAGATCAGCGTCTGGCGCAGGAAGCGTCTCAGGAAGCAGCTCGCCGTAAATCCATTGAGAAAGAGCTGGAGTGGGTGCGTCAGGGCGCGAAAGGCCGTCAGTCGAAAGGTAAGGCGCGTCTGGCTCGCTTTGAAGAACTGAACAGCGTTGAGTATCAGAAACGTAACGAAACCAACGAACTGTTTATTCCACCAGGACCGCGTCTGGGCGACAAAGTCATTGAAGTCAGCAACCTGCGTAAATCCTACGGCGACCGCGTACTGATCGATGACCTGAGCTTCTCGGTGCCGAAAGGCGCTATCGTCGGGATCATCGGGCCAAACGGCGCGGGTAAATCGACCCTGTTCCGCATGATGTCCGGTCAGGAGCAGCCTGATAGCGGCACCATTACGCTGGGTGAAACCGTCAAGCTGGCCTCGGTCGATCAGTTCCGCGACGCGATGGACAACAGCAAAACCGTCTGGGAAGAAGTGTCCGGCGGGCTGGATATCATGAAGATCGGCAACACTGAAATGCCAAGCCGCGCCTATGTAGGCCGCTTCAACTTCAAAGGCGTCGATCAGGGCAAACGCGTTGGCGAACTGTCCGGCGGTGAGCGCGGTCGTTTGCACCTGGCGAAGCTGCTGCAGGTGGGCGGCAACGTCCTGCTGCTCGACGAACCGACGAACGACCTGGATATCGAAACCCTGCGCGCGCTGGAAAACGCCCTGCTGGAGTTCCCTGGCTGCGCGATGGTTATCTCGCACGACCGTTGGTTCCTTGACCGTATCGCCACCCACATTCTGGATTATCAGGATGAAGGTAAGGTGGAATTCTTCGAAGGTAACTTTACCGAATACGAAGAGTACAAGAAACGCACGCTGGGCGCCGAGGCGCTGGAGCCGAAGCGTATCAAGTACAAGCGTATTGCCAAATAAATGTCTGAATGCCGGGTGGCGCTTGCGCTTACCCGGCCTACAAACCCAGCGATTCCAGTACGTTGTGAAACTGTAGGCCTGATAAGACGCGGTAAGCGTCGCATCAGGCATTGGTTCTTATCCCTGCTCGCCCATCATCTCTTTCACCAGTTCCACACAGCGCAAAAAGCGGCCATCGTAATCAGCCTCTTTAACGTGAACGAACTCAATGTTGTTCTCTTTCAGCATCTCGACCAGCAGGTTCTGGAACGCTTTGCGATCCACTGAACTGCCCAGACTTCGCAGTCCGTCAGCTACCCACGGCGTATTATTCTCCAGCAAAATCACCAGGTCGAAGCGATACTCGTCGATCAGCGCCTGGACAAAGGGATGCTCGCGCCCTTCGTATTTTTTGCAAAATGCCTGGGTGGTGACGAAATCGGTATCGATAAACGCCACTTTATTCGCATATTTCACTGCAAAATCAATATATTGTGCATGACCCAGCGCGATTTTATCGTAATCGGAATACTGTAACGCCATCTCATCGCCGCCCAGATGCGAAAAGACATAGTCGCGGCCATATTCCCAGGCGCTGGTGGTATTAAAAATATTGGCGAGCTTATTGACCAGCGTAGACTTGCCGCTTGATTCCCCGCCCAGTATAGCGACGGTACGCACGAAAAACGGCTTCACTTCGGTAGGAATATATTCCCAGTAACGAAACGGATTTTCGCGGATTTGCGCCCCGCTGATATTCATAAACGTGCGTTCAGGATCGACCAGCACCGTCTCAATCCCTAAATGCTCAAGATACTGCGGCGCATCAGCCTCTTCGGAAGTGTAGATCCAGCTCGGCTGTATTCCCTTCTCTGCCATAAACGCTTTAATGCCGTTGCTCCAGACGTCCCAGCCATGCGGATAAGGCTCCATCCCCTCTTCATTAAAGGCGTGGATGCGAATATTTTTTTGGTATTTGAAGGTTTGCAATAACCAGCGCAGGCGATCCGACACGGTGGGCTGCTGCGACATGGCGCTATCCTCAAACAGCCCGCGGTCGCGCGTATCGTCATATCCCATAATGATGTGCAGCTCATCCACCTGGCTACAGGCCCGCTGGATCAAGTAGATGTGTCCGGTATGCAATGGATAAAATTTACCGAACACCACGCCAATGTTTTTCTGTCGGCGGGGAAACTCCAGCCCGAGAAAACGGTGTAGCGCCTCCAGTTTTTGCGCGCTGGGGCTTTTGATTTTGGCGTTAAGTAACTGACTCAGATACCCCTTGGTCATACCGCTGGCGTCAGCCACCTGTTGCAGAGTGCAACCTTGCTGCTTAATCGCGGTTTTGAGATAGTCGAACGATGACACAAGAGCCTCCTGCTGGAAAAATCGCATAACACTGCCTGATGGCGCTTCGCTTATCAGGCCTACAACATCAATCCGTATCAATCCGTAGGCCGGATAAGACGCATTGCATCGCCATCCGGCAAATTATACAACATCGCTGCATACAGCGAATTATAAGTCGTCAAACACGCTTAACGCATCTGCGAGCTTTTTAACACCGAACACCTGCATTCCTTCCGGCGGCTTTTTCGGTACGTTGGCGGCAGGCACAATCGCCCGACGAAAACCGTGTTTCGCCGCCTCGGAAATACGCTCCTGCCCGCTCGGCACCGGACGAATCTCGCCTGCCAGCCCCACTTCGCCAAACACCACCAGATCCTGCGGCAACGGCCTATCACGCAGGCTGGAGACCATCGCCAGCAGTAAAGCCAGATCCGCGCTGGTTTCGGTGACTTTCACGCCGCCGACCACGTTGACGAAGACGTCCTGATCCGACATTTGCAGACCGCCGTGTCGGTGCAGCACCGCCAGCAGGATTGCCAGACGGTTTTGTTCCAGACCGACCGCCACGCGCCTGGGGTTCGCCATCATCGAGTGATCGACCAGCGCCTGAATCTCCACCAGCAACGGTCGCGTACCTTCCCAGACGACCATCACTGAACTGCCGGAAGTGACCTCATCGCCACGGCTTAAAAAGATGGCGGACGGATTGCTCACTTCGCGCAACCCCTGTTCGGTCATGGCGAAGACGCCCAGCTCATTGACTGCGCCAAAGCGGTTTTTGTGGCTGCGCAGCGTGCGGAAACGAGAATCGGCGTCGCCGTCGAGCAATACTGAGCAATCGATACAGTGTTCCAGCACTTTCGGCCCCGCCAGCGACCCGTCTTTGGTGACGTGGCCGACCATCACGATCGCCACGCCGCGCGTTTTGGCGAAGCGCGTCAGGTAGGCTGCCGTTTCGCGGACCTGAGCGACACTGCCCGGCGACGACTGGATGTCCGCCATATGCATCACCTGTATGGAGTCGATCACCATCAGTTTCGGCTGTTCTTCTTCGGCAATCAGGCAAATTTGTTCGATGCTGGTTTCCGACAGCATATTCAGATTCGCCGTCGGCAGGCCAAGCCGATGCGCGCGCATCGCCACCTGCTGTAGCGACTCTTCGCCGGTGACGTACAGCGTTTTCATCTGCTCGGCAAGCTTGCACAGCGTTTGCAGCAGCAACGTTGATTTGCCCGCGCCGGGGTTACCGCCAATCAAAATGGCGCTGCCGGGTACCACCCCGCCGCCCAGCACGCGGTCAAACTCTTTAAAACCGGTAGAAAAGCGCGGCAGTTCCTCAAGACTGATGTCAGACAGTTTCTGCACTTTTGATACGCCCGCACTGCCGGCGTATCCGCTCAGACGTTCGTTACGCGCCACCGTCGGCGATGCGGCAAGGCGCACCTCGGTAATGGTGTTCCAGGCATGGCAGGCGCTGCATTGCCCCTGCCAGCGCGGGTAATCGGCACCACATTCATTACAAACAAAGGCGCGTTTTGGAGCTTTTGCCACGTTTTACCTCTTTCGTTAACGCTGTTGCCGGATGGCGCTGACGCTTATCCGGCCTACGGTCGCCTTGCCATTGGGCAGGTTAATCATTTCTGGTTCATGCTGCCGGAGAGAATGCAAAACACGCCCATCAGGTCAGCGTGGCGGATCGTAATCTCCGTCTTTTCGTTTACTTTTGGCTTGGCATGGAAGGCAATACCTAACCCTGCCGCTTTGATCATTGGCAGATCGTTAGCGCCGTCGCCAATCGCCACCGTCTGCGCCAGCGGGATATCATGCTCTTGCGCCAGACGAAGCAAGGTATTGGCTTTATACTCAGCATCCACAATATCGCCGATAACGTGACCGGTAAATTTACCGTCCATGATCTCCAGCTCATTGGCGACCGCCGCCGTCAGACGTAGCTGGTCACGCAGATAGTCGGCGAAGAAAGTGAAGCCGCCGGAGGCGATAGCGATTTTCCAGCCAAGCGCTTCCAGTTTTAGCACCAACTGCGTTAATCCTGGCATTAGCGGCAGATTCCCGCGCACCTGGCGCAAAATATCGGCATCCGCGCCTTTCAGCGTCGCCACGCGGCTGCGCAGGCTGGCGGTAAAATCAAGCTCGCCGCGCATCGCGCGCTCCGTCACTTCAGCCACCTTCTCACCGGTACCAGCCAGCTTAGCGATTTCATCGATACACTCAATCTGGATCGCCGTGGAATCCATATCCATGACCAGCAGCCCCGGCGTGCGCAGATGCGGAATTTTACCCAGCGGCGCGACATCCAGCTGCGCCTCATGCGCCAGCCGCGTCGCACGCGGCGTCAGCGACCCCGCCAGACGAATGACCTGATAATCCTCCACGCACCAGGCGGCGACAATCACCATTGCGGCGCCCAGTTTGGTCTGATATTGAGTTAAACGCTGCTTATCCAGCCCGCGCCCATACAGCAGCCAACCGCTGCGGCCTGCATGGTAATCCAGAGGCATCACCTCGTCGCCGCTTAAAGAAAGAGGCAAACCAGGCCATAAAGAGACATCTTCAGGCAGATCGCACCAGGTAATGTTAGGCATTAAAGCTCCTGTAAATCGTTCAGGCCGGTAACCGCCCCGCGGAAAATAACGCATGAGGCTACCTTGTAACCATCGCTTCTGGCAACATTAAGCCTCAAATTTTCAGCAGGTGGAATATGGCTCGCGCAAAACTGAAATTTCGGCTGCATCGTGCAGTCATTGTATTGTTCTGTCTCACACTGCTCGTCGCGCTCATGCAGGGCGCGTCCTGGTTTAGTCAAAACCACCAGCGACAGCGCAATCCGCAGCTGGAAGAGCTGGCCCGCACGCTGGCGCGCCAGGTGACGCTCAACATCGCCCCGCTGATGCGCAGCGAAACACCGGATGAAAATCGCATCAATGCCGTGCTGCGTCAGCTCACGCAAGAGAGCCGTATTCTGGATGCCGGCGTCTATGATGAACAGGGCGATCTTATTACTCGCGCTGGCGAAAGCGTCAACGTGCGCGACAGGCTGGCGCTGGATGGCAAAAAAGCGGGCAGCTATTTTAACCAACAAATTGTCGAGCCTATCCAGGGCAAAAACGGCCCCTTGGGCTACCTGCGTCTGACGCTGGATACCCACACGCTGGCCACCGAAGCAAAGCAGGTCGATAACACCACCAACATTCTACGCCTGATGCTGCTACTCTCGCTGGCGATAGGCGTGGTGCTGACGCGCACCTTGCTACAAGGTAAACGCACCCGCTGGCAGCAGTCCCCCTTCCTGTTAACGGCCAGCAAGCCTGTTCCGGAAGAGGAAGAGCGTGAGGAAAAAGAGTAAAATGACGGCTTAATAAAGGTAAGGAAAACCACCATGACTACATTACGCCTGCTTATTTCTGACTCTTACGATCCCTGGTTTAACCTGGCGGTCGAGGAGTGCATTTTCCGCCAGATGCCCGCCACCCAGCGCGTGCTGTTCCTGTGGCGCAACGCGGATACGGTGGTCATTGGACGCGCGCAAAACCCGTGGAAAGAGTGTAATACGCGGCGTATGGAAGAAGATAACGTCCGTCTGGCCCGCCGTAGCAGCGGCGGCGGCGCGGTATTCCATGACCTCGGTAATACCTGTTTTACCTTTATGGCCGGTAAACCGGAATACGATAAAACCATCTCCACCCATATTGTGCTCGCGGCGCTGAATTCACTGGGGGTCATGGCCGATGCTTCGGGACGCAACGATCTGGTCGTAAAAACGCCGGACGGCGATCGCAAAGTCTCCGGTTCAGCCTATCGCGAAACCAAAGATCGCGGTTTCCATCACGGTACGCTGCTATTGAACGCCGACCTCAGCCGTCTGGCGAACTATCTGAATCCCGATAAAAAGAAACTTGCGGCGAAAGGGATTACCTCCGTTCGCTCCCGCGTGGCTAATCTTACCGAGCTATTACCGGGTATCACCCATCAACAGGTCTGCCAGGCGGTCACGGAAGCCTTTTTCGCTCATTACGGCGAACGTGTCGACGCGGAAGTGATTTCACCGGATAAAACGCCGGATCTGCCGAATTTTGCCGAAACCTTTGCGCGCCAGAGCAGTTGGGAGTGGAATTTCGGCCAGGCACCGGCGTTCAGCCATCTGCTGGACGAACGCTTCACCTGGGGCGGCGTCGAGCTGCATTTTGACGTCGAGAAAGGTCATATCACCCGTGCGCAGGTGTTTACCGATAGCCTGAACCCGGCACCGCTGGAAGCGCTGGCGGGGCGACTGCAAGGGTGTTTGTACCGCGCGGATAAACTACAGGAAACGTGCGAAGCGCTGATAGCGACGTTTCCGGAACAGGAGAGTGAGTTGCGGGAACTGGCGAGTTGGGTCGCAGGGGCCGTGCGTTAAAGAATTGCCGGATGGCAGCTACGCCTTATCCGGCCTACAAATGAGTGCTTTCTGTAGGCCGGATAAGCAACGCGCCATCCGGCATTACCGCCACTCACCAGCGTCAAGATCCCTCACCTCCCCCGCCCAATAAACCGGGTAAACGCCATTGCGAACATCACGATGAAAGGTCGAAAACGGCCAGTCCTGCACCCGCCTTACCCAACCGTGCTTCACGGGGTTGAAGTAGAGGTAATCGGCATGTCGGCGAAAATCCTTTTCGTCGCGAATCGCGTGCTCCCAGAATCGTGGCTGCCACACGTCATGGCGCATTATCGATTTGGTAAATAACTTTTTAAGCTCCCGCCAGCGAGATGAAAAGTCACAATCGTTCTCAGGAAGCGTCCAGATGCAATGCAGATGCTCAGGCAACACGACAAAAGCATCAATTTGAAAAGGCTTCGTATTTTTCACTCGGCGAATAGCAGAGCGTAATTCCGCAATCTGGCGGACAAGTAAATCACTTTTCCGGTTTTTCAGATTAACCGTGAAAAACCAGGTGCCACCGTTAATGTAATAACGACGATAGTTCGACATTTTGTTCATTCCTTAAACAAAATCCAAACGTAACGGGTTAATAGCAAAAGGCAATGCGGAGAGGGTAATTCGGGAATGAGGCCCGCAGTATAAACAGCAGATTGCCGGATGGCGGCTACGCCTTATCCAGCCTACAAGTCGATCCGGTAACAACCGCAGGCCGTTGTAGGCCCGGTAAGCGAAGCGCCACCGGGCACAGCACAATCTTACTCTTTATCGCCCAGCAGCACAGATTCCAGCGCGATTTTGATCATATCGTTGAAGGTCGTCTGACGTTCAGCGGCAGTGGTCTGCTCGTGGGTACGGATGTGGTCGGACACGGTGCAGATAGTCAGCGCTTTCGCGCCAAACTCAGCCGCAACGCCGTAGATGCCCGCCGCTTCCATCTCTACGCCCAGTACGCCGTATTTTTCCATCACGTCGAACATTTCGCCGTCCGGAGAGTAGAACAGGTCAGCGGAGAACAGGTTGCCTACGCGCGCGTCTACGCCCAGCGCTTTTGCCGCGTCAACCGCGTTACGTACCATGTCGAAGTCAGCGATAGCCGCGAAGTCATGATCTTTAAAACGGATACGGTTCACTTTGGAGTCGGTGCAGGCACCCATACCGATCACCACGTCGCGCAGTTTGACGTCCATGCGCACAGCGCCGCATGAGCCGACGCGAATGATTTTCTTCACGCCGAAATCGGTGATCAGCTCTTTGGTGTAGATGGAGCAGGATGGGATACCCATACCGTGGCCCATCACGGAGATCTTACGGCCTTTGTAAGTCCCGGTGAAACCTAACATGCCGCGAACGTTGTTCACTTCGCGGACATCTTCGAGGAAAGTCTCAGCAATGTGCTTCGCACGCAGCGGGTCGCCCGGCATCAATACGACGTCAGCGAAATCACCCATTTCTGCATTAATATGTGGAGTTGCCATCTTCAGTTCCCTTTAAATTTGTTGTTATTGCCTGATGGCGGCTACGCCTTATCAGGCCTACAAAACGTGTGCAAAAACAGTGGAATACCCTAAGGATTTCGCGTTGTAGGAAGGCGACGAATTCGTGAATCCCCGGGAGCATAGATGAACTATGTGACCGGGGTGAGCGAATGAAGTCAACGCATCTACAGCGCGAAAGACAATGGGTATCACAGCATGTTTTTACCGTAGTCCATCGGCGATGTACCAAAGTAGGTCGCCAGCGTCTGGCCGATATCCGCGAAGGTTTCACGGTGACCTAAAGAGCCCGGTTTGACTTTCGGACCGTAGATCAGCACCGGAATGTGCTCACGGGTATGGTCAGTACCGGTCCAGCTCGGGTCACAGCCGTGGTCAGCGGTCAGGATCAGAATGTCATCTTCACCCACCAGCTCCATCAGCTCCGGCAGACGGCGGTCAAACAGCTCCAGACCTGCGGCGTAGCCCGCGATGTCGCGACGGTGGCCCCAGGAAGAGTCGAAGTCAACAAAGTTGGTGAAGACGATGGTTTTATCGCCCGCTTCTTTCATCTCTTTGAGGGTCGCGTCGAACAGCGCGTCCAGACCGGTCGCTTTCACTTTCTTAGTGATGCCGCAGTTGGCGTAGATGTCGGCAATCTTACCGACGGACACCACGTGGCCCTGTTTTTCATCGACCAGTTTCTGCAGCACGGTCGGCGCTGGCGGTTCTACGGCCAGGTCGTGACGGTTGCCGGTACGCTGGAAGTTACCGGCCTTGTCGCCGATAAACGGACGCGCGATCACGCGGCCAATGTTGTAGCCGCCTTCGGTCAGCTCTTCACGGGCGATTTCGCATAGCTCGTAGAGTTTATCCAGGCCAAAGGTCTCTTCGTGGCAGGCAATCTGGAACACGGAGTCAGCGGAGGTGTAGAAAATCGGCTTGCCGGTTTTCATGTGCTCTTCGCCGAGCTGGTCCAGAATAACGGTGCCGGAAGAGTGGCAGTTACCGAGATAGCCCGGCAGGTTGGCGCGTTTCACCAGCTTATCCAGCAGTTCCTGCGGGAAGCTGTTTTCGTGGTCGCTGAAGTAACCCCAGTCGAACAGCACCGGCACGCCAGCGATTTCCCAGTGGCCTGACGGCGTATCTTTGCCGGAGGACAGTTCGTGCGCCCATGCGTATGCGCCAATAACGTCCGCGTTGCCGTCCATACCGGCGGCAATTTTACCGGTAGAGCCTTCATGCGCTTTCACCAGCCCCAGACGAGTCAGGTTAGGCAGATTCAACGGGCCCTTACGGCCATTGTCAGCTTCGCCATTGGCGCAAGCTTCTGCGATGTGGCCCAGAGTGTCGGAACCTACGTCGCCAAAACGATCCGCGTCTTCAGTAGCGCCGATGCCGAATGAGTCCAGCACCATAATAAATGCACGTTTCATATCTTCTCCGTACTTAGTGCTTCAAAAATAATTGATCAGATCAGTATACAACTATTCAGTAATTCGACGATAGACCGAAGGTGTGCTTGCTGGCGCTTTATCGTCAAGGATAATTGCCGCTTTGACGGCCTTCGCCGCTTCCTGCCAACTGGCTTCGTCTTTGGCATGAACCACCGCCAGCGGGCGCTGCCCGTCGATGCTGTCGCCCAGACGGGCCATGTCGGTAAAGCCAACGCTGTAATCAATGGTGTCAGACGCCTGACGACGGCCACCGCCCATCGAGACGACCGCCATCCCCAGCGCACGCGTATCCATTGCGCTGATAAACCCTTCGGTATCAGCATATACCGCTTTGCTCAACATGGCGGTCGGCAGGTATTTATCGTAGTTCTCAACGAAATCGCTCGGCCCTTTCTGCGCGGCCACCATACGACCAAAGACTTCTGCCGCTTTACCGTTATCCAGCACCGCCTGCAGTTTGGCACGCGCTTCGGCGTCGTCTTTCGCCAGCTGGCCGGAGATCAGCATCTCCACGCATAGCGCCATGGTAACGTCAAACAAGCGCGGATTGCGGTATTCACCGGTCAGGAACTGCACGGCTTCACGCACTTCCACCGCGTTACCGGCGCTTGAAGCCAGCACCTGGTTCATATCGGTTAACAACGCCGTAGTGCGAACTCCCGCGCCGTTTGCCACGCCGACAATCGCTTCAGCAAGGGCTTCAGAAAGTTCATAGGTTGGCATAAACGCGCCGCTGCCGACTTTTACGTCCATTACCAGCGCATCCAGCCCTTCGGCCAGTTTCTTGGCGAGGATGGAACCAGTGATCAGCGGAATAGAGTCCACCGTCGCGGTAATGTCGCGGGTGGCGTAAAAACGTTTGTCCGCCGGTGCAAGCGAGCTGGTTTGCCCAATAATCGCCACACCCACGTCTTGAATAATTTCGCGGAAACGGTTGTCGTCCGGGAAGATATCAAAGCCCGGGATCGCTTCCAGTTTATCGAGCGTACCGCCGGTATGTCCGAGGCCACGACCGGAGATCATCGGCACATAACCGCCGCAGGCCGCTACCATTGGCCCCAGCATCAGAGACGTCACGTCCCCTACGCCGCCGGTCGAATGCTTATCGACAATCGGGCCATTGAGATTCAGGCTTTTCCAGTCAAGGACAGTACCGGAATCCCGCATCGCCATGGTCAGCGAAACACGCTCCGGCATGGTCATATCGTGGAAGAAGATGGTCATCGCCAGGGCGGCAATCTGCCCTTCAGAGATAGTATTGTCACGAATACCATTGATAAAGAAACGAATTTCTTCGTCACTCAACGCATGACCATCACGCTTTTTACGAATAATTTCTTGTGCGAGAAACACGGTACCCTCCTGAGGGAAAAGAGTAGAAGGCTTACATCGCCGGATGGCGGTTAACGCCTTATCCGGCCTACAGGCCTGGATTTGTAGGCCGGATAAGCGCAGCGCCATCCGGCAAATCAGAGCTTAGTAGCTGCTGGCGCTCTTACCGTCGCCGTGACCCAGCGCTTTCAGCAGGCTTGCCAGCAGGCTGGATGCGCCAAAGCGGTAGTGACGAGAATCTGCCCAGTCAGCGCCAAACAGTTCGTCTGCAATCGCGAGGAATTTCTGCGCGTCTTCCGCCGTACGTACGCCGCCCGCCGGTTTGAAGCCAACGGTTTTGGAAACGCCCATGTCGCGGATCACTTCCATCATGATGCGCGCGCTTTCCGGCGTAGCGTTTACCGGCACTTTACCGGTAGAGGTTTTGATGAAATCCGCACCGGCTTTAATGGAGATTTCAGAGGCTTTACGAATCAGCGCCTCTTCTTTCAGCTCGCCGGTTTCGATAATCACTTTCAGCAATACGTTCGCTGCGGCACAAGCGTCTTTACAGGCTTTTACCAGGTCAAAACCCACCTGCTCGTTACCGGCGATCAACGCACGGTACGGGAATACCACGTCCACTTCGTCAGCGCCGTAGGCGATCGCCGCACGGGTTTCCGCCAGCGCAATATCGATGTCATCATTGCCATGCGGGAAGTTAGTCACCGTTGCAATGCGGATGTCCGGCGTACCTTGTTCTTTCAGAGTCTTACGCGCAATCGGGATAAAACGCGGGTAAATACAAATCGCCGCCGTATTCCCGACCGGGGTTTTTGCCTGATGACACAACGCGATCACTTTTTCATTGGTGTCGTCATCGTTCAGAGTGGTCAGATCCATCAGTTTGAGCGCACGCAGGCTGCTTGCTTTTAAATCAGTCATGACATTCTCCAACGGCATTGCCGTATAAAATTTCACCTTGCGAGTCTGTTAATATTCTAACATTCACTCGCGATTACACTTCGATATACATCACAGTTAATGAAAACTACGTACAAATTTGCATTACTGTAATGAGATCTGAATCAAATTATCCCGCCGTCACCGTCTGTTCTTCGAGCGATAAGCGCATCAGGATCAAAGTCGGTTTGCCGCCATTTTCTACAATAGCGCATCGTCCCGGCATAAAGAGGAAACGAAGATGCCTGCCTCATGCGAAACTGCGCTCCAGCAGCGTTGCCAGCAAATTGTGACCAGCCCGGTGCTCACGCCTGAACAAAAACGCCATTTTCTGGCGCTGGAAGCTGAAAACGCCCTGCCTTATCCCACCCTGCCGGAAGATGCCCGCCAGGCGCTGGATGAAGGCGTCATTTGCGATATGTTTGAGGGGCACGCCCCCTTCAAACCGCGCTACGTGTTGCCCGATTACGCCCGATTTCTGGCTAACGGTTCACAGTGGCTGGAACTGGAAGGCGCGAAAGATCTGGATGATGCGTTATCCCTACTCACCATTCTGTATCATCACGTACCTTCCGTGACGTCCATGCCGGTTTATCTCGGCCAGCTTGATGCGTTGCTGCAACCGTATGTTAGAATTCTAACACAAGATGCGATCGATATTCGAATAAAACGTTTCTGGCGTTATCTCGACAGAACGCTGCCAGACGCCTTTATGCATGCCAATATTGGCCCTGCCGATACGCCTGTCACACGAGCGATTTTGCGCGCTGATGCCGAGCTAAAGCAGGTGGCGCCTAACCTGACGTTTATCTACGATGCGGAAATTACGCCGGACGATCTGCTGCTGGAAGTCGCCAAAAACATTTGCGAATGCAGTAAGCCACACATTTCCAACGGCCCTGTAAATGATAAAATTTTCACAAAAGGCCATTATGGCATCGTCAGTTGTTATAACTCGCTACCGCTTGGCGGCGGCGGCAGTACGCTGGTACGTCTCAACCTGAAAGCCGTGGCAGAACGCAGTACGTCTGTCGATGACTTCTTTTCACGTACGCTACCGCACTACTGCCGACAGCAGATCGCCATCATTAATTCACGATGTGAATTCCTCTATGAAAAGTCACATTTCTTTGAGAATAGCTTTCTTGTACAGGAAGGTTTGATCGATCCCGAACGTTTTGCGCCGATGTTCGGTATGTACGGGCTGGCGGAAGCCGTGAATCTGCTGTGCGAAAACGCGGGCCTGAACGCCCGTTACGGCAAGAATGAAACGGCGAACGAGCTGGGCTACCGTATCAGCGCCCAACTGGCGGATTTCGTCGAAAATACGCCAGTGAAGTATGGCTGGAAGCAACGGGCGCTGCTCCATGCCCAGTCTGGCATAAGTTCCGATATCGGCACTACGCCGGGCGCGCGTCTGCCGTATGGCGATGAACCGGACCCTATCACCCATTTGCAAACCGTCGCACCGCACCATGCCTTTTATCATGCCGGGATCAGCGACATTCTGACGCTGGACGAAACCATCAAGCGTAATCCGCAGGCGTTGGTCCAGCTTTGTCTTGGCGCGTTCAAAGCCGGGATGCGGGAATTTACCGCCAATGTCAGCGGCAACGATCTGGTGCGCGTCACCGGTTATATGGTGCGCCTGTCGGATCTGGCGAAATTTCGCGCCGAAGGCTCGCGCACGAATACCACCTGGCTGGGAGAAGAAGCCGCACGTAATACCCGCATCCTGGAACGACAGCCACGCGTAGTCAGCCATGAACAACAGATGCGCTTTAGTCAGTAAGATCATTGCGTTTTCCTGCGTCGATGGGCCAGGCAGCCGCCTGGCATTATTCTTACAGGGCTGCAATTTGCGCTGTAAGAATTGCCATAACCCGTGGACGATGGGACGCTGTAACGACTGCGGGGAATGCGTATCGCAGTGTCCGCATCACGCCCTCAGCGTTGATGGCGGGAAAGTGGTATGGCGGTCGGACGTCTGCGAGCAGTGCGATACCTGCCTGAAAATGTGCCCACAGCGGGCAACGCCAATGGCGCAAACCATGAGCGTTGACGATGTGCTGCGTCATATTCGTAAAGCATCGCTGTTTATTGAAGGTATTACCGTCAGCGGCGGAGAGGCGACCACGCAATTACCGTTTATTGTGGCGCTATTTACGGCGATCAAAGCCGATCCGCAGTTACAACGGCTGACCTGTCTGGTGGACAGTAATGGTCAGTTAAGCGAGACCGGCTGGCAAAAACTACTGCCGGTTTGCGACGGCGTAATGCTCGATCTGAAAGCCTGGAAGAGCGAGTGTCATCACCGTCTGACCGGACGTGATAACACGCATATTAAGCGCAGTATCCGCTTTCTTGCTGCGCGGGGAAAACTGGCGGAGCTGCGGTTGCTGGTTATCCCGGGTCAGGTGGACTATGCGGCGCATATCGATTCACTGGCAGCGTTTATTACTTCGCTGGGCGAGGTTCCGGTGCGTTTGAATGCCTTTCATGCGCATGGCGTCTATGGCGAAGCGAAAGCCTGGCCAGGCGCGACGCCGCAAGAGGTGGAACAGCTGGCTGACGGATTGCGCGCGCGTGGGGTGGCGAAACTGATTTTGCCGGCGCTATATTTGTAAGCGTCACCTACCGGACAGCGGCTGCGATGCCCTCAGAGCCAAAACAAGGTAATGGTATTGCGATACAGCGTATCGGCTATCACCTCTGCGGGCTCCGGACGTAATTCGCAGAGCGCATCAAATACTCGCGCCGCCTGCTCCGGGCGATTCGGCTGCCCCTGAAACCCCTTTAGCGGCATATCCGGCGCATCGGTCTCCAGCAACAGCGCGTCCAGCGGCAACCGCGCCATAACATCACGGGTTTTACTGGCGCGCGGGTAGGTGATGGTGCCGCCGACGCCGATTTTATAGCCCAGTCGCACAAAGCGTTCGGCCTGTTGCAGACTGCCGGCAAAACCATGCACCACACCGGTTCGCGGCAGATCCTGGCGCTTTAAGTGCATCGCCAGTTTGTCATGCGTACGCCGCGAGTGCAGGATCACCGGCAGATCGTAGCGTTTTGCCAGTTGCAGCTGCGCGTCTAAAAATCGCTCTTGCCTGGCGAACTGCGGGTCGTCGCGATAAAGATCGAGACCGATCTCGCCTACCGCCACGACGTTCTGTTGTTGCGCCAGCGCCTGTTGCAGCTTATCAGGATCGTCATCGGCATGACGCTCAATCACAATGGGGTGCAATCCCAGCGCAGCATAAAGCGACGGGAAACGCGCCGCCAGCGCCAGCACGCGGGAAAAGTGAGCCGCCTCGGTCGCCGGCACGATGATTTTTTCAACGCCCGCCTCACCGGCACGCTGAATACTGGCGCGCTCATCGCCCGTAAAGGGCGGGAAATCAAAATGGCAATGCGTATCAATAAAGCGCCAGCTCACGCCAGATCCTCGTCGGTAAATGTGGTGTCGTTTGCCTGCGGCGCGCTAATGACCTCCGCCACATGCGTATCATTGGCCACCGGCGCCGGAGGCACGACCACCGTTTCCGGCACGGCAATCCGCGACGTATGGCGCAGGAGAGGCGGCGTTGCGGCGAGCAATTTACCAACGGTGGCAAGGAAATAACGCCCGCATAATTGCCCGGTTTTGTAATCCTCACGCAGCGCCGGGATACGGCTGCCCAGCGCCATGCTGTGCAGCGGTTTCGGCGGATAAATTTCAATGATCCGCAGCTTACCCGGCGGCTTTTCAATAAATTGTTGGATCGCGCTGTAGGACGTTTCATGATGCTGCACCAGGTTGACCAACGGCTGTAGACTGCTCTCCCCCAGCCAGCGCTCCATACGCTTAAACCACTGCGGCGTGTAATACATTTGCGAGGGTACGGTGCGGATCACCACAATGGTTTTCGCCCCCCGCTTTGCCGCCTCCTGAACCGGAATGGCGTCGCTAATGCCACCGTCCAGATAGTTGATGCCCTCTAACGTAACGCCGGTACGGTAGAAACCCGGTATGGCGCTGGAGGCGCGAATGATATCAAGCCAGTTTTGTTTTGTCGGCGAGAAATAGCCCGGCGTGTAATCATCCCCCCGGCAGGCGCACATATAAAAGGATTTTCCGCTGTCGAACAGGCGCGCTGCGGTATCCATCTGCAGCGGCATTCGGGCGGCGGTGGATTCCACCAGCCAGTCGAGGTCAATAAGGTTTCCTCCGCGTACAAATCGCAGCGGATCAAAAAATTCGCGCCTGGTGGTATAGCGCATAATGACTTTACGCCCGTAGCCGGGCTGGTTGCAGAGATACGCCGAGAGATTTTGCGCACCGGCTGATGTGCCGAAGTAGAGATGGAAAGGATTAAACTGCGCACGCATAAACTCATCCAGCACGCCTGCGGTAAAGATGCCCCGCTGCCCCCCGCCCTCGCAGACCAGCGCCATACGGCCTGGCCGGAACGGTGTTAATGATAACGGCGCAATATTGCCGAGCGTAACCGGTATTCGCTGGCCCACCTCTGCCTTCCTGTTTTTCATTTTTTTCCAGGCTGACAAGGTAACGCAAAACGTTAACGGCTAAAACCGTAAAAGCCAGTCCGCTGGACTGGCTTGATAGCAATATATCTTTACAGCTGCCTGCTAGGGTCGTTTACGGCCCATGAACAGGCTGACCAGGAAGAGCACGATCCCGACGACGAAGACGATTTTCGCCGCGCCGGCAGCCGTACCAGCCAGTCCACCAAAACCCAATGCGGCGGCAATTAACGCGATAACCAGAAATATAATGCCCCAACGAAACATAAGCCTCTCCTTTACCATAGTTAATGTCGACCGCTAAATATGAGCGCTCAGGCTACTCATTCGCGATATTTTTAGTGTGGTGCACATTACGCCTCCCGACAAACGTCGGGAGGACGAATTACGACGAATTACTGAACTTTCAGATCGTTTTTAACACTTTTTACGCCATCAACGGCTTTCGCGATGCTTTCAGCGCGGTCGCTTTGTTCCTGAGTTTCAACAGTACCGGAGAGCTGTACGACGCCATCGGTCGTTTCCACTTTTACTTTACGGGAAGGGACGAGATCGTCCGCCAGCAACTTGGCTTTGACTTCACTGGTCGTGGCCGTATCGCCGGCATAACCTTTCACGGAACCTTCTTTATTGTCGCGAACGTGAAGTTTGTCGCTAACGGAGGTCACGCCTTCTACGCCTTTCGCCACTTTCACGGCGGCTTCAGCCTGCGCCTGGCTTTCTACAAAGCCGCTCAGGGTGACGACTTTCTGATTGGTTTCGACAGAAATATCGGTGCTTTTAATATTGTCATGGTCTACCAGCGCAGCTTTTACTTTCGCAGTGATGGCGCTGTCATCCATGAAGTTACCGACTTTATTCATAGAGCTATCGACTTTTTGCCCTGCGGTTTCGGTTCCGCTTTGCGCCTTGTCCGTTGTTGCGTTTTCTGCAAAGGCAGAACCTGTCGCAACAGCAGAGGTCAACATTACGGCCAGCAGAGTTTTAGAAATCTTCAGTCTTGTCATAGTCATCGATTTTGTCCTGTATAGTTTGCTCGTAATTTGAGCTCAGGCAACACGAGGTTGCATTGCTGAATGCGGTGAAACTCACCGGTTTCTGAAGTCAATGACTGGCATCACATTCGTGAATTTGTAACGACGCGTCGCCTGCCACCCTTCCGTTTCAGTTATTAATATCGTGACTGAAACAAATCTCAGCTTTAAGCTCTCATATTCACGCATTGAACAGGCATTAAAGCCGACATTTATGTCATCACTTTGTTAAATATAGATCACAATTTTAAAATCGCTTGTCGGTGCGTATAAAAAACAGGCAGATCGGAGAAAAAACGCGGGATTTAAGAACATTCCGTAAGCGGTTAAAAAGGCAGGGAAAGTACGAAGGCGCGGCGGATGCCGCGCCCGGAAAGGGATCAGTGTTCGCGCGTTTTACGGAACTGAACGTCAGGGTAACGTTCCTGGGTCAGGTTCAGGTTAACCATCGTGGGGGCGATATAGGTGAGGTTGTCGCCGCCATCCAGCGCCAGCTGCGTTTCATTCTTACGCTTAAACTCTTCGAATTTCTTCGCATCGGCGCTTTCCACCCAGCGCGCCGTCGCCACGTTGACGGATTCATAAATCGCCTCAACGTTGTATTCGCTTTTCAGGCGCGCGACAACAACGTCAAACTGCAAAACGCCCACGGCGCCGACAATCAGATCGTTGTTGGAGATGGGACGGAATACCTGCACCGCCCCCTCTTCAGAAAGCTGCACCAGCCCTTTCAGTAGCTGCTTCTGCTTGAGCGGATCTTTCAGGCGAATACGACGGAACAGTTCCGGCGCAAAGTTCGGGATACCGGTAAACTTCATCATCTCGCCCTGAGTGAAGGTATCGCCAATCTGAATGGTGCCGTGGTTATGCAGACCCAAAATATCGCCCGGGTACGCTTCTTCAACGTGCGAACGGTCGCCCGCCATAAAAGTTAACGCGTCGGAAATCACCACATCTTTGCCGGTACGGACCTGGCGTAGCTTCATGCCCTTCTCATACTTACCGGAAACCACGCGCATAAACGCCACGCGGTCGCGGTGTTTCGGGTCCATATTGGCCTGAATTTTAAAGACAAAACCGGTGAACTTCTCTTCCGAGGCTTCCACTGTGCGGGTATCGGTTTGACGCGGCATCGGCGCGGGCGCCCACGCCACTAAACCATCCAGCATATGGTCAACGCCAAAGTTACCCAGCGCGGTACCGAAAAATACCGGGGTAATTTCCCCTGCCAGGAACAGCTCTTCATCAAACTCGTTAGACGCGCCCTGCACCAGTTCCAGCTCGTCGCGCAGCTGCTGCGCCAGGTCTTCACCGACGGCGGCGTCCAGATCCGGGTTATTCAGCCCTTTAACGATGCGCACTTCCTGAATGGTGTGGCCCTTACCGGTCTGATAAAGATAAGTTTCATCTTTATAAAGGTGATAAACGCCCTTAAACAGCTTCCCGCATCCAATCGGCCAGGTGATCGGCGCGCAGCCGATTTTCAGCTCATTCTCGACTTCATCCAGCAGCTCCATCGGGTCGCGGATATCACGGTCGAGTTTGTTCATAAAAGTCAGGATTGGCGTATCACGCAGACGGGTAACTTCCATCAGCTTACGAGTCCTGTCCTCAACGCCTTTTGCGGCGTCGATCACCATCAGACAGCAGTCCACCGCCGTCAGGGTACGGTAGGTATCTTCGGAGAAGTCTTCGTGCCCCGGGGTGTCCAGCAGGTTCACCAGACAGTCGTGATACGGGAACTGCATCACCGAGGTGGTGATAGAGATACCACGCTGTTTTTCCATCTCCATCCAGTCAGATTTTGCATGTTGGCTGGAGCCACGGCCTTTTACCGTACCGGCGGTCTGAATCGCCTGTCCGAACAGCAACACTTTTTCGGTAATGGTGGTTTTACCGGCGTCCGGGTGAGAAATAATGGCAAAAGTGCGGCGTTTGGCCACCTCTTGCAAATAAGGAGACAACGTCATAGTCAAATCTTCTTGAGTAAGCGCGGCGTTTGACCACGCATGTTGAATACGAAAAATGCGGCTATTTTACCCATCAACCTGGGGGAGGCAATCAGTGTTTACACAGGAGCTGCTCCAGTTCGCTTAATGACGCCACAGTCCAGGTTGGATGAATACCCGCGGGCTGCTCGCGATGATGCGCGTTAAGCCAGCAGGTCGACAGTCCGGCGTTAATGCCGCCAAGAATATCGGATTCCGCGGTATCGCCAACCATTAATACGCGCGAGCGGTCAGGGTTCCCCGCCTGCTCCAGGGCGTAGTTAAAGATTTTCGGATCGGGCTTCGCGACGCCAACCTGCTCGGAAATCACCAGCAGATCGAAATACTCGCGCAGCCCGGTGCGCTCCAGACGAGTTTGTTGTAGCGCGGTAAAACCGTTAGTAATAATACCGATTTTAGCCTGCCCGCGAATCGCATTAAGTAGCGAAACGGCGCCCGGCAAAGGAGAACAGATCTCCGCCATCGCACTAATAAAAGCGTCATTCAGCAGCCCCGGCGCAACGTTTAGCCGTTCAGCCCAACTTTGAAAACGCGCGTGCTGCAATTGTAATGAGGTAATCGCGCCGTTCTGATAATCCACCCATAGCGGCTTATTCACGGCCTGGTAATCCTGGAAATCCTCAGCGGTAAAGGTGACGCTATAGTCAAGGAACATCCGCTGTAAACCGGTGAAAGAATCAAACGTAAACAGCGTTTCATCGGCATCAAAGAAAATCCAGTCCCACTTCATCATTACACCTTGCCTCTTTTATTACATGCTTATCGGTAACGCCATGATGATGGCGTCCTCATGCCCTTGTGCCGTGGGATAGTAATTGCGGCGAATCGTCGCCTCGTTAAACCCCAGACTTTCATACAGCGCGATGGCGGCAGCGTTAGAGGCGCGTACCTCCAGCCATAGCGTTACAACACCGCGTTTTTCCAGTTCATCAATCAGATGCTCAAGCAGCATACGCCCCAGCCCCCGACGCTGAAAATCCGGATCGACGGCAATATTGAACAGCGTCGCTTCGTCCAGCACCACCTGTGTAATGGCAAACGCGGCCATTCTGTCAGCAGCGGTCAGCTTAAGATTGAGATACCGTTCGCCCTGGTTGCCGAAAAACGTTTTTTCGCTCCACGGAAACGCATGAGCGCGTTGCTCAATCTGCCAGGCTGCGGGGAGATCGGTCGTGCTGAGGATAGAAATCGTGTTCATGTTCGCAGATTTGTTGCCATAGTGCGGCGCGTGCCGCCGGGTTTGCCCGGAGTTCATTAAACGCCGGCGTCGTGACCTGAGCGCCTTCGAGTTGGAGCGGCGCGTCAGTTCCTAACCGCCAGCTATTACAACGGCTGCCCTGCGGCAGCATGGCGACGCGCTCAGGCGCCAGGGATAAAACCTGATCGGGACTCACGGTCAACGCGCGTAAAATATCGCGCATTAGCGGCTCGTTCAGCGCGGGTAATTCCTCTGCAACCACGATCAGACGAACGTGCGCGGGAAGGGAAATCGCAATCTCGCCTTGTAGCGCGCCAGGACGTCGCAGCGCCCACTGCGTAATACCCAGTTGCTGTAACTGCCAGTCTCGTCGGGATGTCATAGCGAAACGCTCCTGTAATCAGGGGCGCAAATATAGCAAATCTGTCGAATCTCCGCCATCAAACTACTATAATCGCCGCCAGTCTGAATTAAGGAGCATTCCATGTCTGCTTTTACCCCGGCAAGTGAAGTCTTGCTGCGCCACAGTGATGATTTCGAACAAAGCCGTATTCTTTTTGCCGGAGATTTGCAGGATGACCTGCCCGCGCGCTTTGAATGCGCCGCCAGCCGCGCGTATACGCAACAGTTTCACCACTGGCAGGCGTTAAGCCGCCAGATGGGCGATAACGTCCGTTTTAGCCTGGTCGCGCAAGCCAGCGATGTCGCTGACTGCGATACGCTGATCTACTACTGGCCGAAAAATAAACCCGAAGCGCAGTTCCAGTTGATGAATATTTTGTCGCTGATGCCGGTGGGCAGCGATGTTTTCGTCGTGGGGGAAAACCGCAGCGGCGTGCGTAGCGCCGAACCGATGCTGGCGGACTATGCGCCGCTGAACAAAGTAGATAGCGCGCGACGTTGCGGCCTTTACCATGGTCGTCTGGAAAAGCAGCCGCAGTTTAGTCTTGAATCCTGGTGGGCCGAGTACAACATCGACGGGCTGACTATCAAAACGTTGCCGGGCGTATTCAGCCGCGACGGACTGGATGTCGGTAGCCAACTGCTGCTGTCTACGCTAACGCCGCACACCAAAGGTAAAGTGCTGGATGTCGGCTGCGGCGCTGGCGTGCTTTCCGCCGCGCTGGCCAGCCATTCGCCGAAAGTGCGCCTGACGCTGTGTGACGTCAGCGCTCCGGCGGTGGAAGCCAGCCGCGCCACGCTTGCCGCTAATGGCCTTGAAGGCGAGGTATTCGCCAGCAACGTCTTTTCGGAAGTCAAAGGACGTTTTGACATGATCATCTCCAACCCGCCGTTCCACGACGGAATGCAAACCAGCCTCGATGCGGCGCAAACGCTCATTCGCGGCGCAGTGCGCCATCTGAACAGCGGCGGAGAGTTACGCATCGTGGCGAACGCCTTTCTGCCCTATCCTAAAATTCTGGATGAGACTTTTGGCTTCCATGAAGTCATCGCGCAAACCGGGCGCTTTAAGGTTTATCGTACCGTGATGACCCGTCAGGCGAAGAAATAGTTGGCCTGATAAGCGCAGCGCCATCTGGTTGCATGTGCCGGATGGCGACGCCAGGCGTCTTATCCAACCTACGTCTCGCGCCCATTTTTGCAGCAATCAATCTATCCCATGCAATTAACTATTGACGAATAGCTGAAAACCACTAGAATGCGCCTCCGTGGTAGTGATTCTTTTCAAGAATCGATGGTATGCGAAGGTGGCGGAATTGGTAGACGCGCTAGCTTCAGGTGTTAGTGTCCTTACGGACGTGGGGGTTCAAGTCCCCCCCCTCGCACCAAAACCACGTTGATATTGCTCGCACTGGGCGAAGGTGGCGGAATTGGTAGACGCGCTAGCTTCAGGTGTTAGTGTTCTTACGGACGTGGGGGTTCAAGTCCCCCCCCTCGCACCAACGAGGCGATATCAAAAAGTAAGATAACTGTGCGAAGGTGGCGGAATTGGTAGACGCGCTAGCTTCAGGTGTTAGTGTCCTTACGGACGTGGGGGTTCAAGTCCCCCCCCTCGCACCAATTATCTTATCCTTCCTTTGTCTCTTCATTTTCATCCCTGATTCCAGTTCATCATTGCCAACATCATTCAAGAATCGATGGTATGCGAAGGTGGCGGAATTGGTAGACGCGCTAGCTTCAGGTGTTAGTGTCCTTACGGACGTGGGGGTTCAAGTCCCCCCCCTCGCACCAAAACCACGTTGATATTGCTCGCACTGGGCGAAGGTGGCGGAATTGGTAGACGCGCTAGCTTCAGGTGTTAGTGTTCTTACGGACGTGGGGGTTCAAGTCCCCCCCCTCGCACCAACGAGGCGATATCAAAAAGTAAGATAACTGTGCGAAGGTGGCGGAATTGGTAGACGCGCTAGCTTCAGGTGTTAGTGTCCTTACGGACGTGGGGGTTCAAGTCCCCCCCCTCGCACCAATTATCTTATCCTTCCTTTGTCTCTTCATTTTCATCCCTGATTCCAGTTCATCATTGCCAACATCATGCCGCCAATAAGCGCTATACACGATGGCAGCAATACAAAATGCCGTAATTGTTTGTGATACAACATCAGCGCAGACAGTAGCAATCCTGATACAATCAACAGCTTCAGCGCATAAGCTGACAGGCCGATAAACGCCAGTCCAACGATAATCACTCCAGGCAATAACACGCCCCATCCGCTGCCTAACGTCCGCTGCAACATGGTTTCACCTCTGGAATTGATAATGATAACCAATATCATATGATATATTTTCTCATTTGTCAGCCAGGGAGAAAGCTAAAGAGATGAGTTTTACTTAACGGTTGATGACACGTATTCAGTAAGGTGATAAATTGTCCGACTGTTAACGTAAAAACAACAACACCTCGCTTTAGGCGACCTTTTCTCATACGTTATTTTCATGTTGGCGCCCGATTCCGTGTATATCACCGATAAATAACGACAATTACCCATGACAACACCATCCTGGCGGTCGCTTCGTATTAAGAAGTATCAGTTTTCTTTACGTCTTTTCTTGTTTCTCAACGCCGTGTCGGCGCTATTTACTCTCGTTTTCCCCCTTTATCAGATCAATGTATTTTGCACGCCAATGATCGGGATAGTGGTCCTGAGCGTATTACTGTTGATATGGCATGGGAAATATGGGCAAAAAAGAATTAATCTCCCCTTTATCTCCCTACTCTTTGGGGGAATATGGGCGGCGCATATTGCGCTAAAGTATCCGGCGTTAGGCCATTATGATTTCTCTTTTTTACTGATTTCCCTGCTTAGCGTTCTGTTTATCGGCTCGATAGCCTTTGCCGCGAATATCGTCGCGTTTACGCTCTATTCGCTACCGCCAGTCGCGGTCTGCCTGTGGCTGAACGGTAATGAACAAGGTTTGCGAATTCTCTATTTGCTGGCCCTGCCAATGGTGGGAATCGCTATTCAACATGTTATCCAGAAACGCTACGATAATTTTGCCCAACAGCTCATGTTTAAGCTGCTGGCCGAGCGGGAAACCCTCAATGGCCTGAGTATGCTTGATCCATTAACCGGCTTATATAACCGCCGTGGCCTGCAAAATCGGCTGGATACGTTACAGGCGCCGGGCAGCCATGAGCACTACGTTCTGCTATTGGATATCGATCATTTCAAAGCGTATAACGATCACTACGGTCATATGATGGGCGATCAGGCGTTAATTCGCGTCTCAGCGGCAATTCGGGACGCCGTGCGATCGCGCGATGTCGTCTGCCGTTTTGGCGGGGAAGAATTTCTGGTGTTGCTGACCACCGCCGAACCACAGCAAGCCCGCGCTACCGCAGAACGTATCCGACAGGAAGTATACGATCTTAAAATCCCGCATATGTTTAACGAAAGCGTCGCCACCAATGTCACTGTCAGTATCGGCATTGCGCCCCTGACGGATCGCAATATCGGAGACGCTATCGAAAAAGCGGATAAAGCGCTCTACGAAGCCAAGCATCTTGGACGTAACCACATTCTGGTCAGCGACGACATGCGCGCCCTATGAATCCTGCTGGCGTAATCGTGCTACGCCAACAGCGTTAACCATAAACCGCTTGCCATCGTTTATCGCTATCGATAGGATTAGCAATCATTATCATTTAGATTAACATCATTAAACTGCGCTATGGCCTACCGTTCCGCACCGATTGCTGACGATATTATCTGGCGAGCCGCTCCCCAGCCGGAAGACGCCTCGCTGGCGGACGCAGTACGCGAGACGATCGCCTCTACCCGTGAGCACCTGTTGGACTTTATTCGGCTGGATGAAACGCCGCCGCCAACGGCGATGACTCTTGCCCAGTGGACGCGCCCCGCGACGTTTCGTTCATTGCTGGCCGCCTATTCCGATCACATCTATCGCCACACGCCAGGCCTGCCACGTGAAAATAAGCCGTTAATCTCCCTGTGGGCGCAATGGTATATCGGGCTGATGGCGCCGCCGCTGATGCTGGCATTACTGACGCAAGCGCGCGCTATCGATGTCTCCGCAGAACATATTCACGTTGAATTTCATGAAACCGGGCGCGCCGCGTGTTTCTGGCTTGATGTGCATCAGGATAACCTGGCAACGGGGCATTCCCCGGAAGAACGAATGGAAACGCTGGTAGTCTCCGCACTACAGCCGGTCATTCAGGCGCTGGAGGCGACTGGCGACATCAACGCGAAACTTATCTGGAGCAATACCGGTTATTTAATCAACTGGTATCTGACTGAGATGAAACCGCTGCTTGGCGAAGCTCTGCTGGCAACGCTACGCCAGCGCTGTTTTTTTGAAAAGCAGCTATCCGACGGTCAGGATAACCCGCTGTGGCGGACCGTCGTAATGCGCGACGGTCTTCTGGTACGCAGAACCTGCTGTCAACGTTACCGCTTACCTGATGTACAGCAGTGCGGCGACTGCACGCTAAAGTAAACCGCTTTACGTTACCTTCAGTTATCGTCACGGCTTACTGCTGCTGGCCTGTCACATTATTATATTTACAGCTGCGCTCTCCGTATGCCAAATTACGTTTTGCCATTTTTGGGTCTACCGTGGCTATTGGTAAGGTCTCAGGAGAGAAGAATGAGTCTGCAATCTGTACGGCAATTTCTGGCCGATCATGCTCCCGATATTGAAATTATCGAATTAAATCAAAGTACAGCGACTGTCGAACTGGCAGCCAAAGCGCACAATGTAGAGCCAGGGCAGATAGCTAAAACGCTCTCGCTTAAAGTAAAAGACACTATTATCCTGGTGGTCGCTAAAGGCGATGCCCGCCTGGATAATAAGAAGCTTAAAAGCACTTTCGGCGCAAAAGCCCGTATGTTGAGCAGCGATGAAGTGGTCAATGCAACCGGACATCCTGTCGGCGGCGTATGTCCCTTTGGGCTGGAGCACCCGCTGCCCGTTTATTGCGACATCTCTCTGAAGGGGTATAACGAAGTATTGCCTGCCGCAGGCGCCACGCACAGCGCGGTACGCATCACGCCGGAAAGAATGGCTGAACTGACATCGGCGACCTGGGTTGACGTGTGCCAATAACGTGCCTGACACCCGGACTCCCCGAACAAGCACGGCGCATCCGGCACGGGCTATACCCGATGCTGGAGCGCGGTAGCATCGCCGGCGCGCAGATATAACAGAATATCCGCCGCATCGAGTAACCCGGCATCAGAACTCACGCCCAGCTTGGACATCACATTAAACTTATGCGCCCGGATAGTCTTAATGTTACGTTCTAACTGGACGGCAATTTGCGGCATTGAGTAGCCGTTCGACATAAAACGCAGAATCTCCCGCTCGGTTGGACTAAGCATACAATTCTGGTGAAGTTCCCAAAGATTATCTGTACGCTCCGTTGTCCGCCGGGCGCTATTAAGCGATGTAAATAAGGCATCCTGTAAAACATCCAACGGCGACGCTTTGCTGATGACCCCATCCAGCGGCAGCGGGGATAGCGCGCTGATTAAGCGGGCTTCAGCATCATCATCTGCAATCACCAGACGCCGCATATGGGGATAATTTATCGCCAGTTCCGTCAGGCTGGATAATCCTGTCCGGCGTTCAGTTCTTAACGCAGAAAGAGAAAAAATAACGGCAGAAAACGGCGTCTTTAGCGCAGCCTTATAAAACGCGGATGGTTTTGAAAAAATATGAAGCGTATGTCGGCAATCCGGCATTGCATCAAATAGCCCTTTAATACCAATGGTGCTCATCACGCATTTTTCTACGAGCGCAACATTTCTCTTGCTGATTCTGTTTTCCATTCCATGGTTTCTCCATATACCGAAGGTAGGTTCAATTCTCTGGCTCCCTGAGAACTGTTTATCCATGCATACATCTCTGCATTACTGTGTATTGATAAGCGTCGCATGGCGCTATTTTTTTGGGCGCTAATTGTTTTATTACTTTTTTTAAGTAATGCCGCAATTTGGTTAATGCCCCACCCTTTTCCTAAAAGGCGTAATACTTTTCGTTCAGACAGCGTAAGGACAATCGGCCTGTCGTGGGACTGCTGAATTTCAGACGGTACCTGAGGCGATAATAACGTTTTGCTTATTCTTTCTGAACGAGCGTTTCCCGCATGGATAACGCTAATAAGATTCTCGATTGGCTCTTCGTCTGAAAGCAAGGTGCTGACGGGGCCCATCAGGAGATCAACCGCATGTGGATAGCTGGATTTAGGAACCAGAAATACCCAATGTATGTCGCGATATTGCGAGAGTAAGCTATAAAAATATTCGCAGATAGCACGGGGAGAGGCATTGTTAACTGCTAAATCAGCAATAACTAAATTACTTCGACGTAGTTGTAGCAGCGTTAGCTCTTCTATCGTACGGCAATACGCCAGTTTATAATCGGGGAAATTACCTGTTATAGCCCCTTTAAGGCCTTCCTGTATAAGGGGGGTTTTACTGATAATAAGTCCATTTTTGCAGCATCCTGGCAGCATAATTCCTCCGCACCCACGCCGCCCCTTTTCATTGTCCCATTAATAAAAATACTATTAACAATGAGCGCAAAGAAATATAAGCCGAGTGGATTAATTATCCTTGTTTTATTTTTAAAAATATAACATTGATTGCGCTACAATCCACATAGCACAAAAACATGAAATCACTATCGCATAGTTACTCATAAAACCAGAAGCAAGACAATTAAATTAACTAAATTTGCACATTAGTAATTCTAACGAAACTCATCATATTAATAAATTTAAAATATGAGTTCGTCCTTCATTCATATTGCTGAATCCTGAAATAAAAGCCCAACAATACTGACTGTCACCCATAAAATCCATGTAATATCTGCAAAGTACACTAAGTCACGCCTATTTTTACACCTGCTGCTCACGCCATTGTTGTAAAACGATTAATGCATATCGTTGATAAAATTCACCACGTAATTGATTCAAAAATGAACGGCCAGGCTGGCATAATGTCTCTATTCTGGAAACGGACATACGAGAACCGTCGCCCATAAGGATATCCTGCCTGTGACGAAGCGCACGTCTCAGGAAACTTATGCGTTGCGCCTGGCGGTTGACGTTTTTATCAACAAGAAATTGATCTTAACCAACGCCACCATGCCTGCGCTTCGTGTTAAAAAGAAAGCCTCTGTCATAGTGGCGGCGCATAGAATGTCTTTTCGGACAGGACGAGTCATGCAAGAAGAGCAATCAATTCAACGAGCAGTAACACGGTTATGTATTCAATGCGGGCTGTTTTTATTGCAGCACGGGGCGGAAAGCGCACTGGTTGATGAGCTTTCCACCCGCCTCGGTTTGGCGCTCGGTATGGATAGCGTCGAAAGCGCGATCTCCTCTAACGCCATTGTCCTGGCGACCATTAAAGACGGACAATGTCTGACATCGACACGTAAAAACCAGGATCGCGGCATTAATATGCACGTCGTCACAGAGGTTCAGCATATCGTTATCCTCGCGGAACATCGTCTGCTGGATTACAAAGGCGTGGAAAAACGCTTTAGCCAGCTCCGCCCGCTGCGTTATCCGCGCTGGCTGGTGGCGTTTATGGTCGGTCTTTCCTGCTCCTGCTTTTGTAAGCTGAATAATGGCGGCTGGGATGGCGCGGTTATCACCTTTTTCGCCAGTATGATAGCCATGTATATTCGCCAGATGCTGGCGCAGCGGCATTTACATCCGCAGATCAATTTTTGCATTACCGCCTTTGTCGCTACCACGATTTCCGGGCTGATGCTCACCCTCCCCGCCTTTAACCAGACGCCCACTATCGCCATGGCGGCGAGCGTACTGCTACTGGTGCCGGGCTTTCCGCTGATTAATTCCGTCGCAGATATGTTTAAAGGACATATTAATACCGGGCTGGCGCGCTGGGCTATCGCCAGCCTGTTGACACTGGCCACCTGTGTGGGCGTAGTGATGTCAATGACAGTATGGGGGCTACGAGGATGGGTATAATCGACTTTTTACTGGCGCTAATGCAGGACATGATCTTGTCTGCGATCCCCGCCGTCGGGTTTGCGATGGTCTTTAATGTTCCCCACCGGGCGCTTCCGTGGTGTGCGCTACTGGGGGCGCTGGGTCATGGCTCGCGTATGCTGATGATGAGCGCTGGCTTTAATATCGAATGGTCGACGTTTATGGCTTCGCTGCTGGTCGGCAGTATTGGTATTCAGTGGTCACGCTGGTATCTCGCTCACCCTAAAGTGTTTACCGTCGCGGCCGTGATCCCGATGTTTCCGGGGATTTCCGCCTATACCGCGATGATTTCCGCAGTAAAAATTAGCCATCTGGGCTATAGCGAACCGATGATGATTACGCTGCTAACCAATTTTCTGAAAGCCTCTTCCATTGTTGGCGCGCTCTCAATTGGCCTCTCTGTACCGGGATTATGGCTGTACCGCAAACGCCCCCGCGTGTGAGCGGTGGAACGCCTCCTGCTGTTCTTACAGGTCTGTGTGGTACTATAAAAACAGTCGCCCTTCTCGGTTGTTGTTCCATATTGAGAAACATTATGTCTTCCAGAATTTTAACGTCGGACGTCATCGGTATTGACGTCCTTTTACACGATCATCATGCTGTACTGGCGAAGTCAACGGGCGGCGCAGTGGCGGTATTCGCTAATAATGCGCCTGCCTTTTATGCCGTGACGCCTGCACGCATGGCTGAACTGCTGGCGCTTGAAGAAAAGTTATCACGTCCGGGAAGCGATGTGGCGTTAGACGCGCAATTTTACGAAGAACCCGAAGCTGCCCCCGTTGCGATTCCCTGCGGAAAATTCGCCATGTATCCCGCCTGGCAACCGGATGCGGATTTTCAGCGTCAGGCTGCCCTTTGGGGCGTGGCGCTTCGGGAGCCGGTCACCGCAGAAGAGCTGGCGGCGTTTATCGCCTACTGGCAGGCGGAAGGTAAGGTTTTTCACCATATCCAGTGGCAGCAAAAGCTGGCGCGCAGCGTGCAAATCAGCCGTTCCAGCAATGGCGGAATGCCGCAGCGCGACATCAATAGCGTCAGCGAACCTGACAATCATATTCCACCAGGTTTTAGGGGGTAACGATGAAAAATGTTGGCGACCTGATGCAGCGTCTACAAAAAATGATGCCTGCGCATATTACGCCGGCGTTTAAAACGGGCGAAGAACTGCTGGCGTGGCAGAAAGAGCAAGGCGAGATCCGGGCGGCGGCGCTGGCGCGGGAAAACCGGGCAATGAAAATGCAGCGCACCTTTAACCGTTCCGGCATTCGACCGCTGCATCAAAACTGCTCGTTTGATAACTATCGGGTTGAGTGCGACGGACAAATGAACGCGTTAAGCAAAGCCCGACAGTACGTTGATGAATTTGACGGCAATATCGCCAGCTTTGTCTTTTCCGGCAAGCCGGGAACCGGTAAAAATCATCTCGCCGCGGCTATTTGTAATGAGCTGCTGCTGCGCGGAAAGTCGGTACTGATTATCACCGTAGCGGATATTATGTCAGCGATGAAAGACACGTTCAGCAATCGGGAAACCAGCGAAGAGCAGTTGCTTAACGATCTGAGTAACGTTGATCTGCTGGTGATCGACGAGATCGGCGTGCAGACCGAATCCCGCTATGAAAAAGTGATCATCAATCAAATTGTCGATCGTCGTTCCTCGTCAAAACGTCCCACCGGCATGTTGACGAACAGCAATATGGAAGAGATGACGAAAATGCTTGGCGAACGCGTCATGGACCGTATGCGTCTCGGCAACAGTTTATGGGTTAATTTTACCTGGGACAGTTACCGCAGCCGGGTGACGGGTAAAGAGTATTAAATTGCAACGTGCGCCAGGGCGATACAACGCCTGGCTGGCATAACACAGGTGATTACCATGAATACAGCGAAACATGTTCTGTGCTGCGCGGCGGTCGCCTGCGTACTGATTTCCACCAGCGGTATCGCCGCCTCCTGGCAGGATTCGCTTTCCAGCGCCGCCAGTCAGTTAAGCGCTCAGGGCGCGAACGCACAGCAGGGCGGGATGTCGCTTTCGGCGCTAACCGGTCTGCTCAGCAACGGCGCCCAGTCGCTCAGCGCTGATAATATGAATAATGCCGCCGGAATTTTGCAGTACTGCGCCAAACAGAAGCTGGCGTCCGCTACCAACGTGGAAAACGTTAAAAATCAGATTCTGAACAAGTTGGGGTTGGATACTACACAGCAGGAGCAGGACACTAACTACCTGAACGGCCTGCAAGGGTTGCTCAAGACGAAGGACGGCCAGCAGTTGAACCTCAATAATATCGGCAGTACGCCGCTGGCGGAAAAGGTGAAAACCAAAGCTTGCGATCTGGTGTTGCAGCAAGGGCTGAATTTCCTTTCCTGACTGCGTTTTTCTGACCGTGCGCCACGCCGGGACGTCCTGATAAAAGCCGTGTTTTGGCCCTTTACCCGCCAGCACGGCATTAACCCGACTTTTCCTTTCGTCTTTTCCTGTTATTAACCGCTATGTCAGGAAGTGATGCCGATCAAAAAAACAACTTTCTAAACTCATTCTAAATAATAGCGCCGTGTAAAGTCATTAGAATTGCAGCAATGTGACATCGCTATTACATTGTTAGAAATTTTTTCCTGCCAGCGATAAGCCTGGTTTATTGAGGATCGTCAGTTGTCCGAGTTGCTCTCTGTCGCTCTGTTTCTCGCCTCTGTGCTGATATATGCCTGGAAGGCGGGCCGTAACACCTGGTGGTTTGCCGCCACTCTCACGGTGCTGGGACTTTTTGTCATTCTGAATATTACCCTGTATGCCAGCGACTATTTTACCGGCGACGGGATCAACGACGCAGTGCTTTATACGCTCACGAATAGTCTGACGGGAGCGGGAGTCGGCAAATATATTCTGCCGGGAATCGGCATTGCCCTGGCGTTAGTGGCGGTATTCGGCGCGCTGGGATGGGTACTACGCCGCCGCCGTCACCATCCGCATCATGTCGGTTACAGCCTGCTGGCGTTACTGCTGGCGTTGGGTTCGGTCGACGCCAGCCCGGCGTTTCGCCAGATCACCGAACTGGTAAAATCACAAATGCGCGATGGCGATCCGGATTTTGCCGTTTATTATAAAGAACCAGCAAAAACCATTCCTAATCCGAAGCTCAATCTGGTCTATATCTACGGCGAGAGCCTGGAACGGACCTATTTTGATAATGACGCTTTCCCCAATCTCACGCCAGAGTTGGGCGCGCTGAAAAATGAAGGGCTGGATTTCAGCCATACCATGCAACTGCCGGGAACGGATTACACCATCGCCGGGATGGTGGCTTCCCAGTGTGGTATTCCGCTCTTTGCGCCGTTTGAGGGCAATGCCTCAGCGTCGGTGTCCAGCTTCTTTCCGCAGAATATCTGCCTCGGCGATATTCTGAAAAACTCCGGCTACCAGAACTATTTCGTGCAGGGCGCTAACCTGCGTTTTGCCGGGAAAGACGTGTTCCTGAAATCACACGGATTTGATCATCTGTACGGCGCTGAAGAGCTGAAAACGGTGGTGGCAGACCCGTCTTATCGTAACGACTGGGGCTTCTACGACGATACGGTGCTTGATGAGGCATGGAAGAAATTTGAAGCGCTTTCCCGCTCAGGCCAGCGTTTTTCGCTGTTTACGCTGACCGTAGATACTCACCACCCGGACGGGTTTATCTCACGCACCTGCAACCGCAAACGCTACGATTACGACGGCAAGCCCAACCAGTCCTTTAGAGCCGTAAGTTGCAGCCAGGAAAACATCGCCGAGTTTATCAACAAAATCAAAGCGTCACCGTGGTTTAAAGATACCGTTATCGTCGTCTCTTCCGACCATCTGGCGATGAACAATACCGCCTGGAAATACCTGAATAAGCAAGATCGCAACAATCTGTTTTTCATTCTGCGCGGCGATAAACCGCAGCAGGAGGCGCTGGCGGTCAAACGCAACACGATGGACAACGGCGCAACGGTGCTGGATATTCTCGGCGGCGATAATTTTATCGGTCTGGGACGTAGCAGCCTTTCCGGGCAGTCGCTGTCGGAAGTGTTCCTGAATGTAAAAGAGAAAGTGCTGGCGATGAAGCCGGATATTATTCGCCTGTGGAATTTTCCGAAAGAGATAAAAGCGTTCACTATCGATCGGGACAAAAACATGATCGCGTTTTCCGGCAGCCACTTCCGCCTGCCGTTACTACTGCGCGTATCGGATAAGCGTGTTGAACCGTTACCGGAAAGTGAATACTCCGCTCCGCTGCGGTTCCAGTTGGCCGACTTCGC
This sequence comes from Salmonella sp. 32031103-2018-00083-FB-01-SM-01, assembly GCF_017571995.1. NCBI lineage: Bacteria > Pseudomonadati > Pseudomonadota > Gammaproteobacteria > Enterobacterales > Enterobacteriaceae > Salmonella > Salmonella sp. 32031103-2018-00083-FB-01-SM-01. The sequence goes on from NZ_JAGEQL010000002.1 coordinate 338,926, forward strand.
CCCGCGCGATAATTTCGTTTGGATCGATCGCTGCTACAAAATGGCGCAGCTATGGGCGCCGGCGCTGGCGCTCTCCACCGACTGGTGCGTCTCGCAGGGGCAGCTTGGCGGGCAGCAAACCGTACAGCATGTCGATAAAGCGCAGTGGCAGGGTAAGACGACGTTTAAAGACACGATGATCGATATGGAACGCTACAAAGGCAACGTCGATACTTTAAAGATTGTCGATAACGATATTCGTTATAAAGCCGATAGCTTTATCTTTAACGTGGCGGGCGCGCCGGAGGAGGTGAAGCAGTTTAGCGGCATTTCCCGGCCGGAGTCCTGGGGGCGCTGGTCAAATGCGCAGTTGGGCGATGAGGTTAAAATCGAATATAAAGCGCCGCTGCCGAAAAAGTTTGATCTGGTGATCACCGCCAAAGCCTTCGGCGACAACGCGAATCGGCCGATTCCGGTACGCGTAGGCAACGAAGAACAGACGCTGGTGCTGGGTCACGATGTGTCCACTATCACGCTGCATTTCAACAACCCGACGGACGCGAATACCCTAGTCATTGCGCCGCCCGCTCCCGTCTCCACCAACGAAGGTAATATTTTGGGCCATTCGCCGCGCAAATTGGGGATTGGCATGGTGGAGATCAAAGTGGTGAATGTTGAGGGTTAAAAGAGAATGTCATATATGCCGGGTGGCGGCTGCGCCTTACCCGGCCTACACATCATCTTTATCAATAAACTGGCGCGTAGGCCTGATAAGCGAAGCGCCATCAGGCAAAAGTGTGAACATCTCATCCGGCCTACGATCGTCTGTAGGCCGACTGTTCACCATACGCCCTTAAAACGTTTCCCAATTATCGCTGCCGTCGGCCACAGCGGCCTTTGGTGACGACACAGCTGCCGGGGTTTTTACCGCTGCCACTTCACGCGCACGCTGCTGTTGCTGTTGAATACGGAACACCGCGACGGCCTGGGTCAGACGGCTGGCTTGCTCTTCCAGCGCCGCAGCCGCGGCGGCGGACTCTTCCACCAGCGAGGCGTTCTGCTGCGTTACGCGATCCATCTCCGCTACCGCCAGGCCCACCTGGTCGATGCCACGGCTTTGCTCGTCAGACGCCGAGGCAATCTCGCCCATGATATCGGTCACGCGGGTAACTGCATTGACGATCTCATCCATGGTTTCACCAGCGCTTTCGACCAGCGTCGACCCCACATCAACACGGCTCACGGAATCCTCAATCAGACTCTTGATCTCTCGTGCCGCCTGCGCGCTACGCTGGGCCAGATTACGGACTTCACCGGCCACCACCGCGAACCCGCGTCCCTGCTCGCCTGCGCGCGCCGCTTCTACCGCCGCATTCAGCGCCAGGATATTGGTCTGGAAAGCAATACCGTCGATTACGCTGATAATATCGGCGATTTTCTGCGAACTGGAGGCGATATCGCGCATTGTTTGTACGACGTTATCCACTACTTTGCCGCCTTTTTGCGCTGTTTCAGAGGCGCTCAATGCCAGGTGACTGGCCTGACGGGCGTTTTCGGCGTTCTGTTTCACGGTGGCGGTCAGTTGTTCCATACTGGCGGCGGTCTCTTCCAGAGACGCTGCCTGCTGCTCAGTACGGGAAGAGAGATCGTTGTTGCCCATCGCAATCTCGCTGGCGCCGCTATAGATCGCATTCGCGCCGTTACGTACATCGCCAACAGTACGCATCAGTTCACTTTGCATATGACGCAGGTTTTCAGCCAACTGCCCCATTTCGTTGGAGCCTTCCACGTCGATACGCTTCACCAGATCGCCGCTGGCGATATGACGAATGCTTTCAATCAGACGATTCATCGGGGCGATAAGCGACAGTTTGATGCCGAACCAGACGGCGATAATGACCACCAGAACGGCAATCAGCACACTGACCAGTACCCACATCGCCTGGTTGTAGGAACTGTTGTTATCCTCAACAGCAATATCGTACAGACGATCGTTTTGCTGCATATAGGCCATGTACTGCTTCTCAAAAGCGTCCTGATAGCTTTGAGTCGGTTGATCAAAAAACTCGTTAATCTTACCCGCGCCAAGAAGCTGAATAAGCTCCGCCAATGCGCCGTGGTAGATATCATAGGTTCGTTTGATCTCAAGGAAAGCCGCCTCACTCTGACGTGAATCGCGCGGTAATGACTCATACTGCGCCCAGTTTTTTTCGGTCAGCTTCAGCGCATTGGTCGCCCCCTGCATCAGTTCAGCGACAGTTGCGCCGCTGCCAATATTGCTCTGGTCCATCATCCAGCGGATACCCGCGCGATTCAGGGTATTACGCGTTTGCAACAGCTCCACCCAGGTTGAATTCAGGGCAGACTGCTGCTGACGAATGGTTTGCAATACGGTGAAGTTTTCTTTGTCATTCTTCAGTGAGTTGAAGAACAGCCCGCCGGATGTCAGTTGTAAAAGGCCAAATAGCGCCAATACCAGCAGTAAGCTGGTAACAATTTTAATTCGTTTTAACATGTTTTCTCTTTCCGCTAGACAGATACAGAATTTTCGGCCTAGAAAGGGAAAACTTTATGGGATGCGCGCCATTAATATCACGATTAGCTCAGTTAAGTCGTTATGACGCCCCGCGCAACAAGGATCGTCCCATTTTATATCGTGATCTCAATCACATAAAATAGCCCACGCCCTCCTCCGCGAAACCGCTTACCGGTACGTCCGACCGCTTAAACCGCCATACAACCACTCACTGATTTACCTAACTTTACGCGCGCGATGATCTGGCAAGATCCTCTCAGCATAGCAGTCAATCTACCTCCTCAAACACGAACTCAATGTCCACCCAGCTTCGGCTGATAATTAAACTTACAACCAGGTTTTACTATGGATACGAAAAAGATATTCAAGCACATACCCTGGGTGATTCTCGGAATCATCGGTGCTTTCTGCCTCTCGGTCGTTGCCCTACGTCGGGGTGAACACGTGAGCGCCCTGTGGATCGTGGTCGCTTCCGTTTCCGTCTATCTGGTGGCTTACCGCTACTACAGCCTGTATATCGCCCAGAAGGTCATGAAGCTCGACCCGACGCGCGCGACGCCGGCGGTCATCAATAACGACGGCCTGAACTACGTGCCGACTAACCGCTACGTGCTGTTTGGTCACCACTTCGCCGCCATCGCCGGCGCAGGTCCGCTGGTCGGGCCGGTATTGGCCGCGCAGATGGGCTATCTGCCGGGGACACTGTGGCTGCTGGCGGGCGTGGTGCTCGCGGGCGCAGTGCAGGACTTTATGGTGCTGTTCATCTCTTCCCGCCGTAACGGCGCCTCTCTTGGCGAGATGATCAAAGAAGAGATGGGTACCGTTCCAGGCACCATCGCGCTGTTCGGCTGCTTCTTAATTATGATCATCATCCTCGCGGTGCTGGCATTAATCGTGGTTAAAGCGCTGGCCGAAAGCCCGTGGGGCGTCTTCACCGTCTGCTCAACGGTGCCGATTGCGCTGTTTATGGGCATCTACATGCGCTTCCTGCGTCCGGGACGCGTAGGCGAAGTCTCCGTTATTGGTATCGTGCTGCTGGTGGCGTCTATTTACTTCGGCGGCGTGATTGCCCACGACCCGTACTGGGGCCCGGCGCTGACCTTTAAAGACACCACCATTACCTTCGCGCTGATCGGCTACGCCTTTGTTTCCGCGCTGCTGCCGGTATGGCTGATCCTCGCCCCGCGCGACTATCTCGCTACCTTCCTGAAAATCGGCGTGATCGTCGGTCTGGCGCTGGGGATTGTAATCCTCAACCCGGAACTGAAAATGCCGGCGTTGACGCAGTACGTCGACGGTACCGGCCCGCTGTGGAAAGGCGCTCTGTTCCCGTTCCTGTTCATCACCATCGCCTGTGGCGCCGTCTCTGGCTTCCACGCGCTCATCTCTTCCGGTACCACGCCGAAACTGCTGGCCTGTGAGACCGATGCGCGTTTTATCGGCTACGGCGCGATGCTGATGGAGTCCTTTGTTGCGGTGATGGCGCTGGTGGCGGCCTCGATCATTGAACCGGGTCTCTACTTCGCGATGAACACCCCGCCGGCAGGTCTGGGCATTACCATGCCAAACCTGCACGAGATGGGCGGCGAGAACGCGCCGCTGATTATGGCGCAGTTGAAAGACGTTACCGCACATGCAGCGGCGACCGTCAGCTCCTGGGGCTTTGTGATTTCCCCGGAACAAATCCTGCAAACTGCGAAAGATATCGGTGAACCGTCAGTATTGAACCGCGCAGGCGGCGCGCCAACGCTGGCAGTAGGTATCGCGCATGTGTTCCACAAAGTCCTGCCGATGGCGGATATGGGCTTCTGGTATCACTTCGGTATTCTGTTCGAAGCGCTGTTTATCCTGACCGCACTGGATGCGGGTACTCGTTCCGGCCGCTTTATGTTGCAGGATTTGCTGGGTAACTTCGTCCCGTTCCTGAAAAAAACCGATTCTCTGGTCGCGGGTATCATCGGTACCGCAGGCTGCGTCGGTTTGTGGGGCTATCTGCTGTATCAGGGCGTGGTCGACCCGCTGGGCGGCGTGAAGAGCCTGTGGCCGCTGTTCGGTATCTCTAACCAGATGCTGGCCGCCGTGGCGCTAGTGTTGAGCACCGTGGTACTGATCAAAATGCAGCGCACCAAGTACATCTGGGTGACGGTGATCCCGGCGGTATGGCTGCTGATCTGCACCACCTGGGCGCTGGGCCTGAAACTGTTCAGCGCCAACCCACAGATGGAAGGTTTCTTCTACATGGCAAACCTGTATAAAGAGAAGATTGCCAACGGCACCAACCTGACCGCGCAGCAGATTGCCAACATGAACCATATCGTGGTGAACAACTACACTAACGCTGGTTTGAGTATTCTGTTCCTGGTGGTGGTGTACAGTATTATCTTCTACGGTTTCACCACCTGGATGAAGGTACGCAACAGCGATAAACGTACCGACAAAGAAACCCCGTATGTGCCCGTGCCGGAAGGCGGCGTGAAGATCTCTTCACACCACTAAAACTGATGCCGGGTAGCGCGCAGCGATCCCGGCTAGTGTAGGCCGGATAAGGCGCAAGCCGCCATCCGGCTTTATTCATTAACAGGACGGCAGAATGTTTGATACTTTAGGTCAGGCAAAAAAATATCTCGGCCAGGCGGCAAAAATGTTGATTGGTATTCCGGACTACGACAACTATGTCGAGCACATGAAAACCAACCATCCCGACAAGCCGTACATGACCTATGAAGAGTTCTTCCGCGAACGTCAGCAAGCACGTTACGGCGGCGATGGCAAAGGCGGTATGCGCTGTTGTTAATGGAGAGACTATGACCCCGATTGCAGTTACCCTACTTACCGGTTTTCTTGGTGCCGGCAAAACCACCCTACTACGCCATATCCTCAACGAACAACATGGTTTTAAAATCGCCGTTATCGAAAACGAATTTGGCGAAGTCTCCGTTGACGATCAACTGATTGGCGATCGCGCCACACAGATCAAAACCCTGACCAACGGCTGCATCTGCTGTACCCGCTCCAACGAGCTGGAAGATGCGCTATTAGACCTGCTCGACAGCCGCGACCGCGGCGATATTGCTTTCGACCGCCTGGTGATTGAATGCACCGGCATGGCTGACCCCGGCCCGATTATTCAGACCTTTTTCTCCCATGACGTATTATGCGAACGCTACCTGTTAGACGGCGTGATTGCGCTGGTCGACGCGGTGCACGCTAACGAGCAGATGAACCAGTTCACCATCGCCCAGTCGCAGATAGGCTACGCCGACCGTATCCTGCTGACCAAAACCGACGTGGCAGGCGACAGCGAGAAGCTGCGCGAGCGGCTGGCGCGTATCAACGCTCGCGCCCCGGTTTACACCGTGGTACACGGCGATATTGACCTGAGTCAGTTGTTTAATACCAGCGGCTTTATGCTGGAAGAGAACGTGCTGGCAAGCCAACCGCGTTTCCACTTTATTGCCGATAAACAGAACGATGTGTCGTCAATTGTGGTGGAGCTGGATTACCCGGTGGATATCAGCGAGGTTTCGCGGGTGATGGAAAACCTGCTGCTGGAATCAGCGGATAAACTGCTGCGTTACAAAGGGATGCTGTGGATCGACGGCGAACCCAACCGTCTGCTGTTCCAGGGCGTGCAGCGTCTCTACAGCGCCGACTGGGACAGACCGTGGGGCGACGAAACGCCGCACAGCACGCTGGTATTTATCGGGATCCAGTTGCCGGAAGACGAGATTAGAGCGGCGTTTGCGGGGTTAAGGAAGTAAACGGGCGCAGAAAAGCCGGGACCGCACAGGAGATTGTATGCCCCTTATCCGAGATATTCACCAACGCTTCTGGCGTCTGCCACAACTGCCGTGGCTGGAGCTACGTACCACCAGTGAAAGCCGTCAGGCCTATAAGCGCCACAGCCACCCGCAACTGTCGCTGGGCGCAATCATCGCCGGAGAAACCCGCTGCATCAGTAACGGACAAGAGTATCTGTTACGCCCCGGCGAGCTGATCCTGATCCCCCCGCAATCTCCACACAGTTGTAACCCGCTCCACGAGCGACCACGCAGCTATCATATGCTGTATCTCGATGCGGACTGGTGCCTGACGCAGCTCCCCCATTTGCCGGCGAATAGCCGCCTGCATACCACGCAGCCACAGTTGCAGGACCCGCAGCTTTTCCAGCTTTATCAGCAAATTGTGACGTCTATTACTCAGCAACAAACCGCCGGACTTCCGGCGCTTATTATCCACCTGTTGCGCGCCCTGCCGCTACAAAGCGCCGACGCCGAACCGCCATGCGCCATCAGCCGCCAGTTGGTTGCCCGCTTAGTCAGCAACCTTCAGGAACCGCCGACGCTGGACACACTGGCGCAGGAGTTTGCGCTCCGTAAGGAGACTCTGATTCGCACTTTTAAGCAGGATACAGGCCTGACTCCTGTCAGCTTTACCAATATGGCCCGCATTGAATATGCCCGGCACCGATTGCGCGCCGGGGACGATATTGCCGATGTTGCCTATCAGACCGGTTTCGCCGATCAAAGTCATTTCCACAAAACCTTCGTCAGCTACACGGCGGCAACGCCGCGTCAGTACGCGCAGAACAGATCAATATCCGACAATAAATAGCGCATCCGCAGGTATAGGCTGACCTCAGTATCATCACTGAGGTTACTATGGAACAGGTTACAACGTTATTTCCTCCGGCGTTTCCCGCACTGGCGCTGGCGCATTTTATGGCGCTGCTCAGCCCGGGCCCGGACTTCTTTTTGCTGGTCGGTTACGCCGTACGCTATCGGCTGCGCGGCAGCGTCGGGCTGTGCCTCGGCATTGCGGCGGGAAATGGGCTCTATATTCTGCTGGTGGTGATTGGGTCAGGGCTACTACGTCAGACGCCGCTGCTCTTTACCATCATCGAACTATTGGGTGCCGCCTACCTGCTATGGGTGGGCCGTCAACTGTTGAAAAGCCGCGCTGGGCCGCTGGAGTGGCGGTACGCCGCATCGGCATGTCCGTCACTGGCAAAACAACTATTACTGGGGCTAGGTTCATCGCTGTTGAATCCGAAAAATGCTCTGTTTTATCTGGCGCTAATGACCGCCCTGCTGGGCCCAAACGTGACCGTTACACAGCAGGCCATATGTGGAATCTGGATGACCAGCGTAGTGTTACTCTGGGATCTGCTGCTGATAACGCTTATCGCCCTGCCGCAAATTCAACTTCGCTTGGGTAATCTTGTCTGGAAAATTGAACGCGCCGCCGGCGGCATTCTGATCGCCTTTGGCTGCTGGATTGTGTGGCAGTTCATTACCAGTTAAATCGATGAGGGGCAGCTTTATACGGTGGTCAACGTTGCCCGGGCAGATGAATAGGGTCTGCATCATTCGAACCCTTTCCTTCTTATAATGCTGACGCCGCCATAAATTAACCTGCCCCAGAAACCAATAAAGCGACTAAATAGCCGCTTTATTCTCATCACCAAATATAATATCACCTCTCATCCAGCGGCTTATTTTCATTGATTTTCAGCTGGACTTTCCTTCTGTAAGATGCGCAAACTGCTGTAACAGCGTCGGATGGCGCTAACGCTTATCCGACCTACGGCCCGCTGCCCGGTAACCACCTGCTGTCGGGCTTATAACATATCTCACCTCCAAAAGCCCGATTTCCGCTTTTATCTCTTTTCACATAACGTATGATAGTGCGCAGAAAATTCAGGAGGGATCCATGAGCGATATCCAGCTTTTCCGCCTCGGTGGCGGGAAAGTACAAGAACTGCCGGGCAAAGCCGCAGCCATTGAAAAAGATCTGCAAATGCTGATCGAATCCCATATGGAAACGTTCCTTGGCGTCCGCTTTCTCGAGACCGAATACCGCACGGGTAAAACCCATCGTGGGCGAATTGATTCCCTCGGCCTCGACGAAAATAACTGCCCGGTGATTATTGAATATAAACGCCACAGCAATGAAAACGTCATTAACCAGGGGCTGTTTTATCTCGACTGGCTGCTCGATCATAAAGCGGAATTTCAGTTGCTGGTGATGGAGAAAATAAGTAAAACCGCGGCCAAAGCCATTGACTGGTCCGGCACACGGTTAATCTGTATTGCCGCCGATTTTAATAAATACGACGAACATGCCGTTCAGCAAATCAACCGCAATATCAACCTGATTCGCTACAAGCTTTTTGCCGACGACCTGTTAATGCTGGAACTGGTTAACGCCGTGGTCGAAAATAGCCCTCAGTACATCATCGCGAACGGTTCCGTCAGCAGCGGCAAACGCCATACCCGCACGCAGCGCGAACAGCTCTCTTCGGCCTCTCCCGCGCTGCTTTCATTATATGAACAGCTAAAAAGTTATGTGCTGTCACTCAGTGATGAGGTTCAGTTTAAAGAGCTTAAGCTCTATGACGCCTTCCGCCTCATTCGCAACTTTCTGTGCGTAGCCGTTTATCCCGTGACCGACCCACACCTACGCCTGTGGCTGAAAATCAATCCACAGCATATCCAGCTTGAAGAAGGATTTAGCCGGGACGTCACAAACATTGGCCACTGGGGAACCGGCGACGTCGAATTGATTGTGCGTAACGAACATGATCTGGATAAAGCCAAACTGCTGATCGAGAAAGCCTGGCAAGAAAATTAGCGTTCCAGGATACCCGCCTACTGGAGAGGTTAAGATAAGATTATCCAGCCTTTCCAGTTTTACTGGCTCTTATCTGTTATTCCACATCCTTCCTTTCCAACCCAATATCCTTTAACTGCTCGTCACTCATTCGTCGCAGCGCCTGACAGGCCCGCTTACGCAGCCACCACCTTTTTAGCGCCCGTCTGAGCTGCACAAAGCCAATAAATGGTTGTCTGGGGCGGTTCTCGTAAAATTCCATACCGGCCTCCGCATAGAACAGAAAATGCGGGCATCATGAATGTCTGTACAAACAATACCGGGATAAAAAACACGGTTAGTGCAACGTGGATAAATAAGGAGGGCGATTTAGGGTGTTTTGTTCGCTTATTTCGTTCTGATTTAAGATCCGCGTCCTTCGCTGCAAAAAGCCAGGCCCCTCCCGATTTCAGAGGGGCAACAGGGATTAGCGGCGCACCACTACCAGCTTCTGGTTCACAAACTCCTTAATCCCCAGATCCGATAGCTCGCGTCCGAAGCCCGAACGCTTAACGCCGCCGAACGGCAGCTCCGCTGCGGTGTCGGTCAGCCAGTTGATATAAACCATCCCGGTTTCAATCCGGGAGGCCATGCGTTTAGCGCGCTCAATATCCTGACTAAACACCGCGCCGCCCAGCCCGTAGTGAGAATCGTTGGCGAGTTTTACCGCCTCGTCATTGTCTTTCACCACATACATCTGCGCTACCGGGCCGAAGAACTCTTCAAAGTACGCCGGGTTGTCACGCGTAATGTGGGTCAGAATCGTCGGCTCAAAGAAGTTGCCTTTGCTTTCCAGCGGCTTGCCGCCAACGTGCAGCGTCGCGCCATTTTTCACCGCTTCCTCGACCTGTCTGGTCAGTGTATCCAGAGCATCTTTCGACGACAGCGGCCCCAGTTCGGTAGAAGCGTCCATCTGATCCCCCACCTTCACCTTCCTGAACGCCTCGGTGAACTGGCTGAGGAATTGATCGGCGATTTTCTCATGCAGGATAAAGCGCTTCGCCGCCGTACATACCTGCCCCGCATTAGTGAGCCGTGCCTGCACGCCAATTTTCACCGCTTTCTCAAGATCGGCATCGTCCAGCACGACGAACACATCGTTCCCGCCCAGTTCCAGCGTCGATTTTTTAATGTGCTTCGCCGCCTGTGCCGCCACGGCGCTCCCCGCTTTTTCAGATCCGGTCAGCGCCGCGCCCTGCACGCGCGGGTCGGCGATGATATTCGCCACCTGATCGGAGGAAATAAACAGGTTGGTCCATGCGCCTTCCGGCGCGCCGGCTTCACGCACCAGATGGGCAAATGTCTCGGCGCAGTGCGGTACGATGCTGGCATGTTTCGCCAGCACCGGGTTACCAGCGGCCAGGTTCGGCGCCAGCACACGCATCAACTGATAGTACGGGAAGTTCCACGGCTCAACAGCCATGATGACGCCAATCGGATGATGTTCTACCCACGCGTCGCCAAACTCGGTTTTATAAGGCACCGGGGCAAGAAACTGCTTCGCGTTATCCGCATAATAGCGAGCGATCTGCGCACACAGTTTGACTTCGCCACGGCTCTGCTCGATGAGCTTGCCCATCTCCTGGCTGGCGATTTTTGCCAGTTCTTCAACACGGCTGTCGATCAAGTCAGCCAGCTTATGCAGTACCGGCAGACGTTGGTCAATCTCTCCTTTGGACCAGTCGGAGTGATAGAGCGCGTCAGCTTTTTGCAGCGCGGCTTCAATATCCGCGTCCGTGTGCGGGGGGTACTCTTTAATGAGCTGATTATTGGCAGGATTCACTGTCTGGTAAGCCATATCACATGTCTCCTTGTTATCGTCATTAAGGCAGCCGTAAATGCCGCTCAGAACAATAAGGGTAGTAGAGATGGCTGGCGCTATCGGTAAAGTTCGGTATATTCGTGAGGTTATCAGCGATAATTATAGAGAGCGTTGCCCGGCGGACACCGGGCCTGCAACATTCAGACTGGAACCGCGTTAGTGGCTAACATCCTGAAGCTCTTCAGCCGTAAGGCCGGTGAACCGCTGGACAGTCTCGCGGTCAAGTCCGTCCGCCAGCATCTGTCTGGCGATACGCAATGCGGCAACATGCTGACCTTTTTCCAGCCCTTTTTCTAATCCTTCTGCTAATCCTTCCTCCAGACCGACCTGTCTTCCTTGCCGTTCCCCTTTTCTGCGATCCGCTGCGCGGATCCTCTCTATCAGCGTCATCAGTCTCTCCTTAGTGTGCGGGACATGCCCTACCACATCACGAATAAACGTGGTGAAACGAGGCGTGTGTCCGTGCTGAATCATAAGATAATTAAACAGCGCCTTAAGCTGCCTGTCATTAGCGCAACCAGTAACTAACAGCGAAGCAATCCGTTCAACCAGTCCCAGCAGGTCGCGCTGGCGGATATGTTTTTGGATGAGCTCCAGCAGCGCAATGCGGCGGTGCTGCATAATGTCATCATCCGATACCACCGTTATATCGACCAGCGGAAAGGCAGCGGCATAGAGTCTTCTTGCCACTTCCGGGTTCGCAAACTCATCCAGCCAGCACAGCGAAAAAGGATACGGGCTATCAACACCGTGATAAAACAACATCGGCACCACCAGCGGAAGATGCTTATGCCCCGCATCCAGATGCTGCTGCATCGCCGCCATCGAATACCGCATCAGCCGGAACGCCATATGCGCATCCGGCGTGCTCTGATGTTCAATCACGACGTAGATATAACCGTCGCCCTCGCGCGTTTTCAGCGACCAAAGCACATCGGAATAATAGGCTCGCAGATTTTTTTCAATAAAACTGCCGGGCTCCAGCTTTAGCGTCCGCAGGTCGCAAAGCTGGCGTAACGACACCGGCAGATGAATCTCCATAAAATCGCGGGCGGTTTCCGGGTGGCGCAAAAAGGTTTTAAACACCGCATCATGCGGTGTTGAGGTCGTCGATTTTTTCATGGCGCTCCGTCACCCCAAACCAGGATGCTGCGACTCTACCTCCTGAAAATTCCTTTCTCATCCGTACCTTTTCAGCATTGCGAGGCGCGACGGAAGATAAATCCTGTTATCTGTAATGCACATGCATTTTCGGAACTGAACACGCAAAACGCCAGTCTGCGCGCCCTGCCTTTATCTTTATTAACCAGACAAACTCTTTTGATTAACATCAAAATTTAATTACACTTAATGTGTATATTTTCCGTGCAACGTAAATTTCCCGAGGTGTGATGTGCTGATTGTTATCTGTAATCGCCACACGTTCTGACGAGATGCAGAACGCGTCTCTTCCTGTCTGTGTTTTCACCGGCAGCGTTTTTGATTACATGAAATTCAGTACATCCGCAGCCGCTGTTTCCATCGCCTGCCTGACGTCACGATGACGGTATTGAGTTTCGCTGTCCCATCATGGGGTTCTCCGACATGGAGCGCATTTTTTATGCAACGGATTATTCAGTTTTTCTCCCAACGCGCCACAACGTTATTTTTCCCGATGGCGCTGATTTTGTACGATTTTGCCGCCTATCTGACGACGGATCTGATTCAGCCTGGCATCATTAACGTCGTGCGCGATTTTAATGCTGACGTCAGTCTTGCGCCGGCCTCGGTCAGTCTCTATCTGGCGGGCGGAATGGCGTTGCAATGGCTTCTGGGGCCGCTATCCGACAGGATTGGCCGCCGGCCAGTGCTGATTGCAGGGGCATTAATTTTTACTCTCGCCTGCGCGGCAACGCTGTTGACGACCTCAATGACGCAGTTTCTGGTTGCCCGTTTTGTGCAGGGCACCAGCATTTGCTTTATCGCAACGGTCGGCTACGTCACGGTACAGGAGGCCTTCGGTCAAACCAAAGCCATTAAGCTGATGGCGATTATTACCTCCATTGTGCTGGTCGCTCCGGTTATCGGCCCGCTCTCCGGCGCCGCGCTGATGCACTTCGTTCACTGGAAGGTGCTGTTCGGTATTATTGCGGTGATGGGACTGTTGGCGTTGTGCGGCCTGCTGCTGGCGATGCCGGAAACGGTGCAACGCGGCGCGGTGCCGTTCAGCGCGGTGAGCGTACTGCGCGATTTTCGTAATGTGTTTCGCAACCCGATTTTTCTCACCGGGGCGGCGACGCTGTCGTTGAGCTACATCCCGATGATGAGCTGGGTGGCGGTGTCGCCGGTGATCCTGATCGATGCCGGCGGGATGAGTACTTCGCAATTCGCCTGGGCGCAGGTGCCCGTATTCGGCGCGGTGATCGTGGCCAATATGATCGTTGTGCGCCTGGTGAAAGATCCGACCCGACCGCGTTTTATCTGGCGCGCCGTACCAATCCAGTTAAGCGGGCTGGCGACATTGCTCCTCGGTAATCTTCTTCTGCCGCACGTCTGGCTTTGGTCTGTGCTGGGCACCAGCCTGTACGCGTTCGGCATTGGCATGATTTTCCCGACGCTGTTTCGCTTCACGCTTTTCTCCAACAACTTGCCAAAAGGGACGGTTTCGGCCTCGCTGAACATGGTGATTCTGACGGTGATGGCGGTGTCGGTCGAAGTTGGCCGCTGGCTGTGGTTTCACGGCGGGAGACTGCCGTTTCACCTGCTGGCAGCGGTGGCCGGGGTGATTGTGGTCTTCACCCTGGCGACATTATTACAGCGCGTGCGCCAGCATGAGGCGGCAGAACTGGCCGCTGAGAAGTAACTACTCTGCCGGATAGAGGCTTATCCGGCACAGGATAATCTGATGTTTTTTGCACGTTCCTGCCGTCTGGCTCTATCCTTAACCCTATGAATAAAATCGCCGAACTCAAACGCGCCAAACGCCTGGCGCTCTCACTGTTGCTGATAGCCACCGCGACGTTTGTAACCACGCTTTTCCTGCCGCCCAGTTTCTGGGTGCTGGGCGTAAAAGCTATTGCCGAAGCGGCGATGGTTGGCGCGCTGGCGGACTGGTTTGCCGTGGTGGCGCTGTTTCGCCGCATTCCCATTCCGTTTATTTCACGACATACGGCGATTATTCCCCGTAATAAAGACCGAATCGGCGAAAATCTAGGGCAATTTGTGCAGGAGAAGTTCCTTGATACGCAGTCGCTGATCGCGCTAATCCGCCGCCATGAACCCGCGCTGCTTATCGGAAACTGGTTCAGCCAGCCGGACAACGCCAGCCGGGTCGGGCAGCATCTGCTGCAAATTATGAGCGGCTTTCTGGAACTGACCGATGACGCCCGTATTCAGCGGCTGCTCAAGCGAGCGGTACATAAGGCGATTGATAAAGTGGATCTTTCCGGCACCAGCGCCCTGATGCTGGAAAGCATGACCAAAAACGATCGTCACCAGGTGTTACTCGATACGCTGATCGCCCAGCTTATCGCCCTGTTACAGCGTGACAGCTCCCGAACATTTATCGCCAGACAGATCATACGCTGGCTGGAGACCGAGCATCCGTTAAAAGCGAAGATTCTGCCGACCGAATGGCTGGGAGAACACAGCGCTGAACTGGTCTCCGACGCGGTAAATTCTCTGCTGGATGATATCAGTCACGATCGCGCGCATCAGATTCGTCATGCCTTCGATCGCGCGACGTATAAGCTGATCGATAAACTTAAACATGATCCGGAAATGGCTGCCCGGGCAGAAAACATTAAAAGTTACCTGAAGGAAGATGAGGCGTTTAACCGTTATCTCGGCGAGATCTGGGCGGATCTACGTCAGTGGTTAAAAACAGATATCAACGCCGAAGACTCGAAGGTAAAGCAGCGCATCGCTCATGCCGGACAATGGTTTGGCGAGACGCTGATCGCCGACGACGCATTACGCGCCTCGCTTAACGGTCATCTGGAACAGGCCGCGCACCGGGTCGCGCCGGAATTCGCCGCCTTCCTGACGCGCCACATCAGCGATACCGTAAAAGGCTGGGATGCGCGCGATATGTCGCAGCAGATTGAGCTTAATATCGGTAAAGATTTGCAGTTTATCCGCGTGAACGGCACGCTGGTCGGCGGCGCTATCGGTCTGGTGTTATATTTACTGTCGCAAATACCGGCACTGCTCAGTATTTAACGCCGTTCTCGTTCAGATTAACTGCCAAACCCCGCACGCGGGAGGCATTAATTTAATGCCATTTCCCACCGATGCCCCTCTTCTCAATCCGTTATTCGCCTGCGCTTCACTTTCTTTTCTTGCAAATTTGAAACATTAATTTTACTTTTTATTATCATTTACAACAACAATCCGGCATTCCTGCCTTACTTTAGCAAAGAGAAAAACCATGGTTCATGCTCAGAGCGCTTCACCTCGCCATCCCATTTTTACGGCGCTTTTCGGTATGATGGTATTGACGCTGGGGATGGGAGTTGGCCGCTTTCTGTATACGCCCATGCTGCCGGTAATGCTGGCGGAAAAGCAGCTAACGTTTAATCAGCTCTCCTGGATTGCCAGCGCCAATTATGCAGGGTACCTGGCGGGAAGCTTACTGTTTTCCTTTGGCCTTTTTCATCTCCCCTCTCGTCTACGCCCCATGCTGCTGGCTTCGGCGGTCGCCACCGGTATTCTTATTCTGTCTATGGCGATATTTACTCAGCCCGCGGTCGTCATGTTGGTACGCTTCCTGGCAGGCGTCGCGAGTGCGGGAATGATGATTTTTGGATCAATGATTGTGTTGCATCATACCCGCCATCCGTTTGTGATCGCCGCGCTCTTTTCCGGCGTCGGGGCCGGGATTGCACTGGGCAACGAATATGTCATTGGCGGTTTACATTATGCGCTTTCGGCCCATTCGCTATGGCTGGGGGCCGGAGCGCTCGCCGGTATATTGCTATTAATCGTGGCAATGTTGATTCCCCCCCGCGCTCATGCGCTGCCGCCTGCGCCTTTAGCAAGAATCGAAAATCAGCCTATGCCCTGGTGGCAACTGGCGCTGTTGTACGGTTTCGCCGGATTCGGCTACATCATTGTCGCTACCTATTTGCCGCTGATGGCGAAAAGCGCGGGCTCTCCACTACTCACGGCGCATCTTTGGTCGTTGGTCGGCCTGGCGATCATTCCCGGCTGCTTCGGCTGGCTGTGGGCGGCAAAACATTGGGGCGTCCTGCCATGTCTGACCGCGAATCTGTTGATCCAGAGCGCCTGCGTGCTACTGTCTCTCGCCAGCGACTCGTTGTTGCTGTTAATACTGAGCAGTATTGGTTTTGGCGCCACGTTTATGGGCACAACCTCGCTGGTGATGCCGCTTGCCCGACAACTCAGCGCGCCGGGCAATATTAATTTGTTAGGCCTGGTGACGCTAACGTATGGTATTGGGCAAATTCTCGGTCCGCTCGCCGCCAGTCTGTCAGGCAATGGCGCGTCGGCAATTATCAACGCCACGCTTTGCGGTGCCGCGGCGCTCTTTTTTGCCGCGCTGATCAGCGCCGCGCAGCAGATAAAACAAAAACGGTTTGTGATACGTGAATAAGCGGTAGAGTAAACTCGCGCTCTCCGCACCGGGTTGTATCTTTAACGCTATTCGCGGCGCAATGCGGATCTGTTTTTAATAGCACATCCTCAACACGTTATTTCAAGTTAAAAATGACACTAAAAACCATGCTTATTTTATGGTTTTTGGTGTTATCAATCTGCCTATTATTTTATATACCCTTCATACTTTAAGTTGCTTATGTGTTGGCTACGGATTACCCGGCCCATCCATAGGCCTCGCCCTGACGGGCCGTAGCTCACCCCAGTCACATCGTTATCTATGCTCCTGGGGACTCACTCCCTTGCCGCCTTTAAGCAACTCGAATTATTTTGGCTATATATCCCATTATGATGATTATCGCGCCCTTTCAAATCATCACAATTATAAATAAATCACATCATGAAATTAATTAGATGATTCGTTTTTTATTACCTGCCCGTAGGATTCTTAGGGCGCAAACTGACCCATCAGCGGCTACTGACATGACCGTGACAATTCCTCTTAAGGCGTGAAAAATTACAGTAAAAAGTAAAATTTAGGTTAAAAAATCCTATTTTTTAACAACGATAATTAAGTGGCGTGAAATTGACTAACGTCAAATTTATTTCCTCTTTTTCCTGCTCCCGGCTCCGGTCTTCGTCAACACCTGTTTCTTTGCTTTTTTACCTCGCGTTATACCGTCCACGGTTCCCCGCGCCTCCGGCAGTAGCGAAGATGGTGATTTTTCGCGCTGCTATGCAAGAAACGCATAGCACGATACATACTTGCATTTTGTCCTTACCCTTATGGCTGATAAGGTCTTTCTGTTTCGGGCTTTTTGGCCTGTGGCTACAACCAACACATCATCAAAAAAATTCGGGGATCGCTATGGCGCAACAAGTGGACGGGGCGGCCATGCCGCTTGATACAGAAAAGGTCGGGATAAAGGGATACCTGGCGTTTTTTCTCACCATTATTTTCTTTTCCGGCGTATTTTCCGGAAGCGAAGGCTGGTGGCGCGTTTTTGATTTTACCGTACTCAACGGGTCATTCGGTCATGTGACCGGTACGCAGACCTTTCGCGGCGCGGGCGGAACGGGCGCGAAAGATGGCTTCCTTTTTGCGCTGGAGCTGGCACCGTCGGTTATCCTTTCTCTGGGTATCATCGCGATTACGGATGGACTGGGTGGTCTGCGGGCGGCGCAGCAATTGATGACGCCCATCCTGAAACCATTGCTTGGCATTCCCGGCATTTGCTCACTGGCGCTGATCGCCAACCTGCAAAATACCGACGCCGCGGCGGGTATGACCAAAGAGCTGGCGCAGGAAGGCGAAATCACCGAACGCGATAAAGTGATTTTTGCCGCCTGGCAGACCAGCGGCAGCGCTATTATCACCAACTATTTCTCCTCCGGCGTTGCGGTATTCGCCTTTCTGGGAACGTCAGTCATCATTCCGCTGGTGGTCATTCTGCTATTCAAATTTATCGGCGCAAACCTTTTGCGCATCTGGATTAACATCGAAGAACGCCGTCACCCTGCGCAAGGAGCCCAATCATGACGACTCAGGTACGTAAGAATGTCATGGATATGTTTATCGATGGCGCACGCCGCGGTTTTACCATCGCCACAACCAACCTGTTACCCAATGTGGTCATGGCATTTGTCATTATTCAGGCGCTGAAAATTACCGGTCTGCTCGACTGGGTAGGCCATATCTGCCAGCCCGTGATGGCGTTGTGGGGGCTTCCCGGCGAAGCGGCTACGGTACTTCTGGCTTCGCTGATGAGTATGGGCGGCGCCGTTGGCGTGGCGGCCAGTCTGGCTACCGCCGGCGCGCTAAGTGGCCACGATGTTACCGTACTACTGCCAGCCATTTACCTGATGGGAAACCCGGTACAGAATGTCGGCCGCTGTCTCGGTACTGCCGAAGTCAACGCCAAATATTACCCGCATATTATCGCAGTCTGCGCCATCAATGCGCTGCTGTCGATCTGGGTCATGCAGCTTATTGTTTAATAAGGAGTTATCATGCCTGATTTATCCGCCGCGGAGTTTACCTTGTTACAGGGTGCGCACCTGTTTGCGCCAGAAGACCGGGGCATCTGTGATGTTCTACTCGCGAATGGCAAAATTATTGCCGTCGGCGCTGACATCCCCGGCGATATCGTACCGGACTGTGCGGTGATTAATCTTAGCGGTCGTATGCTGTGCCCGGGTTTTATCGACCAACACGTTCATCTGATCGGCGGCGGCGGCGAAGCGGGGCCGACGACGCGGACGCCGGAAGTCTCCCTGAGCCGCCTGACGGAAGCTGGGATAACAACGGTCGTCGGCCTGCTTGGCACCGACTCCGTTAGCCGTCATCCCGCGTCGCTGTTAGCCAAAACGCGAGCGCTAAATGAGGAGGGGATCACCGCCTGGATGCTCACGGGCGCTTATCACGTTCCGTCGCCGACCATTACTGGCTCGGTAGAAAAAGACGTCGCGCTGATCGATCGCGTCATTGGCGTGAAATGCGCAGTCTCCGACCACCGTTCCGCCGCGCCCGGCGGGAATCAACTCGCCAGCATGGCCGCCGAATCACGCGTTGGCGGCCTGCTGGGCGGCAAACCCGGTGTCAGCGTTTTTCATATGGGCAGCAGCAAAAAAGGGTTACAGCCGCTGTATGACATCCTGGAAAACAGCGACGTGCCGATCGGTAAACTGCTGCCTACCCACGTCAACCGTAGCGAATCTCTTTTCGAGCAGGCACTGGCGTTTGCGCTTAAAGGCGGCGTGATCGACATTACCACCAGTATCCCGGATCCCGTCGCGCCGGCGGAGGGCATTGCCAGAGCGGTAAAAGCCGGCGTCCCGCTTTCCCGGGTGACGCTCAGTTCAGACGGCAACGGCAGCCAGCCGCTATTTGACGCTGCCGGAAATCTGACGGGCATCGGCGTCGCGGGCTTCGAAAGTTTGCTGGAGACGTTGCAGACGCTGGTTAACCACTACGGATTCAGCCTGACCGATGCTCTGCGTCCGCTGACGACCAGCGTAGCCGCCTTCCTCAGTCTGGACGGCAAAGGCGAGATTCGTCCCGGTAACGATGCGGATCTGCTCGTCTTTAGCGCAGATTTACGCATTGAGCAGGTGTATGCACGCGGCAAACGCATGGTCAATGAGGGGAAAGCCTGCGTAAAAGGTACCTTTGAACCGGCGTAATTCCCGCTAGTTTCAGGCTGCCCCATCACGGCATTCTGAAAGAGGACGGGATAAGCGGTTGTCAGCCGCCCGAATGGACGTAGAATGCCTCTTCGGGCGGCTGACAGGATAACGGTAAATGGATGTAACTGGAGCAGGTTTGCACAATATTGAGACAAAATGGCTATATGATTTTCTGACGCTGGAAAAGTGCCGCAATTTCTCTCAGGCCGCCATTATCCGCAACGTATCGCAACCCGCTTTTAGCCGGCGGATTCGCGCCCTGGAACATGCCGTGGGCGTTGAACTGTTTAACCGACAGGTCTCGCCGCTACAGCTTTCCGAACAGGGTAAAATCTTTCACTCCCAGGTTCGCCACCTGTTACAGCAGCTGGAAAGTAATCTGACCGAACTGCGCGGCGGCAGCGATTATACGCTGCGTAAAATCAAGATTGCCGCCGCCCACTCGCTCTCCCTCGGCCTGTTGCCGACCATCGTTAAGCAGATGCCGACGCAGTTTACCTACGCCGTTGAGGCGATAGATGTCGACCAGGCGGTGGATATGTTACGTGAGGGGCAAAGCGATTTTATCTTTTCTTATCACGATGAAAACCTGCAACAAGCGCCGTTTGATAACATCCGCCTGTTTGAGTCGAGACTGTTTCCGGTTTGCGCCAACAATGGCCGGGGCGAGCCGCGCTATACGCTTGAGCAGCCGCACTTTCCCCTGCTTAATTACAGTCAGAACTCCTATATGGGCCGGCTGATAAATCGTACCCTGACTCGCCATGCTGAACTGAGTTTCAGTACATTTTTCGTCTCTTCGATGAGTGAATTGTTAAAACAGGTTGCGATGGACGGCTGCGGAATCGCCTGGTTGCCCGAGTATGCTATCCGTCAGGAGATTACTGACGGGCGCCTGATCGTGCTTGATGCCGACGAACTGGTTATCCCGATCCAGGCTTATGCTTATCGCATGAATACCCGCATGAGTCAGGTAGCCGAAACATTTTGGCGCGACCTGCGTGGGCTTCAGGCCGCACTGTAAACACATCAGGCGGTAAGGCGTTGTTCCCCGGTCAAAGAGGCGCGGGTGTCCGGCCAGGACTCATACCAACGAATCGCCGCGCGCACCAGCGACGCTGTGGAATCAATCATCGGGCACGCTATCGCGCGTTCATGTCCGGCCACAATAAGCGGAATTTCGGTACACCCCATAATAATTGCCTGCGCGCCACGGGCAATAAGGCTATCGATTTGCGGCAGCAGCAGCGCTTGCGCCGCAGTTTTATCGCCACGTTTAAGCGTATAAATAGCCTGCATTACCAACGCCTGCCCCGCGTCTTCCGGCTGAATTAACGTCAGCCCCCGCGCCAGAGCTTTCTTTTGATATAACCCGGTCGCCAGCGTCGCATTGGTCGCCAGCAGACCAACGTGCCGCGCCGATGGCGGAATATCCCCCAGGGTAGCGTCCAGAATGCTGATCATTCGCGCTTTCGCGACGTTCTGTAAATCATCAAACCAATAATGCGCAGTGTTGCATGGGATAACGATACACTCCGCCCCGGCGTCTTCCAGCATATGCAGATAACGCTCCAGATAACGGTATGGCGAAGGCCCGCCGGATAACAGACATGCTGTACGATCGGGAATATCAGGGATAGAGCTGACAATGAGCGGGATGTGTTGTTGATCACAACTGGCATGTCGCAATTCAACAAATTTTTCCAACATATCCGCCGTTGCCGCAGGTCCCATCCCCCCCAGTATCCCAATGGTGTGTTTCATCGCTTTTCCCGCTTATTTACGTCAAGGTCAGAAACACACTATCAACTTGATGTGTATATAAAAAATGCCGTTTTATTAGCGGCTATGCGTAAAAATCATAACGGGTGTAAGGGCCACGCGTTATCGCCTTTTCAGGCAATCGATTGGTTACATGTGCGCTCATCGACCTTCGCAAGCCGCTAAATGCCATTTCGCTACACCGCATTGCCCACTGCGAGTCCGCACGCTTGTTTTATCCTCATCGCCACAGCGCCTGTCGGTGAAGGGGCCGCCGTGTTTTGCTTTTCGACGCTAATGCGGGAATATCCCAGCGAATATGGCTATAAACCAAATCCACGGTCTCCGTGGCGCTGCCTTCGGCGTCGCCATGATTGCTCATGCGTGAAATCCGCACATTGGTGAGCGTATAAATAATAAATGGCAGCATTGCGCCCTTATCACGACGGCATAATGTCAGCACGCCTTCTTTCACCGTTTTCCCGTTACAATAGTGCTCATAGAGGCCAGGCGTAGCAAGATCGACAGGCTTTGTCAGCGTCAATCCTCCAATATATGTCCCTCTCGCTTCGCCGGACTCCCGTTTCGTCGGGTTGTGGTTGTAAGCAATAAGTTTTATTTGGTTTTCAAAACCTTTGATCCGGCTTTCGCCTTCAATACCGTCCAGTTTTAAATAGATGGCGTCCATCCCCCCTCCGTGATTATCATGCGGCAAAGCAGGCTGACAAGGACGGAACGCCAACAATGAAAGAACGTTCCATTTTCCAGCCATTTCGTTGGTGTCTCTGTATACCAGATTAAATACCGACAATCTGCTATAACTGGATTCTTGCTAAATACCTTCTGCCATCAACAATCCATTTTACAATAGCGCTACTGACCTGAAATCTATTACGCCTGGCATTCAAGCATCGTTTCCTGAATAACCATAGCCGCTATAAGAACCATATCAAAAAAGAAATATCAATATCATTTCTTATTTTTATCCGAGAAATTACTTAATTACACAGAATCGGAATATAGACAATTCTTATTCCTTTTCACATCAATGGGTTTTTTAGACTTTTGTCATATAGAAAACAACCATTCCAATAGAACATATTTACTATGTGAATATATTTAATGTTTTTATCGCGCGCAGTGTTATCACAGTAATAAATGATTTGCATCAAAAATGCGCCTTTCAGCGCCACGTATTTTTGGACAGCAAATTATAAAATCGCGTTTCAAAGTCAGTAACATGTTCTCTGTTCAGGCGATATGACTTTATGCCCGGACGACACGCCAGCCGCTTTACCCTTACGTTTAGTCGTGATACGTTAGATCACATGAACACGAAACGATCCAACGCTACGCAACGCCATCTCCGCTGGTGGCTGCCTTCCTGAAGGCGGCACGGATCACTATCCCTCTTTAAGTAGCCGCCGAAAGGCGGCTACTGTGTTTCGGGACGTCT
Source organism: Salmonella sp. 32031103-2018-00083-FB-01-SM-01 (assembly GCF_017571995.1). Taxonomy (NCBI): domain Bacteria; kingdom Pseudomonadati; phylum Pseudomonadota; class Gammaproteobacteria; order Enterobacterales; family Enterobacteriaceae; genus Salmonella; species Salmonella sp. 32031103-2018-00083-FB-01-SM-01. Next base: position 361,912 of record NZ_JAGEQL010000002.1, read on the forward strand.
TTCGGCTTTACAGTAAGCATAAAGGAGTCCTTAATGAACACCCTTCCCATCATTCTGACTGGCGATCGCCCCACCGGCTCGTTGCACCTCGGCCATTATGTCGGTTCACTGCGCCAGCGCGTCGCGCTACAGCAGGATCACCAACAGTATGTCCTGATTGCCGACCTGCAGGGACTCACCGATAACGGCAGTAATCCGCAAAAAATCCGCGATAATATTCCGCAAGTGTTAGCTGACTATCTGGCCGTCGGCATCGATCCCGCGCTAACGACGATCTGCCTGCAATCCGCATTACCTGCCCTCGCCGAATTAACGGTGCTGTATATGAATATCGTTACCGTCGCCCGAGTGGAGCGTAATCCTACGGTAAAAAATGAGATTGCCCAAAAAGGCTTTACCCGTTCCCTGCCGGTCGGGTTCATGGCGTATCCCATTAGCCAGGCGGCAGATATCACCGCCTTTAAGGCCGAAATGGTACCGGTTGGCGACGACCAATTGCCCATGATTGAGCAAACGAATGAGATCGTTCATAAGATGAATAGTCTTTTCTCCTCGCCGGTATTGCGACCCTGTCAGGCGCTCCTGAGCGATACGGGCCGTCTGCCCGGCATTGACGGCAGCGCCAAGATGTCGAAATCGCTCGGCAATACCCTGCTTCTTTCCGCCAGCGAAGAGACCATCCACCGTGCGGTCAGCGCGATGTACACCGATCCCAATCATTTAAAAATTAGCGATCCGGGAAAAATAGAAGGTAACGTCGTCTTTACGTGGCTGGATGCGTTCCATCCGGATAAAGCCAAAGTCGCGGCGATGAAAGTACATTATCAACAAGGCGGATTAGGCGATCGTGTCTGTAAAAATGAGCTGGAGACCTGCCTGCAAGAACTGATCGCGCCAATACGCGAACGGCGGGCAACCTTTATTGCGGATAAGGGAATGCTAATGGAATTGCTGAAAAAAGGTAGCGAGCGGGCGCATGAGGTCACTCAAAAGACGCTACAGGAAGTAAAACGTGGACTGGGTCTGCCCACGCTATTCCAGGTATAATCAGGCATCAACGTTGTCCAGCGGCCATGACTCAAACAGATAGCCATCAAAGTAGATGTCATCAACATTGGAAAACTCCAGCAGACGCTGCTTCACGTTTTCCAGGTGCTGCCACATCGCCAGCTTCGCTGCGCGGGCGTCTTTCTTAATTAACGCTGCGAGGATCTGCTTATGATCAACCAGCCACTCCTTACGGTAAAGCGTATCGCCCAGATGGCTATGAAGCTGGAGCCACATCGGATTATTTTCACGCCATTGCCAGGACTGACGGAAGAGCTCTACCAACATACTGTTATGGGTCGCTTCGGCAATGGCCAGATGAAACTGCATATCGCCGCTTTCTGAGCCGCCCGGCGCGCTGGAGGCGAGCTCTCGCTCTTCCAGTTGTAACGCCTGGCGCATTTTAATGATGTCTTCGCGGGTGGCCTGCAGAGCGGCAAATTCAGCGATATTGCTTTCCAGCAACTGACGCGCCTGTAACAGTTCAAACGGCCCGGCATCATTACAGTGATTGACGTCAGCGCCTTCCATCTCGTTATTATCCGCGCTGTCAAGCACGTAGATCCCGGCGCCGCGGCGGACTTCAACCAGACCTTTAATTTCCAGCATGATCAGCGCTTCACGCACGACGGTACGCGTCACATTGAGCCTCTCAGCGATCTCTCTTTCCGGCGGCAAGCGCTCCCCGGGGCGGTACGGCGTCTGAACAATCAGATCCCGTATCATTGCGCCCACTTCCTGGTAAGGTCTTTGCTGAGAAGTGTTTGATTTCATATTGGTCGTGCCCGTCCGATGCGATTTCCCGGTATCAGACTATAGCATTTGTAAAGAGGGATAGCACGCGTAGCACACCAAAAACGCGAAACTGGTCAACCAACAAAACAATAATGCGCCCCGTTTCGCTAGTGAGGCCAGATAAAAGGAAAGGCAATAGACAATACACGACTGATGTTCCACCTTTAGCCCTGATGCCTGAATATGAACAGCATATTGGTTTACCAATATAAAATTTATCAACCAAAAATCAGGCCATAAAATGTGTCTGTACATTGACAGGAACAACGCCTCTGACATAGCGTGATCGGCGAAAATCCAGCCGCTCTCTTTGTATCAAGAACGCGTTATGATAAAAGACACCGTGTTTTTCGCCCCAGGCGTATCCGGGGGAAGCAACGCCTCCAGTCTGTCGAGCCGCCATCGCCGGGCAGCGATTATTCTGCATGAAATTTATGGTATTAACGCTCATATCCAACGCGCAGGCCATGAATGGATGACGCGCGGATTCGACATCTATATTCCCGCGCTGTTTCCTCACCATACCCCCTTTCGCTATGAACAGCAGGAGGAGGCTTACCGTCACTTTTCAGCAAATGTCGGCTTTGATCCCGCCGTCGTTACCACGTTACTCCACGATCTCAGAACGCAGTATGAGACGTTAATCGTCGTAGGATATAGCGTCGGAGCAACGCTCGCATGGCTAAGTGCAGCCAGTGGGTTATGCGATGGCGTCATTTGCTATTACGGTTCCCGTATACGCCAGTACCTTCATCTTGCGCCTCTCTGTCCGGCACTGGTTATTATCGCGCGTTATGAGCCGGCGTTTGATCCCCTCGCCATGCGACAGACGCTGGAAAAGCGCCCCCGGGTGCAGTGTAAAATGTACGATGCGCGGCACGGGTTCTGTGATGCTGATAGCGCCACCTTCGATGCCGCCTTATCGCATCAGGTAATGGACGATGTGACCGCATTTATTCGCGACATCACTCGTGCAAACACATCGCCCGATTGAAGCCAGATTTTCCGCTTCATTGGAGACTTTTTTCAACGAGCTGTTCCAGTTTTTTCAAAGCCTGTATGGCTGTGGCATCAAGACCATAACGTTGCAGCGTTTCGGCGGGATGATAACTGACTAACGTTCGCCCATCGGCTTGCTGGCTAATGAGCACCCGAAACGGTAAATCCAGCGCCAGTTCGGGATGCGCCAGCATGAGAGGCGTTCCGCCTTTAGGATTGCCAAAGACCAGAACCGTTGTCGGCGGCATTTTCAGGTTAACATTCTGTGCCGCTCTGGCATGATCAAATTCCCCAAATAACACCAGACCGTGATCGGCGACAGCGTGCATCAACCGCGCTCGGGTCTGCAAATAGTCATAAGCGCTGTAGGTTTTAACCATGGTTATCGCTCCATCCTCTGTTGCAAAGCCAGGCCTTATTAAGATTAACATCAGGGTTACCGCCAATAAAAAAGGCTTTAAAATAGTACTCATTCTTCTCTCTCCCTGACCCAATACCCATGAGTAAATGCGACACAGATGATATGCAGTTTAAAAATCAGTCATCGTACTGTACCCCTTATTATTGCACTGAACAGCTCATCACTAAAAAAACAGACGGCAGAACAAAAAATTCCGACGTCTGAACAAATTCAAATAACGATGATGCAGTCTGACTGAGCGACAGCGCGATCATTATTATGGCGCGGCACCATCTTCTTCAGCCCGCTGGGTAAGAAAAAATATACTCCGCTCAGTAAGATAATAAATACTACAGGCCAACTCTTCAGAGATACGGAGCATCATTGCGTAGTGATGATGCGATTTTTCTGGCGCCATCGGCAGAAATATTTCTGACTCCAGCACGTTACTTAAAAAATGAAATTTATGTGTATATTCAGCAGATATAACGCCTCTCGCCATCAGATTAGCCATTAGTGTATTTAAACTATCTTGTTCATGATACACGATACCTTTTCTCTCATGAATTCTGAGAAGAACGCTTCTGAAGGCTGCATGACATTCCTTTACGACACAGGCAAAATCATTAAGCATCAGGCGATTATACGCTTCCATAAGATCATATTCGACAAAGCCATACTCTCCAGGGGAGTACAAATAATAACATATGTTTTTAAGCCGTTTTATTCTGCGCAACCTTACAATTCTACCATTTTCATATCGATATTTTAAACCATGCTCATGAAATAGATTATTTAATTCACTAATCGCCTTATCCGGTTCTAACCCAAGCGTAACTTCATAGGTCCGAAGGTAGGTATCTATATAGTTAAAAGCAAGTTCAATGGTATCAATATGCTTTCTTTTATCATCTGTTTTTAATAACAGATTACTCATTTCATCCAGATATGACGTTGAATGCGCATATAAGGTGAATAAGCCATACTCTTTGCGCAACGTTTTACATATTCTTCGATAAACTTCATCAGAATGACGATTATGATAGCAGTATAATGTCATATCATAAAAAGAGGAGCAATTTCCTAGCGTATTGATAATCAATAATATTATTTGCTCGCGTATTTCTAACGGAATATCTTCATATAACAGATCGCTATGCCTTAGTGAGTATGGTCTAAAGGTGTGCATTCCTCCCCCTTTAACCGCAACAGAACAGATTACGCTATGGATAGCTTCACATTACTCTAATTCAGTGATTCAGGTATTAATATCAGCTCAACAGTGAGTCATTTTTTCTTATTTTTTAATGGTGTTGCGTGAATATTTATTTACTCTACAGTTAATTATAACCCATCGCCCTTTGTCATTCTGCTGATCATCACTGGTGCGAAAATCTGGATTATCCATGGCATTCAGTCTTCACTGAATGCCACAGACAAGGGTTATTCAACTAAAGCTCACCTGTCCCTTAGCCCTGCTTTCATTCCGTTACGTCACTGCCATACCAGCACACTTAAACGTAAGGTGAGCTTATTGTTTTTATCGACGGGTCAGAACAATCCTTCGCCGGTCATACAGTGTTTCAACAGAGAGCTGCAAATCATATTTCGCATTCTTCAGTTTTCGCGATTTAAGCATTTTCATCGTGACGCCACTTATTTGCCCTGTTTCAATCCGTCTCTTGATTTCGGCTGTGCTTAACAGGAGTTGCCTCTTCAAAATCGACAGCAGGCTGACCTGAAAAGAACGGGAAATCCTGACGCTAATACTGACCTGCTTGTGGGAGGCGATACTGACCAGCCACCGTTCCTGAATGTGAAAATCAGGCTGCCCCGATAATTCAGCATTGTTTCGCTTCAGGATCGCGTTGTCATAAGCAAAATATTGCACCGTGGCGGCATCATTCGCCATCAGTCGACAATAAAGATCGCGGTTAATTTTGCTGACTGGCAGGCGTGAGAACAAGGAGATATTCCAGGTGTAATCGCAGTGTGTGCATTTATAGATACTCCAGACATCGAGTACCTTCTTTTGCGAATTAACCCGAAATGCCCCAGAAGGCGTGAAGTCCCGTTTTACGCTGCATGAAGGGCAACGTTTCGCTATGCGCTGATACCCCACAGGAGTGACAGTCCATATGACTTTCATAACGTACCTTTTTTAACCCATACAAAACCGGATCCGAACTCAGCGGACCATAAATGTTTATGTATGAAAAATATTTAAGTGATATTTTTCAGTGGGTTAAAAAAAGATTTCCAACGCAACAACCCTGTCAATGGCTAAAAAGATACGTCGAGACTATCAAAGCGGCCATTATCGGGTATATGAGTTTAATCAATATTCATTATGGTAGCGGCGGTATCTATTCAACTGACTTACTAAACGCATGATCCTCCCTTTGAGATCACACTTTTCACTCCCGGTTATTCACTTACAGAAAACAGGTGTTATCATTCACGACGTAAATACCTTTCAACTCAACCCGAGGCTTTGATGCTGGAGAATGTCATCATCCGATAATCAGTTCCCCGACCTTTTCAGGCCGGACTGATTATCAATGCGCCGAAATCGAATGCGGACACCGCAGTGTGTTTGCACGTTTTGCCTATGATGATTAAACAGGTTCTTCAGTATGAATTTATCCCGTCAGGAACAACGCACCTTACACGTTCTCGCCAAAGGCGGACGCATTACGCACATCCGCGATGCGTCAGGCCGCGTCACCGCCGTTGAGTGCTATAGCCGCGAAGGGCTGTTGCTCGCCGATTGCACGCTCGCTGTATTCAAAAAACTCAAAACCAAAAAGCTGATCAAATCCGTTAATGGTCAGCCCTACCGCATTAATACAACCGGGCTGAACAACGTTCGCGCCCAGCCTGACAATCGCTAAGGAGATGATGATGGATATCAGCGCCGTTATTTTTGCAACGCATCGCATTCGGCTATTACCCGATGAAGGCAAAATTCCCTGGGACGAGCCAGCCTTCAGCCAACGCATGCTGGAAAATCATCTGTCGCAGGACCACGACTGGGCCAGCCGCCGGCTAACCGTGATTGAGCAACAGGTAATATGGATTACCCGTCAGTTACCCGCTGGCGCCCGCATTCTGGATCTCGGCTGTGGACCCGGTTTTTATACCCGCCTGTTAGCGGAGCGTGGGTTTCACTGCACAGGCGTAGATTTCTCTCCGGCATCCATCACATGGGCTCGCCAGCAGGCGCAAGCCGCAAACCTGAATATTGACTACATTCAGCAGGATATTCGTACATACCACCCCACGGAACCTTTTGATTTCATTATGATGACGTTTGGGGAACTGAATGTCTTTAGCGCTGCAGATGCGCAAAGCCTCATCAGTCATTGCGCGCAGTGGTTGAAACCGGACGGCAAACTGCTTGTTGAAGTGCATACCTTCGATGAAGTTAAACGCCAGGGCATGGCGCAGCCAGGCTGGCAGCGTTGTCCGCACGGCCTGTTTCTTGCCGTGCCTCATCTGCTGTTAACGGAAAATGCCTGGGATGAAGAGGCCCAAACCAGCTCAACGCAGTTCTGGGCAATAGCGGAAAACGGCTGTACCACCCGTTTCGGCAGTCAAATGAAGGCCTGGCGCGATGATGAATATATCAGCCTGCTTGGTGATGCTGGCTTCACTGTGTTGCAGCGCCCGGACAGCCACACCTGGCCGGTCGGCGAGACTTTTGCAGGTAAGCTGTTTGCGCTGCTGGCTGAAAAAGCAACCACTTCTGAGGGTATTGCCCTCAGTAAAAGGAATAACCCAATGGATATCCCACGTATTTTTACCATTAGCGAAAGCGAACACCGTATCCATAATCCGTTTACAGCGGAAAAGTACGCCACGCTGGGCCATGCGTTACGCATGAAACCAGGCACGCGGATTCTCGATCTCGGTAGCGGTTCGGGTGAGATGCTCTGCACCTGGGCTCGCGATTACGGTGTTACAGGTACTGGCATTGATATAAGCCCGCTCTTCACCACACAGGCAAAACAACGTGCAGAAGAGCTCGGCGTCAGTGAATACGTACATTTTATTCATAACGACGCGGCCGGTTATATCGACGAGGAAAAATATGACGTGGCGGCCTGCGTAGGTGCCACCTGGATTGCGGGCGGTGTCGCGGGGACAATAGATCTGCTGGCCAAAAGCCTCAAACCTGGCGGGCTCATTCTCATCGGCGAACCGTACTGGCGTCGGATCCCCGCAACGGAAGAGATCGCCCACGCCTGTGGCGTCTCATCTGTCGCCGATTTTCGCCCCCTGCCCGAGCTGGTCGCCTTTTTCGACCAACTCGGCTATGACGTAGTGGAAATGGTGCTGGCGGACCCGCAAGGCTGGGACAGATATGAAGCCGCGAAGTGGATGACCATGCGCCGCTGGCTGGAGGAAAACCCTGACGATGAGTTTGCGCAAGAGGTTCGAACAGAACTGACGGCAGCCCCCAAACGTCACGTCACCTGGACGCGAGAATACTTTGGCTGGGGCGTATTTGCGTTAATCGCGCGATAACGTGAAGCAGGAGGTATAGCCTACAAGAGGTATACCTCCGTTTAAAAGTATGCAACAAATTAACGCGGCTCAAGGCGGGAAAATATCGTCTTAGAGACTATCCCACCAGGCGTTATTGGCGCAGCCAGTTTGGACACGGACAGCGCGCAAAAACCGGAGCGTACACGTAGTACGTGAGGATTTTGAGCACTGCCCAGATCCAAAATGGCAAGTAAAATAGCCCTAATGGGATAGGCTCTTAATTTCGCCATTAAGTTTCTGCCACAATATGTCGCAAGACGTGCAAGCGTTCCACCTCACCTGATGAGCGAAACCACCATCAATAAGACGTTATTGCTGCAATTCAATTATTAAGAATAAAAAAAGAACCAGAAGAAAATTAGAAAATGACTTATCCACCATATTAGCTATTGTTAAAATCAAAGTAATCCCCCGTAAAAGCTGGATGTTTTTATTTCTCATAGACGAGAATTTATATATTATGATATAATGCGGCAGAAAAGCATGTAGGTTATTAACCTGTCATTAATGTAAATAATTTTTTGAGGAGATGTTTCCAGTGGGGCGTAAATGGGCAAATATTGTTGCTAAAAAAACGGCTAAAGACGGTGCAACGTCTAAAGTATATGCAAAATTTGGTGTAGAAATCTATGCTGCGGCTAAACAAGGTGAACCAGACCCGGAATCAAACTCAGCTTTAAAATTCGTTATTGAACGTGCGAAACAAGCACAGGTTCCAAAACATGTTATTGATAAAGCCATTGATAAAGCCAAAGGTGGCGGAGATGAAACGTTCGTGCAAGGGCGTTATGAAGGCTTTGGACCAAATGGTTCAATGGTTATCGCTGAAACGTTGACGTCTAATGTTAACCGTACGATTGCTAATATCCGCACAATTTTCAATAAAAAAGGCGGGAATATCGGAGCGGCAGGTGCTGTCAGCTATATGTTTGACAATACTGGAGTGATTGTATTTAAAGGAACAGACCCTGACCATATTTTTGAAATTTTGCTTGATGCTGAAGTTGATGTTCGTGATGTAACCGAAGAAGAAGGAAACATCGTTATTTATACTGAAGCTACAGACCTGCACAAAGGAATTGCAGCGCTAAAAGCAGCTGGAATTACTGAATTTTCAACAACAGAATTAGAAATGATTGCTCAATCAGAAGTTGAACTTTCACCAGAAGATTTAGAAATCTTTGAAGGACTTGTTGATGCCCTTGAAGATGATGATGATGTGCAAAAAGTATATCATAACGTTGCAAATCTCTAATTATAAATTAAACAAATCTGTCTCTATGGCAGATTTGTTTAATTTATAAAACTGTTATAAAAAAGTCTATCTGGCCAGATATATAGATTTTTAAATTTATGTGTCTTATCACGACCTGATCTGACACATAGTCTTGAAAGGTTGAGAGATACCGGTTTTGATATAGTGTCGAATCCTTATATAAAACATGAGGTAATTTTCATGTTTCATCCGACGAATCCCGTCAGCAAGCTAAGCAAAAGCCAGCAATATCGGGTTGCTTACAATCTCCCCGTGCTCTTTAAGGTGCCGCACCTTATGAATCCCGCTTGCGCTCGTGATGGTTCATCTGGCGCTCTACGCGTCGATTGACTACAGGTATGACTCCACCAGCGCGCTACAGACCATAGTGCGAGAACCGTGGCCGATTACTTTGATGCCTTTGATGTGATTCTGTTTTTAGCAGATAACGTATACCTCACTCAAAATCCCCCCAGATCAATGTCCTCCTCTGAACACCTCCCTCTTGTGCCATTCCACAAACCGTTCACCCGGATAATTTTCTTTCATCTGCGGCAACGCAATCTCTTTCCCCGCAAAATCCCAGAACAGCCGCTGTACCACTCCGCCACCATTCACCGCGTCGGAAACCACCACGCGCATATTTTCATCCAGACCAATCGAACCACGATCGAACGCTTTATGATGGATTGCGCACAACGCCAGGCCATTAGGCACTTCACAAGGACCATGATGTTGCTTCCATCTGATATGGGCTGCTTCAAGGGCTATAGGGGCGTTGTCGTGGCGCATATTGAAGCCGCAGACCGCACATTGATAATTGTAAGCTCGTAGCACCGCCTGGCGGAACTTCGGATCGCGTTGACGGAGAGAGGTGCGAATATCAAAACCCATCTCGTCAGCGATGTCTTCCTGAATACTGGTCGGAAAATGCGCCTCAAGGATCTGCTGCGCCAGCGTGTCGATTAGCTTACGTTTTTTTGTTACCAGCGCGAAATTGTCGACATCAAACCCACCAGCAACATTATATTCAATGAGTTCACGTTTAGGTGGCTGGCGGCTACCGCTGGTTGAGCAGAATTCCGCGTTTTGCAATTCCCAGAAACCATCGCCCTTCAGACGCCAGAACGGCATATCCGGGCGCTGTTCACGGCGCTGTGGCCCATAGCGCTCCAGCAAATCCAGCAATTGCTCATGAATTTCAGAACCATAATCAAACAGGCGATCGTGACCCTGCCGATAGTGCGAGAGAACATATAACAGCAATAACGGCTTATGCGGCGCACGCTGTTCGCCTTTGCGCCAAATAGTAATATTTGATATCGCTTGCTTTAGGGTTTTGTCAGAGGTCATTACATTGAAGAATTCATGAGCACATAGTTGCGATGATGCTCGCAACTATATGTACATTCAAGACATTATTGCAGACATACTTTTTGTCTATCGGCTCTGTACTAACAGTTAGCATTCTGATAACAATGGAAAAAACACAGCGCTCAGCCGAGAAAGGTAGGTAACTTCTGGATTTTAGGCATAAAAAAGATCTCAGTTGAGGTCCATTTATATGCTTTTGGTGCGAAGGCCGGACTCGCCCTTTCGCTTAATTCATTGAAAAATAATGGGTTGTGAGATTTTAGTTGGAGGATTTGCCCCCAAAATGGGACATAAAATTGAATACTGCGTGGAAGATCACAAAGTTGCGTGATTATTTTCCAGATCCGAAACGCATTCCAGAGTAAGGCTTCTCACGGCATTGCACCAGTCGAGATGCTAAATCTCCCACATGCAACTCCAGCTTGTGTCCATCCGGGTCAAGAAAATAGAAAGATTGTCCTTCGCTTTTATTGTCTTTCCAGACCGTCACTCCCACCTGTTTCAGCTTATACGAGAACGGTTCAAAATCTTCTGGCGCGATGCTGAATGCATAGTGGGTGTAGTCGCTTTCCTGCGGGGCTACGTAGTTACGGGATACGTCGTAAGAAAGACAGATCCAAAGGTCACCACAGGTAAGATAAGCACCGGTATCCCACTCAGCATGAAGCTGCAACTCCAGCAAATCGCGCCAGAATGTCAGGCTAGTTTGCAAATTACTGACAGCAAGCGTTAAGTGGTTCAGAGATTGAAGCATAGGGATACCTATTGACAGTTAATAAATTAACCGAACATTAATAGCTAATAAAATCCCGCATGGAAAGAGAATTTTTGCGGGCCTTGTTTTGTAATGATTTTTTTGGCAATGACTTTATTTCATATATATATTTAATAAACAACGATGTTAGATATTCTCCTAAAGGTGTCTTGTCATAGTAATTCACTTCGGAAACTCAAAAGTCGGCATTGGTTCCTTTGCGCTCATCTGTGTTGAATTCGCCCCACCTCTAAGCCATTCATCGATGTAATCAATAAAATCGACAAAATCAATAGTTTTAAGTTTTATTGCACACTCCCATATAATCAGAACGCGGATGTTTTTAGATGCAAGAATATCTTGATTTTTAACATCTCTCTCATGATTTTTATTGATTTTATTTTGCCAGTAGGATTCGTTATTTTTAGGAATGTGAGAAATAGGGCAGCTGTTATCATGCCCATGCCAAAAACAGCCGTGGATAAAAATGACAGCATTATATTTTGGGAAATACATATCTGGTCTTCCAGGCAAACCACTATTATGCAATCGATAACGAAACCCTCTTGCAAACAACGGCCTCCTGATTCTTAACTCAAGCTTGGTATTTTTTGATTTAAATAACCTCATATCAGGCATATAAGCTCCTTCGGTTTCCAAATCTATAATAGTAGCTTATACCATTAATCAATATATTAACACCTAACTTTATTACAATGAGTACTATCTAATCTGCTGTAGTGTCAGGTCTTATTTGCTAATATATTAAAAAGTAAATTGATAATTAATAAGTTATCATGTAAAATAGTAGGATCGTACAGCACGATATTTAGTAAAAAATTTAAGCTAACTTGATAGGTATAAAATGTCCACAATGAAACCCGCTATATTTTCATTCTTTTCAGGATCAGGTTTTCTTGACCTAGGCTTCGAAAATGCCGGGTATGAGGTGGTTTTCGTCAATGAATTCCATCCTCCCTTCATGGACGCGTATAAACACTCAAGAAAAAAACTTGGCAAACAGCCGCCACGCTTTGGGTATGCCCCAGAAAGCATTGAAACTATTGAGCATTCAGTGATTAAGCATAGCATGAAAACACTGAAAGATGAAAATCGCCTCGTGGGCTTCATTGGCGGACCACCATGCCCTGACTTTTCTGTTGCTGGCAAAAACAAAGGCAAAGATGGTGAAAATGGCAAATTATCACAAAGTTATATTGACCTGATAATTGAAATGATGCCTGATTTCTTCCTTTTTGAAAACGTAAAAGGCTTATACCGGACTCTTAAACATAGAGAATTTTTCGAACAAATTAAGAATGAACTAGCTTCAGCAGGATATATCCTGCATGAAAGATTGATTAATTCAATTGAATACGGTGCGCCTCAAGATCGAGAAAGAATTATTTTAGTAGGTTTTCTTGATAAGTCTTTAGCCAAAAAATTCGAATGGAGTGGCCAAATATACCCTAATAAGGAAGCTTTCCAGTTCCCTTGGCCAACAACAAACACATACGAAGAAGACTCAAATATGGAATGCCCACAAGGTATTCCAGAAAAACTTACTATAGAATACTGGTTCGAGAAAAACGATGTTATCAATCATCCAAACGCTAAACATGTATTTACGGCCCGAGCCGGTTTAGCAAGATTCCAGTCAGTAGAAGAAGGCGATGATAGTAAAAAATCATATAAAAGGCTTCATCGCTGGAGATACTCTCCGACAGCAGCATATGGTAATAATGAAGTTCATCTTCATCCATACAAACCTCGTCGTATTACGGTCGCTGAAGCATTGGCAATCCAGTCTTTGCCAAAAGATTTTGAGCTACCAGCGGATATGACTTTGTCGAATATGTTTAAAACAGTCGGCAACGGCGTTCCCTATATCGCCGCGCTCGGTATTGCCCAATCAATTTTGCAACATTTAGGATACAGTAATGAGGATAACGGCATCGAATCTGGTTCAGGCGATTTCGAGCTTACCCAAAAATACGCTGTTTAACTATATAAACGATAGGAATAGCGGGAAGATTGAGATTGTACGTATCCAACATCCCGAAGGTCCTATCGAAATAAAGAGATTTGATCCCAAGAAGGGTCAAACTCAAGCAACAGCCAAAACAGAGAGTATTTCGACTCAAATGCTTTGGCGACTTGCAAATGCACTAGAAGAAAACAGACCTGTCAACGTTGAAAGGGTTTTCGGTGCCAGTTACAACACCCGCTCGGTATTGGAGAGCTTGCTCGCGCATACTCCAGAGTTCTATTGGTGTAGGCCAGCCAGACTGGAAATCATGAATGCACAAAAGTCTATAAAACCAGGACATAAGCATCTGATTTTTCTGCCAGATATGCCACATACTAATGGTTTGTTAATTGAGCACCAGACTAATATTGTTGTCTCTGAAATGAGCTTCGATGTTGTTCACCAAAGCGTTGATATTGAGACAATTAAACCGACTAAAGGCATGACTATTGAAGAAAAAAGACGTCATGCTCAGATACAAATTGCCTTAGTAAAAATAGGTTATTGTTTAGGTTTAGATACTTGGGTAGCAGCCAATGATCGTAGCTTACAATATAATGGTAAAGCTATAGCGCAAATGGACGGTGTAATAAGTTCATTATCTGATGAGCAAGTACTCCATTCGTATAATGATGCGATTAAAGATGCTCGTCTTATAGACTGCATTTGGTTTAGGGAAGGCCGCATGATGCCAGCAGTAATGGAGATTGAACACAGTACTGGTATAAAAAGTGGTCTGACTCGCATGAAACAATTCTATGATCATGCACCGAGATTACAAGATATCCGTTGGACTATCGTTGCTCCTGATGAATATCGAGCAAAGGTGATAGAATTTGCAAACATGCCCCAATTCATTGAATTAAAAGCTAAATTCTTCCCTTACTCTTCAGTTGAAGAATTATACTCTCTATGCGACCGAAGAAAACCTAAAGGAATAAATGATTTATTTCTAGATTCTTTTATGGAAGATTGTGTTATATAGCTAAGAACATCAAATTAACATGAACCTACTGATATATACTATCAGTAGGTTTAAAATGATTTCAAATGTGTTCCCCAATATGAGCTATTGCCACTCTGTTGTTATCACTTATCATAATAAATCCAAAATAAATTCTATTCTTATGGTGTTTTCTGTTTCCCTTAGCATCATCAACATTTTCTAATTTCAAATGGAATTCGCAGTTTACATTTGTATATAGCTTTCCATTAATTAAAAAATCTCTTTTCAAAGATCGACTTTTCTTCCCTCCTCCTTCCGGAGTTACTGGAGATCCTAAATCACTCTCCATCATTTTCAATGTATCCATCATATCTTTCGTTTTGAATTCGAATTTATTCATATAACTTAAAAAATTGGTTATAGCTTTCAAGAAATTATCATAACCACCTGTCATTCTCTTGAGACTATTAAATGTCTTAAATTCTTTTGCCTCTGGATAATCTAGGAAAATTAAATTTCTATAAACCTGCTGTATATCCTCACAGTATTGCTCGTCATTTCTTGGGTAATTCAATAAGATATCAGTACAATAATCATTCATCTTAATTTCTGAGTCAATTAATCTATTAACATATTTAATATTTAAATCTTTTTTTCCCGTATTAAAAATTGATAACAAACGGTTAGAATACTCAGGTTCTTCGCTATTTATAATATCAATAATATCATCGTCATTAATATCCATTTTTATAACTTTTGATAGATGCTGATCGTAAAATCTTGACATCATTCCAGCATAATCAGGTGATGTGGAAAACAATAACTCCGCAATTTTCGAGTCAAACTCCCTAGATTTCATAAAGTGAATAAATTCTGAACGGGTATTTACTACGAGTTTCGAAGCCAGATCAAGGTCCGAACTTAAAGATAAAATATCCGTATTGAAATCAAAACATTCAGGAATAAAAAACACGCCAGCTTTCATTTTATATGTCCCTACAATATTAAATATTGGGATGATCAAAAGAACCTGTCATTATCGTATACATATCCTGTGATTGTTGATCAAAGAACCCTCTAGGCCATTCGGAAAGTTTCCCTTCATTATTTATTTTTATTTTCGCGACAGATGTTTCATCATTTTCTCGTGAAATATAGTAAAGAGTAAAAAGAGAAGCATCAAAAGTTGGATCTGTGCGTGCAATTACTCTTATGCCATTAAGAAGATGATCACTATGAGTCTCAATAATAACTTGGATCCCTGCTTTTGCTGATAAAGCAATAAGTCGACCTAAATAGCTTTGACCTCTTGGATGTAGATGAGCCTCAGGATTTTCAATAATAACGAGTTCATTTTCTGATGCTAGCATTAAAGCAGTGACAATACTAAGAGCATAACTAAATCCAAATCCTATGTTAATAGGTTTCGTTAATTGTCCAGGTGAAGGGATTATGACATTAAATGCAACATTCGCCCTAGCCTCAATTCTAGGTGAGATACGATGCCCTGGTGAAATCTCAGACATCCATGCTTCAATATGATTGAAAACATTATTATTAACAATTCCTTCATGTTTCCTAGGATCCTCTTGAGCGGAAAAATTTAAACGCCTCCTTGTGACCAAACTCTCAAGGACTTCAATTGTATGTTCCCCATTTTTCCCAAGCCAACCTTCATGATAATTGTGCTGTGATAATGGAATATTATCTCTTGGACCAAATCTCTCCGCTTCCAAATATTGGAATGAAAAGTTATCTTTAAGTGAGTTTGTTATAGTTCTTAATTGTTTATCACACCCAATAAAAGGTAATTCATTTTTCCTAGAAAGTTCTTCTCTAGCATCCCCTTCTTCTATACCATATCCCCAGCAAACCGTATCGTCTTCAAATGTATATTTTAAATATAAAACATCATCCTCACGCATACTGAAATTATGAATATCGTCGAAGTCTCCGACATGAACTAAATCGCCATTTATTTTTAGATTACTGTTACCATTCATATCTGATTGGAGAAACATACCGATAGCTTGAATAGCCGTACTTTTACCAACAGAATTATTACCGCAAAATACAGTTAAATTACTAAAATCAAAACTCTGTTCTTTATAAGCTTTGAAATTTTTTAATGTTAAAGACGTAATTTTTTTCATCACTCCCCCTGTAATAATTTACTATCAATAATTATTCCTGTGCTTTTTTCAAGGATATTTAAAAAAGCATCAAATCGATATACAACAGATATTCTTTTACCTGTCGAAGTAGATATTGAGTCTCTAAATCCTCTATCGTCCTTTTCATATGTATCAGACTCCCACTTAGCATATCGACTACTATTCTCCTCAATAGCTAGGTATAAGCTATCAATAAATTTTTCACCATTAGCTAACATCATCTCCTTTTGATGTGAGTCAAATACTGAGAAAACAGTAACTATTAACTCAAAGAGTTGTTTATTAATAGGTGACTTTTTATTTTCCGGATCTTTTGAAAAAGCTATTTCACCAAAAACTTCATTTGCTAAGATTAAAGCCTGATTATATTTTGAATACAAGGTTATAAAAGCTTCACTTGAAGGAGAAATAAGCGCGGTTCCAGCATCAATCTCTTCTTCATGAAGAATATCTAATGGGTATTTATTTAGCTTCTGCATTGCGCTGCATAGAAATTTATCATATGAATGTTGGCTATAGTTGTTATAACCAAGCACCATAAAAGCAAGAGCGGACAAACAGAGCTCCATATCTTTTTGTCTGTCCGGTTTTACTTTGTATTGGGTTGCTTTTTTGAAAATCTCCAGCGACGCTAAATAACGTAAAAAAGTTACGCTATTGCCTTTATTAAGTGCAGATCTTATTTCTTGACTACTTAACTTCACACCATATGTATTTATTCTATGGAATAGTTCAACAACCAATTCCGAACTATCATCATTCAATTCTATCTGATAAGCAGTAATCTGATACTCTCTAATATCTCGTTGCTCAGTTCGCGTAAGGTCTTTAAAAGTTTTTCCATTCAAATGTTCTAAAATAGAAAGCCCTTTTAATGGGAAACGACCGCTCATAAAATCACAAATAGTAGTCGTTCTTTGAAGGCCATCAATAACTACCCAGTTACCGTTGGGCTTTTCACCGAAGTAAAACCCGGGCAATGGAAGCTTCATTAATATTGACTCTATAAGTTTTGATTTTTTATCTTCGGGCCAGATTCGGTCTTTTCTCTGGAAATCAGGCTGTAACTCAATTTCATCATATCTTACACGATCAAAAATTAGTGTTAAGACTGGTGTAGTCATAAGCATTTTTGCAATGCCCGTACGTTTTTGCTCAGGTGCTAATTCTGATTCCGATTGTTCCTCAATATTCTTATCACCTGAATCAACTCCACTTATCTCAGGGGACTCAATTAAATCCTCTAAAGATAAATCTTCTTTAAATAACTCTACCTGTTTAAATTTACTTAATTTATTTATTTTATCGCCACTACTGTCAAAATCCAAGGAAACATAAGAATTAATCAGTACTTCGCTAATGTTTTTTAATCCCAACAAGCCTTGCTCAGCCATTATAACAGGGATATCCCCTGGGTATTTTTTTAAAATAGCATCATACGCATCGAACATTTTTTCCAATGATTTTAACTGCTGCTCTGCAATTTCACTTAAATTTAGAGATAAATAATTTTCTATTTGCTTCCTTATAGCACGAGACTCAGCCCCTTGTAATTCAGAAAGTTGACCTGCTTCGTGTACATTTTTATTACGTAATAATATATGTTTCTTTTTCTTGAACTTAAAGAATTGAATATAAGGCAAGTTTGCAAATATTGTTTCCGGGTGATTACGGCTTGAAGAACTACCATATAATGACTGATCTACATTACAAAACCCTTTACGCAGTAAGTCATTAAATATATATTCAAATTCAGAAATTGACCTTGCCGTAGGCTTAGCATTTAAAGAAACAGACACGTAATATTTACCAATATCCCTGTCTATTTTTAAAAGGAATAATGGGGGAGTGTTAGGATTTATAGACTGCAACTCTTTACCAATTAAGAGTCTTTCAATATCATTTATAAGCTCTTCAAAATTCATAACAGAAGCCTTTATCCATTGATATTATACTATATGGCTATCATACCATATTTATGCCTATTCGTAATCATTGATTTCCTAAATAAAACAGTAAAAACCCTAAAAAAAAAACCAATAGATCACATACAAAACAACCAGTTAAAAGAACTCACCTTACCTCGCTTTAGTTGGCTTTTTTAGGTAGTACTCATCATATGTAACTAATAGGAGTTACCCATGCCCCCACACAAAATCCGCCAGGAGTGGCTGACGCTGGATGAGGCCGCAGAAGTCATCCGGCAGCACAACATCACGTTGCTGCCCGCCGACCTGATCCGCCATGCCCTGCACGGCGATCTGCCTCTCTCGGTCTACTTCCCTTCGCCCGTACTTCTGAGACCACTCAATCCTCCTTGCCGCTTTGCCTGCAGATTCAGCAAGCCGCCCTTTCCACCTTCGCAATGCAACAAACCCGGCAACCGCAAAGTGATGGCGAACTCTCCACCATGCAGACGCGACCCGACTTTGCAACTGACCACCAGCCATCTGTGGAATTTGCCGTTAATCGGCCTTGAGCGGCTGCTTCTCCACCAGCAACTGGCGAAATCGTTGAATCACCCTAGCCCCAGTGATACCCACTGCTGCAACCAGATTGGCATTGTGGTCTGCGATGAGAACGACAGCTACTACCAGCTCTGTTGCCGCAAATCGTTGCGGGAGCTTCTACTGGAACTGCTCGCCATGCAAAACAACCTTCAGGAAGAGTTACATCTGCTGATTGGCCAGCTGTATGGCAATGGTCGCAGTGACCTTAAATCCCGGCTCAGTCTGTCCGTCTGCTACCTGCAGGACACGCTACCTCCTGACGCTCTGTTCGTCATCCGCCGCACTCATCTCGAAGCCTTCCTGACCCGTCATCAGCCGGAATCAAAGGAGCGGATAAGCTCCGCGCTTTCCCGTTTGCTGTGGCTGGCGTGCAAGCACAACCCGCAATTAGACGATGAAATGCTGGAGCATCCCTACAAACTGCTGAACATTTTCGAATGCTGGGCGCGCGAGGAAGGTATGCACCTGCCGCTGAGCCCCGAGACGCTGAAAACCGCCCTTCAGCACGGCGCACCGCCGTAACGCGATCAACTAACCATTTCAACTAACAACTTTCACTAACCCAGATAAGGATTTTTACTGCCTGGCAGGGACGCTGCTGCTTTGATAACCACGCCCATCGTGCTGATGTGAACGAATCTGGACACAGGAGGAATGGTTATGAATAGCGACAGATTTTTACGCTTACGCCAGGTGGAAGACAAAATCGGCTTCGGTAAATCGTGGATTTACCGGCAAATCCAGCTGCAACAGTTTCCGCCGTCCATTCGACTCAACAGCCGCCACGTCGCTTGGCTGGAAAGCGAGGTAGACGCGTGGATCCACCAGCGCATCCGCCTCACACGCGATGTCTGAATGCCGGAGGAAGATTATGTGCGCTTCACACCTGCTCAACCGCTGGCTTCACGGTGCCAGCACTACCGGAGAACAGGAGATGGTCCAGGTCAGTCTGGAGCAAATCCAGCCGTTCTCCCTCAATCCCCGCGTCACTCGCAACCCCGGCTATGACGTGCTGAAGACGTCAATTCTTGCCCGTGGGCTGGATAACCCGCCGGTACTGACCCGCCGCTCCGGTGATGAAAAATATATGCTCGCCAGCGGCGGGAATACGCGCCTCGCCATCCTCAATGAACTGTGGCAGGAAACGCAGGATGAGCGTTACCACCGTGTCTGCTGGCCGTTCAGACCGTGGCCGGAAACGCTGTCACCGCAGCAAGGCGAAGTCCAGTGCCTGATCGGCCATCTGGCGGAAAGCGACCTGCATAACGGATTGATGTTTATCGAACGGGCGGAAGGCATTCTGCATCTGCGCGATCTTTACCACGAGGCAGGCATTGAATGCCCGACGCAGCTGGCGCTGGCGGAGCAACTCACCCGCGACGGCTATCCCGTCAGCCAGTCGCAAATCAGCCGGATGCTACAGACCGTCGACTGGCTGTTGCCCTGCATCCCTAACGCGCTATACGGCGGCCTTACCCGAAAGGTTATCGATCGCCTGCTGTCACTACGCAGCGCAGCGGAACAGGTCTGGGTAAAGCTGATGCCGCCGGAACGCCAGCCCGAATTTGGCGACCTGTTCAGTACCGCCCTTGCCACCTTCAACGCCGAGGCGGAAGCCGTTGTACCACAACTGGTACAGGACGAACTGCTCGGCGAGATGAGCTGTCGCAGCGGCATGAGCTGGAATACGTTGCTGGCGGAACTGACCGATGGCCAGAGCAAGCGGCAGGTGCTGCTGGGGCCTCCGGCCGAAAAGGTCCTCTGGCCGCCGCCACCGGAAGTGGAAAAAGCACCACAATCAGAGTCTGAGCCACCGACTGAACCCGCCGCGCCCGATGAGCCAAAGCCCTCACCGCTGGTGCATACGGCACGGTCGCTGTGTGCCTGCTGGGGACTGGACGCCTGTATCCAGCCTGACGACAGCGCTCCGGCCGGTTTCACCCTCGCGCCCTGCGACGATTTTCCCCACCCGGCGGCACAGCGCTGCTATCAGGTGCTAGCCGCCCTGAATGGCGACACCAGCACGCCGATGCCCACCCTCGAACTGCTGTTGTCGCCGGACTACGACAACGCTCAGATCCAGCAACTGATGCAACTTATCAGCCTGTGCCGCCAGCGGCGGCTGCGGGAGGTTCGCCATGACGCCCTCAGTTAACCAGGCGGTGCTCATCCACATCGTCCAGGCGCTGAAGGAGGGACAGATCCGCTACTGCGAATCGCTCGGCTTCAGCCCGCAGGAGCTGTGCGAGCTGACGCGCCTTACCGCCGACGACATCCTGTTTCTCAGCAACAGCGCGGTGCAGTTCATCACCACCCACATTGACCACGAGATGCTGGGCCGGATGCTGGCGAGGATGGAGCAGGAGCGCCTGTTCCAGCAGCGTCTGGAGGAAGCCCTGTCGCTCGGCGCGTCCATCGAATTCATCAACCACTACTTTGGCCTTTCCACGCCGGAGGTCTGTGCCCGGCGACGGCTGATTGGCCTGTTTGTCCGCCAGGGGCGCAACAATGCTCCGGATGAGCAGGTGGAAGCGCTGGTATGGAACGAGTGGCAGAAGACGGGCATGAACAAGCTCGACTCACCCGAAGCGCTGACCGCCATGATGGCAATGGCCCGCGAACATGATCTGTCGCTGACGGTCATCTGGAACCTGCTGCGCCAGTGGACTCAGGAGAAGCTGCTGCATGAAAAGTGACGATCGGCTGCTGTTTCTCGGCAACCCGCAGCAGAGCGTGCCGAAGCGCCTGCTGCTGGTGCGCAACCTCTCCCCGCGCGACAAGTTCGCGTGGCAACTGCTGCGCCTGCACGCCCGCGACGACGGCAGCGGCGTCTTCCCCTCCTACAACGAACTACAGGGCTGGCTCTCTGACCAGCCTGAAGGCGAGAAGGCCTCGCGCAGTACCGTCAGCAATGCGCTGATGATGCTGCGGATCACCCGCTGGCTGAGCCTGTGCCAGCGGCTGCGCGACGAGCAAAGCGGCAGGATCACTGGCAACCTCTACGCCCTGCATGATGCACCACTGACTCATGCCGATGCCTGTCGGATGGACAGCGAATATCTGGCGCTGCTCACGGCCTGCTCCCGCCACCGTAACCGGCGTATCCGCAACATCGCCATCGGGTTACTGCTCACCCTGCAACAACCTGTGGACAGTGGACGAACCTGCACTGAGTCTCCATTGAAGACCGCCCCTGGTCTTAATCGAAGACTTAGTAAAAAATGCCCGAGTCTTCAATTAAGACTCAGTGATGTGGCGGGAGCTGGCGGGCAACCTGAGCCGCCTTGCATACATACTGGTACAGATTTAAACAATAAACATCAAAAGCGTACGCAACTGCTGCACTGGCCTGTGGATAATCCCTTCAGCGCCAGCGAGCGCCGCGCCGCCGAACGCGCGATGCGCAATCTGGATCCCGCCCTCTGCCAACAGGTGCTGGACGACTGCCTGTGGCGGATCGCCGCCCACGATATTCACCGCCCCCTCGCCTATCTGCTGGCAACGCTGGAGAAGGCCAGACGGGGCGAGTTCAATCAGCTTCGGCGCAGGCGCAGATAGCCCGTATTTTATGCGCACCGCATAAATCCGGCATAGCAGCTATCAATCAAGCCTCATTCATCGGTGAAATTAACTTTCTGTGGACCAGATGGGTTTCCCGTCGCCTGACTGATTGCGCGGACCGACACTGCGGGCATCTGAATCCATGGAGAATTTCCGATGCCTGGCACAACCCTGTTCAGCGATATCCGCATCACCCTGCACACCCGCGTCGCCGCCCGGCTGTGGCAGGCGCATCCCACCGGCATGCTGCTCTGTCTGGCGTTACTCAGGCGTCTGCTGCGCGCCGAAGAGGCCGACGATCCGTGGGCCGCCCACTGGCTGAAGCAACTGCGCATCCGCCTGAACCTGATCGCCCACCTGCTGAAGCAAAAAAACATCCGGCTGGACCATGCCTTCGCCAGCCTGCCGGGCGCTATCCACACCACGCAGGTCAGTAACCCATCCCCGACCGAATTCATCCTGCCGCTGGCGCTGTTCTCACCGCCCGGTTCGCGCCTGCTGCAACAGTTGATTGATTACGATCTGCTGGTCCGCCGCACCCTGCTTGCCTGGCACCTCGGCCTTATCACCCAGGCGGAGAAGCGCGATTTCATTGCCACCATTCCACGCCTGATGCTTCAGGTGTTCAGCTTCGTAAACCGCTTTCGCACCACTGGCGTGACCCGCGCTGACGTGCGGGCGAACAGTCCGCTGGCACAAACGATGGCGCATAAGCTCGGGAATTTGCCCAAAAAGATGCTTGTGGAGATCCTGCGTGATGATCGGTGACGACAACGAAGAAAGCGCCGCCCGCAAAAGCTCGCTAAAGGGCCTTTTAAAGGCCTTTAAGGGTAAGGGAGAGCTGCAGGCGCTGGTGCAGGAATTACAGACGCTGCGCGCGCAACTGCAACAACGTCAGCCGGTGCTAAAACAGGCGGTATATGAATTGCCGGGGCGTAATGTACCGCTGATCCTGTGCAGCAACCCGGCACGCTCCGGCGTCAGCTATCTGCGCTGGCGTAATCTGGACAACAACCGTTCGGGAGGCGTGGCGTTGCAGGAGGCCATTCAACAGTCGGACACGGGAGATGAACTGCGCGACGCGCTGATGGCCCTCGAATGGCGGCGGCAGGTTCTGAATACGCAGCTTTCGGTGGTGATGTTTATGCTGCGGCGGATACAGCCATTAACCAGGCCGGTTTAAAATTTTGCGCAAAGTTGAACCCTGAGTGTCACTTTAGCGATTTTTTTAAACTCAGCGCATGCACCTAAAAACAGGCACTATCCGCTTAATGCACGTTTTAAGGTGCAATTTTTACCTTCTCCCTCCAGTTTCCCCTGTCGCCTTATCCCTCCGGCACACCATGCTGAACTCCCTTTCACCGGAGACAGCCCATGCAACTTTACCTGTGCGAAAAACCCTCTCAGGCGCGCGATATTGCCCGCGTACTTGACGCCCGTAACCGCAGCGATGGTTACCTGCATAACGCCACTGTAACCGTCACCTGGTGCTTCGGCCATCTGCTGAGCATGGCCGCGCCGGAGGATTACGATCCCACACTGAAACACTGGCGGGCAGAGCATCTGCCGCTTATTCCCCCGACATGGCGGCTGGTGATCCGCCCGGAGGTACGCAAGCAGTTCCGTATCATCGAAAAGCTGCTGAAACAGGCGGATGCAGTGGTGATTGCCACCGACGCCGATCGCGAAGGCGAAACCATCGCCCGCGAAATTCTGGAACAATGCCGCTGGCGTGGTCCGGTCCAGCGACTGTGGCTGTCGGCGCTGGATGAGGCCAGTATCCACAAGGCGCTTGCTGCACTACGACCCGGTGACAGTACTTTCCCGCTGTACCAGGCTGGACTGGCGCGCGCCCGCGCTGACTGGCTGGTCGGCATCAACATGACCCGCGCCTGCACGCTAATGAACCGGCGGCACAAAGGCGTGCTCTCCGTGGGCCGGGTGCAGACGCCGACCCTGCGTCTCGTGGTGGAGCGCGACCGGGAGATAGCCCGCTTCACGCCCCGCTCCTGGTGGCGGGTGGATGCCCGATTGCATACAGGCGGCAATTCCTTTCTGGCACAGTGGCAGCCCGATGGAGCTTACTGCGATGACGAAGGGCGCTGTATCCGCGAATCCGCCGCCCGCGAGGCCACCGCACACCTGCAACAGGCCGGAACCGCGCTGGTAATGGATGTGACCACCCGGCGGGAGAAGACGCCACCACCGCAGGCCTTCACCCTCAGCGCCCTGCAGCAGGTCTGCTCAAAACAGTGGGGCATGGGCGCGCAGGAGGTGCTGGACATCGCCCAGCGCCTGTATGAAACCCATAAGGCCACCACCTACCCGCGCACCGACTGCGGCTATCTGCCGCTCTCCATGCATGCTGAAGCGCCGCAGGTGCTGGCGGCGCTGGTCGCCAGCGACGCCTCACTCCAGCCCCTCGCAACGCAACTGAATCTGCAGCAACGCTCCCGGCTGTGGGACGACAGCAAAATCACCGCTCACCACGGCATCATCCCGACCCGTAAAACGATAGATCTGACGCAGCTAAGCGACAATGAGCGCAAGGTCTACGGCCTGGTACGTAGCCATTTTCTGACGCAGTTTCTGCCAGACCATGAGGTGGATAAAACGGACCTGCGCCTGAACTGCGCCGGGGAAACGCTGGCTGCCCGTGGCTCTGTGGTGATTGTCAGCGGCTGGCGGCAGCTGTTTTTGCGCGAGATGGCAACCCAATCGCCGGAAGAAACGCAGGCACTTCCTGCCCTGCAACAGGGACAGACCTGCGAGGTAGAACAGGTGGACGTTCGCGCCCGTCAGACTCAACCGCCGGAGCACTACACGGAAGGGACGCTGGTTGCCGCGATGAAAAACGCCGCCCGTTTTGTCAGCGATGAGCGCCTGAAGCAGCGGCTGAAAGAGAACGCCGGTATTGG
The DNA here is from genome assembly GCF_017571995.1 of Salmonella sp. 32031103-2018-00083-FB-01-SM-01. Lineage (NCBI taxonomy): Bacteria > Pseudomonadati > Pseudomonadota > Gammaproteobacteria > Enterobacterales > Enterobacteriaceae > Salmonella > Salmonella sp. 32031103-2018-00083-FB-01-SM-01. The sequence continues at coordinate 387,225 of NZ_JAGEQL010000002.1, forward strand.
CACCGAAGCCACCCGCGCCGGGATTATCCAGACGCTGCTTAAGCGCGGTTATCTGATTAAGCAGCGCCGCTTTCTGCTGGCAACCGATACCGCCAACGCGTTGATTGATGCTCTCCCGGAAGCACTGAAAGATCCGGGCACCACTGCGCTATGGGAGCAAATGCTGGATGACATCGCGACGGGGAAAATGGGGCTGGAGGCGTTTCTGGTGCAGCAGCAAAACATCAGTTCTCTTGTCGGGCAGCTCCTACACCAAAAGTAAATCCACACCTGGACAGCAAATATTTTCGACGCGCAGTAAACATTATCCCGAAGATATTTCTACTCCATCACCTCAAAGTAAACCGAGTTACCCAAAGTCCGCCATGCATTCCTGAAACGCGGAGGCGCACAGCGCGGAATGCCCGTACTGCCAGTAACTCAGAGGCCTTGCAGCCAATGAGCCAAACCCGAAGCGGGGCATCCCCGCGCATTGGGGCCTCCGCACCTTTCAACACGGAGATACCACCATGAACGATACCCATTACTTCAACCTGTACACCAGCGGTCTGGGCTACCTCAACCGGATCCGGGAAGTGACCCCGAAAAAAGGCGAACCGTTCCTGTGCTGCGACATTGCCGCACTACGGGGCGAAGCCAGCAACGCGGAGCACACCTGGTTCGACTGCCGCGTCAGCGGTAAGGAAGCGCAGAAACTGGTGCACCGCTGTATCGACGCCTGCGAGCAGAGACGCAAGGTGCTGATCCAGTTCCGCCTCGGCGATCTGTATGCCGACACCTTTGTCTACAGCAAAGGCGAACGTAAAGGCGAAACCGACGTCAGTCTGAAAGCCCATCTGTTGCACATCGGGCTCATCAAAATTGACGGTGAAGAGGTTTACCGGGCAGAACGCGAAGCTGATTCACAGCCAGCGCCAGCCACACCGCCAGCAGAGCCTGTACCGCAGTTCTGACACACAGCATTCACCCTGCCGGGGAGATACCCCGTCGGGGCGTATCCCTGGCTTTTTACCGGAGAAACGCATGATGAATACCGTATTTAACTCACGTGAAGAAGCCCTTGACCAGGGCGCGTTGTTTAATCTGAATGACGCGGCGATAGCGGCCAAGCTGCCAATGGAACTGGCCATTACCCCACCGGCCCACAAGACATGTCTTGAGGGCCGGGATGAGAACGCCATGCAGAATTTACTGAAAGGCGTTGAAATGGCGGCGGTAGTGGCGTTTGTCGCCCAGAAGCCGCCGCAACGCGCCATCCGTATTGATTACCGCTCGGTGCTGGCGCAAAAAACTAACGGCAGTACGCAGCAGCACACCGTCAGGCTGACGTTACGCGTTCATTTTACTGAGCGCGGCATCCCCTGCGCCGCCACACTGGGGCTGATGGGGGAAAGATTCCCTTACTGAATTGATTTCGCGCCCTTAACCGGGCGCTATTTTTTGACGCCGCAAACAGTTGTCGGTATTCCCCAGCCCTCTCATCCAGCACGCTCCTGTCAAAGCCCTGTGGAGGATGCGATGAAACGACTATTAATAGCCCTGCTCCTGTTCATTTTCATCGGCGTGGCCACCGCCTCCCCAGCAACGCCAGAAGTCGTCCGCTACGACCGCTATCTGCTGGTCAGCACATCACCGCAACAGCCGCCACTCGAACAGCTTACAGCCTTGGCCGTTCCGCCCGGTTTTCACCCGACGGTAGGGGAAGCATTGCAGTACCTGCTGCGCGACAGCGGCTGGAGCCTGTGTCTTGCCGATGCGCGCCGGGCGCAGCTTTATGGCCTCCCGTTGCCAATAAGTCAGTACCACTCCGGCCCGCTGCGCCTGAAGGCCGCCCTGCAACTGCTGGCTGGCCCGGCGTGGCGAATGACCACCGACGAAAATCGTCGCGAGATTTGTTTTGCCAGTGACAGTTCCCTCCCCCCGACGGTGGCTTACCGTCATCCCATGTCCCTCCGCCCTTTGGGGCCGTTAACGGCCCCGTTTTTTCTCGACGGGATCGTACATCGCGGTGATATGCGCCTGACGGTGATTGTGCCGCCCGAAGCCGTTTATCTCCACCAGGTGGTGTGGTTACGCAAGGGAGAGCAGTGGCGCGGCTGGCGGCTGGAGCGGTTTGATGAGCGCCGGGCGGTGTTCCGTCACGGTAAACGCCAGTTGACGCTGAAAGTACCGGAGTAAACGATGAAACGCCTGGTTCTTCTGTTACTGTTCACCGCCAGCGCATGGGCGCAACCGCTTCAGGTGCAGACCAGCCAGAATGCGGACTCCGCTCTCAGACCGCTGACCACGCAACAGCAGGCCACCGTCTGGGGCATCACGCCGGAGGAGTGGCAGCACTATCTCACGCTAAAACAGCAGGCGCGCGGCGTCTGGTCGCCGGGGCTCGATCCGCTGACCACGCTGGGCGTCGAAGCCGACACAGACCACGAACGTCAGCGCTTCGCCGAACTGCTGGTCAGGCAGGAATACCAGCGGCTGGAGAAAGAACTCGCCTTCCAGCGCACCTATGATGCCGCCTGGCAGCGCCTGTATCCGGGCCTGACGCCGCTGAACACCACCTCTGCCAGCACTTCCCGCGTTTCGCTATTTGTTAAAGATGACTGTCCGCCCTGCGACAGCCTGCTGCGTACCCTGCTGGCGCAACAGCGCCCGCTGGATATTTGGCTGATCAACAGTGAAGGCGATGATAACCGGGTGCGCCGCTGGGCGATGGCGCACGGTATTGACGCAAAACTGGTGAGTGAACACAGCATCACGCTTAATCACGACGCGGGCCGCTGGCTCCTTTTGGGGCAGAGCAAAATCCCGGTGGAGCTGGAACGTAAGGGGGAACAATGGCACGAGGTCCTGCCCTGATCCTGCTGCTGCCCTGCCTGGCGCTGGCACAACCCCTGCCGGAAGCGTACCTGCGCGCCGCGGAGCATTTCCGCGTGCCGCCGGAACTGCTGTGGGCCGTCACACAGACCGAAAGCGGAGCGAACCTGAGCGGCAAACATCGCCCATGGCCGTGGACGCTCAATATCAAAGGCACCGGCTACCGCTACGCCAGCCGGGAGCAGGCCTGTCAGGCGCTGCTGGCCGCCATCCGCAGCACCAGCCCGAAGCGCATTGACGTGGGGCTCGGGCAAATCAATATCGGCTGGCACCGGGCGTATTTTGACTCTCCCTGCGACGCCCTGCATCCCCTGCAGAACCTGTCGCTCACCGCGCAACTGCTGCGTCAGCGCTACGATGAACGTCCCGGAAGCTGGCTCAATGCCGCCGCCCGCTATCACCGCCCCGCAGGCGGCGCGCCCGCTGCTCGCTACCGCAAGCTGGTCAGCCGCCATCTGCAACAGGCCGCACCGCCATGAGCCGCTATGCGCTGGAGGCGCTGCTGCGCCCGCCTGTAGAGTTTTACAGCACCGTCACAGCCAGTTGTGGCGCATTAATCTGCCTGACGCAGGCTCCATTGCTGATGCTGACACCGTGGCAGGCCCGCCTGATAGCCTGCGCCCTGATGCTGCTGGCCCTGCGACGAGGCTGGCAGGGCTGGCACATCGTGCGCTACCACCGTAACCTCCTGCGCCTGCCGCGCTACGCGCTCACCAGCCGGAAAATCCCGGTCAGCCGCCAGCGACTGTTTCTCGGCAAGGGGTTTCGCTGGCAGCCCATCCACACCCAACGGCTGTACGACTGCCTGCAACCAGAAGCCGCACGCTGGCTGCGCCCCGGGTGGTGTTACCGTCTGGCAAGGCACATCGAAAAACGCGGCGAACATACCCTGCCTCGCCTTGCCCGCCTGCTCAGCGCCGATCGCTGGCTGAATCCAGTGCGCCCGCTACCGCCCGTCGGCGGCAATCCGTGGCTGCACGGTGTGGAACTGAAAGAATGCGACGTCACCCTGCCGCTCAGTGAACGCCCCGGCCACACGCTGGTGCTTGGCACCACCCGCGTCGGCAAAACCCGGCTGGCGGAACTGCTTGCCACTCAGGACATCCGCCGTGGCGAGGTGGTGATCGTTTTCGATCCGAAAGGCGACGCGGATCTGCTGAAGCGTCTGTGGACAGAAGCGCAGCGCGCCGGACGCGGCGACCGCTTTATCCTGTTCCATCTGGCGTATCCGGATATCTCCGCCCGCTACAACGCCATCGGGCGCTTTGGCCGCATCTCGGAAGTGGCGTCGCGCCTCACCGGACAGCTTTCCTGCGAAGGCAACTCGGCGGCCTTTCGCGAGTTCGCCTGGCGCTTTGTGAATATCATCGCACGCGCCCTGGTGGCGCTCGGACAGCGCCCCGACTACCAGCTAATTTCCCATCACGTGGTCAATATCGATGCCCTGTTTATCGACTATGCCCGTATCGTGCTGCCGCGCCACAACGCGCGGGCGTGGGAAGTGGTGGCGCAACTGGCGGAGCGTGTAAACGACAAAAACACACCGCGCCATATGCAGGGCCGCGATCCTCACGTGGTAGCGCTGGAGCAGTACCTCAACGCGGAAAAATTACACGATCCTATCCTCGACGGCCTGCTCTCGGCGGTGCGCTATGACAAGACCTACTTCGACAAGATCGTCGCCTCGCTGCTGCCGCTGCTGGAAAAGCTGACCACCGGCACGCTCGCCGCCCTGCTCGCCCCGGACTACCACGATCTGGACGACACGCGTCCGATCCTCGACTGGCAGCAGGCGATCCGCCAGAAAGCGGTGGTGTATGTCGGGCTGGATGCACTCTCCGATGCAGTGGTCGCTGCCGCTGTCGGTAACTCAATGTTTGCCGATCTGGTGAGCGTCTCCGGGCATCTGTATAACTTTGGCCTCAACGAAGGACTACCCACCAGCAGTGAAAAACCGCCGCCCATCAACCTGCACTGCGATGAGTTTAACGAACTAATGGGTGACGAATTTATCCCGCTGGTCAACAAGGGCGGCGGCGCGGGTATTCAGGTCACTGCTTATACCCAGACCCTGAGCGACATTCAGGCCCGTATCGGCAGCGCGCCCAAGGCAGGCCAGGTTGTGGGCAACTTTAATAACCTGATTATGCTGCGGGTGCGTGAAACCGCTACCGCTGAACTGTTGACGAAACAACTGCCCCAAGTCGAAGTACGTAGCCGCCAGGTGAGTTCCGGCGTCACCGACACACCGGGCGGCATCAACAGCTTCAGCAGCAATACCCGCGAGCAGGTGGTCACCCGCAATGTACCGCTGCTGGATACCGCCGCGCTGATCCAGCTTCCCAAAGGCCAGGCCTTTGCCCTGCTTGAGGGCGGGCAGCTGTGGAAAATTCGTCTGCCACTGCCCGTAGCAGATAAGCACAGCCCACTACCGGAGTCCGTCGCGCAACTGGCGGCGTGGATGCAGGCGCACCAGCAGGGGCTGCCGGAATGAGTGAACAACGACCTCCTCCGTCACGCCCGGCACAGGGATCAATAGGCTGGCTACTGTCGCTGGCCGGACGGCTTATCGGATTGGTGATCGGCGCGCTGGTTCTGCGGATCGTACTGGAACTGGCGGGGCTCTATTTCTGGTGGCCGGAGGAGGGGAGCAGACATGTTTTTCAGGTGATGAAACAGGAACGGGTGGAACTGGTTATCGCGTTGCAACCACATCCGCTCGGGAATGACATTGTGACACTGTTGGAAAAAGGAGCAACTCACGTGCTTATGGTCAACAGGCTTCTGCACAAACCGTTCATCGCCCTAGTCTATACTCTGGTGAGTTTTATGCAACGCCTGACATGGCTTATCGCCATGCAGCCTCTGTTTTGCCTTTGTGCCTTAACCGCGCTGGCTGATGGGCTGGTTCAACGGGACTTGAGGCGGTTTGGCTCCGGGCTGGAATCCGTTTTTCTCCATCGTTATGTCATCAGGTTCGGCAGTTCAGTCACCTCAACGGTTTGGGTGTTTTATCTGGCGCAACCATTGTTTCTGCCCGCAATGCTGGTTTTACTCCCTGCCGCCTTATGGCCCGGGATAACGGTGTGGATGGCAGCAGGGAGTTTTAAGCGATATATATAGCTCACTCTTTTTAAATTCTCTAATTTTCAACCATAGCTATGCATATCAAAAAATGCAAAAAATAGTTACCTAAATCCTCCATTACAGTACCATTCGCTCTCTGACAAAGCTAAGTAAATAGCTGTTTCCCATGAGTTTAGGCAATACCTAACCCTGCTTTCTGCTTCTGCGCAAAAATAATCAGTAACAGCCTCTGAACCTCCTCTTTCATATAAATCAATCACTCTATATCTGAGATTAGACAATAGGACGCCAGACTGAGAAACATACAATGAGTTTAACTTAAAAATCTCAAAATGATTTCTAATCCTACTATTTAAAACATCATCATATTCAGGGACGTCACGCGTGTAAAAATGAGCAGATGCAGGCTCACCTTCGATAACCTCTGCAAATAACCATTGATATTCAGTTACATTATCATAGTAAGGATGTAGAGTTTGGCTTTCCTTATCCAAAGCAACTACGTCTAATTTATCTTTATTACAGTCTGAACATGCAGGGATTAAATTAAAAGGCATAACAACGTGCTTGGAATAATTAGATTTCGGTAAGTAATGATCTAATGTTTTAACTTGCCTATGTCCACATAATGGACATAGATTAAACTCAGCAGATGAACGTAATCGGTCATAAACGTTACGTCCCGGAGAAGATGCTTTAGCCATTCGTTGTGTGTATACTTTCTCCATAACTACTTTTGTTATGTTATCATTAATATTTATCGATTGTGGCACACGGTATAAATCAGCATTTTGTGCATGTTCATCATATTCTATAGCAGCCTGATTAATCAATTGTTTAATATCCCCAAGATTTCTCCTTAAATTCACATCTTTTACCTTACTAATACAAAGAGCAAATACCTCCATAGCATTGTCATTTGGTTTATTCATCCTTTTCATCAATTTTCTCCTTCGGAATACAACAATCCTTGCAAAATCATTTTAGCTTCTGAACCAAGTTGCCCATCAAATTTCCTCAGAATTTTTTTATAACTTGCCCCTGGATTAGACCTAATTTCATTATTTAATAAAGTGTGGAATCCAGATTCAGTAACCTCTAAACCAAATACATCACTTGTTAGTAATCCGACATTCTCACCAAATGTCTCTTTTTGAGGTCTTTCAGCTTTAGAGATCTCACCAAAGCGTTTAATTTTCCACACACAGACTTTAGGTACTTCCTGGAGAATAATTGGCGAATGAGTTGCAATGATTGCTACACCATTTTTATATATCAATAGCTCAGAAACTGCTCGAATAAAAGAGGAAAGTAATGGTGGATGTAAATGACACTCAGGTTCATCCATTAGGACTAATGTCTTTTCTTCTAAAACCTCTACAAGCTTAGTAATCGTTAACATAGTAATTGCATGTCCTGAACTCAGTTTCCTGAATTTATTTCTGCAGTTTCTTTTGAATGTATCTTCATCACTATCACTCACATCCATTTGAGTATATAAATCAATCAAATCACCAAAGTTATGATCCTTCAATAGAACATCGGATTCCAAAATGTGAATTGAACGTAACCAACGGTTTGACTTCTCTTTTTTACAACAACTGTATAAACTTTCGGCAAACTCATTTTCAAGCATTCTTTTACTTTTGTGAGTACCTATTTTACCCCCAATATTATTTACTCGCTTCAAACCAATATAGGAATATTTTACCGATTTAGTTTTATCTTTTTCCTCAGGAAGTGGGGTAAATGGGTCGAATGCACTAAAAGCAACCGATACGACCCCAGAAAATATTTCATTAATATCATTAATTTTTGTCTTATCATCATCCTCATCAGTCAAATAAAATTGAGAGTGTTTTGTATTTATTTTTTTTATTTTTAACACTGATTCAATCATATGATTGAGCAAACTTGTTTTACCGACTCCATTTGAACCAATTATCACATGAATATTAGTCGGTGGATTTGCCTCTGGAATAACATGAAAATCAAGATCCATCGTGCTTTTAGCATTACCTGAAACAAATCCAAAATGATATTCAGTAAGAATATCACCACCTTCTATTAATCGCCTAAATTGATTTTTTACTGTAGAAAGACTAACATCTCTTAATAAAGAATAAGTCATTACCCTTTCATTTGATACCTTTGAAAGCAAGTCAGCATTATATACAACATCATTTAGACCACTTAATATTTCAGTTTGCAATGCTCTACTTAACGTTCTAACACCTAAATAATAATCGACACTTTGTCCTAAAGAAAAATAGTTATCCTTTAGCACGGAAAAACTTTCATCTATCTCTGTTCGGCTTTCATCTTGCCCTATACAACCGATTTTTAAAATCCCCAAGTCATGCCTTTTATTTTCCTCATCATATACAACACTTTTGAACGTTGTTCGAAAACTAAAATCATCCCAGTTATCGTCAATAAGATACATTATGGGTTCACCTATATCTGACAACTTAAAATTTCGAGGAACACGTTTAAATCTCACTTACATCTCCTTTTCTCTAAGTAATTTCCAATCAAATAAACAATCTTTCACAAACCTTTAAAATATAATCCATTTTATTTATAGAGGGAACTCCGTCAAGTTTAGATTGTGACAATTTTTTTTACCTACGAATAGTTAATCGAAGGAGGTTTTTCGATAGGGGTTTACCATAATGTAAAATGAATGAGGTATTTTAAGATGAAAAATCGATTCACTTTAACACTTTTGATTGTCTCTTTTTATTCAATAGCCGATTCGCCTGAACCCGCTCAACTCGCCCTCGCGCTGAAGCAACTCGACGGCGTTAAAACCTCACTGGCGCGTGCCCAAACCAGCGCCAGCACAGACCCGCAGTCACGCTACTTCTTCGACTACTTACAGGCGCAGCAGGACATCACTGCCGTTGAACAGGGCATTCGCCACTACCTTATCCCGGCAAGGGCACAACCTCGCGCAGTCCAACCCCTGAGCGCCAGTTACCAGCGGGAGAAACCCGATGACTGATTCGCAACTCGCCGCCTTCCAGGCTGCTAGCCTGAGCAAACCAGAGACCGTCAGCCTGCTGGTGCTTGGTCTGTTTACCAGCGTCCTGCTGCTGTGGTGCGCCTGGACTCTAATGGTCGCCTGGCAGGGCGTCTGCCGCCAGCGCCTGAGCTGGCAGAGTTTTGGCGCAGTGGCGGCTCGTTCACTGTTACTGGTGCTGGTCTGTTTCTGGCTGATACTGAGCTAAGGAGGCATCATGCGCTGGCTGTTGTTACTGTTATTTGCTGCGTTCAACACCTTGGCCGACCTGCCAACGATGGAAGATCCGTCGCGCAGTCAGGGCCAGGGCATTATGGAGACGCTGCAAAACTACGGTTTTGACATCGTGGTGCTGCTGGCGCTGGCCATCTGCGCCGTCGGTTTTCTAGTGGTGGCGAACAACTGCATTGCTACCTACTCGGAGATCCAGAGCGGGCGCAAGCAGTGGAAAGATCTGGGCTCGATGGCGGGCGTCGGCAGCATTCTTCTGGTGGTCATCATCTGGCTGCTCAACCAGGCTTCGGACGTCCTGTAATATGGCGAACATCCCCTTTCTCCCCGACCGCCTCAACCGCGAGCCCGTGGTCTGGCGCGGCCTGACCACCAGTGAGCTGTTTCTGGCACTGGCGAGCGGTCTTGGCGGCGGCTGCGCGTTCGGCATAATGCTGGCCCTGATAACCCGCTACTGGCCGTTGATCCCCGGTTCGGCGCTGACAGGTGCGGCGTTACTGATTCAGGGCGGCGGGCGCATGCTAGCCCGCGCGAAACGCGGTAAGCCCGACAGCTGGCTACCGCAGGCGATCCTCGCCTGGCTGGAGCGCCATCATCTTCGGGGTTCACAACTGGTCCAGCACAGTACCGTATGGGTAGTGCGCAGGAGTCCGCGATGAGCCGCTTTCGCCACGCGCTGGCCGAGCGCGATAACCATATCCTGACGCTGCGGGCAGTGACTGTTCTGCTGTGTCTGTGCCTGGCGGGCGTCGGCTACGGCTGGTACAGCGCGCCGCAAAAGCTCACGCTCTGGTTCCCGCCGGACCTGCGCAGCGGCAGTACCCGCCCGTGGTGGGAGGTGCCGCCCGCCAGCGTTTACGCCTTCACCTTTTATATCTTCCAGCAGCTAAACCGCTGGCCGGACAACGGCGAGGAGGACTATTCCCGTAACCTTCGTTCGCTGCGCGCCTACCTGACGCCCGCCTGCCACACCCGGCTGGAGCACGATTTCCAGGTACGGCGCAACGGCGGTGAGCTCCGCGAGCGCACACGCGGCGTGTATGAACTGCCCGGACACGGCTACAGCAGCCTGGTGCATGACGGCGATAAACACCCCGTTCCGCGCGTCGAGACCTTAAGCCGGGATGCCTGGCTGGTAACGCTCGACGTGGCAGTTGAAGAGTATTACCAGAACGAGCCGGTGAAAAAGGCGCTAGTGCGCTACCCGCTGCAGGTGATGCGCTACGCCATTGATGCGGAGAAAAATCCGTGGGGACTGGCGATCGACTGTACCGATGCTGCGCCACAGCGTCTGGTGGCAGAGGAGAAACCATGAAGCCAGTCCTCTTTGCTTTATTGTTCAGTTTCCCGGTCGTCGCCACGGAAGTGGTGCAGTGGGAAAACATCCCCCTGCCCGTCACGCTGCATATCGGGCAGGAACGGATTGTCGATGTGGGGAAAGCGGTGCGTATTGGCTATCCCGCCACGCTGGAAGGCAAAGTGCGTCTGCAAAGCGCAGGCGGTAAGGTCTTCCTGCTGGCAAATACGGCGTTCCCGTCCACCCGCATTCAACTACGAGATACCGGCAGCGGCGAGCTGATCCTGCTGGATATTCAGGCCACCCAGGGCACTTCGCCACTTGAACCCGTGCAAATTAGCTATGCGCCGCAGACGCCTACCACAGCAAAAACGTCCGTCCCGGTGACAGCATCAACCGAGCCCCTGCCCATTCTGCTGGTACGCTATGCCGCGCAGAACCTGTATGCGCCGCTGCGCACCGTCGAAGCCCTGCCCGGCGTCACGTCTGCCCCCGTCCGGCTGACGAAGCGCATCACCACCTTACTGCCACAGCAACCTGTTACCGCCATCCCGCTGGCGTCATGGCAGGTTAATGCCACCACCGTCACCGCCATCCGCCTGCAAAACCAGAGCGGACAGCGCATCACGCTCGATCCGCGCGAGCTTCAGGGGCAGTTCACCGCCGCCGCGTTCCAGCATGGCTGGCTCGGCCCGCGTGGTCTGGCAGAAGATACCACGGTGGTGTACCTGGTGACGGAAGGTCCGGTTTCCCGCGCCCTGCTGCCGGAGCCGAAACCATGATGCCGCGCCAGAGCCTCCTGCTGAAAATCCTGCTGCCTGTGATTGTCTTTCTCACTGTCTGGTTACTGCTGCGCCCAGCCAGCAAAAACACCACTGAGAAATCCCCGTCCCGCAGCGTGGCAACATTAACGCCGGAGGAACTGCGCGATCTGGGCATTGATGGAGACACGCCTGCCGATACCGTCGCCACGCTGGTCGGTCAGATGAAGCAGTACCGCCGGGAGCTTCAGGCTATCCAGAGCGATAATGAAAGCCAGCAGGCGCGCGAGAAGCGGCTGAAAGCGCAGCAGGCGACGCTGGTATCGGAGTTGCGCGGCGATATGCGCAGGCAGCAGGACCAGATGCGCGACGAGCTACTGAAAAGCCAGCGGGGATTGCTGGATAAACTCGACCGCCTGATGGCGAAACGCCCGGACGATATCCCGCCCGGTCTGGGGCTGACGCCCGGCGAACTGCCTGCCGACGTTCAACCCGATATCCGCTGGCTGGAGCCGCTGGATGCGCCTCCACTTGTGGATGAAAAGCTGCTGCGCGTCCCTCTGAAAGCGGCCGACAAACCACCGCCGAAACCTGACGTGAAGGTCTACACCCTGCCGCAGAACGCCACGCTGACCGGATCGGTGGCGATGACGGCGCTGATTGGCCGCGTGCCGCTTAACGGCACCGTCAGCGATCCCTACCCGTTTAAACTTCTGATTGGCGAGGACAACCTCACCGCCAATGGCATCGAACTGCCGGACGTGGCGGGTGCAGTGGTCTCCGGTATCGCCTCCGGCGACTGGACGCTCTCCTGTGTGCGCGGGCAAATCACCTCAATGACCTTTGTGTTCCACGACGGCACCATCCACACAGTCCCGCAGGGCGGCAAATCCGGCAACAAGCAGCAGGAGATCGGCTGGCTCTCGGATAACCAGGGGCTGCCGTGTATTCCCGGCGAGCGCAAAAGCAATGCGAAGGAGTACCTGACCTCGCAGTTCCTGCTGGCGGGTTCCGGTGCGGCGGCGCAGGCCTTCGCCAATGGCGAAAGCACCACCGTGGTGGAGGACGGCAGCATCACCAGCGCAGTGACGGGCAACAACGGCAAGTACGTGCTCGGCCAGGCCATCGGCGGCGGATTAAAAGAGACCGCCGACTGGATGAAACAGCACTACGGCCAGATGTTCGACGCGGTGTATGTGCCGCCGGGCCACAAGGTGGCGGTGCATCTCACCGAACCGCTGACCATCGACTACGAGCCGGAAGGCCGCAAAGTGAAATACCAGCAGGCCAGCACACCGGGGGGACTGGAATGAAATACACCATCCTGATACTTCTGTTTTTACTGGCCGGATGCAGCACCTCACAGGAGGAACTGATGCCGGTCGATCCTGATGCCAGCATGCTCTCGCTGTGGCAGCAGCAAAGCGGCGGCAATGCGGCTTTGCTGGATGCCCGCGCACAATTGCGCCGCCCGCCGGATGGCCCGGTGGAACAATCTGCGGCAGACACTCTCCGCAGCCAGTTTCCGCGACTGCCCAACCCGGATATGGTGTTGTACGTTTTCCCGCACCTTAACGGCAACACGCCGGTGCCTGGTTACAGCACCGTCTTCCCCTTCTACACCCGCCCGCAGTATTCATTGCCGGGCGAACGCCTGACGCCGCCATGATTGAACGGCGCGGTCTCCCGCAACAGACGCTGGACGCCAGCTACCGCAGAGGCCCGTCGTTTGTCGACTGGCTGCCGTGGGTGGAATTTTTGCCTGAATCACAGACGCTGTTGCTGGAGGATGGCCGCTCGGTAGGTGCCGTATTTGAGCTAAATCCTGTTGGTACCGAAGGCCGCTCGACGGCGTTTCTGGAACAGGTCCGCGATACCGTCACCGACGCATTGCAGGATGCCTTTGACGAGCATGAGCGCGCGCCGTGGGTGGTGCAGTTTTTCTGTCAGGATGAGGACGACAGCGAGGCGTGGCTGGCATCACTTGCAGCTTACGCCGCGCCGGAGATCCGCGACTCCGCCTTTACCCGAGAATGGCTTGCGCAGATGGCAAACCATATGACCCCCCTCACCCGCGATGAAGGGCTGTTTCTAGATAACACCGTCACCCGTACCCGCTGGCGGACAACGTGGCGGCGCACGCGGATGGTGGTCTACCGCTGGCTTCCCGCTCTTCCATCGGATGAAGCGTCGCCGGAAGAGACGCTGAATAATATCTGCGAACGCCTTACCGCCGGGCTAAAAGCGGCGGGCATAAGCGCAGTCCGTCAGAATGAGCAGGCCATTCACCGCTGGCTGGTGCGCTGGTTTAACCCCGCGCCGCCCGTTGAAGATAAAAAAGCCTTCTGGCGACAACTGGATTTACCGGAAGCGGAATCCCTGCCCGTCATCACCGATTTCGCCGAACGACTACTGACGAGCGAACCGCGCTCAGACGTGGAAAACGGTGTCTGGTGGCTGGATAACCGCCCGCATAAAGTGGTGGTGGTCGACCGCCTGCGCAAAGCGCCGCCGCCCGGCCTGCTGACCGGAGAAACCGCGCGCGGCGACGGCATCAATGCCCTGTTCGACCTGTTGCCTGCAGGCACCATCATGAACCTGACGGTGGTGGCGTATCCGCAGGACAAACTGGAGCAGCACATCATTCATCTTTCCGAACGGGCGATTGGCGACAACACCGATTCGGAATACACCCGCCGCGACTGCCACGAGGTACGCAGCTACCTGAAGGACGGACATAAGCTCTACCGCAGCACGCTGGCGTTCTACCTGCATGCGCCCGACACCGATACCCTATTTCGCCAGCAGCGCCAGCTACACAGCCTGTTGCTCAACGCCGGACTGGTGCCGGTGCAGGAGCAGCACGAAGTGGCCCCACTCAGCCACTGGCTGCGCTGGCTACCGATGTGTTTCGATCCCCTGCGCGACACGCGCGGGCTGTATACCCGACTCAACTTCGTCCAGCATATCGCCGGGCTGCTGCCGGTTTACGGACGGGAAACCGGCACCGGACATCTGGGGATTTGCTACTTTAACCGTGGCGGCGCGCCACTGTGCTTCGATCCACTGAACAAGCTGGACCGCGCCCAGAACGGCCATCTGCTGCTGCTCGGCCCGACCGGAGCGGGCAAGTCCGCCACGCTGAACGCCAAAATCGCACAACTGATGGCGCTGCATCGTCCGCGCCTGTTTATCATTGAGGCCGGGAACTCGTTTGGCCTGATGGCGGACTACGCCGCCGCCTACGGCCTGACGGTGAATAAAATCAGCCTGCGCCCCGGCTCCGGCGTCACCCTGCCGCTGTTCGCCGACGCGTGGCGACTGGTGGAACAGGCTGTCACTGATGCCGAACCGCCGGAGGACGAAGAGAGCGAGGGCGACGACAAGCGCGACGTACTGGGCGAAATGGAGATCACCGCCCGGCTGATGATCACCGGCGGCGAAGCGAAAGAGGATGCACGCCTCACCCGACCAGACAGGGCGATGATCCGTCAGGCGATTATCGCCGCCGCGCATACCTGCTACGAGGAAAAACGCCAGACGCTGACCCAGGATATCCGCGATGCACTGTTCGCCCTTTCCCGCGATGCCAGCCTGCCGGAAACCCGCCGCCAGCGGGCGTATGAGATGGCGGAATCCATCAATCTGTTCTGCGCCGGGTTTGAAGGTGAACTGTTTAACCGTGAAGGCCAGATGTGGCCGGAGGCGGACATCACCCTGGTGGATCTCGCCACCTTTGCCCGCGAAGGCTATGAAGCGCAGCTTGCCATCAGTTATATCTCGCTGATTAACCATATCAATAACCTCGGCGAGCGCGACCAGCACCTCGCCCGCCCCATCGTTAACATCACCGATGAGGCGCATATCATTACCGTCAATCCGCAGCTGGCGCGCTTTCTGACTAAGGGCTCGAAGATGTGGCGCAAACTCGGCATCTGGCTGTGGCTGGCGACCCAGAACCTAGCGGATTTTCCTGATGAGGCGAAGAAGCTGCTCAATATGATCGAGTGGTGGGAACTGCTGGTGATGCCGCCGGAGGAGATTGAGCAGGTTTGTCGGTTTAAGGCGCTGACTGATGAGCAGCGACAGTTGCTACGTTCGGCGGTGAAATCACCGGGGCAGTATACCGAGGGCGTGGTGCTCTCGCCGCGTGTGGAGGCGTTATTTCGGGTAGTGCCGCCAACGCTGTATCTGGCGCTGGCGATGACCGAAAAGCATGAGAAGGCAGAGAGGATGCGGATTATGCGAGAGACGGGGTGTAGTGAGGTGGAAGCTGCAAAAATAATGACTAAGGCCTCTTTTGCCTACCGATGATACTTCGTTTGTTTATCAATTATGATTGTAATCTTGGCAAACTCAGATTTACACTTAAATGGAAGTACCCTCTGGTAATTAAATGCTTAGTCTTAAGCCGAACTATCTCATCTTCTGTTACCTTTATATGTTTAAAACCACTTTAAATAAGCATAATATCCATGTATAAAATTGATTAAACACATAGAAAGAGTGGTTTACATGGAAATATTAGCTAAGAGCCCTGAAAATTGTAGTGCGGATGAACTGAAAGCATTTGAGGAACTCATACTCATGGGTGACGAAGTCGATCCTAACGGTCTGAAAGGCAGAATATTAAATGCTGAGCAACTTTTCTTTATCAAAGAAGATAAATATGTTGGTATTGCTGCACTTAAACGACCGAAAAAATCTTATAAATCAGGCGTTTTTTATAAAGCAGGTTTTTCTGATGAAGATAAGTATGAGTACGAAATAGGCTGGATTTATGTCATTGAAGAAAATAGAAAAAATGGATACGGTGGAGTATTAATGGATTCCATACACCAGTACATATCTAATAAAGCATCAGGTAAAGCATGCTTTGGAACTGTTCGAGAAAATAATACCGGTATGCAACGCTTATTCGCTAAGCATGGCTTCTCAAAGGCTGGCCATTCATACAACAGTGTGAGAGGGAATTATTCCCTCGTCCTATATGTGCCTCATGTGTAGTTCAAAATTTCATAGCTAAAATTGTCAAATCTATTAAATCGAGTAAGCGCGGCGATAACTAATCGCTCGCTTCACTTCCTTTCTGAGGAATATTTACTTCATAAGCATTAACCAAATCTTAAATAATCATTTAGTTACCCATAACCATAGGTAACTACAACATATTTTTAACTCCCAATAGTCCTTAAATCTTCCTATCTGGCAATCTACTATTCTGTAACAGTAAATCCGTGTATCTAATACTTAGGTCAAATCATGTTATAAATTTGCTCTCAAATAATCTTTTTCTTTGCAAAGTTAATAATATCAAGACGTTCTGATTCGGATAATGCCCAGAAAACTAGCATCAACTCCGCCAAATCATCATTTTCAGCATAAAAGTAAGCCAACGGCACCCGTAAAACTTCGGCCATTTTCTGCACAATCTCAGTTCCCGGTTCATGCACACCCTTTTCATACCGATTGATACGCGTACTGGCGACAAACTCATCAATCCCTGCAGCGATCCCCAGACTTTTTTGTGAAAGCCCACTCGCCAGTCGAGCCTGCTTCAGGCGACGGCAAAAAATATCGTTGTAATGGTTACTTGTATTCATAACTACGAGAATCGTAGTTTTTGCTTGCTGCCGATACTACGATTAACGTAGTATTACAGTGGTAGGTTAAAAGAGACCGTCTGTTAAACGTCATCTTCAGGAGAGATATTCACCATCTGACGGGATGCTTCCAGTAACCGGAGCTGCGAATCAGGGGAGAGAGCAGCGAAGTTGAGAATCAGTTCAGCAAGATTCTCATCCGAAGTGAACAGCCATGGCAGGGGGACATTCAGCACATTAGCGATACGTGCAGCGGTTTCCATATCAGGCTCATGAACACCTTTCTCGTAACGATTGAAACGGGTGCTTGCAACAGAAGGATCTACAGCCGCAGCAATCCCCACAGTAGTCTGAGAAATGTCTAAGCGCTGTCGGGCTTCTTTTAATCGACGGACGAAAATATCCCGTTGTCTGAGTCTTTTTTGCATAACTACGAGATTCGTAGTTTTTTAATGACTTAGATACTACGAAAAACGTAGCATCTGGATTAGAGAGGTAAATGGAATGACT
Source organism: Salmonella sp. 32031103-2018-00083-FB-01-SM-01 (assembly GCF_017571995.1). Classification (NCBI taxonomy): domain Bacteria; kingdom Pseudomonadati; phylum Pseudomonadota; class Gammaproteobacteria; order Enterobacterales; family Enterobacteriaceae; genus Salmonella; species Salmonella sp. 32031103-2018-00083-FB-01-SM-01. The sequence continues at coordinate 404,613 of NZ_JAGEQL010000002.1, forward strand.
AAAAAAGACTGGCACCCCGCCGACATCATCGCCGCCCTGCACAAGCGCGGCACCAGTCTGGCGAAACTCTCGCGGGAAGCGGGACTGGCCTCTTCGACGCTGGCGAATGCCCTGAACCGCCCGTGGCCGAAAGGAGAGTGGCTGATTGCCATTGCGCTCGACGTGCATCCGTCTGAAATCTGGCCCGGCCGTTACCTCAATTCCAGTAACAAACGTGAACCCCGTAAACCGCTTCACCCCATGACAACAACCGACAACTCCGGGACATAACGACCCGCGCTATGAGTGGCAGGACGCATTAACCAACGACACCTGACAGGAGAGTTGTTTATGCACACCGAACCACAACCATGCACCATCGCACCACTCGCAGGAGGCCGCCATGTTTCTGGTCTCCCTGGCTGAAGGCTTTATCCACCTGTTCCAGGCCGCAGGCAAAATCTTCCTCGACATGATGACGGGGCTTATCCCGATGCTTGTCTGTCTGCTGCTGGCCATCAACTTCCTGATGAAGCTGGTCGGCACCGTCAGAATGGAGAAAGTGGCCGCCCTGCTCGGCCGCTCGCGCACCCTCACCTACGGCGTGCTGCCGGTGCTCGGCTGGTTCTTTATGAGCAGCCCCGGCGCGCTCACTTTAGGCAAACTGCTACCCGAGAAGAGCAAGCCCGGCTATGAGGATGCACTCGGCACTACCGCCCATCCGCTCACCAGCCTGTTTCCCCATGTGGTGCCGTCGGAGCTGTTCGTCTGGCTTGGCGTCGCCGCCGGGGTTAAGGCGCTCGGCCTGCCCGTCACCTCGCTGGCGCTGCGCTATATCGCCGCTGCCATGCTGATTGGCCTGATTCGCGGGATTATCACCGAGTACCTGTTCCTACGGCTCAGCAAGCGGGGGAATGCGCCATGATGATTTACTGCGCACGTATTACTGCCATCGGGCTGTTTGTCGCCGACGGCCTGACCGACAAAATGCTCATCACCTTCGACAGCAATGGACCGAAGGACTGTCTGGATTACTCGCTATCGCTGGAACCGTCGTTCCGGGAAGAGAGCCTGATGATACTCCCCGGCGACCGCCTGATGCTGGCGGGCCATGATTATCTGGTGACTGCCGTCGGCAAGGGAGCACAGCAGGCGCTGTTTGAACTCGGCCACCTGACGCTGGTGTTCAACGGCGACCTGAATCCCTGCCACGTCGGTGCGGTCCATCTCTCCGGCCCGGTGCCGAAACTCCATGACCTGCACGGTAACCTGGTGATAGAGGAGGGGCGGCCATGAACACGGTACTCATTCCACCCGGTCCCGGCGGCTACGGCAAGGGGCTGTGGCTGTACGTTGGCAGCGGCAAAAAGGTGCTGTCACTGACCGGGCGGGAAATCCATCCCGTCGCGATAGAAATCGGCGCACTCACCGAATCGGAAATCGTCAACGGCTTCTCAGACATTCCTCCGGATAACGACATTCTGTGCGTGGTGATTAACTGCGCCGGGTCCCTGCGCTGCGGTCTGTATCCGCAGAAGGGCATCCCGACCATCAACGTGCTTCCCACCTGGCGCGCCGGGCCGCTGGCGCACTTTATCACCAAAGAGAACTACGTCTCCGGCGTGACGATGGAACAGCTGGTTCTGGTGGATACCGCCGAAGCCCCTGACTACAAGCCTGAAACGACTCAGGAGCCTGCGCCACGGGTTATCACCACGCTGCCACCAGCACATGGTACGGAAAAACTGGTGCACATGGTCGAGCAGACCGGCACCGCCGTCGGCCACGTTATCGCCCTGCTGTTCGCCGCCAGCCGTGAGGCGGTGGATGTGTCGCTACGCAACGTTATCCCGTTTATGGCCTTTGTCTCGCTGCTGATTGCGCTGGTGCAGGAAACCGCACTCGGCAGCCTGATTGCCCACGCCCTGACACCGCTGGCGAACTCACTGTGGGGGCTGGTGCTGCTGTCGCTTATCTGCGGCATTCCGTTCCTCTCCCCGGTGCTCGGACCGGGCGCGGCCATCTCGCAGGTGATTGGCGTGATGATAGGCACACAGATTGGCGCAGGGGCGATATCTCCGGCCTTCGCCCTGCCCGCGCTGTTTGCCATCAATGTGCAGGTCGGCTGCGACTTCGTGCCGGTCGGCCTTTCGATGCAGGAGGCGAAGCCGGAGACCATCGCGAAAGGTGTCCCTGCCTTTCTGCTCTCACGTCAGTTAACGGGGCCGCTGGCCGTCATCATTGGCTGGCTGTTTTCCCTGGGCTTATTCTGAGGACTCACTAATGAACAAAATCAGAGCCGCCGTGGTCGGCGCAGGTATCTACGGCAAACACCATATGAACGCGTACCGCCATAACCCAGACACTGTACTGGTCGCCATCTGCGAAACATATGAGGAACGCTGTGATGATCTTGCCATGGCGTACGGGATCCAGGGCTACACACGACTGGATCGGTTACTACAGCAGGAGGCTATTGATATCGTCTCGGTGGCGACACCTGACCCGTACCACACCGAATCCATCCTCACCGCCCTGCGCTACGGCAAACATGTGCTGGCGGAGAAACCGCTCGCCACCTCAGTACGCGAGTGCGAGCTTATCGTGGAGATGGCGCAGCAGCGGGACCTGCTGGTCGGCGTCGATTTCCACAAACGCTGGGACCCGGCAGTAATGCGCATTAAAGCCGAACTGGAAAATCCGGAGACCGGATGCATTTTGCGCGGCCATATCAGCATGGACGACGTGATAACGGTCCCGACGCAGTGGCTGAACTGGGCGGGCGCAAGCTCCCCGGTGTGGTTTCTCGGTTCCCACTGCTTTGACCTGGTGCGCTACCTATCCGGTCAGGAGGTTGCATCGGTGTACGCGGTAGGACAAAAACAACTGCTGGACATATGGGGGATAGACACTTATGACAGTGTACAGAGCCTGCTGACAATGGCCGACGGCAGTTCATGGGTGGTCGAGAATTCGTGGGTATTGCCGGAGGGGTTCCCAAAGGATAATGACGGACGCATTGAGATCCTCTGCGGGACGACCTGGATCCGAAGCTCTTCACAGCATCGGGGGCTGGAAATCACCACCCCGGATAAGACACTCACACCCAACAGCTACTTCATCAACTACCGCAACGGTGTCGCCAGCGGTTTCGGGATCGACCCCATCAATGACTTTGTGCGGACGGTCATACATAAAGCGCCTTACCCGGTCACCGCAGTGGACGGACTGGCGGTCAGCCGTATTTGCGAGGCGGTACACCAGAGTCTCGAAAGTCAAAAACCAGTGACATTAAAATAGTCAGCCAGCAGGGATGCTGGTATCCGCAAGCCCGTTTATTCTGTATTCCCTAAAGAATGCCGCCATTTGTTACCCTTAATTCAGCATTCATCGTTAACGCCATTAAGTATCCTGTCCCGATAGTCTTCCAACTGATGCCGTTGCAGATAGCTTTCTAACTCGTGTGCCCAGCGCGTTCCTTCGCCGAGCGTCGCGCGGCTATGGGTTGAGGCATAAAGATAGCGTGTGTCATAAAGATTAATCAGCGTCTGATTTACACCATCGATTTTGCACTTAGGATTTTTGAGCTGCTGTTCTAAAGCCCGGACAATACGGGCCCGATGGTCTTGATCGGTAGCAAAATCCCGTTCCTGCAATTCGCTGAGAACCAAAAATGAAGGTGGAATTTCTTCTGCAATCGCTGCCTGTAAACGATAATGACCATCAAGAATAACAAATGATCCCAGCCCTGCTATATACCAGACAAGTACTGGAGGCAGCGCACCCTCACGGCATTTTTTACGCCACCATTTCAACCTTCCGGTATCAGGCTGTATCGGATAACGCCCAAGTAGCAGGCTACCTCCCCACCACCAATCCACTAATCTGACTTTGTCAGGATTAACCAAATCAGGAAAATCTTCGCCATAGAGCGTCCAGCTACAGCCGATATTCCCGCTGCTTTCTGGGGCATCAAAACGCCAGCTATTTACAGGAACACGCTGTCCGGATAATTTGGGTAATGAATATTTGGCCTCCATCGGCCTTATCAGCCATCGGCGAGGAGACAGAAGAGGCACTGGCGCATTCATTAATTGCCGGGAAAAATAGCGACACCATTCACCTGTCCAGGCCCGTTCGCCTTTGCTTTTAATCCCCTCAATATCTTCAGATGTGACAGCCGGTAATAATGTCTGGCAAGCAGAATGATCGGCATTAAACACCAACCAGACACCGGAATGATCTTTCAACATTGATGCCCAGAATAATGTCTTCCCGGAGACCTGCAGCGCCATCCGCCCATACCGACCACTTAGCATTTCCATTGCCACATCGGTCCTCTGGCTGCTCTTGAGTGTCAGCTCCAGACCCTGCCAGTTATTATCGCGATCAAAAAGATCTTTCCACCAATATTGGGTCATTATCATCTTCCCTGATAAACAGAGGGTTAGTCTAAAACCTGTAAAATTGTTCAGGTAGCTATTTATACGTCAGCGTAAACGTCGCCGTCTCATTGGCGGGCCCTGCCGTCACCGCTGAAGCCGCCTGGTAATAACGCGCCTTAAGCTGAACGGTCTCCATCCCGCCATTAGGCGAAGTATAATAATCCTTTACCTGCCCGAACTGCGCCGCGCTGTTGTCCGGCGCGAAGTAAAGCTGAACCCCAACGCCCGTCGCCGCGGTACCGCCGCTTTCGGAATCAATGGCCATCACGCCTGGCGCATTCGACGCATCTTTTGTGGCATCAATTTGCACATAAATATGCGCGCTTTTATTGCAGTCCAGCACGATATTAAACGCCTTCCACTCCGTGGTGTAGCCCACACCGCTGAACTCCTGCCTGTTGTGATCGCCAAGCTGGACCGGCTCATCCACCGAGGTCACCGAGGTCACCGAGCAGGAGGCTGCAGTGACAGTGTTGGTGCCGTTAAGCGTGACGTTAGCAAAATAAAACTGGTTCACTACCGAGGCTCGCGCCAGCATACCGTCGGTTAACGTGCCACTGGTGATATCTCCCGTTTTGATAAGCTCCCTTTGATGCCATCGCCAGGAATAGATGCCCATGAGCCTCCGGCGTTGTAGGGGTAACTGCCTTCATAGGGCAGTACTTTGCCCGTTTGTGCTGCACTCAGACGTAAACCGACACCAACGAGGTTGGTATTGTAGACGCCGTTGCCATAGCCACTGAGCGTCCCCCACTGCGTCAACTCCCAGCGAGCGGTCCAGGCCTCCCTGGTGCATCCTGCAATGGCATTGCCATTGTTATAAGCACCTGTTACTGCGGTGGCGAGTACACTGCCTATCGGTGCATCACGCTGGACAACCACATTGCCGAAGTTCAGATAACCCGGCACTTCTCCGGACACGCCGCTGTAAAATGAACAACTGGCTCGGGCGATCGGAGAAACCACCAGCATCAACAGCAAGAAACATATAACTTTTCTCATGTCATTGCTCCGGTGATTTACTTGTAGCTCAGCGTGAATGTCGCTGTGGCGTTCGCCTTCCCGGCCGTGATGCTCTGCGTTGTCTGGTAATAGCGCGCCTGAAGCTGAACATATTCGTTACCACCTGATGGCGAGGTGTAGTAATACCGCTCCTGGCCGAACTGTACCGGGCTGTCTTCATAGCGATACCAGACCTGAACGCCGACACCGCTGGCATTAACGGGATCGCTGTCGAGTTTAATGACGCCGGGTACGCCTGCGTCACTATCTGCTGTGGCGTCAATACGCACATTAATTCGCGCGCCCTGAACACAACTCAGATTGATATTGAATGTCTGCCAGGCCGTTCCGGTACCCGGACCACTGAACTCACTTTTATCATGGTCGCCCAGAGGGACATTAACCGGGTTAGTGGTAACGGAGCAGGATTCAGAGGTAATGGTATTTGTGCCATTCAGGGTAACATTGGCAAAATAAAACTGGTTCGCCACAGACGCTCGCGCCAGCATACCTGTATCCAGGGTTCCGCCCGTAATATCGCCCGTTTTGATTAATTCAGCTTTAATACCATCAGCATTAATAATGACGCTGCCCGTTCCCATACTCTGGTCATAAGGAAGCAACTTTCCGGATGCAGTGTTTGTTAGCCGGAGCCCCACTCCTGCAATATTGGTGTTATAGACTTTGTTGCCCTGAGAACTCAACGAGCTCCATTTGCTCAGTTCCCAGCGATAAGTCCAGGGTTCAGAACATCCGGCAATCGCCTGCCCACCGTTATAAGTCCCGGTTGTCGCCGTAGCAAGCACGCTACCTATCGGCGCATCGCGTTGAACAGACACATTGCCAAATGTGACATAGCCGCTAATTTCTGAGGTTGCACCGCCCGTAAAGGCGCATGACGCCCAGACCATCACTGGCAGAGAAAACATGATGACACTCGTAAGGGCCACAATGTAGCGAATAAGTTTCATTCCCGACACTCCTGCTCAGTTTCCGTTACCGGCGCGTTTGCGGCATTCTCCGGCAACCGGTAATGCACCACGCACTGCTGCTTTCCGTTCCAGTTCACCGTGATATCACCTTCATCCGGGACGCCCGTCAGATACACCTGGCCGTCATCGCCAACGATACCGCTGCCGCCTTCCTTCATTTTCGCCTGAGCGCCGAACGGCACCGGCAGCCCACGGTAAAGCAGCGTCATCAGTACGCGCCGTCCGACGCGGGTGTTGAAATCCGCCATTACCACTGCGCCCTGCGTTGGCGTCACCGTCTGCACGGCGGTGTCGAGATCGACTCCATCGCCAAGCGTACTTGTGTCCAGTGCGATGCGGTTTTTCCGGTAGGCGTTGACGTACGGCACTACCGCATAGCCGCGCCAGTCGGTATAGACCCCGGTATTATTCTGCACCTTCGCGTCATCCGCCCCGGGCGCTTTCACGATGGCAAGTGAGTCACCAAGCGGCTGGGAAAGGGTGACGCCATGTGGATGGACGACAATCCCCCCTTTCAGGCCATAGTTCACCTGCTGCATATCGTCGTCATAGTTGTAGCCGCCGGTGATTTCCCCCTGCCCGCCTTTGTAGTCGGCGTTGATATTGCCGGAGCCGCCCACACCGTGGTTGGTGTAGCTCTGCTGGAGGCTGTAGCTGAGGTTGTTATCGGCAAGCGCCGTCCCATTGAGGCCCACCTGCTGGCGGGTGTCGCCGCGCTTCGCGGTGTTGACGCTGTAGCTGGCCCATGCGTTCGGCATAAAGCGGCTGAGAGGTACCTGGATGCTGAACGCCAGCTGCTGGTCGGCAGGCTGGGTGCTGTCCGGGTAATCACTGTAACTGTAGGAAACGCTGTAGCTGATACCGTTAATGTTGCCATTCCAGCCGGTGCTGAGGGTGCGCTCGTAACCGTCCTCATGCCAGTAATCCTGCTGGTAGCCGGAAACAAAGAACGAACCGTAGCTGCCGATACTCTGGGTGAGATCGAGCTGGAGTTTCTGCCGCTTGTTGTATGTCAGCCACCAGCCATCATCGCTGTCCGAGCGTAAGTCGTTTGCTTCCTGGAAGGTATAGAACCCTTCCGTGGAATAGCGGTACGCCGCCAGGGTGAAGCTGGTATCGGTGGCTTGAAAATCTTTTGAGTACTGCACCCGGTACGACTGGCCGTCGTGAGTTTCATCGTTATTCAGCGTGGTGTGGGCGGCGGTGATATCCGCGGAGACCGAACCCAGCTCGCCGAGACCAAACCCCAGCCCTGCCGCCCCGGACTGATAGTCCTCCGAGTACAATGTGCCGCCATAAATCGTGATGGCATGCGGCAGGCCGTAAATCGCCGTTATCTGGCTAAACTCCGGCTCATCGCTGTCGCTGTTGCCACTACGGTATTTCCCGGCTGTGAGGGCATACTTCAGGCGGCCTTCACGCTGCATAATCGGTACCGCCGAGAACGGCTGGACGAAGGTTCGCTCGCTGCCGTCGGCTTCTTTAATCGTCACCTCCAGATCGCCGCTGCCGGATGTCGGATAGAGATCGCTGATGGCGAAGGCCCCCGGCGCGACGTAGCTCTGGTAGATGGTGTAGCCGTTCTGCTTAATGGTGACCTGGGCGTTCGACTGCGCAATACCGCGGATGATCGGGGCAAATCCGCGCAGGCTGTCCGGCAGCATATTGTCATCCGACGCCAGTTGCGCGCCGCGAAACTGCACGCTGTCGAAGATGTCCGACGGGGTATAGCTGTCGCCGAGCGTAAGTTGCCCCTGCAGGCGCTGGATGTCCCGCTGAAGATACGTGTTCACCGAATCCCAGTGGCTGCCGTTATCCTCGTCGTAATTCCAGGTGGAATAGTTGCGCAGCCGCCACGCGCCGAGGTTCAGCCCGCTCTGCAGGTTAGCGTAGTAGTTATCATCGGAGCCATTTTCCCCGTCGCGCCAGGTATTGCTGCCGCTGAGGTTATAGTTCAGCAGCGCGGCAGGTACGCCCTCGTCCCATTCGGACGGATCCACCCAGCCGCGCGCGGTGGCGCTCATCGCCGCCTGCGGGATACTGAGGTTTAGTTGCAGTTTACTGAAACGCAGTTCGCCGGAAGCCATCGGGATATAGCGGCCAATATCCTCCAGCGGTTTGTCCGCTGGCAGTGCAGTAAGCGCAGGAAACGCGGCGGTATTCACGCCCCAGGCTTTCAGCATCGCCGGGGTTAACTGTGCGGTGAGTTTTTTATCTGCCCCGGCAACAAAGGCAATATCCTGCGCCTCGCCCTGCTGCTCGCCGTTCACATACACCGTCACCCGGTAAGTGCCCGGTAACTGGCCATCGGATTCGGAAAAGGCAGATAAGTCAACGACCGCCTGGCTCGGACTGTCCAGCTCCAGCGCGTGGGTATTGAAAGTCTCGCGGGCTTCAGCATGACGCAGGTAACCCAACAGGAGCACCATAATCAGCAACAGCGCCAGCAGGAAGATCATCAGTCGGGAATTGGGGTTATTCATATTCCCTCCTTCAGAGTTTGCGGCTTTCGGTCTGACTGACACCGCCGTAATCACTGATCGACTGCCAGGTCACCGTGGACGCCGTGGCCGATGGCAGCGTGAAGCTGACGCTGCCCTTCGGCGGCACCATATCGGCCTCTTTAATCTCCTGCCCGTCCACCTTCAGAGTGAAAAGCGTGATGTAGTAAGGCGTCGGATTGCTGACGGTGAGTCGGTTGCCGCTGCGGGCAACGGATAGGTGGTGGTAAGCCGTCTCCGGCTGTCCTTCCAGCCCCGCCGGGCGGTAAAAGAGTTTCAGGCGGGATTTCACCACCACCTGCAAAACATTGTTATGGGGCACGCTGTCGTCGGTGGCGGGAATGGACTTCACGTTCAGCCAGAACACCGATTCCCGGTCTTCAGGCAGGCTAGGCTCCCTCCGGTGCGCACAATGCGCAGGATGTTCTCTTCGCCTGGATTAATGCGAAATAACGGCGGCGTCACGATAAATGGCGTTTTACTTCCCTTCATCCCGCTGTCTACCCAGCTCTGCACCAGCCAGACGCCGGATCTATCGGGGTTGCGTATAGAAGCGGAGGTCTCTTTTTTGTCGCCGTTATAAATGATCCGTGTCCCGCCAATGACAATTCCGGCCTGTGCCTGCACGGTAAATACGGCCAGCAATAGCGCCAGCAAAATGTCTGCATACCTGTTCATCTTGTTATCTCCGGACGAAAAATACGCATCCCTGCGAAACGCTCCCTGTTATGCGGCGGCGCATGGGTAGGAGGAGGAGAATGCGCCCCGCGACGGCACAGCGTTATTTGTAAATGATGGTGAACTCAGAGGTACCGTTTGCTGTACCGGTGGTGACCGCCGGGCCTGTGGAGACATAGCGGGCGACAAAGTCGAGCGCGTTTGCGCCTTCTGCGAGGGTGTAGTCGGATGAAGCGGAGTGCAGCGGGATGGCCGTGCCGTTTTTATCTGCGATCTGGATCCCGACCCCGGTGGCGATGCCCGTGCCACTGTCCAGCGCCAGCAGGCTCTGGTCGTTGTTATCGGATGTCCCGTCAAATTTCACATTTGCACCAGTGACCGTTTCCGGGCACTCGCTCACGTTGATGGTAAATTGCGTTGGCGCCGCTCTCATCCCCTTCGCCCCGTTAAGGGCGGTCTGGGCAACATTGCCGAGGTTCACCGGTAGATTCTGGGAGCCAGTGTCGATCTTGCAGGTCTGGTCGGTAATGCTACCGGTGAAATGGATGGTACCGTCGGCGGCCATGGCATTAGCCGCCGCCAGCATAAAACACGCGCTTAACATCGTTTTTTTCATGTGTTTCTCCTTGATGAAAGAACATTCGGGACTCGGCCCCGCATCACTCTGGCGGTGAAAAAATCTGCGTTAGACTTTCCCGTTAGTGCCAGAGTGGTGAGTTCAGGAGAAAATGATGTGAAAGAAGAGAATGAGAAATAAAATGCCATCGGGAGAGGAACTGAGCTTGCAGAATGGCATAAAACAGTAAGGCGGTGAGCAAATGAAAACTGGCAACGTGGACGACTCACGCACGTTGCCAGCAGGGTACCAAAGGCGTGTTAAGCTGCACTTTTTCGGAATAGTTATTTTAAAACAGAGAGATAGTCCGTTATCAAAAGGGGTCTCAGAAAAATTTTGACACTTTGCTAAATTTTTCTGATACTACTTTACATTCTGGCACTAATTGTGTGGTTTTCTCTCACATTTCCCCAGACATTCATAAATCTCTGCGTATTTGTCGCCGTATAAATAACCGTATGCCGGATGTTCCGGTGCCCCAGATAATCCTGTATCAAACGCGTATCACGTCCCAGGTCCGCCAGCGCGTAGCCGCATCCGTGCCTCAGCATATGGGGATATGCGGAAATGCTGACGCCGCCCAGTTCGCCATAACGTCTGAGCAATAACCTGACCTGGTGGCGCGACAACGGGCCTCCTTTCTGCGACAGAAAAAGCCAGTCGCTGTCTGCCTCCCGCCAGCGGCGGCGCACCTTCAGCCAGCGCATCAACGCGGGCAGTTCAGCATCAAACAGCGGATGCTGCGTTGAGAGACTGTTTTTAAGCCGTCGGACATAGACCGAACGCCCGACCAAATCGATATCCGACAGGCGCATCCCACACAGTTCACTGACCCGCAGACCGTGTAAAAAACACATCTGAATCAGGCAGTAATCACGCTCAAAATGGATCCCTTTGTCCGCTGCAAGCAGTATCTGTCCCACTTCATGGCGAGTCAGATGTTTTCGTTTTACTGGCATAAGCCTTGCTCCTTAAACACAATAAAAAATGAAGAAAAAAACAGGCCGGAACCACTTTCGTAGCCCGGCCTGAACCACAGAATAACACCAGAAAGCCCGGCAAAGGTTGATGACAGACTTAACAATTTTCACGGGCTGGTTCCAGTTTTCAGCAGCGATCGTATGAGCATTGCGCTACACCCGGCAGAAGAAAACTCTGTTGCCGGAGGCGTTATGCCAGACCGCTTTCCTCTTCTGCTGCCCCTGATGCTATGCGCCGCTTTCCCGCTCAGAGCCATTACCACGCCGGAAATTGCCGCTTCCGCCCTGTCGCCGGACTGCGTGAACTACAGGGTTGTCGGCCTGTGCTACTGGCTCTATTGCACGCCGTTCGGCTGTACGGTGCGCACGTCGGTGAAGGTCAGTCATTTCCGCCCGGATCTGGTGGTGTCGGCTTACAGCAACACCGGGCAGAATCCGTGGGCGGAGATGTCGTTACTCAGACCACCGTTGCCCGGTGTTGCAGAAGGCGGCGGCGATACTAATCCTCGTTCTGCCAGCCAGCACAGCAAGATTCGCTTTAAGAATGCCGATGCTATCGGCTTCCCGGCAGGCGATGAACTGGCAAAATTTTTCACCCAGTTTGGCTATATCTGCTCGCCTTCATCGCAGCCTTTTGAACCGTACTTTCTGAGTCAACTCGATACGCTGGCATGGCGCAGCGGTGTGCCGGAAATGACATACCCGGAGGCGCTGACGCCGGGCATGCGGGAAGTCGGTCAGAACGGCGATATGTGGGGCAATATCTACCCGCGCGCCGGAGCCATCAGCCAGACGCACGACTATAAAGCCGCCGCCGTTATCGCCCAGCGCGCGGCCGATCTGGTGACGCGTACCGGGCAACCGCATATCTACACGCCACTGACCGCCTCATCCCGCGCCGGATACTGGCCGCCCACACCGATTATCGAAGGTGACAGCGATAACCATCGCTGGCAAATGCTCACGCCGAAAAAATCCGCCGCCTGTTCGGTGTTCCCGGATGGCAGCGCCACCGACACCTACGCCGACAAGCTGGCGGAGGATGGCGCGTACGCCTGGACGCTGTGGCGGCCTTACAAATGCTGTCCGCGCCGGGGGCAAACCTTCCTCGGCAGTACGGGTTAACGGAGGCGGTGATGAGAGTTCTTTACCTGGTCTTAATGTTTTTCGCCTGGGTTTGCGTGGCGGCAGACGACTACAGCTTCCGCACGCGAGGCGCGGTTGACGACCTGCTTTACTATCAGATAGGCGGCGAGGCAGTCATGCCGCCTCCGGTACGCCGCAGCCCCTCGCCGCTCAGCGTGGGCATTGGCTGGAACGCCGATATGATGTGCGGCAATTTCGACATCGACACCACGGTGCGCAACCAGCTAAACGGCATCACCGATGGCTTCCAGCAACTGATGGGTAACGTTATCCAGAGCGCCACTGGCGCGGTTGCCAGCCTGCCCGCGATGATTATCCAGCGCGCCAATCCGCAGCTTTATGATCTGCTGACCAACGGCGTGCTGCAGGGACGGCTGGATTTTGATAAATCGCTGCTGAACTGCCAGAAAATGGCGGAGAAGATGACCGATTTAGCGACAGATTCCGCCTGGTTTTCCGGAGCCAAAGCGGAGAATTACCAGTCCCTCGCCGCCAGCGATAATGACACCATTCGCACCGACCAGAAAGCGGCAAAAGAGGCCGCCGAAAAGGGTAAACGCTGGGTGGGTGGCGAAAAGCGAGGCGGCAAAGGCCAGCCGCCGATTAAGGTAGTCCATGACGCCACCGCCGCAGGCTGGAATATCCTCAACCAGCAGCCCGCTACCAGCACCACGTCTCTTACCTCCTCCGAATGCGACGGGGAACTTTGTAGCACCTGGACATCCCCCGAAGAGGCCGCCGAATGGACGACCCGCGTTGTCGGCGAGCAGATCATTAGCGTGGCGCAGACCACCGACGATCCGGATGCACGTTCCGGCGCGCAGGCGGGGATCGGCCTGCATCCGCTGATCGACGAAGAAAAGGCAAAGATCCTGCCCCTTCTGACGGATCTGGTTAACGCCAGTCAGAAACCCGGCTTCGACAATCTGGCGAAAACCTCTGGCGGATCCATGCAACTGACCCGCGGCGTGGTCGAGGCGCTGCGCGACGACCCGGACGTTGCCGTCCTCACCGAACGGCTGGCGGGAGAGCTGGCGCTGGCCCGCATTACCGAGCAGGCGCTGCTGGCCCGGCGCACGCTGCTCGCGGGCATGCGCGAACCGAATATCGCCAACGTCAAAGAAGCGCAGGACAGCTTAGGCAAAACCACCGCCCAACTGGATGAAGAGCTGAGCCAGCTGAAGCTGGAACTCGATTTCCGCCAGGCGCTGACGCGCAATACCGCCAGCCAGATCCTACAACGCAAACAGCAGCGCGATCAGCTTCAGGGACAGGCGGTGGAGGTGCAGGACGATAGCGATCGCCGCCTGCACAACCTCAATAATCCGCAGCCGGACAGTCCGCGATGACCGCCAACAGCTATTTCGAGTACGTACTTACCCTGCTCGGCTGGCTGGTGAACAACGGCGTGTGGCAGACGCTGACCGCCACCGGGCTATTCGCCCTGCCTCTGCTGGCAAAACTGGTTGCCCTGTGGCTGAAAGCGCGTGGTCAGGGGGCGGACGAAGGCAATGTCGCCCGCCTGTTGGTCGTCTGGGTGGAACACTCGCTCTACAGCGCCCTGCTGGTGATCCTCTTCGCGGGCGTGCCGTTCCTCAATGTCGATATCAATACCCTCGCCTACGACAGCCAGCGTACGAAGCAATGCGGCTGGTCGGTGATGCAACCCGGCGATTCCGGCTATGCGCCACTGATCAACGAACTTAGCGGCCAGAGCGCGTCCGTTCCGGTGTGGTGGTACTTCACTCATGCGTTGGGCAAAGGTATCACCAGCGCCGCCGTCGCGGTGCTGCCCTGCAAACCGGACCTGCGCCAGCTGCGCTTTGAGGTGCAACACACCCGGATCGCCGATCCAGCACTGGCGCAGGAACTACAAGATTTCGTTAACGGCTGCTATGGGCCGTCGCGCGCACGCCTCAAGCGGTTGGGCAGTGATATCAGTGAGGAGCAAAGCCGGGAGGTGGACTGGGTGGGATCGTCTTTTTATCTCTCCACGCCGGGCTATTACGACCACGATCATTCCCGTTCGCCCCGCGCCGCCTGGCCTTATGACGCCAGCCGTGATGATGGCCTGAGCGATATGGGTGGCGGTGGCTATCCAGCGTGTAAGGAGTGGTGGTCCGATGGCGATTCGGGGCTGAAAAACCGCTTGCTGAAGCAGGTCGATACCACGCTCTGGCAGCAACTACAAAAACTTGGGCAGTCTAAAGAGGAGTATGAAGAAGCGGTACTGCGCTCGCTGGTGAGCCCGCGCAATATGCAGGTATCGCAGGGTGGGCTGGTGTACAACGGGTTTGGCGGGAGTGCGGGAGATAATCTCAGCCAGACGCAGTTGCTCAGCCGCGTCGGCGGGATCATCGGCGCGGGGCTTTCGAGCTACGCTCTTTTTCCGGCATTTGATAACGTCCGTCAGGCGCTGCCGATGGTGCAGGCGTTTCTCGAAATGGCGCTGGTGATTTGTATTCCGGTGATCCTGCTGTTCTCGGCATGGGATCTTAAAGCGGTCATCACGCTAAGCTTTGTGCAGTTCGCCCTGTTCTTCCTCACCTTCTGGTGGGAACTGGCACGCTGGCTGGATAACTGGCTGATGCAGATGATGTACGACAGCGACACCCACTCGTACTTCAACCTCTGGGGCCTGCAAAACACCTCCGACGATCTGATTGTGAATATTATTATGGGCGTGATGTTCCTGGTGTTACCCGCATTCTGGCTGGGCGCGCTGACGTGGGCAGGCGTCAGGATCGGCACAGCAGTCGCTGGGGTGATGGGCAGCGCTGTCGGTGATATCCGCAGCGCTGGCGAACAGGTCGGGAAAATGATCGTCAGTAAAACGCGTTTACCGTAGATAATATTCTTGAGAAGGTTTTAAATCTGAATAATCATCTAATAACAATAACTGGCAAAAAGTATTAGAAAATGGCTTCAATCTATCCTTACATATTTTTAAACGGTTTAAATAAAAAAGGTCGAATCAAACTATCCCATTTATGCCTGAACCAACCATATGCTGAAGGAAAGGAAAAATAGTCATCAAACGAAATATCCTTTGTAGCAGCACAGGCTTCATTGAGTGTATTTTTATTTTTGGTTATAACAATTCTAGCACCAGCTAACGTTCTGAATGGCTCTCTATATTCTTCTGTTGTTGTCGATCTACTAATAGCCTCTGCTGCATTCTGGAGAATTTTTGAAACATGTTCAGTAAACTCAATAACAGATTTTTCGAGTTTCATATGTTTTTGGGAAGGTTTGATGTTAATCCCCCTTCGAACAACTCTTTCATAGGAATTAAAAAACGAAAGTTTGATCTTATTCGAATTATCCATAAGACGCAGCAACTCACACACAAATTCATTTTTATTTTTATAACTAATAACTGATTCAGCTCTAACTAACCCTCTGACCATCTCTGTTTCTAGTAACATTACTCTCATTGGTAATGATGTCATTTCGTCAAGAAAATCATTTGCCGCCTGATGCGCTCGCTCAATATTTTTGGCATGCCAAAGCCTCTGAGCAAAATAAATAGCTAGGACTGGTACCACCGCATTTATTAAAGATATGACTTTGTCAAAGTAACTTACACTTTCACTCATGATGCTCCCCTATAATCGAGCACAATATTAGTCTCATCAAAAATAAAATTCAGTAAACATTTGCAATATTCAATATCAATAGATTTTTAGCCATTAATTCAGAAAGTTACATCTACTTGGTGCACCGTAAACTCTTCAGCCCAAGTAAAGATTTTCCCCTCCCTTTTATCATCCGCGCAGAAAACACTACCGCCAGCCATGCAGTAAGTTCGCCATGTATCCGGAAGGCACGAACGGCGCAAATGCGCAGGATACCCGTACCATTCATCCCGCAGGGAAATGCCCTGCGAAGGGTGTTCCCTGCTCATTTACAGGAGAAACACCATGTCGCTTTTCGATAAAAAACCGTCGTTAATGCCGGTGGTTATCGCCCCTGATGTCTGGCAATCCGCTGTGGAATTTCCCGCCGACCCGCAACAGGTGGAAGAACGGTTGGGCAATCTGTTGCTCGCCGTACTGCTGACCCTGCGCACCGCTGGGGCATCCCGCAAGAAAGTCACCTTTACGATCTACTGCCAGCCGCCGCAGGGCGATATGAAAGTCCCTGTCGCATTACCTCTGTCGCTCAACTATCACGGCCACTATGTGCAGGTCTCGATGGCTGAACAGGCATAACCTCTCCCCGCCGAGTCGCTTCCGGATGGAGGCAGCTCCGGATTCTTCCATGAGGATCGCACAATGGACAGAAGCAACGATATCTACCAGAAAGTCACCGACCAGATTATTGCTGAGCTGGAAAACGGCAATGTGCCGTGGATCCGCCCGTGGCGCGATGGCGAGCCGCCGTTCCCGATCAATGCGTTATCCGGTCGTCCGTATCACGGCATCAATGTACCGCTGCTGTGGAACAGTGCCGACAAACAGAGTTTCGCCAGCGACCGCTGGCTGACGTTCCACCAGGTCAGCGCGCTCGGTGGGCAAGTGCGCCGGGGAGAGAAATCCTCTCTGGCGGTGTTGTATCTGCCGCGCACGCAGGAAGAGACCGACGCTCTCGGTCAGCCGTTGCTGGATAAAGACGGCGAGCCGAAGGTGCGGCATTTCGGGATCATTCGGGAATTTCGGCTGTTTAACCTGTCGCAGTGCGACGGCCTGCCGCAGTCGCTGTTCGAGCCGTTTACCCGACCCGCAGAGCCTGTGGAGATGGCCGAAACCATTGCGAAGAATAGCGGCGTGACGCTGCGCCATCGCCGTCAGTCGAAAGCGTATTACAAACCCGCGACCGACCTGGTGATGATGCCGCACCCGCAACAATTTGAAAGCAGCGAGGCGTACTACGCCACGCTGCTGCATGAACTGACGCACGCTACCGGACACACTTCACGCCTCAACCGCCCCGGTATTGCCGGAGCGGAACGCACCGAAGCGCTCTACGCCGCTGAAGAATTAGTGGCGGAGATGGGTAGCGCCTTCCTGTGCGCCCATTGCGGTATTCAGGGCAGGCTCCAGCACGCCAGCTATATCGGCTACTGGCTGGATATTCTGCGCCAAGACAAGCGGGCAGTGAGCCGCGCCAGCGGTATGGCGCGCCACGCCAGTGAATGGCTACTCAACGCTGTACCACAACCCTGTCAGCTTAGCGCCTGACAGCCCACCCGCACGGGGAGCCTTCCCCGTCGGGGAGTTGCTCCCCTTTTTTCTGGAGTGATATATGGGACTCGATCTCTTCTTTTTCGAACGAGCAAAAAACGCGCCCGATGAAAGCCAGTACGCCAGAGTGGGTTATTTCCGCAAGGTAAACCCGTTACTCAAATGGGTGGATAAACACGTTGGACTGGTGCGCAACCAGGTGCTGTTAGAAGTCACCAAAGCACATTTGCAGGCACTTCTGAGTGACCTGCAGAGCCTAACGCCGGATAACTGCGGCGCGGTTTATCCCACGATTGACGGCTTTTTCTATGGATATACCGATTATGGAGAACACTACTGGAAAGATGTCCGCGCCGTCACCATCTGGGTGAAGGGGACGCTTGAGACATTTGATTTTGAACGAGACAGGCTGATGTTTTATGCCTGGTGGTAAGTGGAATGGAGTGGCCGGTTTCGATCGGCCACTTTATTCATCAGAGAGAATGACGCCAAGCCGCTGTGCCATCTGCTGTATTTCGTATCCTGTAGAAACATCATCCGTAAAGCGAACCGTTGAACTGGCGATACGCAGATCTCCCGGTTTGACCCTGTCACCGAACAGCACAAACGCATCACTGTCATCATGCTGCCGCGATTTCCAGACCAGTCCATCGATATCAGAATGCTGAAGATATATTGCCCGTGCCCACAGGCGAGTCTGCGTATACAGCAGCCTTCCGCTCTCGATCAAGTCAGCCTTACTGGTGCCCATGCGATATAGATCCTGCGACTTCAGACTAGCTAGTTGCAGTTTTCTGGTACTGGCAAGTTCCGTGTAGCCCCAGTTTCTGAAAGGCCTGAGGCTGAGAAAGCCTGTCCGTGCTTCGCCGATAAGATCGTGAAACACGGTCTCCGCCAGCGCGCCCTGCAGTGAACCTGCTGCATACAGCCAGGGAACATATTGCCCTGCATCATCCTTAAAGGAACTGAAGCGTGCGCCATATTCCCAAGATTGCAGATCTCTTCCAGGATTAAAACTATCGCCAGACCACTGAAGGGAATGACAGCGGTGCATTCGACTATCCGGCGGCAGAATGACCCTGTTCACCACTATATTGTCCGGAGGCGACGCGATACACGCCACAAGAACCTGCGGCGTACCAAACTCGTTCCTGGCGGATTTATTCTGCGCCATCCCGCATCCGCCCGGCTTCCGCTTCCGCTGCCTGAATAACATTAGACGGATAACGCAGCAACATCTCCTGCGGCATCTTCCCGGCTAACAAATCATTTGAAGTGGCGAACCACTCGGCTATGCCCCATGGGGTTTTCACTTCGGCCAGAATATCCAGAATCACTTTAATCACAGGCAAAGGCCGCAGATTTTCATCCAGCGCATAGCGGGGAAATACCTCGCCCACGCCTTTTTTATATACCGAATAAATACGGCCTGCACGCTTCCACTTGCTGGGTTGTGAAGAAGGATTCAGCGCAGAAAACCCCGCCAGTTGCGCGATTTCACGCGCGGTCAGCCAGCCTTCGTCAACCAGCCTTGCTCTTGCTTGCGCCAGCCTTTCCTCGTCGACAAGGCCATGTAAACCTTTTTCCTGTGGTTCTGTTTCCAGAGCCGTTTTAAACAATGACAGCAGAGTTTCAACATTGCCAGATTTCACAGTCCTGCGTTTATTCTTCAGCGCTTCTGTCGCACGCAGCAATGTTTCAAGCTGGTGTTGCAGCGCATCAATGCTGCTGTCCACCTCTTTAACGATCAGTTCCACCGTGTAAGTCTGGTCCTGTTTGCGTACGCCCTGATGTTTATCCCGCGCAAAAGAGAGGCGTACGTCTCCACCATCGACCACTACACGTCCGGCGTCTTTCTTCATTCTTACTGCTGTTCCGTGTGCCATAACGCATACCTCGCATCTCTTGATCTAACCAGGATAACCTTACTAACCAATATAACTATCAGTTCAAAATTTGTCCATCCACGTATCAATATGCGTATGCTAAATATTCAACGCGAGTGATAAAAACTTACTGTATGGAAAAGGCCCAAAGGGAGAAACTGCAAAGGAAGGGCGACAAGGGCAAAGGGGCCTGCCCGGAAAGGGGAAATATGCTGAAGTGGCTACAAGTACCATCCCAGAGTCAGCAACCTGCGCCAGACGCTGCGCTGCCGGAGGGCTGGTTTGCGCCACTATCCGCAGAACAGTTGCTGGCGACGCCGTTTCGACAGTCCTATTTGCACCAGTTACGGCAACTGACCCCACTGCCGGATACCCTTTTCGATAGCTGGATCCTCACTGCGATTTACCGCTTCGCCGCACTGGTGCAGCTTCTACCCGCCTCACAAAGCCATCACCATTATATTCCCGGTGGGCTACTGGATCATTCGCTGGAGGTTGCCTGCAACGCCATCCGACTGCGCCAGGGTTATCTGCTGCCACCGGAAGCGGGTGCCGAAGAACAGGCCCGGCAGGCCAGCGCATGGACTGTCACAGTGGTCTGCGCGGCATTGCTGCACGATACAGGAAAAATCGCCGTAGATATGGAGGTTCATCAACGTGATGGTACCCGCTGGCATCCGTGGCAGGATAATCTGACACAGCCTTATCGCTGGCAATACCAGAGCTACGGTCGCGACTATCATCTACATCCTGCCGCTGGCGCAATGCTGATTAATCAGTTGATACCCTCGCCATTACTGAACTGGCTGGCCGGATACCCGGCGGCTTTTGCGTCCCTGATTTATCAGCTCACCGGACACTACGAACGGGTTGGCGCACTGGCTGAACTGGTGCAGCAGGCCGATAAAGCCTCTGTCGCCCGATACCTCGGCGGCAATATCAAAACCGCGCTGGCGCAAAAGCCCTCGTCCTTCCCCCAGCAGCTTCTTTCCGCCTTGCGTTCGCTGGTACAGAACGAGTACCGGCTCAATAATCCCGAATGCGGATCCGATGGCTGGCTGACGGAGGATGCGCTGTGGCTTATCAGCAAAACCACCGCCGACCGGGTCCGCGCCTGGCTGCTCCAGCATGGCGTATCCAGCGTGCCGGAAAACAATAACCGCCTGTTTGACGAACTGTTGACGCATCAGCTTATCGTTGCCAATGAGGATAAAGCGATCTGGCGCTGCATTATCCGATCGGATAAGGGCTGGTCGCCCGTTGAACCACTGACGCTGCTGCACCTGACACCGTCTGCAATATGGGAGCCAGGCGAACAACGTCCCGCCTGTTTTGCCGGTGATGTGACGCCGGTAAGCGAAGCTGAACCCATCCCTGAACTTAGCGCCCCCACTCAACCGCTACCGGAGATAGCAGACGACCCGAGACTTGTTGACAATAATAATTTCCTGCAGTGGCTGAAGAACCACACCAGCCCTTCAGCCACGGTGAATACCCGAAACGGCAAGGTACATGTGGTGGAAAACCATCTTTTCTTGATTTCACCGGGGATCTTTAAGTTATACGCATCAGAAACAACAGGTGATACCGGTGACGGCTGGAAGCTGGCGCAACGAATGTTTCAGGAGTCAGGGCTGGCCCTGCGCTGTAATGATGACAGTTTTATCTGGACCTGCGAGGTTCGCGCGCCACAAAAGAAAAGTAGTCAGTTGAAAGGGTTTCTGATGGCGGATCCTGGGCTGGTGCTTGGAGAGAAAATGCCGGTGAATAACCCGTGGCTGAAGTTGTTATTAAATAATTAGTTAACTATTACTAAATAAACTTCATCAAATGCCAAAAATGACTCAACAATTGAATATAAGGACATCTCCAGTTAATTACAATTTATAACCAGTAAAATAGTTATAAACATTCCATTGCTCCTCACTATTAATCAGAGAGAACCTTAATTAAAAATCAGGAGAGGCTTGGTTAATTACTAACTTATACTCTGACAAGCCGAATTTTCCCAAAACAGGGGTACATTCAGCCACACCACGAAAACTTATATCCTGCCCATGAACCTCTGAATCTTTTCTATGAGTACCACTTGCATTTCCCACTAGGGCTACTTGTAGAGTACTTTCAAATATAACACTAGATATTTCAACATAAACATCGTCAAAAATAGTATCGGTTTCAGCCATCGCTGAATTGACAGCTGGTTCATCGAGAATAATTGAAATGTTGTTATTTAAATCATCATAAATTTTTTCTGCAATTGATTCTCCAGATAAGAAGTTAAAACCCAACTGTTGCATGACCATGGAAACATGCTCAAAAATAATATTTGTGTTTATGTACTCACTAGTTACGCCTTCATTAGCAATAATGAAATCAAATCGTTTAGTTAAATAATCAGAATCATGATAAATGTAAATGCACTTTCTAGAATTCTCATTATTAAAAGCAGAATCATTAATCAAAGAATAGAAATTATCATATCCAAAAACGGCTGCAATACAATCACTCAATCCATTCAATGAGATAGTAATTTCATCATTTCCTAAACTAGAGGACAGAGATTCCATTAAACCATAAGAGAATGGAAACCTATTTGATGCTAATACAGCATTATGAACTGCGATACTTTCTTGATGTTTTAATTTATCTCTTTCCTCTTGACGTACTTTTTTTTCGTAATCAATCTTAGCAGAGTCATTTTCAATTTTATATTTTTCTAACTCTATACTTTTAATCTCTAACTGTTTTTTACTGGATTCTGTTTTGTTCTGAATATATTTTGTAAGATGCATCCGGCGAGTAAGATGATCCTCTTCAACTCTTAGATCCAGCTCAACCTCTTTAGCTAAAAAATTTTTCTCTGGATCTGAACGGAGAATTAATTTATTTAACTCTTTTTGTTTTTCTGATTTCTCTATATCTATAGAAACTACTTGCTCATATTGCTTAATAATATTTTGCTTTTGTATCCCTCTTATCCAGAGAGACACCCAAGGAAATACAAATATATACATCCCGGTAAGCACTACAGGTAAGATAAATAAATCAATATCTAAAACGATCAGCTTGGGGATATTAAAAACCGACATCATTCCTGTAAATTCGGCCACTCGTTCATTTACTGAGCCCTTCCCCCAAAAAAGTATAGCTAACTTATCCCAATTACATAAAGACCAACTAATAACAAATGCTCCAATTATAGGGTCTGTCACTTTACTTTTAATATTACCTGTAATGGATTTCCAAATGTCATCTAATATTTGCATTTTGATCTCATAAATAAAATTCTTTATAGTATACACAATATACTGACGGGAACCAAGAATAATTTTAAAGCGTTAAATACTTTCAAAACCAAAAAATAATGAATTAAAGAGCACGTTGTAAAAATATACTAAAAGACTACTTTAACCTCTTATTTTAAATTTAAAAAATAAATTTTATATTTTTATTACAGTAATTATCACAACCATATTAAAATATATAAAATTTGAGAAATTCAAATTTTCCATGGGAAGATACCATTTTCATTGTTAAAAAAACGAAAACTTTTGGTAGCAAACGGCATCTTTATATTTAAGAGCCTTTAACTGATGACAATTGAATCATTAAATCATCAAAAAGAAATTATGATTTAACCAGTATAAATCGCTACAGTTGAAATGTTGCGTGTCATGAGATCGATGACAATTACGATTAAGCACTACTAATTTCCGACGACATTGAATCATTAAAAAATGCTCTTACACGCATATCGAAAAGTATAGTTATAAATATAAAACCCTAGCAGGCACGCAATAGCACGTGCCATCTAAAAAATATAACTTCAAGACTGAAGTCAAAACCTTCAAAACCTTCAAAACCTTCAAAACCTTCAAAACCTTCAAAACCTTCAAAACCTTCAAAACCTTCAAAACCTTCAAAACCTTCAAAACCTTCAAAACCTTCAAAACCTTCAAAACCTTACAGGCAATGATGAATCTATATCACGAATATTATAAGTTTTATTATAATATGATAGTTCAAATCTTCCTTCTAAATGTTTCCAAAATGCCTTAGGTATACCCCGACTCAGCTTGATAATATTTATTAAAGACGAAAGGTCAACAACTTGTACTTTACAGCCTGTTTCATCATATATTTTATTAGTTAATTCATTAAAGCTTGGTTCTTGATCAAGATAGATTAACTCAATGACGACTATAAAGATATGTATATTATTGCTACTGTCAATTACATTTGTATTTTCCACTCCAATATTTACTTCCACCCCAGAGTGACAGAGTTTAGATACTCCTTCGACTTGAGATATGGCTTTTTTTATCAGTTTACTTGTTCCTGACTCTCGTCTGAAACTGTTTGTTAACCTACCTTTCTCTATTATCGCACTTGCTTTTGACTCAATAAGTAAAATATTATTGTTATCAAAAACTGCAATGTCAGTAAACTCCCTATCCTTATTGCCTTCTCTAATCATTGGACTACTTACTACATTATTCATAAATAGATATGATAATGCATATTTTATCATGTCCTCTTGTATGTACCCTTCACTACCATTTTTACCATCAAAAAGATCATAATAAATCTTATTCACTACAGACTCATGGGCTCCAATCAATAAGCTTTTTATTGCATATAATTCCAGAGAACACGAGGCAATTGATGTTGGCAGAGATGAGGATGATTCATATGAATCATGTAACGCTTTGAAACACGATTCTGTTACTGCATGGCCTATGAAGAAATCCTTAACCGTTGTAAACCCCTTGTTTTTAAGAATTTTAAGTTTTTCGATGAATTCTAGAGGTAAATTAGTAGCACATGAAATAGCTGGATGACTAAAATCATCATAAAATGCTATCTCAATTCTTTTCTTCTCAAGTAATTTATTAAGACCTTTTATTTCTATTTTATCTCTAATGGGATAAACATACATGCTGGGATTATCTTCTACATCATGAACAGTCACCCCGATTGTTAAATATCTATTCGGAATTTCGGTAAACATAAAATGAAGGTCTACCTTAGCTCCTAATAATATTGATTTAAGAATCATAAGCGGAAGCTTACAAACTAATCCGACCGCCTTCGAATCAGGAGCATAATCAACCCAAAACCCTACACTCTCTGCACTTAGATATCTGCTTATTTTACTATTAGGTATAAACATACTTGAGCCCACACATTAAAATAATGAATCATATATTAAATAAAAAATACTTTATTACATAGAAAAATTACAATATTTAATTCCTCAGGAGCTAATTTAACTGATTATACCGCCCTGTAATCATCACTCAACCTCATCCTGAGCCGCCAGCAGAACCAGCTCGGACTTTGACACCAGCAAATCTTTCGGCTTCCCACCTCTCAACCTGCGATTAGCCGAGCCAAACCAGATAGCCAGTCCCCACGGCGTTTTGCGTTCCTTGAACAGCGAGAGTATCAACCTGACAACCTTGAGAGGTCGCGCTTTCTCATCCAGAACATAATCCGGATACAAATCCTCCCCGTCGACCTTCAGCGAGAATATCTTCCCGGCCGCTTTCCAGCCTTTCGGGCCAGCATCAGGATCGGCGGAACGAAAACCCGCTTTTGCCGATAACTCAGACGCTGTCAGCCATTCCGAGTCGGCCAGTATTCTGGCTTTCAGCTCTTCTAGCTGCCGGTCATTGCGCTCCTGGAAGCTCATATGGTCGAGTGTGCCTCCCGGCGACTTTTTAAAGCCATACGGCACCACATGCCTGAACCGGTTTGCATCCAGATAATCCGCCCACCACTGCATCATCTCCCGGCGCTCTTCGAGATGCTGCGCCTTATGGATATACGCCGCCCGCACGCGCTTGCGCTCCTGATGGCTCATCTGGCGCTCTACCGCGTCGCTTGACCACAGGCCCGACTCCACTAGCGCGCTACAGGCCATAGTGCGAAAACCGTGGCCGCAGACGTCTTTCTGGGTGTCGTAGCCCATCACCCGCAACGCTTTGTTGATGGTGTTTTCGCTCATTGGTTTGCGGTAATTGTGATCGCCGGGGAACATCAGTTCAGTTCCCGGTCGGCAATGCTGCCGCACTTCGTGCAGCAGTTCGATGGCCTGACGTGACAATGGGACCAGGTGTGGGGAGTGCATCTTCGCCCCACGCGCTGAATATTTAACGCCGGGGATCGGCTCACGCTCGGCGGGGATTGTCCACATGGCGTTACGCAGGTCAATTTCATCCCAGCGGGCAAAGCGCAGTTCGCTGGAGCGGATAAACAGCAGCAGCGCCAGCTTTACCGCCAGTTGAGTCAGTTGACGGCCTTTGTAATCGTCGATTCTTTCCAGGAAATCAGGGATAAGATTCAGATCCAGTGCAGGGTGGTGACGCACTTTGGGCGTGGAAACCGCGCCGGTTAAATCTGATGCAGGGTTATGATCGATAATGCCGTTCTGGACGGCATAGCGCATCACGCAGGCAGTGCGCTGCTGAAGCCGGGAAGCAACATCCAGTTTGCCCGCCTTCTCCACCTCTTTGATGGGCACCAGCAGATCTTTAACCTTCAGTTTGGTGATGTCACAACTACCGTTCGTGGGAAAGACGTAAAGCTCAAAATAACGCAGCACCCGCTTCATATGTTCCGCCGACCAGTTTATGTTACTGGAGACCCATTCTCGCGCCACGGACTCGAACGTATAAAGGGGCTCTCCACCCCGCTTGTCCTCTCTGCGTTTTTCCGCCGGATTAATGCCTTCTAAAATAAGCCTTCTTATATCCGCTTGCTTCTCCCTTGCCAGAGCGAGAGAAATGAGCGGATAAGGGCCTAATGCCATACGGTTCTCTTTGTTTCCAAAGCGAAATTTCAGATACCACAGCTTAGATCCGCTGGGGTTCACCTGAATGTAAAGACCGTGACAGTCAGAGAGCCTGTATGCCTTGCCAAGCGGCCTGGCATGCCGGATTGCGAGATCTGTAAGCGCCATTCGGGGGTCACTCCTCTATCGAACCGGGTTTGCCCCCTTTTTTGCCCCCAAATCACCTGGATGTCAATGGATAAAAAACGACCAACACGGAAAGACCATAAAATTAAAATGGTTATTATCGAAAAATAAATTATCTTTGAATTACAGACGGATATGGACGAATTTGGACGTAAATGGACACAAAAAAAGCCACCCTTAGGTAGCTAATTATTGCATCACTTGGTGCCGAAGGCCGGACTCGAACCGGCACGTATTTCTACGGTTGATTTTGAATCAACTGCGTCTACCGATTTCGCCACTTCGGCACTGAAGAGGTATGCGGAAAACGTTGTGGATTATACCTGTCATACGCCGCCATGCAAGCACGAGCATACACCTGTATCGCTAAGTGCTGAAAATTTCAGCAGCGTTGAGTATTAAATAGAATAATCAGGCTACTTCCCGCCTTCTCCAGCAGATTAACGCCAGGCGTCCCTTGCCTCCATGCTCTACACTTTTCAGTTCAACACCACATTAAGGGAAGCACAATGACGATAATAAAAAGCTACGCCGCCAAAGAGGCGGGCGGCGAGCTCGAACTCTATGAATATGACGCGGGAGAACTCCAACCGGAAGATGTCGAGGTACGGGTCGACTACTGCGGGATCTGCCATTCCGATCTGTCGATGATCGACAATGAATGGGGGTTCTCTCAATACCCTCTGGTTGCCGGACATGAGGTCATTGGTCGGGTGGCCGCACTCGGCAGCGCGGCACAGGATAAGGGGCTAAAAGTCGGCCAGCGCGTTGGAATCGGCTGGACGGCGCGCAGCTGCGGACACTGCGATGCCTGTATCAGCGGCAATCAAATTAACTGCCTGGAAGGCGCAGTGCCCACTATCCTCAATCGTGGCGGTTTTGCCGAGAAGCTTCGCGCGGGCTGGCAGTGGGTAATTCCTCTTCCGGAGAATATGGATATGGCGTCCGCAGGCCCGCTGTTATGTGGCGGCATTACGGTCTTTAAACCGCTACTGATGCACCATATTACTGCTACCAGCCGCGTTGGCGTCATCGGTATTGGCGGGCTTGGGCATATCGCCATAAAGCTGTTACATGCAATGGGCTGCGAAGTCACCGCGTTCAGCTCAAATCCATCGAAAGAGCAGGAAGTGCTGGCGATGGGGGCCAATAACGTGGTGAACAGCCGCGATCCGGAAGCGTTAAAAGCACTGGCGGGCCAGTTCGATCTCATTATTAACACGGTCAACGTCGATCTCGACTGGCAGCCCTACTTCGAAGCGCTGACGTATGGCGGCAACTTCCATACCGTTGGGGCCGTATTGAAGCCGCTGCCCGTACCGGCGTTTACATTAATTGCCGGCGATCGCAGTATCTCAGGCTCGGCAACCGGAACGCCATATGAACTTCGCAAACTGATGAAATTCGCCGGACGCAGCAAAGTCGCGCCCACCACGGAACTGTTCGCAATGTCACAAATCAACGAGGCTATCCAGCACGTTCGCGACGGCAAAGCCCGCTATCGTGTAGTGCTAAAAGCTGACTTCTGACCGCCTGACTCAGCGCTTTGACAATGATCAGGAAGCGCTGAGTGCCTGACGAAAAGCCTGTACAGCCAGTCGGCACTGCTCCGTCACGTGCTCGATGTCATGATTAACATCGATACGCGCAATATCATGTTCATCGGCACAGGGTCGCTCCAGCGCGTCAAACTGACTTTGCAGCAGGTCTGGCGGCATAAAATGCCCGGCACGACGCTGCATTCGCTGCAGAATGGTGGCGTAATCGCCATCCAGCCACAGGAAATGTACGTTAGGGCTGCTCTTACGTAAAATATCGCGGTACTGTTTTTTTAATGACGAGCAGACAATAAATCCCGTCTCATTTTTTTTATAAAGACTGTATGAAGCGTCATTTAATCGTTCCAGCCAGGGTAAACGGTCTTCATCAGTTAACGGTATTCCCTGAGACATTTTATCAATGTTTTTCGCCGGATGGAGATCATCGCCGTCAATAAACTTCGCAGAAAATAATGTTGCAATTTTGCTGCCTATTAAAGATTTACCACTACCTGAAACACCCATTAAAATATAGCTTTCCCCGGCCATTTAAATACCTCTGAGTCATATTCCACACCACAATATTACGCCTCTACGTTCGACAATTTCACGTTTTTTAATTTCCATAGAGAAGAACTCTAAGGCACATCACGTTATGCGTAACATTGTAGTGTAACAATTTTCCAGCGTGACATAAGTCACAAATAATGACAAATAAAACCGCTTAAATGCGTTCAGGGTAACTACCTGACCAGTGAGGAATTTATGGAAGTAAAAACTC
Organism: Salmonella sp. 32031103-2018-00083-FB-01-SM-01; assembly: GCF_017571995.1. Classification (NCBI taxonomy): domain Bacteria; kingdom Pseudomonadati; phylum Pseudomonadota; class Gammaproteobacteria; order Enterobacterales; family Enterobacteriaceae; genus Salmonella; species Salmonella sp. 32031103-2018-00083-FB-01-SM-01. The sequence continues at coordinate 433,328 of NZ_JAGEQL010000002.1, forward strand.
AATCCTGCGTTGTTGCGGGTAAGCGTGCTGTTGCCGTTACGGAACAAAATATTGAATGGAATAATAAAGGAACACTCGTACAAATTACCCGAGGCGGCATTTGTGGGTCTGACTTACATTATTATCAGGAAGGCAAAGTCGGCAATTTTACAGTAAAAGCGCCAATGATTTTAGGTCATGAAGTGATTGGCAAAATCGTTCATAGCGACTCAGATTTATTACGTGAAGGACAACCGGTAGCGATTAATCCATCGAAGCCTTGCGGTCATTGCAAATACTGTCTGCAGCATGAAGAAAACCACTGTACTGAAATGCGTTTCTTTGGCAGCGCCATGTATTTTCCGCATGTCGATGGCGGTTTTACCCGATTTAAAGCTGTCGATACCGTTCAGTGCATTCCCTGGCCGGAACAGGCAGACGAAAAAGCCATGGCCTTTGCCGAACCGCTGGCGGTTGCCATTCATGCGGCTCATGAGGCGGGCGATCTGCAAGGCAAACGCGTCTTTATCTCCGGCGTTGGCCCTATCGGCTGCCTGATTGTTAGCGCGGTAAAAACGCTGGGCGCAGCGGAAGTGGCATGTGCTGATATCAGTACCCGTTCTCTCTCGCTGGCCCGGCAGATGGGCGCGGATACGCTGGTAAACCCACAGCATGACTCTCTTGATGGCTGGAAAGCAGAAAAAGGGTATTTCGATATCAGTTTTGAAGTCTCCGGGCATCCTTCCTCAATCTCAACGTGTCTGGAAGTCACACGGGCAAAAGGCGTGATGGTGCAGGTTGGCATGGGCGGCGCAGTCCCCAACTTCCCGATGATGATGGTAATAAGCAAAGAGATCTCCCTGAAAGGCTCTTTCCGCTTTACTACCGAATTTAATACTGCGGTTTCCTGGCTTGCCAACCGCGTTATCAATCCGCTGCCGTTACTGAGCGCGGAATATCCATTTACCGACCTGGAAGCGGCGCTGATCTTTGCCGGAGACAAAACACAGGCGGCAAAAGTTCAGCTCGTTTTCTGAGAAAGTAAAATAAGGGACACTATCATGAACGATCTTTTTTCACTGGCAGGTAAAAATATCCTTATCACCGGAGCCGCTCAGGGAATTGGTTATTTGCTGGCAACCGGTCTTGGTCGCTATGGCGCGCGCATTATTGTTAACGATATTACCCCGGAGCGCGCCGAAACAGCCGTGACGAAACTTCAGCAGGAAGGGATAAAGGCTATTGCCGCTCCCTTTAATGTCACCCATAAACAGGATATTGAAGCTGCGGTTGAACATATCGAAAAAGATATCGGCGTCATTGACGTCCTGATAAATAACGCCGGTATCCAGCGCCGTCATCCGTTTACTGAGTTTCCCGAGCAGGAGTGGAATGACGTCATCGCCGTAAATCAGACCGCGGTTTTTCTCGTCTCTCAGGCCGTTACGCGCCGTATGGTGGCGCGGCAGGCAGGAAAAGTGATCAACATCTGTTCGATGCAAAGCGAGCTGGGCCGCGACACGATTACGCCATACGCCGCGTCGAAGGGTGCCGTGAAGATGCTGACTCGCGGCATGTGCGTGGAGCTGGCGCGTCATAATATCCAGGTCAACGGTATTGCGCCGGGATACTTCAAAACGGAGATGACCAAAGCGCTGGTTGAAGATGAAGCCTTCACCTCCTGGCTATGCAAACGTACGCCTGCCGCACGCTGGGGCGATCCCCAGGAGCTTATTGGCGCAGCGGTGTTTCTCTCGTCAAAAGCCTCCGACTTTGTTAACGGACATCTGCTGTTTGTCGATGGCGGTATGCTGGTTGCCGTCTGACCAGGGAAATACGACGCAGCGCGTAAGCGCTGCTATTTTGGCGCTAATAAGAGAGACGAATATGCCATTAATAATTATTGCGGCAGGCGTTGCGCTGCTGTTGGTCTTAATGATTGGCTTTAAAGTTAACGGCTTTATCGCCCTTGTTCTGGTTGCCGCCGTGGTGGGATTTGCCGAAGGGATGGGCGCGCAAGACGTCCTGCACTCCATACAAAACGGAATTGGCGGTACTCTGGGCGGACTCGCCATGATCCTCGGTTTTGGCGCGATGCTGGGAAGATTAATTTCCGATACCGGCGCCGCGCAGCGCATTGCGACGACGCTCATTAATACGTTCGGCAAAAAACGCGTGCAATGGGCGCTGGTGATCACCGGGCTTATCGTCGGCCTGGCAATGTTTTTTGAAGTCGGATTCGTACTGCTGTTGCCGCTCGTTTTTACGATTGTGGCCTCATCGGGACTGCCCTTGCTGTATGTCGGGGTTCCAATGGTCGCCGCCTTATCCGTTACGCACTGCTTCCTGCCGCCGCATCCCGGCCCTACCGCTATTGCGACAATTTTTGAGGCAAATCTCGGTACGACCCTGCTGTATGGGTTAATCATTACCATACCGACCGTGATTGTTGCCGGCCCTCTGTTTTCAAAATTGCTGGCGCGCTTTGAGAAAGCGCCGCCTGAAGGATTATTTAATCCTCACCTATTCAGTGAAGAGGAGATGCCGTCATTCTGGAACAGTATTTTTGCCGCCGTGATCCCGGTCATTCTGATGGCCATCGCAGCGGTATGTGAAATCACGCTGCCAAAAACGAATGCCGTGCGGGTTTTCTTCGAATTTATTGGTAATCCAGCAGTGGCGTTGTTTATTGCCATTATCATCGCCATTTTTACGCTGGGCCGACGCAACGGACGTACGGTTGAGCAGGTGATGGATATCGTCGGCGAGTCCATTGGCGCTATTGCGATGATTGTTTTTATCATCGCGGGCGGCGGCGCGTTTAAGCAAGTGCTGGTGGATAGCGGCGTGGGCCAATATATCTCGCAATTAATGACCGGCACATCGCTATCTCCGTTATTAATGTGCTGGACGGTAGCCGCCGTGCTGCGTATTGCGTTAGGTTCCGCGACCGTGGCCGCGATAACCACAGCGGGCGTCGTATTGCCGATTATTAACGTAACCCACGCCGATCCGGCGTTAATGGTACTGGCGACAGGCGCAGGAAGCGTTATTGCATCACATGTTAACGATCCCGGTTTTTGGCTATTTAAAGGGTATTTTAATCTTAGCGTCGGGGAAACCCTACGCACCTGGACCGTTATGGAAACATTGATTTCTGTCATGGGATTGCTGGGCGTACTGGCGCTGAATGCGGTTCTGCATTAATTCATCATCCGCAGCCCAATTAACCATGGGGGCGACGTTCCCGCCCCCGGTACTGGAGAAAACATGAGGAATCACAGAATTTCTTTGCAGGATATCGCTACGCTTGCAGGCGTGACAAAAATGACGGTGAGCCGTTACATCCGCTCGCCGAAAAAAGTCGCCAGGGAAACCGGCGAGCGTATTGCGCAGATCATGGAGGAAATTAACTACATACCAAATCGCGCGCCAGCTATGCTGTTAAACGCGCAAAGTTACACTCTGGGCGTGCTGATCCCCTCTTTTCAGAACCAGTTGTTTGCCGACATTCTTGCCGGGATTGAATCCGTAACGTCGGGTCATAACTACCAAACTCTCATTGCGAATTACAATTACAATCGCGATTCGGAAGAAGAGTCCGTTATCAATTTACTGTCTTACAATATCGACGGCATTATTCTTTCAGAAAAATATCATACCCTCAGAACCGTCAAATTCCTGCGCTCAGCTACCCTTCCGATTGTAGAACTCATGGATATCCAGGGCGATCGCTTAGATATGGAGGTGGGGTTTGATAACCGTCAGGCCGCCTTTGATATGGTCAGCACCATGCTGGATAAACGCCAGCGGCGTAAAATCCTCTATCTGGGTTCAAAAGACGATATCCGTGATGAGCAGCGTTATCATGGCTACTGCGATGCGATGACGCGCCGGGGGCTGGCGCCGTTGCGCATCAATCCCCGCGCTATCTCCTCTATCCATCTGGGGATACAGCTAATGCGTGATGCGCTTACTGCGCACCCGGACGTGGATGGCGTCTTTTGTACAAATGACGATATCGCAATGGGCGCTCTACTGTGGTGCCGCGAGCGTCAACTGGCCGTACCGGAGCAGATCTCCATCGCCGGCTTCCACGGTCTGGAGATGGGCAGGCAAATGATACCGAGCCTCGCCAGCGTAATTACCCCTCGTTTTGAGATCGGGCGCAGGGCCGCGCAGATGTTGCTCAACAAAATTAAAAATAACGATCTCAACCATAATACGATTGATTTGGGTTATCAGATTTATCACGGCAACACATTATAAATTTTTGAACTACTTTTTCCCGCAGCTTGCCTGAGCTTAACGCGTAGCCAAAAGCGCCACGCGTCAGGTTACGCGCTACATCATTCGAGGAATACCAGGCGGTCTGCCGGATGGCGACGGAAAGGACTTATCAGGCCTACGGATCCTGGTAGGCCTGATAAGCGCAGCGCCATCAGGCACTGCGCTTTACTGCATTGCCGGATGGCAGCCTGTGATTACGACTTACGCAGCATTAGCCACAGGCTAATCAGGAAGAAAGACGCGCTCGGCAGCAGCGCGCCGACAATCGGCGGAATGCCGTATACCAGCGTCAGCGGGCCAAAAATCTGGTCGAGAACGTAAAAGACGAAGCCGAAGCTAATCCCCGTCACCACGCGCACGCCCATCGGCACACTACGCAGTGGGCCAAAGATAAACGACAGCGCCATCAGCATCATCACCGCCACGGAGAGCGGCTGGAAGATTTTACTCCACATATTGAGCTGATAACGTCCGGCGTCCTGTCCGCTCGACTTCAGATATTTAACGTAGTTATGCAGACCGCTGATGGAAAGCGCATCCGGGTCCAGCGCCACCACACCTAACTTATCCGGCGTCAGATTCGTTTTCCAGGTACCGCTCACCGTCTGCGAACCGGTGATCTGTTTCGGGTTTTGCAGATCGGACTCATCCACCTGCGACAAACGCCAGACCTTATGCTCCGGGTCGAATTTTGCCGAAGCGGCGTAACGCACCGACTGCAAACGACGCTGATCGTTGAAAGCGTAAATACTAATGCCGGCCAGCTCCTCGTCGCCCTTCACCCGTTCAATATAGACAAAGTTATTCCCGTCTTTCGCCCACAGACCTTGCTGGGTGGAAAGCAGCGAACCGCCATACATCGCCTGCGCACGATAGTTACGCGCCATCTGCTCGCCCTGCGGGGCGACCCATTCGCCGATCGCCATGGTTAACAACACCAGGGGGATAGCCGTTTTCATCACCGACAGCGCCACCTGCATACGGGTGAAACCCGATGCCTGCATCACCACCAGTTCGCTACGCTGCGCCAGCATCCCCAGTCCCAGCAACGCGCCAAGCAGCGCCGCCATAGGAAAGAAGATCTGGATATCCTTAGGTACGCTGAGCAGGGTGTACATACCCGCGCCCAGCGCGTCGTAGTTACCCTGCCCCGCTTTTTTCAGCTGATCGACAAACTTGATGATCCCGGAGAGCGACACCAGCATGAACAACGTCATCATGATGGTGGTAAAAATGGTTTTACCGATATAGCGGTCAAGTACACCAAATGGCTGCATTATACCGCTCCTTTACGCAGAAAACGGGCACGCAGGCGGCGGACCGGCACCGTATCCCACAGGTTTAAACCAATCGCCAACGCCAGATAGATCAGGTTGACCGCCCACATCCAGATAACCGGGTCCAGTTTGCCTTTACCGCCATTCGATTTAATGGAGGTCTGGATCAGGAAGAACAGCAGATAAAGCAGCATGGCGGGCAACATAGACAAGACGCGCCCCTGACGTGGATTCACCACGCTGAGCGGCACGACCATCAGCGCCATCATAAATACGGTAAAGACTAACGTGATACGCCAGTGCAGCTCGGCGCGAGCGCGATCGTTGTCGGTATTCCACAGCGTGCGCATGTCCATCTGGTCGGTATCGTTCGGGTCCAGCGCCACGGCCTGATGGCCAATAATCGCCTGATAGTTCTGGAAGTCGGTGATGCGAAAATCGCGTAGCAACGCCGTTCCTTCAAAACGTGTCCCTTTGTTTAAGGTGACAACCTGGGAACCATCGCGCAACTGAGTAAGGTGTCCGGAATCAGCCACTACCACAGAAGGACGAGCATTGCCCTTAGGGCGAATCTGCGCCAGGAAAACATCGTGGAAGTCGCTGCCATCAACGCTTTCGATAAACAGCACCGAGCTGCCGTTGGTCGCCTGCTGGAATTGCCCCTGCGCCAGCGCCGCCATACCGGGGTTCGCTTTCGCCTCCGCCAGCACTTCATCCTGGTGTTTTGACGACCAGGGACCGGCCCACATCACGTTAACCGCCGCAAGGATACCGGTAAATAACGCCAGTACCATGGCGGCCTTTACCAGCACGGCTTTGCTCAACCCACAGGCGTGCATGACCGTAATTTCACTTTCGGTATACAGTTTGCCCAGCGTCATCAGCAGCCCCAGGAACAGGCTTAAAGGCAGGATGAGCTGCGCCATTTCCGGTACGCCCAGCCCCAGAAGCGAGAGCACCAGATTTGCGGGAATATCGCCGTCAACCGCCGCGCCGAGAATCCTCACTAACTTTTGACAAAAGAAGATCAAAAGTAAGATGAAGAGTATCGCCAGCTGGCTTTTGAGCGTCTCCCGCACCAGATATCTTATGATTATCACTTTAAATACGCCCGTAAAAACCCATTTTTTTGCTGGAATTTAGCTTGTTTCATGGCTTAAACGTCATTTATTCTCTTGAGTCGTCGAAATCATCGCTAAGATCATTATACTCAGCGGATTCACCTCTCAGAACTTGTTCTGACGTGCCAATGCCGTAATAACGTTAAGATTAACACGAAGTCACCGCAACAGCGGATATGAGTTACGAAAGCTTTCAATTTCTATACTCTAATGGATTTCGAGTTGCAGGCAGGCGGCAAGACTGTGGAGCCCCGGAGCTTACATCAGGTAAGCGACAGGGGTGAGCAGGCGCAGCCAACGCATCTGCAACTTGAAAGACGACGAGTATAGCTGTAGCCACCACTGTTGTCTTTAAGATTCAGGAGCATAGTGCATGGAGTTCAGTGTAAAAAGCGGTAGCCCGGAGAAACAGCGGAGTGCCTGCATTGTCGTGGGCGTCTTTGAACCGCGTCGCCTTTCTCCGATTGCAGAACAGCTCGACAAAATTAGCGACGGATACATCAGCGCATTGCTGCGTCGCGGCGAACTGGAAGGAAAACCGGGGCAGACTCTGTTGCTGCACCATGTTCCTAACGTTCTTTCCGAGCGAATCCTCCTCATTGGTTGCGGCAAAGAGCGCGAGCTTGATGAACGTCAGTATAAGCAGGTTATTCAGAAAACGATAAATACTCTGAATGATACCGGTTCGATGGAAGCCGTCTGTTTCCTGACCGAACTGCACGTCAAAGGCCGCAACAACTACTGGAAAGTGCGTCAGGCCGTCGAAACGGCCAAAGAGACGCTTTATAGCTTTGATCAACTCAAGACCAACAAGAGCGAGCCGCGCCGCCCGCTACGTAAGATGGTCTTTAATGTGCCGACCCGCCGTGAGCTCACCAGCGGCGAACGCGCCATTCAGCACGGTCTGGCCATCGCCGCCGGGATTAAGGCAGCGAAAGATCTCGGCAACATGCCGCCCAATATCTGTAACGCCGCCTACCTGGCGTCACAGGCGCGCCAGTTGGCCGACAGCTACAGCAAAAATGTCATCACCCGCGTAATCGGCGAACAGCAAATGCGCGAACTGGGTATGAACGCTTATCTGGCGGTCGGCCACGGTTCGCAGAATGAATCGCTGATGTCGGTGATTGAGTACAAGGGCAATCCATCCGAAGACGCGCGCCCGATCGTGCTGGTGGGTAAAGGCCTGACCTTCGACTCCGGCGGCATCTCCATCAAGCCATCTGAAGGGATGGACGAGATGAAGTACGACATGTGCGGCGCGGCGGCGGTTTACGGCGTGATGCGTATGGTTGCCGAGCTTCAGCTACCGATTAACGTTATCGGCGTGCTGGCGGGCTGTGAAAACATGCCGGGCGGACGCGCGTATCGTCCGGGCGACGTGCTGACCACCATGTCTGGTCAAACCGTTGAAGTCCTGAACACCGACGCCGAAGGCCGTCTGGTTTTGTGCGACGTGCTGACCTACGTTGAACGCTTCGAGCCGGAAGCGGTTATCGACGTCGCGACGCTAACCGGCGCCTGCGTGATTGCGCTGGGCCATCACATTACCGGTCTGATGTCGAACCATAACCCGCTGGCGCATGAACTGATCGGCGCGTCCGAGCAAGCGGGCGACCGCGCGTGGCGTCTGCCGCTGGGCGATGAGTTCCAGGAACAACTGGAGTCCAACTTTGCGGATATGGCGAATATTGGTGGTCGTCCTGGCGGCGCTATCACCGCGGGCTGCTTCCTGTCACGCTTTACCCGTAAGTATAACTGGGCGCACCTGGATATCGCCGGCACCGCCTGGCGATCCGGCAAAGCGAAAGGCGCGACGGGTCGTCCGGTAGCGCTGCTGTCGCAGTTCCTGCTCAATCGTGCGGGCTTTAACGGCGAAGAGTAAGTTTGAGATTACCCCGTAGGCCTGATAAGGCGTATTAGCGCCGCCATCAGGCGTTTTGCCGGATGGCGCTGCGCTTATCCGGCCTACGGGATGCATCATGGCAACGCATTTAAATCCACCACAAGAAGCCCCATATATGAAGAATGCGACGTTCTATCTTCTGGACGATGACACTACCGTCAACGGTTTAAGCGCCGTTGAACAACTGGTGTGCGAAATTGCCGCAGAACGTTGGCGCGCCGGCAAGCGCGTGCTGATCGCCTGCGAAGATGAGAAGCAGGCCATTCGGCTGGATGAAGCGCTGTGGGCAAGACCGGCGGAAAGTTTTGTCCCGCACAATCTGGCAGGCGAAGGCCCACGCGGCGGCGCGCCGGTTGAAATTGCCTGGCCGCAAAAACGCAACAGCAGCCCGCGCGATATTTTAATCAGCCTGCGTACAAGCTTTGCAGATTTTGCCACCGCTTTCACAGAAGTGGTAGACTTCGTCCCTTACGAAGAAACTTTGAAACAACTGGCGCGCGAACGCTACAAAGCCTACCGCGTGGCTGGTTTTAACCTGAATACGGCAACCTGGAAATAATGGAAAAGACATATAACCCCCAAGATATCGAACAGCCGCTTTACGAGCACTGGGAAAAGCAGGGCTATTTCAAGCCTAACGGCGACGAAAGCAAAGAGTCCTTCTGCATCATGATCCCGCCGCCGAACGTCACCGGCAGTTTGCATATGGGACATGCTTTCCAGCAAACCATCATGGATACCATGATCCGTTACCAGCGTATGCAGGGTAAAAACACCCTGTGGCAGGTCGGCACCGACCACGCCGGGATCGCGACCCAGATGGTGGTTGAGCGCAAGATTGCCGCTGAAGAAGGTAAAACCCGTCACGACTACGGCCGCGATGCGTTTATCGACAAAATCTGGCAGTGGAAAGCGGAATCCGGCGGCACCATTACCCGTCAGATGCGCCGTCTCGGCAACTCCGTTGACTGGGAGCGCGAGCGCTTCACCATGGACGAAGGCCTTTCCAATGCCGTGAAAGAAGTCTTTGTTCGCCTGTACAAAGAAGACCTGATTTACCGTGGCAAACGCCTGGTGAACTGGGACCCGAAACTGCGTACCGCCATCTCTGACCTGGAAGTGGAAAACCGCGAGTCCAAAGGCTCGATGTGGCACATCCGCTATCCGCTTGCCGACGGCGCGAAAACCGCAGACGGTAAAGATTACCTGGTTGTCGCCACCACCCGTCCGGAAACCGTACTGGGCGATACCGGCGTGGCCGTGAACCCGGAAGATCCGCGTTATAAAGATCTGATTGGCAAATTCGTTATTCTGCCGCTGGTTAACCGCCGCATTCCAATCGTTGGCGACGAACATGCCGATATGGAAAAAGGCACCGGCTGCGTGAAGATCACCCCGGCGCACGACTTTAACGACTATGAGGTCGGGAAACGTCATGCCCTGCCGATGATCAACATCCTGACCTTTGACGGCGACATCCGCGAAAGCGCGGAAGTGTTCGATACCAAAGGTGAAGAGTCTGACGTTTATTCCAGCGAGATTCCGGCTGAGTTCCAGAAGCTGGAACGCTTTGCTGCCCGTAAGGCCATCGTTGCTGCCGTTGACGCGCTGGGCCTGCTGGAAGAAATTAAACCGCACGATCTGACCGTCCCTTACGGCGACCGTGGCGGCGTGGTTATCGAACCGATGCTGACCGACCAGTGGTACGTCCGTGCCGACGTGCTGGCGAAACCGGCGGTGGAAGCGGTTGAAAACGGCGACATTCAGTTCGTACCGAAGCAGTACGAAAACATGTATTTCTCCTGGATGCGCGATATCCAGGACTGGTGTATCTCTCGTCAACTGTGGTGGGGTCACCGTATCCCGGCATGGTATGACAACGACGGCAACGTCTACGTTGGCCGTACCGAAGACGAAGTGCGTCAGGAAAATAACCTCGGTGCCGACGTTGCGCTGCGTCAGGACGAAGACGTTCTCGATACCTGGTTCTCCTCCGCGCTGTGGACTTTCTCCACCCTCGGCTGGCCGGAAAACACCGACGCCCTGCGTCAGTTCCACCCCACCAGCGTGATGGTGTCCGGCTTCGATATCATCTTCTTCTGGATTGCCCGCATGATCATGATGACCATGCACTTCATCAAAGATGAAAACGGCAAGCCGCAGGTGCCGTTCCATACCGTCTATATGACCGGTCTGATTCGCGACGACGAAGGCCAGAAGATGTCCAAATCCAAGGGTAACGTTATCGACCCGCTGGATATGGTGGACGGCATCTCCCTGCCGGAACTGCTGGAAAAACGCACCGGCAATATGATGCAGCCGCAGATGGCGGAGAAAATTCGCAAGCGTACCGAGAAGCAGTTCCCGAACGGCATTGAGCCGCACGGCACCGACGCCCTGCGCTTTACCCTGGCGGCGCTGGCCTCGACCGGCCGCGACATCAACTGGGATATGAAGCGTCTGGAAGGTTATCGTAACTTCTGTAACAAGCTGTGGAACGCCAGCCGCTTTGTGCTGATGAACACCGAAGAGCAGGATTGCGGCTTCAACGGCGGCGAAATGACGCTGTCGCTGGCGGACCGCTGGATCCTGGCGGAATTCAACCAGACCGTTAAAGCCTACCGCGACGCGCTGGACAGCTTCCGCTTCGATATCGCCGCGGGCATTCTGTATGAATTCACCTGGAACCAGTTCTGCGACTGGTATCTGGAGCTGACCAAGCCGGTAATGACCGGGGGTTCCGAGTCTGAACTGCGCGGCACCCGCCATACGCTGGTCACCGTACTGGAAGGTCTGCTGCGCCTGGCGCACCCGATCATCCCGTTCATCACCGAAACCATCTGGCAGCGCGTGAAGGTCATTTGCGGTATTACCGCCGACACCATCATGCTGCAGCCGTTCCCGGAATATAACGCCGCACAGGTGGATGAAGCCGCGTTGGCCGATACCGAGTGGCTGAAGCAGGCGATCGTCGCGGTACGTAACATTCGTGCGGAAATGAACATCGCCCCGGGCAAACCGCTGGAACTGCTGCTGCGCGGCTGTAGTGAAGAAGCCGTTCGTCGTGTTAACGACAACCGTAGCTTCCTGCAAACCCTGGCGCGTCTGGAAAGCATCACCGTGCTGCCAGCCGATGACAAAGGCCCGGTTTCCGTGACCAAAATCATCGACGGCGCTGAACTGCTGATCCCGATGGCTGGCCTCATCAACAAAGACGATGAGCTGGCGCGTCTGGCGAAAGAAGTGGCGAAAATCGAAGGCGAGATTGCCCGTATCGAAGGCAAACTGTCCAACGAAGGTTTCGTCGCCCGTGCGCCGGAAGCGGTGATTGCCAAAGAGCGTGAGAAGCTGGACGGTTACGCAGAAGCCAAAGCGAAACTGATTGAGCAGCAGGCGGTTATTAGCGCGCTGTAATCTGAAAGCCTGATGGCGCTTCGCTTACCAGGCCTACACGTTCGCTTATTGAAATGGCGCGATCGGTAGGCCGGATAAGGCATTCACGCCGCCATCCGACAACATGAATTATGGGCCGACGTAAACGTCGGCCTTTTTACATCAGATAAACGGGAAGTAAGGCATGATGCCACGAGAAATCCACATTAGCAGGCTGTTTTCCAGCGGCTTCTCATCATTGGTTAACTCAAGCGAATCCAGATCGCCCTGGACCTGTGTATTCTGCGCCAGCCAGCTCACCAGCCAAATTTTCAACCACGGATAAGCCAGCCCTAAGGTCACGCCGGAAATCACAAACACCACCAGTAACCGCCACAGCATACCGTGTGCAGTGACAGAGGAATGAAAACGAATCGAATCGTTCGCCAGTGACAAATTGTTTAAAAACAGGTTGCGTAACGCCACATATAAGTAACTGGTTACCACAATAATCGCGAGAAAATAGAGGAAATAACATGCCATTATCTGGCCATAATATTGCAGAATAAGCGCCCCTCCTGCCTGCGCATTCCCCATCATACTCAAAAGAATCATGTCGGTGAACACCGGCGCGATTAGATAACCAATCACGACAGCAAAAGGGAAAAGGGTCAACATTGCCAACACGCACCCTCTGATGCACGTTTTAACATTAACCTGAATCGAGAAACGATGAATGCCAAAGTTTGCGCCATTGCCAAACAAGGTCATCCATTTGCTGTAGGTAATACCGTTAATGACCCCTATCCCAATAATAGCCAGCAAACCGAGAAAAACGATATTGAACACTAAACCGCCGACGGCGATGGTTACCAGTGAGATAATATAAAGAACAATATAAAGCGCCACCATCAGGAGTACCGGGAGAGCGAACATGTACCACCAGGCGCGCCGCATGGAACACTGGAATCCAAAATGTACGCCATTAAGCGAAGTCATCATCGCCTGATACTGTAATCCTTTCACCGCCATAAAAGGAATAATCGCAATTAATAAGCCGAATAGCGTAAAACCGAGACCGGGATGGCCGTGTTCAATAAGAGAGAGGCTAACAATATAAATAATAAAAACTAACAACACACTAATAAATAATGCGCCGCCCGTGGCTTTGTAAGCAAAAGGCTGATTGTTTAGCGTCATATTAGTATAAATATAACGTCGACATTTCACCATCGCCCACGGCGCATAGATTCCCAACGTGATACACGTCAACAAGAAATTCACAAGGCAAATAACAAAATACTTTCCGCCCTTGCCTGTAAACACCAACGTGTGATTATGGTTATCTTTACTACTGATAACGTTATTCATGAATCATATCCCTGAATTACAATCTATTAGAATTAATAATAAAAACCAGTAAATTGTTACTGATTTGACTACGATACTATTTTTGTTTAATTTTTCCGCCTTTTATTTTGTCTGATTCAGGATCTCCTTGCGCGTGACTCAAGACGGTGGTATTAAAGTAATCTATAAATAAATTTTAAAAATTGAGCCATATTATGAATAATGTCGCCTCGCCAACGCTCACGGTGCGCCGAATCACTACCGCCGACAATGCCGCTATTGCCCGTGTCATCCGTCAGGTTTCAGCGGAATACGGACTTACCGCCGATAAAGGTTATACCGTTGCCGACCCCAATCTGGATGAACTGTATCAGGTTTATAGCCAACCGGGCGCGGCCTACTGGGTGGTAGAGCAAAACGGTTGTGTGGTGGGCGGCGGCGGCGTGGCGCCGTTATCCTGTAGCGAACCAGACATTTGTGAACTGCAAAAAATGTATTTTTTACCGGTGATTCGTGGTCAGGGACTGGCGAAAAAGCTGGCGCTGATGGCACTGGATCATGCCCGTGAACAGGGTTTTAAACGCTGCTATCTGGAAACAACGGCTTTTTTACGCGAGGCGATTGCGCTATACGAACGTTTAGGATTTGAACATATTAGCGAACCGCTCGGCTGCACCGGACATGTCGATTGCGAAGTGAGGATGTTAAAGGATCTCTGAAAACCAGGCGTTTATTTATCCTCGCCAGGTATTATTTTTGCTGATATAAGTAATCCCGGAAACATCCTGTTATCCGGGAATTACTTATTATTCAAGGAAGTTATAAATGAAACGCCTATTATCAGCAATTGTTTTCCCCGCTATGTTTATTAGTATCTCTAATGTATATGCTTTAGATATACAGCCCGGTGAATGGAAAATATAGAAATGCGCACCATCAATCCAGATACAAAAGAAGTATTAATGGATGAAAAAAATTCGGGCATAGCGACGCTTATGTGTTATACCCCTAAAATGTCTGAAGATTCTAAAAAAATGGTGAAGGGGTTTTCTACCAGTGCAGGCGGTTGCACGACAACTTTTGTAGAAAGTACGGATACCAAACTGATCAATGAGACTGTCTGTAATAATCCTGATGCCAAATCGCACTCTATTGTAGAAACGACGAAAATAAGCGATACAGAATTTGCGATGACCATGAAATCGGATGTCGATGCAGGAGGTAATAAAACAACCTCCATCAACAAAATTAAACAAACCTTTGTTGGCAAGACCTGCTCTGAAGCGTCAAAAGGCGTGAAACAGTAACTATTTCAACACAAAAACCCGTAGTGATTGATGCAATAATGGCATTGTTCACGGTCACCTTTCGGGAATATAACACTGAGTGAGTTCTTTTTTGCCTGCCGCTGGCAGGCTTTACTCAGAGCAGAATATCATGAAAATGACCTTTCCTGCTCGCCAGCAGCTTGATGCCGGGCGGATGACCACCACAAATTTTGCAGACGGCGACAGCGTAAAAGATAAAAACGCTAATCTTTAATTTTACCCTTTATCCGGCGGCTGGCACGCCGCTATGAAAACGAAACTCGCGGTCTGGCGACAAGATAAGGTCAGCTTCCACCTCGCCAAAATAGCGCACGCGCGCAGAAATGTCCTCGGTGGAAATCTGCTGCGCCAGCGCCAGGTAATCCTGATAATGCCGCGCTTCGGAGCGCAGAAGCGAGAGATAAAACGTCTGTAAATCCTCATCCAGCCAGGGCGCCAGAGCGGCAAAACGTTCGCAGGAGCGGGCTTCGATATACGCCCCACAAATCAGCTTATCAATTAAGGTGAGCGGTTCGTGCGTGCGTACCGCTTTCAACATTCCTTTCGCGTAGCGGCTGGCGGTGATTTTCACATAAGGAATGTTTCTGGCCTGCATGACCTCGCGTACCTGCCAAAAATGGTGCAACTCCTCTTTAATCAATAACACCATACGGTCGATAAGCTGACGACCCCAGGGGTCATCAGTTTGCGGCATGGCGCTTTTGCTAATCTGTCTATGCAGGGCAACAAAATCCGGCTCCGGCCCCTGACGAAACGCGAACGCCTCGTAAGGTTGCAGCCAGGCGAGCAGCGCGTCGGCGCCCGATTTATCGGCGACATATTTACGCACCAACAGCAACGCGGTTTGCGCAGCCTTCAGTTCGCAGATCAAGTGATCGGTAAGCAGAAGAGGAAGATTTTGCGGATCGCGGGCCTGGACAATCCACGCCTGCGGCGTCGGGCAATGCAGGAAATTAAGCACCGGAGAGAGTATTTGCGGGTAATTCATACGTAACCTGTAAAAAAATACGACAGCAGACGCTGCCGTACCGTCATACTATACAGCTTTAGTGACGCACGCCGTCGTCATCTTCATCGACATAATCGTCGTCATCACCCTCTTCGCCATTAGGGTCTTCAAAATAGGTTCCCCAGCCGTCGTATTCAACATCATATTTTTCCGCCAGGTTCATCAGTTGCTCAACCTGAGCGTCGATGAGTTCGGCGTTCAACGCGCACTCGCTGAGAATGTCGCAACAAATAACCGTATCGCCCTCTTCCACTTCCAGCTCTTCCGGCTCCGTCACTTCATAGCCGAGTTTAAAGGCTTCTACCGCGGCTTTTTCCAACGTTTCGAAATCGTCAGCGGAAAGGTGATGCTCGATAGTGTACAGCGCATCCGGATCGCTGCCGTCCTCAAGTAACTCTTCAATAATTAACCGCGTTTCTTCACGCTGCTCTTCCAGTAATTCCGGGTTTGCCATAGCTCGTTCCTCATAGATGTCCTGCCGATACTCTTATTGTCACATACCGCCGACGTTGCCTCCACCTTATCGAGAAAAGTTTTATCAAACAGGGTTGCAAATGAATAATCATCCATATAAAGTGAATTTTAATTCAATGAGAGGCCTAAGCCATGTGAGGGAAGTATGTCTACGTTTTACCAAAAACCTTTTTTAAAGTTACTTGATTTCACCGCCAGTGAACTCACTGCTCTGTTGCAGCTTGCCGCCAAACTGAAAGCCGATAAGAAAAACGGTAAAGAAGAACAAAAGCTGGTGGGTAAAAATATTGCGCTCATCTTCGAAAAAGACTCGACCCGGACACGATGCTCTTTCGAAGTTGCCGCATACGATCAGGGGGCGCGCGTGACGTACCTGGGCTCCAGCGGGAGCCAGATCGGCCATAAAGAGTCCATCAAAGATACTGCCCGCGTCCTGGGCCGGATGTTTGACGGTATTCAGTATCGAGGATATGGCCAGGAGATCGTCGAAACGCTGGCTGAATATTCCGGTGTGCCGGTATGGAACGGTTTAACCGATGAGTATCACCCAACGCAATTACTGGCGGATCTGCTCACCATGCAGGAACATCTGCCGGGTAAAGCCTTTAACGAGATGACGTTGGTCTATGCCGGAGACGCGCGTAATAACATGGGTAACTCCATGCTGGAAGCCGCCGCGTTAACAGGATTGGATCTCCGTCTGGTCGCGCCAAAAGCCTGCTGGCCGCAAGCCGCGTTAGTGGCGGAGTGCAGCGCCATGGCGAAAAAGAACGGTGGCGCCATCACCCTGACCGAAGATATCGCCTCGGGCGTAAAAGGCGCGGATTTTATCTATACCGATGTTTGGGTCTCTATGGGCGAACCCAAAGAGAAATGGGCGGAGCGTATTGCCCTGCTGCGTGATTATCAGGTCAACAGCCAGATGATGGCGTTAACCGGCAATCCGCAGGTTAAGTTCCTGCATTGTCTGCCTGCGTTCCATGATGACGAAACCACGCTCGGCAAAAAAATGGCCGAAGAGTACGGTTTACATGGCGGGATGGAAGTGACCGACGAGGTTTTTGAGTCTGCGGCCAGCATTGTCTTTGATGAAGCGGAAAACCGAATGCATACCATCAAAGCAGTAATGGTAGCGACGCTGTCTAAATAATGTCGTTATGATGCCGGATGGCGGTTGGCCTACAAAATCGCAACGTGCAGGCGCCGCCATCCGGACAAAATATTACGCCATCAGCATTTTCACCACCGCTTTACGTACCCGCGCCGGTTCTCCCACCGCGCACAGGGGCTTATGCACTTCGCCGGGATAAAACACCACAAAGTCGCCTTCGTTCAGGACGACGGTTTTCTCGTCGACGCTCGTCGGTAAAAATGCAATGTCTTTATCCGTCAGCCAGTCCGTGTGCGGCGTTCCTGCAGGCCGGGTACTGAATGCCATCCCTTCCTGACCTTGTAGCACAATCTGAATATCAAGATAACGGGCGTGATACTCTGCGCTGCGCGATTCGCCCGGCTCCGTCATATTTTCAGAAATCATATAAAACAGCCTGTCGCCGTCAATGTCATACTTACCTGGCGCGGTCGTTGCCGTGACATGCGCATTGACGTGCTCAATCGCCTGCCGTAACGCCGTCGGCAGCCAGGCCTCCAGATGTTCAATATTGCCAATAATCATCGCATCCCCTTAGTTAAAACAGCATTTTATTTTTTCTCTTTATACGAGAAAAATGGCTGCCATACTACCCTTACTCTCATCGATTTTGCGCCAGCGCATGTTTATCGCCAGCGGTGTTTATATATTGTTAATAGTTCGCCCAACTTTATGCAGTACCTATGCATAAACCCCAGCGGCGCCAAATCGCCATCACTAACAACCCTTTGATATTAAAGGCGTTAACATAAAAACGTTTTAGCGATCACAATTCGCTCTCCCTGCATAAATGACTTCTATATCCATAGTTATTTTTAAATTATTTAAATATCCCCGATAATAAAATCCCCCTCACGCATAGTTATGCAACTCTTAAAAATAATCACTTTGTTTTCAATTAGTTAAGATTTAAATATCATTCAATACAACAAACAAATAATTAACAATAAAAAAATAACAAACCATATAGCTGCGTAGTAATTCATTTAATGCCTTATTGTTTTTTGAATTTCTCTGACCCGGCTCATATATTAAATAAGAAAAATAGCACTCCTTGATTGATGTGAATCTCATCACATTAACAACCCAAATAAAATTCAATCATTGCTCCCGAATTTAACTGAAACGCCGCGACTGCAAGCACGCTAAATATTTGCAGCCACTCCTTCTTTATTCTTGAAATTATGTAAAAGGTATAATGATGGAAAAGCATTTTGTCGGTTCTGAAATCGGTCAATTACGCAGTGTAATGTTGCATCGGCCCAATCTCAGCCTAAAAAGACTTACCCCTTCAAATTGTCAGGAATTACTTTTTGACGATGTATTATCCGTAGAGCGCGCTGGCGAAGAGCATGACATTTTTGCCAACACGCTGCGCCAGCAAGGGATAGAAGTGTTGCTGTTAACCGACCTGCTCACCCAAACGCTGGATGTGGCTGACGCTAAAGCCTGGCTACTGGACACGCAAATTTCCGATTATCGCCTTGGGCCCACCTTTGCCGCAGATATTCGCGCCTGGTTGGCGGATATGCCGCACCGTGAACTGGCTCGCCATTTAAGCGGCGGTTTAACTTACGGCGAAATCCCCGCCTCCATAAAAAATATGGTGGTCGATACTCACGATATTAATGACTTTATTATGAAGCCATTACCGAATCACCTATTTACCCGTGACACGTCCTGCTGGATATATAACGGCGTCTCAATTAACCCCATGGCGAAACCTGCACGCCAACGTGAAACGAATAATTTACGTGCTATTTATCGCTGGCATCCTCAATTCGCAGACGGTGATTTCATTAAATATTTCGGCGACGAGGACATTAATTACGACCACGCCACTTTAGAGGGCGGCGATGTGCTGGTGATTGGCCGCGGCGCGGTGTTGATCGGTATGTCTGAACGTACTACGCCGCAGGGCGTCGAGTTCCTGGCGCAGGCATTGTTTAAACATCGTCAGGCGGAACGCGTCATTGCCGTTGAACTGCCAAAACATCGCTCCTGTATGCACCTTGACACCGTCATGACCCACATTGATATCGACACCTTCTCCGTCTATCCGGAAGTCGTTCGCCCGGACGTTCAGTGCTGGACGCTGACGCCAGACGGACGCGGCGGTCTGAAACGAACCCAGGAGAGCACGCTGGTTCATGCTCTTGAAAAAGCGCTTGGCATCGATCAGGTGCGCTTAATCACCACTGGCGGCGACGCATTTGAAGCTGAGCGCGAACAGTGGAATGACGCCAATAACGTGCTCACCCTGCGTCCCGGCGTGGTGGTGGGCTATGAGCGCAACATCTGGACCAACGAAAAATACGACAAAGCCGGCATTACCGTCCTTCCCATTCCCGGCGATGAACTGGGTCGCGGGCGCGGGGGCGCACGCTGCATGAGCTGTCCACTGGAACGCGATGGTATTTAAAGGAGACGTTATGGAAAACAAACGCACACTGGTCGTCGCGCTGGGCGGCAATGCGCTGCTCAAACGCGGCGAACCGCTGGAGGCTGATATTCAGCGTAAAAATATCGAACTGGCGGCCAGAACCATCGCCCAGCTTACCCGGCAATGGCGCGTGGTGTTAGTGCATGGCAACGGCCCACAGGTAGGACTGCTGGCGCTACAAAATAGCGCCTACGCTAACGTTACGCCCTACCCGCTTGATATTCTCGGTGCGGAAAGCCAGGGCATGATTGGCTACATGCTGCAACAGGCGCTGAAGAATCATCTGCCGGAGCGTGAAATCAGCGTCCTGCTCACCCAGGTCGAAGTCGATGCCAACGACCCGGCATTCCTCAATCCAACCAAATATATCGGACCGATTTACGACGAAGCGCAGGCCCGTGCGTTACAGGCAGAAAAGGGCTGGGTATTCAAAGCCGACGGTAACGCCTTCCGCCGCGTTGTGCCCTCCCCGCAGCCGAAACGCATTGTGGAAAACGATGCCATCCGCGCGCTGATTAGCCGCGATCACCTGGTTATCTGTAACGGCGGCGGCGGTGTGCCGGTCGTGGAAAAAGCCGATGGCTACCACGGTATCGAGGCGGTGATCGACAAAGATCTGTCCGCCGCCCTGCTTGCCAGCCAAATTCACGCCGACGCGCTGCTCATTCTGACCGATGCCGACGCGGTGTATCTCGACTGGGGCAAGCCCACCCAACGCCCGCTGGCGCAGGTTACGCCGGAGCTGCTTCGTGAAATGCAGTTCGACGCCGGTTCGATGGGCCCGAAAGTGACCGCCTGCGCTGAGTTTGTCAGCCATTGCCGCGGCATTGCCGGAATCGGCTCGCTGGCGGATGGGCAAGCCATTCTCGCGGGCGAGAAAGGTACTTTGATTCGGTGTGAAACCGCCGACGTTGACGCATAAGGCTTTTTACCGGATGGCGGCTTCCGCCTTATCCGGCCTACAGCGCGCGCATAACCGTGGGCCGGATAAGCGCAGCGCCATCAGGCAATTCATTTTAACAAGGATAT
This sequence comes from Salmonella sp. 32031103-2018-00083-FB-01-SM-01, assembly GCF_017571995.1. NCBI lineage: Bacteria > Pseudomonadati > Pseudomonadota > Gammaproteobacteria > Enterobacterales > Enterobacteriaceae > Salmonella > Salmonella sp. 32031103-2018-00083-FB-01-SM-01. Next base: position 454,056 of record NZ_JAGEQL010000002.1, read on the forward strand.
TGTAATGGTTATTTCACTGAAAAATCGTAACTTTTTGAAGCTGCTTGACTACACCCCGGCGGAAATCCAACACCTCATCGATCTGGCTATTGAGCTGAAAGCCGCAAAAAAAGCCGGATGCGAAAAGCAAACGCTGATCGGCAAAAACATCGCGCTGATTTTTGAAAAAACCTCTACCCGCACCCGATGCGCGTTTGAAGTCGCCGCTTTCGACCAGGGCGCGCAGGTGACTTATCTCGGCCCAAGCGGCTCGCAGATCGGCCATAAAGAGTCCATGAAAGATACTGCTCGCGTCCTGGGGCGGATGTATGACGGCATCGAATATCGCGGTTTTGGTCAACACATTGTGGAAGAGCTGGGGGAATACGCGGGCGTTCCCGTCTGGAACGGCCTGACCGATGAATTTCACCCCACACAGATCCTGGCCGATCTGATGACCATGCTGGAACACGCGCCGGGTAAAACGCTGCCGGAACTGAGCTTCGCCTACCTGGGCGACGCGCGCAACAACATGGGCAACTCGCTGATGGTGGGCGCGGCGAAGATGGGCATGGATATCCGCCTGATAGCGCCAAAGTCCTTCTGGCCTGATGCCGCGCTGGTCGCGCAGTGCCGGGAAATCGCCAGCGTTACCGGCGCTCGTATCACCTTAACGGAGAGCGTTGAAGACGGCGTTCACGGTGTGGATTTCCTCTATACCGACGTCTGGGTCTCGATGGGAGAACCCAAAGAAGCCTGGGCGGAGCGCGTCAGTCTGATGACGCCATATCAGGTCAACCAGCAGGTGGTAAACGCTACCGGTAATCCTGATGTGAAGTTTATGCACTGCCTGCCCGCCTTCCATAACGAGCACACCAAAGTGGGACGCGAAATCGAAATGGCTTACGGCCTGAAAGGACTGGAGGTCACGGAAGAGGTGTTCGAGTCCGCAGGCTCGATAGTCTTCGATGAAGCGGAAAACCGGATGCACACCATCAAAGCGGTCATGGTGGCGACGCTCGGCGACTAATCCCACAGGATATGCGCCCTCGCGGCGCATATCCGTGATATCAGGAGAGAACATCATGGGTAAATTTAAATTTCCCACCGCTTATACCATCCTGTTTATTCTTATTGCCCTGGTCGCGGTGATGACCTGGATTGTGCCGGCGGGAAAATACCAAATGGCGATGAACGCCACGCTGGGAAAAGAGGTGCCGGTGGCGGGAACGTATGCCCCCGTGGACGCGCATCCGCAAGGGATTACCGCTGTTTTACTGGCGCCGATTGACGGCCTCTATAACCACGAAACCTACACCGCCGGCGCCATTGACGTCGCGCTGTTTGTCTTGATTATCGGCGGCTTTCTGGGGGTGGTGAATAAAACGGGGGCGATTGATGCCGGTATTGAACGGGTAACAGTCAAACTCAACGGCAAAGATGAGTGGATGATCCCCATTCTGATGGCGCTGTTCGCCGCAGGCGGCACTATCTATGGCATGGCGGAGGAGTCGTTGCCCTTCTACACGCTGCTGGTGCCGGTTATGATGGCGGCCCGCTTCGATCCGTTAGTGGCGGCGGCAACCGTACTACTCGGCGCGGGGATAGGCACGCTCGGTTCGACCATTAACCCTTTCGCCACGGTCATTGCCGCCAACGCCGCCGGCATCCCTTTTACTCAGGGAATGCTGATGCGCGTACTGCTGTTAATTGTCGGCTACGTACTGTGCGTGTTTTGGGTAATGCGCTATGCGCGCAAAGTCCGCGCCCATCCTGAGCTTTCTGTCGTGGCGGATAAAATGGAGGAAAATCGCGCCCATTTCCTCGGCAATCGCGCCAATACACTGCTGGAGTTTACGGCTACCCGGAAATGGGTGCTGCTGATCTTCGCCGCCTCTTTCGCGGTGATGATTTACGGCGTGGCGGTTCTCGGCTGGTGGATGGCGGAAATCTCCGGCGTTTTTCTGGCGGCGGCGATTATCGTTGGCGTGATAACGCGGATGGGCGAGGAAGCGTTCACCAGTACCTTTATCGACGGCGCGCGGGATTTGCTCGGCGTGGCGCTAATTATTGGTATCGCGCGCGGCATTGTGGTGGTCATGGATAACGGTATGATTACCCACACCATTTTGCACAGCGCGGAAAGTCTGGTTTCCGGCCTCTCTACCACCATTTTCATAAACGTAACCTACTGGCTGGAAGTATTGCTTTCCTTCCTGGTGCCCTCCTCTTCCGGTCTTGCCGTATTGACGATGCCCATTATGGCGCCGTTAGCGGATTTTGCCCACGTACAGCGGGATTTGGTCGTAACCGCCTACCAGTCGGCCTCCGGGATTGTGAACCTGGTTACTCCCACCTCAGCCGTAGTCATGGGCGGTCTGGCGATCGCGCGGGTTCCCTATGTCCGCTATCTGAAATGGGTCGCCCCGCTGTTGCTGATCCTGACATTGCTGAATATGGCGGTACTGAGCATCGGAGCGATGATGTAACGAGCCAGATGGCGACGCGTCTTATCCGACAGGACTGATAAGCACAGCGCCATCAGGCACGCCGTCACCTTTTTTGATCGGCTTCTCATTTTCCTGCAAAACCGCCCGATTGATCCGCAATCAATGTGACAAATGTGATGAATTTCGCCAGTCCGTTGATATCAATAATAAAGATAAGGTGCATTTATGAAGGAATACGATGATTACTCCGCCAAAGAACAACAGCAACTGGCGGTTTGTCAGCGCCTGATTAGTGAAAAAAGTTACCTGTCCCAGGAGGAGATTCGCCGCGATTTACAAAATGAGGGATTTGAAGGTATCAGTCAGTCTACGGTTTCGCGCCTGCTCAAGCTGCTGGGCGCAATAAAAATCAGAAATACGAAGGGACAAAAGATTTATTCCGTAAATCCCCAGCGGCGACCTTCGCCGGATGCCGGACGTTCAATAGCCGAAATGGTCGTTAGCGTTGAACATAATAGCGAATTTATCCTTATCCATACGGCGGCAGGTTATGGTCGCGCCGTCGCGAGAATTCTGGATTACCACGCATTGCCGGAAATTCTCGGCGTCGTTGCCGGTAGCAGTATTGTCTGGGTCGCACCGCGGGTCGTTCAGCGCACGGCGCTGGTACACAAACAAATTAATTATTTGCTTAAAATGAATTTAAATTCATAAGAACCGTTTGCGACAAGTAAATCATGCATTAATTCGCTTGATCCCAAAACAGAGCTGAGTATAATCGCGGACAATTTGCCGGGAGGAAGCATGGTTCAGTGTGTACGACATTCTGTCTTACCGCGTCTGAAAAAAGACGCAGGCCTGCCGTTTTTCTTTCCGTTGAAAACCAATACCAAGCCCCTCAATTGAGGGGCTTTTTTTTGCCCAGGCGTCAGGAGATAAACATGGCTAACCCGCTATATCAAAAACATATCATTTCCATAAACGACCTCAGCCGCGACGATCTTAATCTGGTACTGGCGACGGCGGCGAAATTAAAAGCCAACCCGCAGCCGGAGCTATTGAAACATAAAGTGATCGCCAGCTGCTTTTTCGAAGCCTCCACGCGTACCCGCCTGTCGTTTGAAACTTCAATGCATCGCCTGGGCGCCAGCGTAGTGGGCTTCTCCGACAGCGCCAACACGTCGCTGGGGAAAAAAGGAGAAACGTTAGCCGACACGATCTCAGTGATTAGCACTTACGTGGACGCGATTGTGATGCGCCATCCGCAAGAAGGCGCGGCACGTCTGGCGACGGAGTTTTCCGGTCATGTGCCGGTGCTCAATGCGGGCGACGGTTCGAACCAGCATCCGACGCAGACCCTGTTGGATCTGTTCACCATCCAGGAAACACAGGGCCGTCTGGATAACCTGCATATCGCGATGGTCGGCGATCTGAAATATGGCCGCACCGTGCATTCGCTAACCCAGGCGCTGGCGAAATTTAGCGGCAACCGTTTTTATTTTATCGCGCCGGACGCACTGGCGATGCCGCAGTACATTCTGGATATGCTGGATGAAAAAGGGATGGCCTGGAGCCTGCATGGGTCTATTGAAGAGGTCATGGCCGACGTCGACATCCTCTATATGACTCGCGTACAGAAAGAGCGTCTCGACCCGTCGGAGTACGCCAATGTGAAGGCGCAGTTTGTTCTGCGCGCCAGCGACCTGAACGGCGCGCGTGAAAATATGAAAGTGCTGCACCCGCTGCCGCGCATTGATGAAATCACCACGGATGTGGATAAAACGCCACACGCCTGGTACTTCCAACAGGCGGGCAACGGTATTTTCGCTCGCCAGGCGTTACTGGCGTTGGTACTGAATAGCGAACTGAGTCTGTAAGGGAGAAAAGCGATGACACACGATAACAAACTGCAGGTTGAAGCCATTAAATGCGGCACCGTGATTGACCATATCCCTGCGCAGGTAGGCTTTAAACTGCTGAGTCTGTTTAAATTGACCGAGACCGATCAGCGAATCACTATCGGTCTGAATCTCCCGTCTGGTGAGATGGGGCGTAAAGACTTAATCAAAATAGAAAACACCTTCCTCACCGATGAGCAGGTTAACCAACTTGCTCTGTACGCGCCGCAGGCCACCGTTAACCGCATCGACAACTACGACGTAGTCGGGAAATCACGCCCCAGCCTGCCAGAGCGTATTAATAATGTGCTGGTTTGCCCGAACAGCAACTGCATCAGCCACGCGGAACCGGTATCCTCCAGCTTTGCAGTGAAAAAACGCGCCAATGATATCGCCCTCAAATGCAAATACTGTGAAAAAGAGTTTTCGCATTATGTGGTGCTGGCCAACTAATTTGGGTTGGTTATGAGATCCCGGCTCCCTATAATGAGCGGGGACATTCTATTACCGCTGTAATTCAGGAGAAATCATGAGCAAAACTATTGCGACGGAAAATGCACCAGCAGCAATCGGCCCATACGTACAGGGCGTTGACCTGGGTAGCATGGTAATCACTTCCGGTCAGATCCCGGTCGATCCGAAAACCGGCGCCGTAGCGGAAGACGTATCCGCTCAGGCACGTCAGTCGCTGGAAAACGTTAAAGCTATCGTGGAAGCCGCTGGCCTAAAAGTAGGCGACATTGTGAAAACGACCGTATTCGTGAAAGACCTGAACGATTTCGCGACCGTCAACGCCACCTACGAAGCCTTCTTCACCGAGCACAACGCCACCTTCCCGGCGCGTTCCTGCGTGGAAGTTGCCCGTCTGCCGAAAGACGTGAAAATTGAGATTGAAGCGATCGCTGTTCGTCGCTAACGCTCGTTTATAGATAGTGGCCGGATGGCGCTATCGCTTATTCGGCCTGGTATGCCATCCAGGCCGATAATGCACAATACTTCGACGCTTACTGCCAGCCATAACGTCGGCTGTAAAACCCTTTCACCAACTGGGTTAACGTCATATAGCCCGCCAGAATGGCAATCAGCCACGGGAAATAGCTTAACGGCAGCGCCTGCAATTGCAGGTAAGACGCCAGCGGCGAAAACGGCAACGAAACTCCCACGACCATCACCAACAATGTCATCGCCATCAGCGGCCAGGCGGCGCGACTTTGAATAAACGGCAGACGACGGGTACGGATCATATGCACAATCAGCGTTTGCGACAGTAATCCCACCACAAACCAGCCGGACTGGAACAAAGTTTGCGTTTCTGGCGTATTCGCATGAAATACCCACCACATCAGACAAAAGGTCAAAATGTCGAAAATCGAGCTGATCGGACCGAAAAAGACCATAAAGCGCCCCAAATCCGCCGGATTCCAGCGCTGCGGCTTTTGAATTTGTTCTTCATCGACATTATCAAACGGAATCGCCACCTGGGATACATCGTACAGCAGGTTTTGAATCAGCAAGTGCAGCGGCAGCATTGGCAGGAACGGCAAAAAGGCGCTCGCCACCAGTACGCTAAACACGTTACCGAAATTTGAGCTGGCCGTCATCTTGATATATTTCAACATATTAGAAAAAGTACGACGACCTTCAATGACGCCTTCTTCCAGCACCATCAGGCTCTTTTCCAGCAGGATAATATCGGCCGCTTCACGGGCGATGTCCACCGCGCCATCTACCGAGATACCAATATCCGCCGCCCGCAACGCCGGAGCATCGTTAATCCCGTCGCCCATAAAACCGACCACATGCCCCTCGCGTTTGAGTAAAGTGACGATGCGCTCTTTATGCATCGGCGTCAGACGCGCAAACAACGTCGTACGGGCGGCCAGCGCCGCCAGCGCGTCGTCGCTTAACCCTTCAATATCACTGCCAATAACGACATCGCCCGCATCCAGCCCAACCTCATGGCAAACTTTCGCCGCTACCAGCTCGCTGTCGCCGGTGAGAATTTTCACCGTAATTCCGCTCGCCTTCAGCGCTTTCAGCGCCGGCGCGGTGGTCTCTTTCGGCGGATCGAGAAAAGCAATATACCCTTCCAGGATCAGGTCAGATTCATCGATACGCTGGTAATCGCCCTCACGCGCAGGCAGGTATTTGGTCGCGACGGCGACCACGCGTAGCCCCTGACGGTTCAGCGTGTCGGTAACGCGTTTCACCCGGCGCAGCATATTGTCGTCCAGCGGCACAATATCGCCGTTGTGGCGCACCTGAGTACACACGTTCAGGATCTCCTGTAACGCGCCTTTGCAGACCAGTTGATGCACGCTCGAATCTTCGGCGACCACCACCGACATCCGGCGACGCTCAAAATCAAACGGGATCTCATCGATTTTCTGCCAGCGTCCGGAGAGCTGACGCGCGGCGGTTTCGTCTACTCCCTCCAGGACCGCCGTATCCAGTAAATTTTTTAGACCGGTCTGATAATGGCTGTTCAGCCAGGCGCAATGCAGTACATGCTCGCTGGGCTTACCAGAGATATCCGTATGATTCTCCAGCACAATTTTATCCTGCGTCAGAGTGCCGGTTTTATCGGTGCACAGAATATCCATCGCGCCGAAGTTCTGAATCGCGTCAAGGTGCTTCACGATAACTTTCTGTTTCGAAAGCTTCACCGCCCCGCGCGCGAGGGTGGAGGTGACGATCATCGGCAACATTTCTGGGGTGAGTCCTACCGCGACCGAAAGCGCAAATAACGCCGCTTCCCACCAGTCACCTTTCGTGTAACCATTAATAATCAGTACTACCGGCGCCATGACCAGCATAAAGCGGATCAGCAACATGCTGACGCGGCTAATTCCTTTCTGGAAAGCGTTCTGCTCGTTATCTTGTTCCGACACGCGCCCCGCCAATTGACCAAACCAGGTGTCGGCGCCGGTCGCCATCACCACGGCCTGCGCCGTTCCGCTCACGACGTTCGTCCCCATAAAGCACAGCGTGTCGCACTCAAGCGGGTTATTTTGCCGGGGCTCACGCGTCGCGGCGACTTTCTCGACCGGCAGAGATTCGCCGGTCAGCGACGCCTGGGCGACAAACAGATCGCGCGCCTGGATAATCCGTAAATCCGCCGGGATCATATCCCCCGCCGCCAGCTTAATAATATCGCCGGGCACCAGTTGATCGATGGGTAATTCCAGCCAGGCGTTTTCGCCATTTTCATTAATAACCCGCAGTACGGTAGCGGTATTACTCACCATCGCTTTTAGCGCGTCCGCTGCTTTCGTCGAGCGCGCTTCCTGCACAAAATTCAGCAGCGTTGAGATACCGACCATCAGGGCGATAACGCCTGCGGCAAACAGATCCTCCGTGGCATAAGAAATGCCGCCAAGAATCGTGAGTAAGATGTTGAAAGGATTGCGATAACATACCCACAGATGCACCCACCACGGCGAGGGTTTCTGTGCCGGAAGGCGGTTTTCGCCATGCTTTTCACGCGCGCGCGTTACCTCGGCGGCGTTTAATCCCTCCGGGTGCGTATCAAAAACGCGCCAGAGAGTCTCCTGCTCCATTGCCGCGACTTTCAGACAGCGTTCGCTCAGCGAAGGCGGGATAGTCGCATTTACCGCGGTCTGCGCCCCGGGCAGCGGATCGCGGTGAACCAGACGATAAGGCAAATGACGATTAAGCCGGGCAAAAAGCTGGCGGGTAATGGTTTTTAGCATAGGTAATCCCTCCGCGCCGAAGTCAGGCGCAGAAAATTCTTCAGGCACGGCAAAGCCTTGCCCGATGAGCAATGTTTAAATAAAAACAGGGACGTTATTGTGTCACTGTCTTACACACCGGTAAGACAGCAGAGGCAGGCTTACCGGAAAAGGAAAATTCTCCATCGCGGGAGAGGGGTGGGTTCAGGGTCCATGTCGCCTCCGGTAAGTAAACGATTTGCGCCGTGGATTATACGCATAAATCCATAAGTTTTGTGGCAATTATGGCGGTATCATACCGTTACGTAATTAAACCAACGATAAACCAGACTTTGCCCATTGCCCTTCGCTTGAGTAAAGTTACTCTTTTTATCACCATCAGCGTCACGCCACGGGAAAACAGGATGCAAAACCGGCTCACTATCAAAGACATCGCCCGCCTGAGCGGCGTAGGGAAATCAACCGTTTCCCGCGTGCTTAACAATGAAAGCGGCGTAAGCGAACGTACCCGCGAGCGTGTCGAAGCGGTGATGAATCAACACGGTTTCTCTCCGTCCCGCTCCGCCCGTGCGATGCGGGGACAAAGCGATAAAGTGGTCGCTATTATCGTCACTCGCCTTGATTCGTTGTCTGAAAACCTCGCGGTTCAAACCATGCTGCCTGCGTTTTATGAACAAGGCTACGACCCTATTATGATGGAAAGTCAGTTCTCGCCGACGCTGGTAATGGAACATCTGGGCATGCTCAGACGACGTAACATTGATGGCGTGGTGCTGTTTGGCTTTACCGGCATCACAGAAGAGTTGATCGCCCCCTGGAAAGCCTCGCTGGTGCTGCTGGCAAGAGATGCGCAAGGTTTTGCCTCCGTCTGTTACGACGACGAGGGCGCGATTCATATTCTTATGCAGCGGCTGTATGAGCAGGGACACCGCAACATTAGCTTTCTGGGCGTTCCCCATAGCGATATTACCACCGGCAAACGTCGGCATGACGCATACCTGGCGTTTTGCAAAAAACATAAACTTCATCCCGTCGCCGCCCTGCCCGGTCTTGCCATGAAGCAGGGCTATGAGCATACGGCAAGCGTCATCATGCCGGATACCACCGCGTTAGTCTGCGCCACCGATACGCTGGCGTTGGGCGCCAGTAAGTATTTACAGGAGCAACGTATTGAGACGCTGCAACTGGCAAGCGTCGGGAACACGCCGCTGATAAAATTCCTGCACCCGGAGATCGTCACTGTCGATCCTGGCTATGCTGAAGCCGGACGACAGACGGCTTCGCAGCTGATCGAACAGATCAATGGCCGCTGCGATCCGCGCCGGATCGTCATTCCTTCTACCCTCGCCTGAGTGACTGATTAAACGAAATACCACGAGTAATTTGTGATCGTCGCTGCGTTTCGGGAACGTTCCCATTTTTAAACCAACGTTGAAGAGATACTCTTGCGCCAACCCATAACATACCTCCTCTGCCATGAGGCTTTACGATGAGCAAAGTAAAACAAGCCGATATCGACCGGCTGATTGACCTGGTCGGCGGGCGTGACAACATCGCCACGGTGAGCCACTGCATTACTCGCCTGCGCTTTGTGCTCCACCAGCCCGCGAACGCCAGACCAAAAGAGATCGAACAATTACCGATGGTTAAAGGCTGTTTCACCAACGCCGGGCAGTTTCAGGTGGTGATCGGCACCGACGTCGGCGATTACTATAACGCGCTGCTGGAGACCACCGGCAAAGCGTATGCCGATAAAGAGCAGGCCAAAAAAGCCGCTCGCCAGAACATGAAATGGCATGAGCAGTTAATTTCCCACTTCGCGGAGATCTTCTTTCCGCTACTACCGGCGTTGATCAGCGGCGGTTTGATCTTAGGCTTTCGTAACGTGATCGGCGATGTGCCGATGAGCAACGGCCAAACGCTGGCGCAGATGCATCCGGCGCTAAAAACGCTTTATGATTTTTTATGGTTGATCGGCGAAGCGATCTTTTTCTATCTGCCGGTGGGGATCTGCTGGTCGGCGGTGAAAAAAATGGGCGGCACGCCGATTCTTGGTATCGTGCTCGGCGTGACGCTGGTGTCGCCGCAGTTGATGAATGCGTATCTGCTGGGCCAGCAAACGCCGGACGTCTGGAACTTCGGCTTATTTAGCATTGAGAAAGTGGGCTACCAGGCGCAGGTTATCCCGGCGCTACTGGCAGGGCTGGCGCTTGGGTTTATTGAAACGCGGTTGAAACGCATCGTGCCGGATTATCTCTACCTGGTCGTCGTCCCGGTGTGTTCGTTAATGCTGGCCGTCTTTCTCGCCCACACCTTTATCGGCCCCTTTGGTCGTATGATCGGCGACGGCGTGGCCTTTGCGGTACGTTATCTGATGACCGGCAGTTTCGCCCCGATAGGCGCGGCGCTGTTCGGCTTCCTGTATGCCCCGTTGGTCATTACCGGCGTCCACCAGACAACGCTCGCTATCGATATGCAGATGATCCAGAGCATGGGCGGTACGCCAGTCTGGCCGCTGATTGCGCTGTCGAATATCGCGCAGGCCTCCGCCGTGGTGGGCATCATCATCTCCAGCCGTAAACACAATGAACGCGAGATCTCCGTTCCTGCCGCCATTTCCGCTTACCTTGGGGTAACCGAACCGGCGATGTACGGTATCAACCTGAAGTATCGTTTTCCGATGCTGTGCGCGATGATCGGCTCTGGTCTGGCGGGACTGCTCTGCGGTCTGAACGGCGTCATCGCCAACGGTATCGGCGTGGGCGGCCTGCCGGGCATCCTGTCTATACCGCCGCGCTACTGGCAGGTGTACGGCATGGCGATGGTTATCGCGATCGTTATCCCGGTGATTCTGACCACCTTTATCTATCAGCGTAAGCATCGTCAGGGCACATTACAAATTGTCTAATACTTCTTCGGGGCGCAGTTGCGTCCCAACGCACTTGCAGGAAACAACAATGACTATTCCCCTCTGGTGGCAAAACGGCGTTATTTATCAGATCTACCCGAAAAGTTTTCAGGACACGACCGGCAGCGGCACCGGCGATTTACGCGGCGTCACGCAGCACCTTGACTATCTACAGCGACTCGGCGTAGATGCCATCTGGCTCACGCCGTTTTATATTTCGCCGCAGGTGGATAACGGTTATGACGTCGCAAATTATACGGCCATCGACCCGACCTACGGCACGCTGGATGATTTTGACGAGCTGGTCGCGCAGGCGAAAGCACGCGGTATTCGCATCATCCTGGATATGGTGTTTAACCATACTTCTACCCAGCACGCCTGGTTTCGCGAAGCGCTGAACAAAGAGAGTCCATACCGTCAGTTTTATATCTGGCGCGATGGCACGCCGGATGTCTGCCCGAATAACTGGCAATCCAAATTTGGCGGCAGCGCCTGGCGCTGGCATAGCCAGAGCGAACAATATTATTTACACCTTTTCGCGCCTGAACAGGCCGACCTGAACTGGGAAAACCCCGCCGTGCGCGCCGAGCTGAAAAAGGTCTGCGAATTCTGGGCCGATCGCGGCGTGGATGGCCTGCGTCTGGACGTGGTGAACCTGATCGCCAAAGATCAGGATTTTCCTGACGATCCGACGGGCGACGGACGCCGCTTTTATACCGACGGGCCGCGCGCGCATACGTTTTTACGCGAAATGAACCGTGACGTTTTTACACCGCGTAATCTGATGACGGTAGGCGAAATGTCCTCTACCACGCTGGAAAACTGCCAGCAATATGCCGCGCTTAGCGGCGACGAACTCTCGATGACCTTCAATTTTCATCATCTGAAGGTGGATTACCCGAATGGCGAAAAGTGGACGCTGGCAAAACCTGATTATGTGGCGCTGAAAGCGTTGTTCCGCCACTGGCAACAGGGGATGCATAACGTCGCCTGGAACGCGTTATTCTGGTGTAATCACGATCAGCCGCGCATCGTTTCCCGCTTTGGCGACGAGGGTGAATACCGGGTTCCAGCCGCGAAAATGCTGGCGATGGCGCTGCACGGTATGCAAGGGACGCCTTATATCTATCAGGGCGAAGAAATTGGCATGACCAACCCACACTTTACCCGCATCACCGATTATCGCGACGTGGAAAGCCATAACATGTTTGCCGCGCTACGCGCCGCCGGACGCGACCCCGACGAACTACTGGCTATCCTGGCCAGTAAATCCCGCGACAACAGCCGCACGCCGATGCAGTGGGACCACGGTAAAAACGCCGGTTTCACCCAAGGCGAGCCGTGGATAAGCCTGTGCGATAACTATACGGAGGTTAACGTCGCGGCGGCATTACGCGATGAAAACTCGGTGTTTTACACCTATCAAAAGCTGATTGCGCTACGTAAAACCCAGCCTGTACTGATCTGGGGCGATTATCAGGATCTCCTCCCGGATAGCCCATCAGTATGGTGTTATCGCCGCCAGTGGCAGGGGCAAACCCTGCTGGTCGTCGCCAATCTGAGCGACCAGTGTCAGGAGTGGCATCCGCCGCATATCAAAGGACAGTGGCAGGCGCTACTGCACAATTATGGCGAGGTCGCCAGCCAGCCAGCGGCGATGACGCTCCGCCCATTTGAAGCCATCTGGTGGTTACAACGCTAGCGCGACGTCCTTATACGGATAAACGCCACAGACCTATTGACACGGGCTGTGGCGTTGCTCCTGGTTACTGTCTGTTTTTGTTGAATAATTAATCAGATTTTTCTTGCTATCTTTTACAAACGCTACAGCGCCCGCCATCTGTACGCTCTGATTTTTACCTTGTTCTACATCAATAAAATTGCAAACATCCTTGATGCAAATCACTACATATAGACTTTAAAATGCACGCCGACCCAATATGTTGTATTAATTGACTACAATTGCTACAACACCCGTTCACTCGACACAAGGTGAATTGTGGATAACCTGGGTCAGGATTGCGGGAAGTCATTGGAAAAGAGATGAATAAACCTGTTATGGCTTCCCCGGCCTCTGTGGATAACCTGTTCTTACAAATATGGAGTGATCATGACACCGCATGTGATGAAACGAGATGGCTGTAAAGTGCCATTCAAATCAGAGCGCATTAAGGAAGCCATTCTACGTGCAGCTAAAGCAGCGGGAGTCGATGACGCAGATTACTGTGCCACCGTCGCAGAAGTCGTTAGCAGCCAAATGAACGCGCGCAGTCAGGTGGATATTAACGAGATCCAGACTGCGGTTGAAAACCAACTGATGTCCGGCCCGTACAAACAGCTTGCCCGCGCCTACATCGAATACCGTCACGATCGCGACATTCAGCGTGAAAAGCGTGGTCGTCTGAACCAGGAAATTCGCGGCCTGGTAGAGCAAACTAACTCCGCGTTGCTCAATGAAAACGCCAACAAAGACAGTAAAGTCATTCCCACCCAGCGCGATTTGCTGGCCGGGATTGTCGCCAAACACTATGCCCGCCAGCACCTGTTGCCGCGTGACGTAGTACAAGCGCATGAGCGCGGCGATATCCACTATCACGATCTCGACTACTCGCCGTTCTTCCCGATGTTCAACTGTATGCTGATCGACCTGAAAGGCATGTTGACCCAGGGCTTTAAGATGGGTAACGCCGAGATCGAACCGCCAAAATCTATCTCTACCGCCACTGCCGTTACCGCGCAGATTATCGCTCAGGTCGCCAGCCATATTTATGGCGGCACCACCATTAACCGGATTGATGAAGTGTTGGCACCGTTTGTCACCGAAAGCTATAACAAGCACCGCAAAACCGCCGATGAGTGGCAGATCCCGGATGCCGAAGGATATGCGCGTTCTCGCACCGAAAAAGAGTGCTACGACGCCTTCCAGTCGCTGGAGTACGAAGTTAACACGCTGCACACCGCTAACGGCCAGACGCCTTTCGTGACCTTTGGTTTTGGCCTCGGCACCAGTTGGGAGTCGCGTCTGATCCAGGCGTCTATTTTACGTAACCGTATCGCCGGTCTGGGTAAAAATCGCAAAACCGCCGTGTTCCCGAAACTGGTCTTCGCTATCCGCGACGGTTTGAACCACAAGTTTGGCGATCCGAACTACGACATTAAACAACTGGCGCTGGAGTGCGCGAGCAAGCGCATGTATCCGGACATCCTCAACTACGATCAGGTGGTCAAAGTCACCGGTTCGTTCAAAACGCCAATGGGCTGCCGCAGCTTCCTCGGCGTGTGGGAGAACGAAAACGGCGAGCAGATCCACGACGGGCGTAACAACCTGGGCGTGATTAGCCTTAACCTGCCGCGCATCGCGCTGGAAGCAAAAGGCGACGAAACCGCATTCTGGAAACTGCTGGATGAACGTCTGGCGCTGGCGCGGAAGGCGCTGATGACCCGTATCGCCCGCCTTGAAGGCGTGAAAGCCCGTGTCGCGCCTATCCTGTATATGGAAGGCGCCTGCGGCGTGCGGCTGAAAGCGGACGACGACGTGTCTGAAATCTTTAAAAATGGTCGTGCGTCCATCTCTCTGGGCTACATCGGCATTCATGAGACCATCAACGCGCTGTTTGGCGACAAACATGTCTATGACAGCGAGCAGCTGCGCGCCAAAGGTATCGCCATTGTGGAACGTCTGCGTCAGGCCGTGGATCAGTGGAAAGAAGAGACCGGCTACGGCTTTAGTCTGTACAGCACGCCAAGTGAAAACCTCTGTGACCGCTTCTGCCGTCTGGATACCGCCGAGTTCGGCGTGGTGCCGGGCGTAACCGATAAAGGTTACTACACCAACAGCTTCCACCTCGACGTGGAGAAGAAGGTCAACCCGTACGACAAAATCGATTTCGAAGCACCGTATCCGCCGCTGGCGAACGGGGGTTTCATTTGCTACGGCGAATACCCGAACATTCAGCACAACCTGAAGGCGCTGGAAGATGTCTGGGATTACAGCTATCAGCATGTACCGTATTACGGCACCAACACGCCGATCGATGAATGCTACGAGTGCGGCTTTACCGGCGAGTTCGAATGTACCAGTAAAGGTTTCACCTGCCCGAAATGCGGCAACCACGACGCCGCCCGCGTCTCGGTCACCCGCCGCGTGTGCGGTTATTTAGGCAGCCCGGACGCGCGTCCGTTTAACGCCGGCAAGCAGGAAGAAGTGAAGCGCCGCGTGAAGCATTTAGGCAATGGGCAGATAGGTTAATTCTCCGTTTGCAATGCGTAAATGCCGGATGGCGGTGTAAACACCTTATCCGGCCTACAACCGCTGGCTATAGTTCCAATTTCATGAGTTTCCTCTAAGCAGTTGGTGTTGTAGCAAGGCGGCAAACGAACGAATCCCAGGGAGCTTACATAAGTAAGTGACCTGGGTAAGTGAGAGCGGCCAACGCCGCTACAGCGCCAAATGCAACGAGGAAACATGAACTTTCACCAATACTACCCCGTAGACATCGTTAACGGCCCCGGCACCCGCTGCACCCTGTTTGTGTCAGGGTGCGTGCATGAATGCCCTGGCTGCTATAACAAAAGCACCTGGCGGCTGAACTCCGGCCAGCCGTTTACCAAAGAGATGGAAGATAAGATCATTGCCGATCTGAACGACACGCGCATTCACCGTCAGGGGATCTCGCTGTCGGGCGGCGATCCGCTGCATCCGCAAAACGTACCGGATATCCTGACACTGGTACAACGTATCCACGCGGAGTGCCCGGGGAAAGATATCTGGGTGTGGACCGGCTACAAGCTCGATGAACTTAACGCCGCACAGATGCAGGTGGTCGATCTCATCAACGTGCTGGTCGATGGCAAATTTGTGCAGGATCTGAAAGACCCGGCGCTTATCTGGCGCGGTAGCAGCAACCAGGTAGTGCATCATTTGCGTTGATCGCTAAAGCCGTTTGTTTGCATCGTGATAGACGGCTGAATGTTCTCGCTTGCCGACCGCGACAACAAACACAATCACAACGTCATCCCGAACCTGGTACACCAGACGATAACCGGACGATTTAAGCTTAATTTTATAGCAGTCAGGAAGACCGTTTAAACGGGCAGAGTCGATTCTGGGGTTCAATAGCACATCAGCCAACTTTTTCTTAAGCTGAGCCTTCACCGTATCGCCCAGCTTATGCCACTCTTTTAAGGCCCTCGGGTCGAATTCCAGTTCATAAGTCATCCAGACTAACCTTGATTCCCTTTTGCGGGCTAGACAGCCTCTCCCGAACTGTCTGAATCAGTGCATCCTCACTGTCGCTAAGAGTGACGGTTTTCACTGGCATGCGCCCCGTTTCCGCGACGTACTGGAACAGTAATCGCACGGCTTCCGTTGGAGTAATGTTCAGTTTTTCCAGCACGGCATAAGCCTCATTTTTGAGTTTTTCATCCAGACGGACGTTCAGCGTGGCCATTATGCCTCCAGTAAAATCGAATGTGTAATGCAGTTTAGCATTACATTCGCATTACATCGAATTCTGGATAACGCCTCTCAAAAACGGCTCACGCACTCCATCGCGACCGTTTTAAATTGCGTAAAATTCTGACATGCGCAGAGGCGCGTCATGGCGCGTTCACGCAGGAAAGTGACGAAAATATCGTAGATGGCCATCGCCTCTTCATATTCACTTTTGCTGATGGCGAGTAAAAAAATAACGTGCGCCGTTTCGTCACCCCAGGCAATCCCCTGCGGCGCGAGCACCGTATAAACCACCGTTTTCTTCGCCAGCAGCCCCAGCGCGTGTGGCAAGGCAATCCCGTCGCCTAATAACGTACTGACGATAGCTTCACGTTCAATAACCGAATCGAGAAACGCCGCATCAACAAAGCCTTCCTCGTGCAACTGATCGCACAGCGTTTTAAACAGCGTCTGTTGATCTATTTCCCCTTCCACAATGCGAAAATGCGAGGCATCGAAATATTTATCCAGCATCCACGGACGGGTTCTGTCCACCAGCACCAGCTTACCGATCTGCTCCAATTGATAGTCGGTAGGAAAGGGCGCGATCATGATGACCGGTTTATCTTTTTCGCCGATCCGCGCCGTGGAAATCACAAAATCCTCCACAATACTGTCCCGCGCCTCATAGTCGCGTAGCGTCAAAGTGCGGGCTATCTCAATCTGCGGGTATTTCCGCGCCAGTATCGCTTCAATCATCCGCACCATCGCATTACCAGCATCACACACCAGCAGTACCTGCGGCTGCCGCTGGTAGCCAATGTTGTAACTACGTTCCAGCCCAACGCCAATATGCAGCACCAGAAAACCGATTTCGTTTTCGCTAATGGTATACGGCGTGTATTTTCCCCAACTCGATATCGCCGCCAACGTCATATCCCACGCCATCGGATAGTGCTGCTTAATATTTTCCAGTAGTGGGTTGGGGATCATGATCTGGTAGCGCACGCGGGTGATCATCGTTTTGATGTGGGTCAGCAAGTCCGCGTGAAGCTGTTTATCATTCAACAGGTTATAGTTGTACTGGGTATTAATAAAATTGAGGATATAGCGCACCAGCGCCTCTTCATCATCGGCATTAATGGCGCTGGGGGCAATCTCCTGTACCTGGCGGGCGGCAATATGCACCTTCAGCCAGCTTACTTCCGGCTCCGACAGCGGCTTGTCGGCCAGCTGTTGTAGTAGCTCCGCAATCTCATGCGCCGCATGGCGCACCTTTTCATCGACCTCCTCCGCCACGCATTCCGATAACGGATACCCCTCGCGAATACGCCGTACCGACACCGCGCAGTATAAACGCAGAAACAGCTCGCCCTCATCGGTCAGGCGGATTTGACAATGAGAGAAAATATCCGGCAAAAGAGACTGCAGCCGTTGAGACACCTCGGTGTTCAGCGTGGTACTAACAATTAACGGATGGGAGGGCTCCTGCTGCGCCAGCGTCCATAAAAGGTCGGTCAGACAGGCGCGAATCGCCATCTCTCCGCCAAACAGTTTCATGCCATGACGCGGACGCGTTTCCAGCGTCAGATGATAACGCAGCAAATGCTCGCGCACGTCCGCCATATCGTTCTGCAACGTCGCACGGCTGACAAACCATTCATCTGCTAAATCCTCCAGCTTCAGCGAGAAAGCGGAGGTTAAAAAACGCGCCAGCAAATAGTGTATCCGCTCCTGGCTGGTGCGCGGACCGCGCGCCAGCGTGGGAGATTGCTGCGTTTGCAGGGATTGATAACGTGCCGGATCATCAATTTTGAGCTGATACCCATTGCCGCGGCTGAGAGTAAATTGCGCGCCATGCGGCGTCAGCAACATGTTCAGCGCGGCGATATCCGCCCGAACAGTACGCGTGGAGACCGACAACCGCTGCGCCAGCTCGTCCTGCGGCAGCGTCTCGTTTTGCAGCATCGCAAATAGCTGCGCTAAACGTTGGTTGGGGAATCGCACGTCTCTCTCCTCATGATTAGCCGACACGCGACCGGACGATAGCGAGTAACTGACGCACATCGTCCGCACGGGTGTTGCCGCTCACCTTATCAATAATCGAACTATAAATGTGAGGAATGATTTTGCTTACACCTGCATCAAGGGCGATGTGCAGAATCTCGGCGAAGTTTTCCAGATCGATACCGCCCGTCGGTTCCAGCCAGAAATCATGGCGGGCGCAGGCGTCAGCCACCGCTTTATACTCGTCGCGACAGGTGAGTCCTCCCATCGGAAAGTATTTAACGGAGCTGCCGCCCATATCTTTGAGTAGCGCAATCGCCGTTTCTATGGGTACGATGCCGTCCGGCGCGCGGCTGCTTAGCGGGCCGGTGGAAATTTTCACCAGTCCCGGCGTGCCGGTCGGCGAGACAAGACCGTTCACCACCGTCTCATTTTGCCCCAGCAGCGCCCGGCTGGTCCCGACGCCGGTAAACACCTGGTTGACATGCTGCGGCTGTACCTGACGCGAGATTTCGCTCACCATCGCCGACTGGTTAGGATCGCCTGCCCCCAGTCCGACGGAGAGCGCATTGTCGATAAGCGCCGCATATTCACGCATATCCGCGACTGCGCTTGCCACATCCGGATAGTTTTTGGAGAGCACGCCAACCAGCACATGACCTTCCGCCGCCGCGTAGATTTCCCGGGCGTTATCTTTCGAACCGGCCAGTACGTTCAGGCAAACGCGATCGCGGTAAAAGTTAGGGGTCAGTTTCATGCTTGTTTCTCCTGATTAATCACCTCGCCAATACGACGCGCCACAATCGCTAACTGCGCGCGATCGACGCTGCGGACATCCGCTTCAATAATTCCTTCGTTGGCTTTGTATCCGCGAAAGTAAATCGCGTATTCCCCTTGCTTCAGCGCGTCGACCAGTTCGCCTGTGGCGATGCCGGTAACGGCTTCATCAAACTTAATTTCCGTGCGCGCGATGTCGCGTCCGGCGCTGTCCCACACCACGCGGGCGCTGACGCCGTTAAACGTGTTCAACGTGTCGATAAAGGGCGCCATTTTTTCTACCATCTCCGCGCCGCTCTCTTTTTGCGCCCGCAGGTACAATTCAATGGCGCAGGTCAGGCCAACAATTCCCTCTTTGCCGACCTTCATCGCCCGGCCTATGCCCGCTGACTGACGTTTTACCCACTCAACATACTGCGTTTTGCCAATCACCAGCCCGCTGGTCGGCCCTTCAATCGCTTTCGCGCCGCTATAGATAACGAGATCTGCGCCCATGCGGTAGTAGCACTGCAAATCTTCTTCCGCCGCCGCGTCTACAATCAGCGGGAGATTATGCGTGCGCGCCACCACCGCAGCCTGCTCCACGCTGAGCATACTTTTCTGTACACAGTGGTGAGATTTGATATAGAGAATAGCCGCCGTGCGCGGCGTAATGGCCGCCGCCAACTGCGCGGCGGAACATTCGTTGGCGTAACCGGCTTCCACCAGTTTGCCGCCGCCCAGCGCCACCATCGTTCCCACCGGCGCGCCAAAGTTGACGTTGTGGCCCTTTGGCAGGACGATTTCGTTATTTTCAATCGGTGTAACGTGCAGGTTTTCCAGCAGCCAGTCGCTGTCCTGAACCAGTACCGCGGCAACCGACTGGGCAAGACCCGCACTGGCGCAGGAGACTACCGTCGCCCCTTCCACCTCCAACAATTTCGCAATGTACTCACCGGTTTTATTCACCAGATCTTTCATCTCGAAATACTGATTCATTCCGGCCATCGCCGCGTCTATCACTTCCGGGCGCGGCGTAGAGACGCCGAGCGCCGTCATACGTCCGGAGGCGTTAATCACCTGTTTTAATTGATACTTCTCAAAAATCGAAGGCATGTTCCGCGCTCCCTTGTTTGGTCATATAGCCCTTGCCTGCGCGTATCGCGGCAAGCGGCGTCAGCAATTCTTCAGCCTGTAAGCTGTCGTGTTCCGCGTCTACCAACACGGTGGGCTGGCGTTTAAGCGTAAAGAGGGTCAGGTCGGCATCCAGACCAGGCTGAAGACGACCTTTGGTTTTCAGATTCAGGCTATCGGCGGCATTGGCCGTCACGCACGCAATGACCTGCGGCAGCGACATGCCGATGGCGAGGAATTTCGACATCACATTAGCCAGCGAATGCACCGGGCCATTGATGCGGTTACGGCAGTAGATATCGGAACTGATGGTATGCGGTAAAATCCCCAGGCTAATAGCGCGTTTCGCCACCGCAAAGCTCAGGCTGGCGGTACCATGCCCGACGTCCAGACGCACGCCGCGCGCCAGCGCTCGTGTCACCGAGGCGCGCAGCTCGCCTTCCGGCGTCAGAATACGGTTCGGCTTACCGTTGTAACAGTGGGTAATGATATCGCCCGCCGTCAGACGCTCCGCGATTTCGTCCAGATCCGGCGGGTTATTGCCAATATGTACCATCAGCGGCAGGTTGCCGTTTTCTTGCTGCATGGCTTTAGCACGTTCCAGCGGCGTGATGCCGTTAACGCCTACCACGCTGCTGCTCATCCGCGCCTTGAGGCCGACGATAAAATCCGGATGGCGTTTTACCGCCTGCCGGACCGCATCGGCGTCAATATTGGCCATGTTAGCCAGCTCGTTTTGGGCAATAAGCCCAACGCGTGAAATATTTAATAGCGCATAAACGTCGGTGGTCGCCTGACGGGTCAGGGTGTAAAAATCGTCAATATCATCTGCGCCAGTGCTGCCGGCATCAATCACCGTCGTCACCCCCGTCGCGATGCCGATACTATCCGGCTCATCGAAATAAATCGGCGATTTTGGGTAGCAGTGAACATGAGAATCAATCCAACCCGCACTAACGTAACACTCGCCGCGCAGGTCAATGGTTTTCACCGCCGGGCCATCAACGTCACCCAACGCCGCGATTTTGCCATCTTGCAGGGCAATATTAGTCAGCGTGTCATCGACCAGACACGCATGGCGCAGGAGTAAATCAAACATCGTTCTCTCCTTTGCCGGATGGCGGCGCAACCGCCTTATCCGGCCTACAAATCAACAGTTAGCTAATCGCAATCGGGAAGATGGAACCGAGGATCATCGCGCCTAAAATCGCGCCGCCGGTAATCGGCTTCTGCCAGATATAAAACAGCAGCGCGCCCACCAGAGAGCCCAGACCAATAGGAATCGATGCCGTCATGGCGCTGAGGATAATCAACGGCCCCAGAAAACGGCCTGAAGTGTTACCAGCCCCCATCATGACGTCCGCCCCGTACGTGGAGTCGCTCTGATTAATGGTGAACTTACGCGCCAGAATAATGATGTAGCCAATCGCCAGGCCAATCACCAGACCGGTTATCAGCGAAGCGATAAAGTTCGCCACCGGGAAGACAAAGCCAGCCCCCAGCAGTAACGCCGGAACCCCTAAGCCCACGCCAGTCTGAATTGCCCCGCCGATATCCAGAATCCCGACCAGCGAACCTTCGATAATGCGGGCAAATAAAAAGCTGGCGCCGAAAGCGGCGACCGCGCCGTAGACGCCGGTATCCATCCCCGCTTTCAACATCGCCACAAAAGCGACTTCGTTAAATGCGCCGATACCGTACAGATAGTACATATGCGTCCCGGCGAAAACGCCGGAGGAGAGCAGGCCAACAAAGATCGGGAACGACCAGTCGGCATACCAAAAACCTTTATTCTCTTCCATTGTGGCCTCCGTTATTTGCCGCTGAGCGAGTTGTGGATCAGTTCAAGCCAGTTCGGTACCGTCATGTTGAAAGACTCGATCATTTTCATGTCGAAGCCGCGGAAGAAGCCGCTCAACACAAACAGCAAAACGATGGCGACCATCATCACTTTGGTGACATGGTTCCAGCCGCTCTCTTCTACGCCTTTACCGATCAAAATACCCAGCACCAGCCCCGGTACGGCGTTCCCCATGATGAGCTGCGCCGCGCCGCCGAAAACGGTGGCCCAGAAGCCCGATTTTTTACCGGCGTCGATCGCCGCTAACCAGAAGATCACAGGCATGACGATGTTGACCAGCAGGTTTGCCGCCGGTACCAGCACCTTAACCGCTGTCACCTGTAGCGCTTCTGGCACGGATGAGGCGGTCAGGTTAAGGAACGTCACGACGATCATGCCGATGACGGCGCAGGCAATCGCCATTTTTTTCGGGTCGTGCAGCGTCTCGCCAACGTTACGGTTTTTGATCATGAGCGCCGCCGCGCCCCAGTTAGGGATGATGCGGTGATCGACATCCTGGGTGAACGATCCGGCCGCCACAGACGACGCCCAGGCGTTAAAGAAGAAACCCAGTCCAAAGGAGAAGTGAGATGCCGGGTCGCCTTCACAAGAGTTGAGTTCGCCCAACGTACGGAACGCGCCCATCCCCTGTGTGGTTGGCGCGTGAAACATGCGTGCAGCCCCAGCGCCCACCCCTACGCCGACCAGCGCGCCGATAATGAGCGATTTAATTAGTATTATCAGGAACATAACTATGCCTTTTTAATAAAAATCAGCGTTTCGCGACGAAATCCACCCTGTCGAGATTGATGGCGGTCACGTTGACGGTCACATCCAGCTCCACGCTGTAAGTGCGTCGTTCCCGGCGCAAAAAGAAAAACAGAAAGGCCTCTTTACGCACCGACTCATGCGCCTGAACAATCCGCACATCCTGTGGCTCAATACGCAGTAAGATATACGGCGACTCTCTCATCACCGCCGACTGAACATGGTTCAGCGCATCGGCAAAGGCGCGTGCTTTGGCGTCGCCCTTGCCTTTTACTCTCACCGTGGTGGTGAATTGCTCTTTCATCATCAGGCGCCGTATTTCTTTTGCCACGCCTGCACCAGGCGCTCGCCGAGCTCTTCTTTATCCATAAAGCCGAAACCCAACACGTTGCAGCCTTCATTGATAGCGGTGACGCCTTCATCCACTGACCGCATTCCATATTTGGCTTTGTAGCCATGCTTGTTTTGCGCGGTGATAGCGCCCGCGCCGCCGCTGCCGCAAAATGAAATGCCGAAGGTGGCGTTTTCCGCTTTCATCACATCGCCCAGCTTCATGTCTGCCGCGACGCCCGGTACGACGACCGCGCGACCGCCCGCTTTTTCCACGCCTGCCGCCACTTTCTGGCCTTTACCCAGGCGATCGCCAATCACGACGGTAATCTGTTCCATTTTTTGCTCCTTAGAGGTTGTCTTTCGCGACTTCAAAATGTACCGATAATAGCCAGGCTTCTTCGTCAGGAAGGTTGCCAAACGCCGCCACGATTTCGCGGGCGAGCGCCATTGATTCGGCTGAGATTTCATCAAACAAGCTGGCATCGACTTCCGGTAAAGGCTCGCCGGTAATTGACCGGTGCGCCATCGCGCGAACGTGCGAGGTCAGCATTTGCGTCTGTACCGCATTGGGGACAATGTGATGCCGCCCCAGCAGGCCATCCACCTGCGTTAACACCTGTTCAGCCAGTTCGTTAATTCGCTCACCGGCATCGTGTTTTACTGCTCCGTTATCCACGCGTCTCACCCCGTTAATGGCAATGAGATAAAACTAGCGGCAAGGGTTAAAAGTTTGTAGCGAGTTATTTTCCACCTCGAAGTGGAAACGCGAGTGGGATAGGTGATCTGCGCCACAGAAAAGGCGGCATTAATGAATTATCGCCGGGAAAGTGTGAGATCTATCGCGGCATAAAGAGGAAATGGCGAAACAATGACGTTGTCGTATAAAGTGAGAAAGTGTGATGGGTATTACATTTTGCCGGATGGCGACCTGCGGATAAAGCGAAGCCGCCATCCCACAAAAATTAACGATACTTCTTATGATACGTATTGCGGGTGGTTTTTAGCGCTTCCGCCGCCGCTTTCGCTTCTTTAACGTTACCTTCGTTCGCCAGCTTCAGCGCGCCATCAATTTGGCCGACCAGAATGTCAAAACCGTGACGAAAATCCTTCATTTCCGGGCTATCCGGCGCTTTATCTTCCAGCTTTGGCGGCGTAGCTTTTTGAGCATCCAGCGCGGCCGCGCGCATTTTGGTTAATGCCGCTTTCAGTTCAGGGGCACTATCCGTTTTCTCAACAACTTTCAGGTTATCATTGAGAATATCCATATTATCTTCAAGATCGGCAGCAAAAACAGCCGAACCGAATACCAGCGATGACACAGCAAGAATAGCTAACAGGCTTTTACGCATTGCTCACTTCCTTTTTTATTATTAACGATAAGTGTAATACCCTGAATAATTCGAGTTGCAGGCAGCCAACGCGCCTGCAGCCTGAAGTATGACGGGTATTATTGTCCGGCGATTTTCATCTCCGGTAACAATACCGAACCGCACTGTATATTACTGCGCGTTTCAATATCATCACCCACGGTGACAATATTACGCCACATCTCTTTTAAATTACCGGCAATGGTAATTTCACTTACCGGGTACTGGATTTCACCATTTTCAACCCAGAATCCCGCAGCGCCGCGGGAGTAGTCGCCGGTAATACCGCTGACGCCCTGGCCCATCAGTTCCGTCACCACCAGGCCGGTGCCCATCTCTTTTAGCAACTGCTCAAAGTTCAGCCCCTGCCCGGCGATACGCCAGTTATGAATGCCGCCGGCATGACCGGTACTTTTCAGCCCCAGTTTGCGGGCAGAATAGTTGGTCAGCAACCATTGCGTCAGTACGCCATCCTTCACAATGTCCCGGCGCTCCGTACGCACGCCTTCGCTGTCGAACGGTGAAGACGCCAGCCCTTTTAGCAGATGCGGGTGTTCTTCGATGGTTAACCATTCCGGCAGAATTTGTTTGCCCAGCGAGTCGAGCAGAAAAGTGGATTTACGGTAGACCGCGCCGCCGGCAATCGCCCCGACCAGATGACCAAATAGCCCTGTCGCCACTTCATTGGCGAAAATGACCGGCGCTTTCATGGTGGAGAGCTTGCGCGGCGACAGGCGGGATAAGGTGCGGCGCGCGCACTCGGCCCCGACCCATTCCGGCGCTTGCAGATCCGCCATTGCCCGACCGATGGTGTAAGCGTAATCACGCTCCATATCGCCGTTCTCTTCAGCGATGACGCAGCTTGAGAGCGAATGGCGCGTGGAGCAATAGCCCTGCAACATGCCGTGGCTGTTGCCGAACACTTTAATGCCGTAATGGCTGTTAAAGCTACCGCCTTCGGTATTGGTGATGCGTTTATCCGCCTTTAGAGAAGCCTGTTCCGCACGCGCGGCCAGTTCAATGGCTTCGTCTGGCGTAACCTCTGCCGGGTGGAACAAGTCCAGATCCGGCGCGTCAAACGCCAGCAGTTCTTTGTCCGCCACGCCTGCGCACGGGTCCGGCGACGTGTAACGCGCGATATCCAGCGCGGCCTGCACGGTACGGGCAATCGCCTGCGGGCTTAAATCCGTCGAAGAGGCGCTGCCTTTGCGGTTCTGGTGATACACCGTAATGCCCAGCGCGCCGTCGCTATTAAATTCGACATTCTCTACTTCACCATAACGGGTGCTGACACTAATGCCGGTGGTCTTGCTGACGGCGACTTCCGCCCCATCCGATTTGCCTGAGGCTAACTCCAGCGCTGTCGAAACTGCTTCTTCCAGAATCTTACGCTGCGCTTCAACTTGTGAGATTACTTTCATTGCAAATGCCATAATGTAGAGAGAGTTTCTCTGAAGTCTAACAGAGAACCGTTTTTCAGTGCGCATCTTAACTGGTAACATTAGCCTCTTTTTTTAAGGAGCCTGACATGACAAAGCAGCCCGAAGACTGGCTCGACGACGTTCCCGGTGATGACATCGAAGACGAAGACGATGAAATTATCTGGGTCAGTAAAAGTGAAATTAAACGCGATGCCGAGGAATTAAAACGCCTGGGCGCGGAGCTGGTGGATCTGGGGAAAAACGCGCTGGATAAGATCCCGCTGGACGCCGATCTGCGCGACGCCATTGAACTGGCCCAGCGAATCAAAATGGAAGGACGCCGCCGCCAGTTGCAGCTTATCGGAAAAATGCTGCGCCAACGCGACGTTGAACCTATTCGCCAGGCGCTGGACAAGCTGAAGAACCGCCATAATCAGCAGGTGGTGCTGTTTCACAAGCTTGAGCATCTGCGCGATCGTCTGATCGTCGAAGGCGATGACGCGGTAGCCGAAGTACTGACCCTGTGGCCGCACGCCGATCGTCAACAGCTTCGTTCATTGATCCGCAATGCGAAGAAAGAGAAAGAAGGCAACAAACCGCCGAAATCAGCGCGTCAGATTTTCCAGTATCTGCGCGAGCTGGCGGAAAACGAAGGATAATTTTACACGTTGGTAGCATCTGCCGGATGGCGGCGCTGGCGCCTTATCCGGCCTACAGGAATGTACCTATTGTAGGCCCGGTAAGCGCAGCGCCACCGGGCATTTTTTACTCCACAACCAGTGCTTTTTTCGCCAGCCCATCCAGCAATTTCTGATGGATGCCGCCGAAACCGCCGTTGCTCATCACCAGGATGTGATCGCCAGGCTGTGCGGTTTTCACCACCATTTCCGCCAGCGTATCGACATCGCCACTCCAGTGAGCAGGCTGTACGCAGGCTTCGGCGACTTCCGCCACTTGCCACGGAATATGCGGCGGCTGCAGCAGGAACACTTCATCCGCACGCCCTAACGACGGTGCCAGGTCATCCTTGCATAACCCCATCTTCATCGTGTTAGAACGCGGCTCCAGCACTGCGATAATGCGCGCGGTGCCGCCCACTTTACCGCGCAGCGCCGCCAGCGTGGCCAGAATTGCCGTCGGGTGATGAGCAAAATCGTCATACACCGTCACGCCGTTCGCTTCACCGCGCAGTTCCAGACGGCGGCGGGCGTTAATAAATGACCCCAGAGCACTGGCCGCTTCTGCGGGCGCGACGCCCACGTGGCGCGCGGCGGCAATCGCCATCAGACCGTTGTGCATGTTATGTTCGCCGACCAGGCCCCATTTCACATCGCCGACTTTTTCGCCGTCCAGCCACACTTCCCACTCGGAAGCATCCGTAGTCAGCTTCTTCGCCTGCCAGTGTCCCTGCTCGCCCACCAGCTCCTGCTCGCTCCAGCAGCCCAGCGCCATGGTCTGTTTCAGGTTGATGTCGTTTTCCGGCCAGATGATGCGCCCCTGCCCCGGTACGATGCGCACCAGATGGTGGAACTGCTTCTGGATCGCTTTCAGATCGTCGAAGATGTCGGCATGATCAAACTCAAGGTTGTTGAGGATCAGCGTCCGCGGGCAGTAATGCACAAATTTAGAACGTTTATCAAAGAACGCGCAGTCGTACTCATCCGCTTCGATAACAAAGAACGGGCTCTCGCCCAGGCGCGCGGAAACCTCAAAGTTACCCGGTACGCCGCCAATCACAAAGCCCGGTTTGTACCCGCACGCTTCCAGTATCCAGGTCGCCATGCCTGCGGTCGTGGTTTTGCCGTGGGTACCGGCGACCGCCAGTACCCAGCGATCGCGCAACACAAAGTCGTGCAGCCACTGTGGACCAGACATAAAGGGAATGTTTTTTTCCAGCACCGCTTCCACGCACGGATTCCCGCGCGTCATCGCATTGCCGATAATCACCAGATCCGGCTGCGGATCGAGCTGGCTGGCGTCATAACCCTGGATCAGATCAATGCCTTGCTTCTCAAGTAAGGTACTCATCGGCGGATACACATTGGCGTCCGAACCCGTTACTTCATGACCAAGCGAGCGAGCCAGCATCGCCAGCCCCCCCATGAAAGTGCCACAAATTCCCAAAATATGAATGCGCATACGTCACTATCCTTTTTTTATCTGCGAGCCATTTTACGCACATGTCTGGCAAGTGAGAAACGCATTTCAGGTAAATCTGTACTTTGCTGGCGCGATTCACCTGAGCGCATCATCTGAAATGTTTGTTAAGATTGTTACGGTCGCTTTACTCCAATCAATTGCAGGGAAAGTGTTATGAAAACGTTAGGTGAATTTATTGTCGAAAAGCAGCACGAGTTCTCTCAGGCTACCGGTGAGCTCACTGCTTTGCTGTCGGCAATAAAATTGGGCGCCAAGATCATCCACCGCGATATCAACAAGGCCGGTCTGGTCGATATCCTGGGTGCCAGCGGTGCTGAGAACGTACAGGGCGAGGTTCAGCAGAAACTCGATCTGTTCGCGAACGAGAAACTGAAAGCTGCACTAAAAGCGCGCGATATTGTAGCGGGCATCGCATCGGAAGAAGAGGACGAAATCGTCGTCTTTGAAGGCTGCGAACACGCAAAATATGTGGTGCTGATGGACCCTCTGGATGGCTCTTCTAACATCGACGTTAACGTCTCTGTCGGTACGATTTTCTCGATTTATCGCCGCGTGACGCCTGTCGGCACGCCGGTTACCGAAGAAGATTTCCTGCAACCGGGCAACAAACAGGTCGCTGCGGGATATGTCGTGTATGGCTCGTCCACCATGCTGGTTTACACCACCGGCTGCGGCGTACACGCTTTCACCTACGATCCGTCGTTAGGCGTGTTCTGTCTGTGCCAGGAACGTATGCGTTTCCCGGAAAAGGGTAAAACCTACTCCATTAACGAAGGCAACTACATTAAGTTCCCGAATGGCGTGAAGAAGTACATCAAATTCTGCCAGGAAGAGGATAGTTCAACAAGTCGCCCTTATACCTCACGTTACATTGGCTCTCTGGTGGCCGATTTCCACCGCAACCTGCTGAAAGGCGGCATCTATCTCTACCCCAGCACCGCCAGCCATCCGCAGGGAAAACTGCGTCTGCTGTATGAGTGCAACCCGATGGCGTTTCTCGCGGAACAGGCCGGCGGCAAAGCAAGCGATGGTAAAGAACGTATTCTGGATATCATTCCGGAAAGCCTTCACCAGCGCCGCTCGTTCTTCGTCGGCAACCGCCATATGGTTGACGATGTGGAACGCTTTATCCGCGAATACCCGGACGCGTAATCTTTACCACCATGCGGAATAACGCATGAAGCCGCCATTGGGCAATAACATGTCCGATGGCGGCGTTGCCTTATCAGGCCCGTGATTTTTTCGGTTCTTAACCTTTGTCATTCATGCTCCGCAACGACGCGCCAGATGAGGCGGAAACGAAAACAAGCGAAGACTTTCGGCGTGAGTTGGCTATAATACTCGCCACTTGTTTGTCATAAATTCAAAGGAAACAGACATGAGCTTACTCAACGTCCCGGCGGGTAAAGAACTGCCGGAAGATATCTACGTCGTTATCGAGATCCCGGCTAACGCAGATCCGATCAAATACGAAGTTGACAAAGAGAGCGGCGCGCTGTTCGTTGACCGCTTCATGTCCACCGCGATGTTCTATCCGTGCAACTACGGTTACATCAACCATACCCTGTCTCTGGACGGCGACCCGGTAGACGTTCTGGTCCCGACGCCGTACCCGCTGCAGCCAGGCGCCGTCATCCGTTGCCGTCCGGTTGGCGTACTGAAAATGACCGACGAATCCGGTGAAGATGCGAAACTGGTTGCCGTACCGCACACCAAACTGAGCAAAGAGTACGATCACATTAAAGATGTGAACGATCTGCCGGAACTGCTGAAAGCGCAGATCACTCATTTCTTCGAGCATTATAAAGATCTCGAAAAAGGCAAATGGGTGAAAGTTGACGGTTGGGACAACGCCGAAGCGGCTAAAGCGGAAATCGTTGCCTCCTTCGAGCGCGCAGCGAAGAAATAAGTTCGCTTTTACATAAGCGTCAAGATAAAGGCTCTCATAGTAATGAGGGCCTTTTTATTGGCTAATGAATAGAACACAATTTTTATCATTATTAGTTTAACATTCACGAAATGAATAAGACCTTACCTTATTTTTTATTAAAAAGGGTTGAATACGCTCACGCTTTCTCTAAAAAGCTTAAGATAATAATTTTTTTGTGAATTCCCGCAGACTCCCATGGACTTACGCCCTAAATATTAGCAAGCGCCAAATTCTTATTTAGTGCATAAGCCCGATTACCTTTTTAATAAGGTATCCTAAGCTCTCCCTACCAATAACCGTATTTTTAATCCAACATAACATCCGCTCAAAACACACTTTTTAATATATTTTTAAGGGCTGCCATAATTATTTACTACTTTAAGAGATTATGATGAAAAATGATATATTAATTACCGGTGGACATATCATCGATCCCGCTCGTAATATTAATGAGATTAACAATTTACGCATCATTAACGATATTATCGTTGATGCCGATAAATATCCTGTAACTTCGGAGACCCGGATTATCCATGCCGACGGCATGATCGTCACTCCCGGTCTTATCGATTATCACGCGCATGTTTTTTATGACGCGACGGAAGGCGGCGTCAGGCCTGATATGTACATGCCGCCGAATGGCGTCACCACCGTCGTGGATGCAGGTTCTGCCGGTACGGCAAACTTTGATGCCTTCTACCGAACGGTGATTTGCGCCAGTAAAGTTCGAATCAAAGCGTTTCTGACCGTGTCGCCGCCGGGCCAAACCTGGTCACAAGAAAATTATGATCCTGACAATATTGATGAAAATAAGATCCACGCGCTGTTTCGCCAGTATCGCAATGTTCTTCAGGGATTAAAACTCAAGGTTCAGACTGAGGACATTGCTGAATATGGCTTAAAACCGCTGACTGAATCCCTTCGTATTGCCAACGATTTAAGGTGCCCCGTGGCAATACACTCGACTCATCCCGTCGTTCCCATGAAAGAACTTGTCTCCTTGCTACGCCACGGCGATATTATCGCTCATGCGTTTCACGGCAAAGGTAGCACCATTCTTACTGATGAAGGCGCTGTCTTAGCCGAAGTCCGTCAGGCAAGGGAAAGAGGCGTTATATTTGATGCCGCCAATGGTCGCAGCCATTTTTCAATGAACACGGCACGCCGGGCCATCGCCAATGGCTTTCTTCCGGATATCATCAGTAGCGATCTCTCAACCATCACTAAACTCGCCTGGCCTGTTTACGCCTTACCATGGATTTTATCGAAATATTTAGCACTCGGCGTCGCGCTTACCGATGTCATTAACGCCTGTACCCATACCCCAGCAGTTTTATTGGGCATGGCAGCAGAAATTGGTACGCTGGCCCCTGGGGCATTTGCCGATATCGCCATCTTTAAATTAAAAAACAGGCATGTTGAATTTGCCGATATTCATGGTGAAACGCTCACGGGGACGCATGTGCTGGTACCACAAATGACCATAAAATCCGGTGAGATATTATTTCGTCAAATTGATTTTGGCGCGCGGCCAAACGGAGTTGAAAAATGACCTCAATGCAAAAATGGCTACGGATCGGCGCGACATTAATGTTCGGCCTTTTTGTTGCTTATCTTGACCGTTCTAATCTTTCCGTTACGTTACCTACGATTACACACGACCTGAATATTGATGGCGCAACGGCCAGCATTGTATTAACCATATTTCTTATTGGCTATGCCTTTTCAAATATTTTTGGCGGCGTATTTACCCAGCGATACGATCCGAAAAAAATAGTCATTCTGATGGTGCTAATCTGGTCGATTGCGACCGTTTTTGTCGGATTTACCTCGTCAGTGTACGTTATTTTGATTTGCCGGTTGGTGCTTGGCATTACCGAAGGCATTTATTGGCCGCAGCAGTCCCGCTTCGCCAGCGACTGGTTTTCAGACAAAGAACGGACGCAGGCGAACAGCATTATCCAGTATTATGGACAGTTCCTGGCATTAGGCCTGGGATTTATGATTTTGTCCCCGCTGGATGCTGCCTTCGGTTGGCGAAATGTTTTTATTATCACTGGTGTGATCGGCATTTTTGTTGTGGTTCCACTTTATATAACAATGCTGAAAAAACAGGAAGAAGCGCCTTATTATCGTGCGCCGGCGCCAACAGAGAAAACTAAACTTACCCTGGAATCGCTGGGCGGAACCCCTTTCCTACTCCTTATTTTTACCTACATCACTCAAGGGATGTTGTTCTGGGGAATTACGTTATGGATCCCCATGGTTGTCAATTCTCTCGGCTATACCGGATTCAGTAAAGCATTGGTCAGTTCTCTGCCTTATCTGACTGCGGTTATACTGGCAATCCCTATCTCATGGATCAGTGATAAGACACAAAAGCGTGTACTTATTGCTTCACTGGGCCTACTAATCCCCGGCGTAATGTTATTTCTCTTGCCATTTGTCGATGCGCCGGGCTTTAAAATCACGCTCATTACCCTGGCGATGGGTTATTATGCCGCCAGCTTTACCCCCAATATCTGGTCGATTATCCAGTCGAACGTTAAACCCCATGCGATTGGCCCAGCCTCCGGTATTATTAATGGCATCGGCGCTGGCGGCGGCGGTACGTTGGCAGGCCTAATGGTCGGCTATTTTTACCGGACAACTGGCAGCTATATGCAGGGATTTATGGTTCTTGGATGCATTGTTATCCTGGGCGGCGCGTCATTATTGATCTACGGCAGAATAAGAGCTCACCATGCCCGGCGCTAGCGCCATCAGCCAGAATGTAAAAAAACAACGCCACCCGAGGGTGGCGTGTTCAGTTCAGGGCTGGTTTCTGTCTAACCAGTCACCGCTTTCAATCAGAGTTAACCCATCAACAGGACGTTGATATACATACATCCATGCGCTGCCGTAAGGCGTCTGGATTAACTGGCGTGCGTATTCACCGCCCCTGGTGCGCAAAGCATCAAGTTCGGCCAGCGTGGCGTTATCAATTCGATAAACTTCACCGTATACCGCTCCGTTTCCCGGAACTGCGCCTGGATAGTGGCCCAGACTATACAACTGGTAGTTATCGATACGGTAATCGCCAAGCAATTGGGCATTGGTCATCCAGTGACTGTTGCCTTGTTTCTGTCGTAAACTGCCATAGACAAATATTCGCATTGCTAAAACTCAAACTGATAGAGCAAATCAAGTGCCTGATCTACGCCAGACACTGCTTCCAGATATAGCTTAGGCATCAGGCGATAACGTAACGTGAGCGTCGCCAGAGAGTCAAATATCCCTACACCATACTTCACCTGTAGACCCGGCAGTACATAGCCGCTGACCACGACCTGAGACGAATCGCCCACCCCTTGCGTGTCCAGCGCCAGATTACTTACACCGAATGTCTCTCCGATTTTACCCACAACCTGACCACTTTGCGCAACCCCCAGGCCAATAAGCATGGAAGTCATTGCTGCGCTATCACTCTGATTGCTGTCCAACCCCTGCCCACGCAGCAGATAAGAAAGCGCTTCAGCCTGCGGCATCGCCGGATCGGAGAAGATTTCCGCTTTGGGTTCATCAGCAGTGCCTGTGACACGCACGCCCGCAATGACATCGTCTTCGGTGGCGTCAGGGTTACGGATCGCTTCGATATTGAGCAGCGGCTGATCCGGCGGGCCGGAGAACAGCAGCTCGCCTTTACGGACAAGCAGGTCCTGGCCGTAGGCGCGGAATCGGCCGTCAGGAATATTGATTTGACCATTCAGCCCCAGTCCCTGCTTATCCTGCGCGACTTTCAAATCGCCGGTCAAACGCGCTTTAAGCCCGAAGGCGTCGATGCGCACGTTGTTGCCGACGTGGACCGTCAGATTACTGTTGATGGGAATAGACGCTGTCTGCGGCGTTTCTGGTTGCAGGTCATTATTGAGCATAACCACATCGCTGGAGACGCCAACCGCGCTCTCCGGCAGGTCGTGCACCACAATTCGCGCCCACGGAACGTCCACACGCCCATCCAACGTGAACAGCGAAGGCGTCGCGTCAAAGACCACATCCGGCGAGACATCCAGGCGCACCATCGGCGGAACGGTAATCCGCACCCGGCTGCCTTTCGCCGTCACCCGCGCGCGCCAGTTGTCAATCTGGCTCCAGTCGGCGTTACCGTTCAGGTTAATTTGCCCTTGTTGTGTTCGCACGATACCGGCGAGCGTCGAACGCGTACCGCTAAAGTTCATGGTGAGCTGGCTCGGCTGCATCTCAAACGGCATAAAGTTACCGTCAATATCCAGCGCGCTAAGCTGCAACTGGCCAAACAACTGCGGGCTTTGCACATCGCCGCCCAGACGTAGCCTGGCGTTTAACATTCCCGCCGCTTTTTCGCCGCGCGAAAAGACAGGGTTGACCATCGCCAGATTGAGATTGCGCATGTTGACGTTACCGCCGAGATTGCGCCGCCCCTGAGGATCGGTTACCTGCACCTGGCCATCGAATTGACCATTGTTCGTCAGGCGAATCAGCCATCCCAGCTCGGCGCGATTATTATGCAGTTCGGCGCTGAGGTTCAGCGTCTCAAACGCGACCGGTAACGGCGCGTCATTGACGGTCTGCGTGACCTTCACGTTACGACCGGAAAGAGTGACCTTCCCCTGCGGCAATCCCTCCTGAGTGGTGTCCCACGACACGTCCGCTTTCCCGCTAAAGACCCCGCTGGCCTGCGTGGTATCAGGCATAAATGGCTTCAGCATCGCCAGATCAAAGCGGTTGAGATTGACCACCGCCCGTCCTGCGGCGCCCGCATCAATGGTTTGCGGGATGCACAGCTCGGCGTTCGGGTTCAGCCAACAATGCGGCCCGATACTGATTTTCTGTTCTTTATTACGGTAGTCCAGCGCAATCGCGCGGGTCAACGACCATGGCCCCACTGGCGTCTGGAAACGGGTGTCGCTTAACGTCCCTTTCCAGCGCGCCGCCTCGCGATCAAAACTGCCTGTCAGGGAGAGTTGACCGGATACCGGTTCTCCCTGAACACGGAGCTGTAGCTGATGCTGCTTCTCGCTGCCTTTGGCGTCAAGCGTCACCAGATTGATGTTAACGTCGGGCTGCGAAATCCGCTCTACGCGAACGTTGAGATGGCCCGCTATCTGATCGGTGGATTTAATATCGCCCTCAATGCGCGCCTGGGCGACAGACAGCTCCTGCCAGCGCAAGCCGCGGGCGGTGATATCCGCCAACAACTGCGGCGCTTCTACCGTACCGCGGACTTTAACGATTCCTTTTGCCATGCCGCCCAGTCCTGGCAGCGCATTATCCAGCCCTGGCGCATCGATGGCGGCATCAAGATTCAGCTCCTTAACGCCAAGCTCGCCTTTTATATCGGCGCTGTTTGGGCCCAGCGCAAGGTGCAGCCCCGGGATCGTCCACTGCATGTAGCTGTTGCCCTTTAGCGTCCCGTTGACGTTAACGCTGTTCTGCTTCACATTGCCGGTCAGCTTGAGCTCCGGGACATCCATCTGCCAGGTGCCGCCGTAGAGGCTGCCTTTGGTTTTCATGACGCCGTTAAGCTTCGCGGGCCAGTCCGGGATCTCTTTAGCGGTATTGATGCCATTCAGCGTCAGTTCGCCGCGCCAGCTAATCGCCTGCTGCCAGTCCACCAGCGCTTTCAGTTCGGTTTTTCCCTCCAGAGCGGCGACGGTGAGTTTATCGAGATTAATCTGCCGCTCATTCCCTTTGGCATCCAGCGTGATGGTCGCCGGCGGAATATCTTGTCCTTTCACGGCGGTTCGCATCGACAACGTATAGTCGGTCATCTTACCGCTCAGTTTGAGCTTCAGATCGTCAGCCTGAAACTGGGTATCACCCGTCAATGGCCAGGCAATGCGTTGGCTGACGACTTCAAGATTGAGCGGTAAACCGGCCTCCGCCAGCCGCGTCTGGGCGCGAAGCGCGACATCCATCGGCCCGGAAAGGTTCACCCCGACCTCCAGTTGTTCGCGTAGCGCGCCGCCGACCTTGAGTTTTATCTTTTCACCCTTTAGCGGATCGATATTCAGCGTACTGTTGAGCGTAATATCAACCGGCCAGTTATTGGCGAGCTGCGCCGTACCGGAGGCTTTCACCGTGCCCTGGTTGGCGTCGATATCCAGCGTATCCAGCTTCATATTACCGTCGATACTGCTGACTTTAAGCAGCATCGTGCGCACCGTCAGATCGGTATCGCCGGTGATGCGTAGCTGCTCGCCGCGAAATGACTCGATATTCAGATTGAGCGGCAGGTGAACATCGGTCATCTCCGGCATTACCGGTTTTGCTAACAGATCTTTTAGCGTTTCGCCAAGCGGCTTTTCATCCGGTTGAGGTTTCTCGATTTTGGGTTCAACCACCTCTTCCTGCGCCACGTCAGCGACCTTCGGCAGAGCGATCAGCAGTCCCTGAAGCCGCGTCGGTTTCAGGGTCAGGTTTTTCTCCTGCCATGCCAGCCCGGAGGTAAAATCCAGCACCGAAACGGTAGTGTCATCAATCTTGATATTGATGTTATTCAACGCCACGCGCGACAGCGTGATGGGCCAGGGGGTGGAGAGGTTCAGCGGTCCGCTTTCTTCCTCTTCTTGCGCCGGTTCGGAGGGTGGCATTTTTTTGCTGTCGATAGCGACATTAATGTCTTTTAGCGCCAGATCATTGACGCACAGGCTACTGCGCCACAGGCAATCAAGCCCGACGGCCAGATGAATTTCGCCCGCATTCACCGCAACGCCCGGCTGCTCATAGCGGATATTTTTTAACGATAAGTCCCGCCAGCCGCCGGTGACCTGCCCAATCTCCAGCCCCGGCACCCAGCGGTTCGCCGCACTGAATACCAGATGCAGCCCCGTCGTCGTCCCGACCAGAAACGCAACGCTCGCCAGTAACACCACAATGAAAATCAACACTCCGAGGCTTATTTTCTTCCATAAACTCATAATTCAGGCCCCAGACCGATATAAAACTGTAAACCGTGTTCGTCTTTGTCGCCGACCGGTACGGCAAAATCGAGTTTGACAGGCCCAACCGGCGACGCCCAGCGCACGCCGACCCCGGTCCCGGTTTTGAAATCGCTACGGCGAATATCACTCACCGCCTCGCCGCTATCGACAAACACCGCCCCCCACCATTTGCCGGTGACGTTATACTGGTACTCCAGCGATCCGGTTGCCAGTTTTGAGGCGCCTTTAAGATTGCCGTCGCTATCTTTAGGCGAAATAGATTTGTATTTATAGCCGCGAATACTGCGGTCGCCCCCGGCGAAGAAACGTAAATCCGGCGGAACTTTGTCGAAATCACCGGTTTCTATCCAGCCCAAATTGGCGCGCATCACAAAACGGTGGCGATCGTACAAAGTCCGAATCCAGACGTTTTGCGCCTGCAGCACGGAGAAATCCACGTCGGAGCCCCAGGCCGTATTCGAATAGTCTACCGAGTAGCGCTGCGAATCGCCCCAGGTTGGCATCAGCCCCCCTCGCGAGCGGGTTCGGCTGATCATCACGCCCGGGTAGAACAGCATGGTGGTATTGGTGACGTTCCCCTGGGTAAAGTGGTCGAAACTCCAGCGCAGGTTAATCGCCCGCTGCCAACCGCTGGAAAGGTCCCAGTAACGCGACACGGCAAGCGTGGTCGAGTCCTGCTCCGTATCATTCAAATCGGTACGTTTAAAACCGCCCTGTACCAGATAGTATTGCTCCAGCGGGTTTTTCAGCAGCGGCATTTTATAACTAAAATCCAGCACCTGTTCCGGTGCAGAAATACTGGTGCTGGTGGTCAGGCTATGACCGTAAGAGTTCATCCACGGTTTTTTCCACGACGCTTTCACGCGCGGCCCAACATCGGTGGAGTACCCCACCCCGGTTTCAATCGTGTTTTCGGTTCGCGGCGATACCACGCCTTTTAACGGCAGAATTTTTGTTTTACGCGATTTCTCAAATTCCGGCGCCACCACGACAGAATTAAACCATCCGGTAGCAGAAAGTCGGCGGTTTAGTTCCGCCAAATCTTTCGATTCGTACTCATCGCCCTCTTTAAACGGCAACAGATTTTGTAAATATTCATCACGAATCTGCGAACCTTCGAAGGTGACAGGTCCGAAGCGATAGCGCTCACCGCTATCATAATCAATATCCCAAAACGCCTGATGACGGCCCAGAGCAATTCCCAACTGACTTTTAACGAATTCGCTGTCGAAATAGCCTTTACGTAGCGACACGCTGGTTAACGACTTTTTAAAATTGTCATAGTCTCCCTGGTTCAGCACCGTGCCGATTGCCGGACGCGTTTTCAGTAAGGCCAGATAATCTTTGTCCGTGCGCGCGCCGCCGCGTAAAATGACTTCTGTACCGCCAATCAACACCGGCTGGCCGGGCGTAACCCTGGCGATTAATACCTGCCGTCCTTTCGCAGGCGGTGGAAGCAGGTCGAATTTGATAGTGGGTTCGTAATAGCCTAACGCTTTAAGCCCTTCGCGAATCGCATCATCAACTCGGGCGCGAAAGCGCCGATCCGGCGTCACCTCATCGCTCTGAATCGTAGAGAGCTGTGCGCGAACGTTTTTTTCCAGCTCTCCGGATAGCCCTTCGACTTTCAGACGAACATTTGCGGCTACCGCAGAACTGCTCAGGCATAGTAAGCTAACCCAACATAACTGACGGATATGTGGCACATTTTCTCCTGAATATCCCCTATTCCCACCCCTGGAAAAAATCACACTACCGCTCCGCGGCTTAACATAAAATCAACAATTTCGATTGAAAAGCAGACGACTGCCCAAATATTTCTTATGGTTAAATCCAGATACATTAATGTTGTTATTGTGTGCAAAGATGCGTCTCGTTACAACCTTAACGCCAATTAACGCTTTCGGGAGAATAGCTCATGAGTTTATTTGATAAAAAACATCTGGTTACTCAAGCAGATGCGTTACCAGGACGCAACACCCCGATGCCGATCGCCACTCTGCATGCGGTAAATGAACACTCTATGACCAATGTCCCTGCCGGGATGGAGATCGCCTACTTCGCTATGGGCTGTTTCTGGGGCGTAGAACGTTTATTCTGGCAATTGCCCGGCGTATATAGCACCGCGGCAGGGTATGCGGGCGGTTACACGCCTAATCCAACCTACCGGGAAGTCTGCTCCGGGCAGACCGGTCATGCCGAAGCGGTACGGATAGTGTACGATCCTGCCGTTATCCGTTATGAGCAGCTTTTACAGATTTTCTGGGAAAATCACGATCCAACGCAGGGGATGCAACAGGGTAACGATCACGGTACGCAATACCGTTCTGCGATTTATCCCTTAACGCCGGAACAGAGTGCCGCTGCTCACGCCAGTCGCGAGCGCTTTCAGTCGGCAATGGCCGCCGCCGGAAACCATCGCCCTATTACCACGGAAATCGCCCATGCGACGCCGTTTTACTACGCCGAAGATGAACACCAACAGTATCTGCACAAAAATCCATACGGTTACTGTGGGATTGGCGGGATCGGCGTTTGCCTGCCGCCTGACGCGTGACGACGCTGGCGTAGGGGGAACTTGTCGGAGTTGAAAATGAACCCTCTGGCGACTTTACAGTAGCTTACGCTATACTAGCCCTGAACTTATCGGCTCACTGCTACGAGCCGGTTTTCATTAAACGTTACCACACGGATTTATAAACTTCCCTTCCGAGGATCTGGCGTTTCGCCGGATAAGATATGTTAAACAGTATATTCATTATATTCTGCCTGATCGCTGTAAGTGCGTTCTTCTCCATCTCCGAGATCTCGCTTGCCGCATCACGTAAGATTAAACTTAAGTTATTAGCTGATGAAGGCAGTATCAACGCACAACGCGTATTGAAAATGCAGGAAAATCCCGGCATGTTTTTCACCGTTGTGCAAATTGGCCTGAACGCCGTCGCTATTCTTGGCGGTATCGTCGGCGATGCGGCATTTTCGCCCGCCTTTTCCGCCCTTTTCTCGCACTATATGTCGCCAGAACTCTCCGAGCAGCTGAGCTTTATTCTCTCTTTCTCGCTGGTGACGGGGCTGTTTATCCTGTTCGCGGATTTAACCCCGAAACGCATCGGTATGATTGCGCCAGAAGCTGTGGCTTTGCGTATCATCAACCCGATGCGCTTCTGCCTGTTCGTTTTTCGCCCGCTGGTGTGGCTGTTTAACGGCATGGCAAACAACATCTTCCGCCTGTTCAAAATTCCAATGGTGCGGAAAGACGACATTACTTCTGATGATATTTACGCAGTGGTGGAAGCCGGCGCGCTGGCGGGCGTCTTGCGCAAGCAAGAGCACGAACTGATTGAAAATGTGTTTGAACTTGAATCCCGCACCGTACCGTCTTCCATGACGCCGCGCGAAAGTATCATCTGGTTTGATCTGCACGAAGACGAGCAAAGCCTGAAGAAAAAGGTCGCCGAACATCCGCACTCAAAATTTTTGGTGTGTAATGAAGATATCGACCACATCATCGGCTATGTAGACTCCAAAGATCTGCTGAACCGCGTGCTGGCGAACCAAAGTATGGCGCTGAATGGCGGCGTGCAAATTCGCAATACCTTGATTGTGCCGGATACGCTGACCCTTTCTGAGGCGCTGGAAAGTTTCAAAACGGCGGGCGAGGATTTCGCGGTCATTATGAATGAATACGCACTGGTCGTCGGTATCATTACGCTGAACGATGTGATGACCACGCTAATGGGTGACCTGGTCGGCCAGGGACTGGAAGAGCAAATTGTGGCACGCGATGAAAATTCCTGGCTGGTTGACGGCGGCACGCCGATTGACGACGTCATGCGCGTGCTGGATATCGATGAGTTTCCGCAATCCGGCAACTATGAAACCATTGGCGGCTTTATGATGTTTATGCTGCGCAAGATTCCAAAACGTACTGATTCGGTGAAGTTTTCCGGCTACAAATTTGAAGTGGTGGATATCGACAACTACCGTATCGATCAGTTGCTGGTGACGCGTCTCGACAATAAAAGCAACGTACCGGCACCGAAACTGCCCGATGCGCAAGGTAAAGAAGACAGCGCGGCCTGAAATCCGTTTGCCAGAAACATCAACGGCTCCTGATTCAGGAGCCGTTTTTTTTACTTTTTTAACCTACTGCATAGCACTTTTGGTTACGCCATCTCAGTTTGCAGACGCATAACCTGACGGTTAACTTCAGACATCACAGACAAGTGCTGCTTGTCTCTCACTTTTGGGATAAGAATCTTACCCTTATCGAACTCAAAAGCGCCAACATCCTTGATATATAACCGTCCACGGAACAGGATCTTCACGTACTTCGCCACCTGTAGCGGGTTGTAGCGTTGGAAAATTTTCATTGTTGTCTCCTGCAGAGTATTACGCCCTTGCGGTGCCACAATCGGCCCAACAGTTTTAAGGCGCAAATTTTAATGCCATATGACTATAGACCATATCTACGTCGTTTCCAGTGTGCATAAGTATATTTACCTTTTGATTACAGTTATTCAGAATTATCTAAACATCAGCTCATTTTTCTCAGTATATGCCTTCATTTTTCACAGGAAGTGTGCGCCCGCCCGCAAACTGGCATCCCCTTTGCGGGAAAAAGCATCAATCGCACATATGATTAACTATCGGCCCAAAGTGGTCGGATCACCTGCAAAAAAATAAAGAAGGAATGACCATGACCCTACGTAAAATTCTGGCGATGTCGTGTCTGCTACTCCCCATAATGGCTTGTGCGCATAACCTTGAAGTTAACC
Organism: Salmonella sp. 32031103-2018-00083-FB-01-SM-01; assembly: GCF_017571995.1. NCBI lineage: Bacteria > Pseudomonadati > Pseudomonadota > Gammaproteobacteria > Enterobacterales > Enterobacteriaceae > Salmonella > Salmonella sp. 32031103-2018-00083-FB-01-SM-01. The sequence goes on from NZ_JAGEQL010000002.1 coordinate 495,873, forward strand.
AACGGGTGCCGCCGGTAGGCATTGCCGACCGTGGCGAACTGACGTTGAATAAAGATGAGTTTAGTTATAAAAACTGGAATAGCGCGCAGCTGGCGGGAAAAGTGCGCGTCCTGCTGCACATTGCGGGTCGAACGTCAGCGAAGGAAAAAAACGCCACGCTGATTGAAGCGATTAAATCCGCCGGGCTTCCGCATGACAGATACCAGACGACCACAATTGTGAACACTGATGATGCGATCCCAGGCTCCGGTATGTTCGTGCGTAGCAGTATAGAAAGTAATAAAAAGCTCTATCCGTGGTCGCAATTTATTGTCGACAGCAATGGCGTGGCGCGTAACGCCTGGCAATTAAAAGAAGAGGGGTCCGCCGTCATTGTGCTTGGCAAAGACGGTCGGGTTCAATGGGTGAAAGATGGCGCGTTAACCCAGCAAGAGGTACAGCAGGTGGTCGGCCTGCTGCATAAGCTCCTCAGTAAATAGTCACCCGGAAGCCGGGGTTAAGGAACGACTCACGAGGGGTATAGTCCAGCGTTTTTCCCTGCCAGTCGTGAACGTGTGCCCCGGCTGCAACGGCAATGGCATGACCTGCGGCAGTGTCCCAGACGCTGGTCGGCCCAAATCGGGGGTAAAGCTGCGCCTGGCCTTCCGCCACAAGACAGAATTTCAGCGAAGAACCAATAGAGGTTGTCTGATGTTCGCCAAGCTGTTGGAGATATTCGGTGAGCTCATCATCCGTATGCGAACGGCTAATCACCACCAGCGGCGGGCGGGCATCCCGGACCTGAATCTGCTTACGCACCCCGCACTCCTCTTTCCAGGCCTTACCTTCCGCCGCGTAGTACATCACTTTCAGCACCGGCGCATAGACAACGCCCAACACCGGCTTGCCCTGCTCAATCAGCGCGATATTGACCGTGAATTCGCCATTGCGCTTGATGAACTCTTTGGTGCCGTCGAGCGGATCGACCAGCCAGTAGCGCTGCCAGTGCTGGCGCACTTCCCAGGCAGGCGGATCTTCTTCTGAAAGCACCGGAATATCCGGCGTGAGCGTGCGTAACCCTTCGAGAATCACGGTATGTGCGGCGATATCCGCCGCAGTGACTGGAGAATCGTCCTGCTTGCGGGCGTACTCCATCGGTTTGGCTCCATCATAAACCTGCATAATGGCATCGCCCGCGTTCCGTGCAAGCTGGCATACTTGTTCTAACATTCTCCACCTCTTTATGACGGGGGCGTTAACTCGTTGTTTTACTTATACCCGATCGTTAAGGGTTCCGCCAACTGTGATACCGTCTGCGGTTTTGATAATACCTTTCATGGCATGATTCACCCTTCTGTGAACACTCGCAAAAAATCGGCCGGATGGGGCGGTTTCGCCTTCTTCTGGCGACGGTCGGAACGATATCGGGTTTCACTGTTTATCATCGCTATTTTTCACTATCCGGCTTTTCTATTGCGTTCTTAAAAGGTGCCTCTGATGATTAAGTTTAGTGCAACGCTTCTGGCTACGCTGATCGCCGCCAGCGTGAATGCGGCCACCGTCGATCTCCGCATCATGGAAACTACTGATTTACATAGCAACATGATGGATTTCGATTATTACAAGGATACCGCAACCGAAAAATTCGGATTGGTACGTACCGCAAGTTTGATTCATGCCGCCCGAAATGAAGTCAAAAACAGCGTGCTGGTGGATAACGGCGACCTGATTCAGGGGAGCCCTCTGGGCGATTATATGGCGGCAAAAGGGCTCAAAGACGGTGATGTTCACCCGGTCTATAAAGCGCTCAACACTCTGGATTACGCGGTTGGAAACCTCGGCAACCATGAGTTTAATTATGGTCTGAACTATCTGCATAACGCGCTGGCCGGCGCGAAATTCCCTTATGTTAACGCCAATATTATCGACGTTAAAACCCAAAAGCCGCTCTTTACGCCTTATCTGATTAAAGAGACGAACGTTATAGATAAAGACGGCAACCCGCAAACTCTGAAAATCGGCTATATCGGCTTTGTTCCGCCGCAAATCATGATTTGGGATAAAGCGAATCTGAGCGGCAAAGTTACCGTCAATGACATTACGGAAACCGCCCGGAAATATGTGCCCGAAATGCGCGAGAAAGGCGCTGATATCGTGGTAGTCATTGCTCACTCAGGCCTTTCTGCCGATCCGTACCACAGCATGGCGGAAAACTCGGTTTATTACCTCAGCGAAGTTCCCGGCGTCGACGCGATTATGTTTGGCCACGCCCACGCCGTCTTCCCCGGTAAAGATTTTGCCGACATCAAAGGCGCGGATATCGCCAAAGGTACGCTTAACGGCATTCCTGCGGTAATGCCTGGCATGTGGGGCGACCATCTGGGAGTGGTCGATCTGGTGCTCAATAACGACAGCGGCAAATGGCAGGTTACGCAGGCGAAAGCGGAAGCGCGGCCTATCTATGACGCCGCCGCTAAAAAGTCGCTGGCGGCGGAAGACAGTAAGCTGGTCGATATTCTGAAAGCCGATCACGATGCCACCCGCGAGTTTGTCAGCAAGCCCATCGGCAAGTCTGCCGATAACATGTACAGTTATCTTGCTCTGGTGCAGGACGATCCTACCGTACAGGTGGTGAATAACGCGCAAAAAGCGTATGTGGAACACTTTATTCAGGGCGATCCGGATCTGGCGAAACTGCCGGTGCTGTCCGCCGCCGCGCCGTTTAAAGTTGGCGGGCGTAAGAACGATCCTGCCAGTTTTGTCGAAGTGGAAAAAGGCCAGTTGACCTTCCGTAACGCCGCCGATCTTTATCTCTATCCGAATACGCTGGTGGTGGTGAAAGCCAGCGGCAAGGAGGTAAAAGAGTGGCTGGAATGTTCTGCCGGACAATTTAATCAGATTGATATTCACAGCAACAAACCGCAATCGTTGATCAATTGGGATGGCTTTCGCACCTATAATTTCGATGTCATTGATGGCGTGAATTATCAAATCGATGTGTCACAGCCCGCCCGCTATGATGGCGAATGCCAGATGGTGAATCCGCAGGCGGAACGTATTAAAAACCTGACCTTTAACGGTAAGCCTGTCGACCCGAACGCTACGTTCCTGGTCGCCACGAATAACTATCGCGCTTACGGCGGCAAGTTTGCCGGCACGGGCGACAGCCATATCGCCTTTGCGTCTCCGGATGAAAATCGCGCCGTGCTGGCGGCATGGATTGGCGCAGAGTCAAAACGCGCGGGCGAAATCCATCCGGCGGCGGATAATAACTGGCGTCTGGCGCCAATCCACAGCGATACGGCGCTGGATATCCGCTTTGAAACATCGCCAGGCGATAAAGCCGCTGCCTTCATTAAAGCGAAAGGGCAGTATCCGATGAAGAAGGTTGCCGTCGATGATATTGGTTTTGCCATTTATCAGGTGGATTTGAGCAAGTAACGTGAGTCCCGTATGGCGCTGCGTTTATTCGGCCTGACTGGCAGGCCGAATAAAGCGCTAGCCGCCATCTGATAAACGCTCCCGCTGCGCCAATACCTGGGGCAAATTCAGTTCTATCCAGTCCGCCAGTGCGGCGACTTTATCGCTCACCTGCTCGCCAAGCGGCGTCAGGCTGTACTCTACATGCGGCGGAACAACTGGATATGACACCCGGTTGAGAAATCCGTCCTGTTCAAGCGCCTGTAACGACTGCGCCAGCATCTTTTCACTCACGCCTCCCATCTTGCGGCGCAGGTCGCTAAAACGGTGTGTACCGTCGCGTAACGCGACCAGAATCAGTACGCCCCAGCGACTGGTGACATGTTTTAACACCTCACGGGACGGGCACTGTTCAGCAAAGAGATTGCCTTCACGCAACTGCCGGGAAAGAGTATGAGCGCGCATTGATACTTACCTTTTTGTACGTACTTACTAAAAGTAAGTTTAGGTGGTAGCGTAATAAAACACAAGACCAACACTGAGGAGTTCACCATGATTGCTATCACTGGCGCAACAGGCCAACTGGGCCAACACGTTATTGAAAACCTGCTAAAAACGACGCCCGCCAGTCACCTCGTCGCGATCGTCCGTAACCCGAAAAAAGCCGCCCCGCTCAGTCAGCGCGGGATTGCCGTTCGCCAGGCGGATTACGCTAACGAAGCCGCGCTGACCACCGCCTTACAGGGCGTTGATAAACTGCTGCTCATTTCATCCAGCGAAGTGGGACAACGCACCGCGCAGCACCGCAACGTCATTCAGGCCGCCATTGCCGCGAAGGTGAAATTCATCGCCTATACCAGCCTGCTACATGCGGATAAATCGCCGCTGGCGCTCGCCGATGAACATATTGAAACGGAAAAAATGCTGGCTGAGTCAGGTATTCCTCACACGCTATTACGTAACGGCTGGTATACGGAAAACTACCTGGCGAGCGTCCCTGCCGCGCTGAAGCATGGCGTCTTTATTGGCGCAGCGGGAGAAGGGAAAATCGCCTCCGCAATGCGCGCTGACTATGCCGCCGCCGCCGCGCGCGTCATCCGTGAAGAGGGTCACGCCGGGAATGTCTACGAACTGGCGGGTGATGACGCCTGGACATTAAGCCAGTTGGCGGATGAACTTACTCATCAGAGCGGAAAAAAAATCGTCTACCAGAACCTGAGTGAAGTCGATTTTGCCGCCGCGCTGAAAGGCGCAGGCCTGCCTGACGGACTGGCGGATATGTTAGCCAATTCTGACGCTGGCGCGGCGAAAGGCGGCCTGTTTGATGACAGCCATACGCTGCGTAAACTCATCGGTCGCCCGACGACGACGCTCACAGAAAGCCTTCGCTCCGTACTGTAAGTGTTAAAATTTAGTTAATTTATGTAGCATCCTCATAGACCTTCTCTGATAATGACAGAACGGTTTATGAGGAGAATCTGATGATTAGCGGCGTGCTATACGCCCTGCTGGCAGGGCTAATGTGGGGATTGATTTTCGTCGGCCCGTTAATCGTGCCGGATTACCCGGCCCTCTTACAGTCAATGGGACGCTATCTGGCGCTGGGGCTGATTGCCCTGCCGATTGCCTGGTTAGGCCGCACGCGGTTACGCCAGTTGACGCGCAAAGATTGGTCCACCGCCCTGTCGCTGACCCTGATGGGCAATGTAATCTATTACGCCTGCCTCGCCAGCGCTATTCAGCGAACCGGCGCGCCGGTGTCGACGATGATCATCGGGACATTGCCGGTCGTCATTCCGCTTTTCGCTAACGTTCTCTATAGCCAACGAGACGGCAGATTATCCTGGCGGCGTTTAGCGCCCGCGCTGGCGCTTATCGGTTTTGGCCTGCTGTGCGTCAATATTGCTGAACTTAGTCAGGGATTATCCGATGTTAGCGGCTGGCGCTATGGTTCAGGCATTGTGCTGGCGCTGATTTCCGTAGCGTGCTGGGCATGGTATGCGCTGCGCAACGCCCGCTGGCTGCGGGAAAATCCCGACAAACATCCCATGATGTGGGCAACGGCGCAGGCGCTGGTTACACTGCCGGTCTCGTTAATCGGCTACGCGGCGGTCTGTCTGTGGCTGAGTATCCAGAAACCGCTATTTACCCTGCCCTTTGGCCCGCATCCCGCGCTGTTTATCGGTCTGATGATCGCCATCGCGGTGCTGTGTTCCTGGGTGGGCGCGCTGTGCTGGAATATCGCCAGCCAAAAATTGCCAACCGTTATTTTAGGGCCGCTGATTGTTTTTGAGACGTTGGCGGGACTGCTCTATACCTTCATTCTGCGCCAGGAAATCCCGCCATTCCTGACGTTAAGCGGCATTGCGCTCCTGGTGGCGGGCGTGGTCATTGCCGTGAGAGCGAAACCGGAAAAAGCGACCGTCGTTCCGGTCACGGAACGCTAATCTCATCCTGGCTTAAATTATACGCACCCCGAAAGAGTTATAGCCTCGCCTTAAAGATGCATTTATAATACAACTTATATTATTGCAAATGAGGTAACGGCAATGGCTTATCGCGATCAACCTTTAGGCGAACTGGCGCTCTCTATTCCCCGCGCATCGGCGCTGTTTCGCCAGTACGATATGGATTACTGCTGCGGCGGAAAACAGACGCTGGCGCGCGCCGCCGCGCGTCACGACGTCGATATTGACATCATTGAAGCGCAACTCGCGCAGTTGGCTGAACAGCCCATCGAAAAAGACTGGCGCGCCGTTCCGCTGGCGGACATTATTGACCATATCGTGGTGCGCTATCATGATCGACACCGCGAACAACTGCCGGAGCTTATCCTGCAGGCAACCAAAGTGGAACGCGTTCACGCGGATAAGCCAAACGTCCCACGCGGCCTGACAAAATATCTCACCGCGCTGCATGAAGAGCTTTCCAGCCATATGATGAAAGAAGAACAGATCCTGTTCCCCATGATCAAACAGGGTATGGGTCGCCAGGCAACGGGCCCGATAAGCGTAATGGAAATCGAGCATGACGAGGCGGGAGAGCTGGTAGACGTCATCAAACACGTCACCCAAAATGTAACGCCGCCGCCAGAAGCCTGCACCACCTGGAAAGCGATGTATAACGGCATTAATGAGATGATTGATGATCTGATGGAGCACATCAGCCTGGAGAATAACGTGCTGTTCCCACGCGCGCTGGCCGGGGAATAATCGCCAGCCAGGCATTTTGCCGGATGGCGGCTGTAAACCGCGCCTTATCCGGCCTACAAATCAACGCTACGCTGTAAGCCCGGTAAGCGCCAGCGCCACCGGGCAAAACAATTAACGCATTCCCGCCATTCGTTTCTTACCTATCAACAGCCAGCCCAGACCCAACGTGATAAACCACAGCGGCGTCACGATCAGCGCCTGGCGCGTATCGTCTTCCAGCGTCAGTAATACCAGCACGAATGCAAAGAACGCCATGCAGACCCAGCACATCAGCTTACCGAGCGGCATCTTATAGATGGATTTTTCATGCAGGTGGGGACGCTTTTTGCGGTACACCAGGTATGAACACAGAATGATGGTCCAGACAAACATAAACAGGATAGCCGAAACCGTAGTGATCATGGTGAATGCGCCAATCACGCTCGGGTTGACCATCAGCATAACCACGCCGCCCAGCAGGCAGATACAGGAGAAGGTCAGGCCTTTCGCCGGTACCGCGCGTTTCGATAGCTTAGCGAACGCTTTTGGCGCCACGCCTTCTTGCGCCAGGCCAAACAGCATACGGCTGGTCGAGAAGACGCCGCTGTTGGCGGAAGACGCCGCCGAGGTCAGCACGACAAAGTTGATCACGCTCGCGGCGGCAGGTAGCCCCACCAGTACAAACAGCTCAACAAACGGGCTCTTATCCGGCACCACGGAACTCCACGGCGTCACCGACATAATGACAATCAGCGCAAAGACGTAGAACATGATGATACGGATCGGTATTGAGTTAATCGCGCGCGGCAGCGATTTTTCCGGATCTTTAGTTTCTGCGGCGGTAGTACCGACCAGCTCAATGCCCACGAAGGCGAACACCGCAATCTGGAAACCGGCAAAGAACCCGCTAATACCTTTCGGGAACCAGCCGCCGTCATTCCACAGATGCGCAAAAGACGCTTCAACGCCGGTCGGCGATTTAAAGTGCATCGCAATCATCACCAGCCCGACCACAATCAACGCCACGATGGCGACGATTTTGACCATAGCAAACCAAAATTCCATTTCACCAAACATTTTAACGGTGGCGAGGTTGAGGCTTAGCAGCAGGATCACTACCGCCAGCGAGGCGACCCAATCGGAAAGGCCGGGAAACCAGAACTGCGCGTAGGCGGTAATCGCCACCACGTCAGCCATACCGGTCACTACCCAGCAAAACCAGTACGTCCAGCCGGTGAAATATCCCGCCCAGGGGCCAAGCAGGTCGGAAGCAAAATCGCTAAACGATTTATATTCCAGATTCGAGAGCAGCAATTCCCCCATGGCGCGCATCACGAAAAAAAGCATAAAACCGATGATCATATACACAAAAATGATCGACGGTCCGGCGAGACTGATCGTTTTACCCGATCCCATAAACAGACCGGTACCAATAGCGCCGCCAATAGCGATAAGCTGTATATGACGGTTTGTAAGATTGCGCCGTAGCGACTGTTCAGCCGGAGCCTGTTCGTCGGCTGCGACTTTTACCTGATCTACCATGTTTTTCTTCCTGTACCTGTCTGTGTTGTGCGGGCTCTACGGCCTTTGGTCTATGATACGACGATCCTGTTATCAGGACTCATCGATATTAGGTAAGAATCGGCGGGATGAATACTAAGATTCAAATACAATGTTAATTTTATGTTTAAAATGAGTGTTATATCACTTTGATAATGCGAATTAGCTCACAAAAATACACGTAACGACGCCATTTGCAAAATAAAATATTGGCATCTGCTGAAGTCAGGGTTGCCGGATAAGGCGTTTACGCCGTCATCCGGCAAACCCGGAGCGCTTAGAGAATTTCCAGCAGTTCCACCTCAAACACCAGGGTGCTGAATGGCGGAATAGATGCCCCGGCCCCACGCTCGCCATAGGCCAGCTCCTGTGGGATAGTCAGTTCCCATTTGGAACCTACTGGCATCAGAGTCAGCGCTTCAATCCAGCCGGCGATCACGCCATTTACCGGGAATTCAGCCGGTTCGCCGCGCGCGACGGAGCTGTCAAATACGGTGCCATCAATAAGCTTACCGGTGTAATGCACGCGTACGCGGTCGGTACGCGCCGGAATCGCGCCTTCGCCCTGCGTCAGAACGCGGAACTGTAAACCAGATTCAGTACTGTTCACACCGTCTTTTTCGCGGTTTTCTTCCAGGTATTTCACGCCTTCGGCCGCCATCGCTTTGAAACGCTCACGACGCACCGCGTCCGCACGCTCATGAATTTCACGCAGCGCGCGATGCACCACATCAACAGGAACCGCCGGGTGTTTACCTTCCAGCGCATCAGCAATACCTGCAACCAGCGCTTCAGGCAACAGCCCTTCAAGACCGGATTCGCTGAGCTGCTGCCCTACCTGCAAACCAATGCCATAGCTCGCTTGCGCTTCAATAGTGTCAAAAGTCGGGGTGGCCATTATTTTTCCTTCATCGGATATCAAAAAAGTAGCGGGCAGCATAACAGCCACGCTTCTTCTGGTAAAACTTTGTCTCAGGGAGGATGACAAATCGCAGGGAAAAAGAAACAATAGATTATCCGTATTGATGTCACGAAAGCGGATAGCACTACCAGTATCATAGCGTTAGCCATCTATACTCTATGATTAAGGAACGAGATGCGGAGCAGGAGGTAAACCATGCCCGGGCGCTTTGAATTAAAACCAACCCTGGCGAAAATCTGGCACGCGCCGGATAATTTTCGCATCATGGAACCGCTGCCGCCTATGCATCGTCGTGGCATTATCATTGCCGCTATCGTGCTGGTGATCGGTTTCCTGCTGCCCGCCAGCGAGACCAGCGACTCGCCTGTCGTCACGCGGGAAGCGCAATTGGATCTGCAATCGCAATCACAGCCGCCGACGGAGGCCCAGCTTCAGGCGCAGCTGGTCGCGCCGCAAAACGATCCGGATCAGGTGGCGCCCGTTGCGCCGGAACCTATCCAGGAAGGCCAGCCGGAAGAACAAAACCAGCCGCAGACGCAGCCTTTCCAGCAGGATAACGGCATCGGTCAACAGTGGCGCTCGTACCGGGTTGAGCCTGGTAAAACTCTGGCGCAACTGTTCCGTGACCACGGACTGCCCCCAACAGACGTTTATGCAATGGCGCAGGTAGAAGGCGCTGGCAAGCCGCTGAGTAATCTCAAAAATGGTCAAATGATTAAAATTCGCCAGAATGCCAGCGGGGTGGTGACAGGTTTAACGATAGATGGCGATAACGGCCAACAGGTGCTGTTTACGCGTCAGCCTGACGGCAGTTTTATTCGCGCACAGTAACGCCGGCTACGCCTTACCCCGCCTGTACCCTATTCGTTCAGGTGAAGCATTACCGCTTCACCTTATTCACCCACCAGATCCCCGAACACACCAGCACCAGCGCGATCATGTATTTCCACTCCAGAATATTCTCGCCGAGGAAAATAGCCGAAAGAGCCGCGCCGGAAACCGGGATCAGAAAGTTAAACGGCGCAATCATCCCCACGCGATTATATTTGAGTAAAATGCTCCATAGCGCAAAAGCGACCGACGAGAGCAACGTCAGGTAGACTAAAATCGCCACCGACGAGAAGCCATGTATCGTCAGCGTACCGCCAAAAACGTAGCCGCCAATGACCAGTACCAGACCGCCAATCCCCAATTGATAGCCAGTCATGACCATCGGATCGACCGTCTGCGAGAGACGTTTGCCATACAATGTGGCCGCAGAAAGAATAAACGCCGCCAGCACCACGGAGCCTTCTCCCGGCAGATTAAAGCTGAAATCCAGGCCGTTGCTGACGTTCACCACCATGACGCCCGCAAAGCCCAGAATACAGCCGAGCGTTTTGTTGTAGCTCAATCGGTCGTTCTGATAAATAAAATGCGCCAGCAATACGCTGAAGAATGTGCCTGTCGCGTTCATGATTGAGCCTTTCACGCCGGAGGTAAACGCAAGGCCGATATAGAAAAAGAGATATTGCAGCGACGTCTGAGTCAGCCCCAGTAACGTTAACTGAGCAAACTGGCGCGGACGAAACCGACCAATCGGTTTACGCTGAAGCAGCGCGAACAGTAGCAGCAACCCACCCGCAAACAAAAAACGATAACCAGCAAAAACAATTTTAGAAGGGATATCGTCGGTGGCTATCTGAAAGAGGTCATAACCGCTTTTGATGGCTGGATAAGCGCTACCCCATAGCAGGCAACAAAATGCGGCACACACATAAACGACGTTTTTGCGGGCAAACGGGGAGGCCTGGCGTTGGGTATCCATTCTTTCACCAAGAAATTAAAATAATGTTTTATTTTTGATTATCGCGAAAAGAGGGGGAGATAGCCAGTCGAAAAGCGATGGGGTTAAAAAAGCAAAACGTCGGCGCTGGGCCGACGTTTCGTTGCTAGCAAAAACGAGAATGCCTGATTACTCAGCAACCACGTTGATGATAACTTTTGCGAATACTTCGCTGTGAACCTGGAAGTTCACTTCGTGTTCGCCAGTGGTACGCAGAACGCCGTTCGGCAGACGAACTTCGCTCTTAGCCACGTCAACGCCAGCTGCAGTCACAGCGTCAGCGATGTCGCGAGTACCGATGGAACCGAACAGTTTACCTTCGTCGCCTGCTTTAGACGCGATAGTAACGGTTTCCAGGGCGTTGATTTTCTCTGCGCGTGCATTTGCAGCAGCCAGAACGTCAGCCAGTTTAGCTTCCAGTTCAGCGCGACGTGCTTCGAAGTATTCAACGTTTTTCTTGGTAGCCGGAACAGCTTTACCCTGTGGTACCAGGAAGTTACGAGCATAGCCCGCTTTAACGTTAACCTGATCACCCAGGCTACCCAGGTTTGCTACTTTATCAAGCAGAATAACTTGCATTACCTTATCCTCTCAAAGTCGTATTAATGGACCGTGACCGATTACTGATGGCGATCAGTGTACGGCAGCAGAGACAGGTAGCGAGCGCGTTTGATAGCGCGAGCCAGCTGACGCTGGTATTTTGCACGGGTACCGGTGATACGGCTTGGGACAATCTTACCGCTTTCGGTGATGTAGTTTTTCAGCGTAGCGATATCTTTATAGTCGATCTCTTGAACGCCTTCCGCGGTGAAACGGCAGAACTTGCGACGACGGAAATAACGTGCCATATGGCTAGTCTCCAGAATCTATCAATTCAATCTGCTCGGCATGCAGAACCATTTTGCTCAGACCGTTCTTTGCCTTGTGGCAAGAGATAAACCCCTGAACGGTTATGCGGCTGCCGACCGTTATACTGTGAGTAATGGCCTGGTTTTCGTGTCCGCTAACAATAACGGGCATTTGGCACCACGCCTGCCGGTGAAAGCCGGCTTCCTCTTGCACAGAACGATGCTCAAGCACGAACTGGCAATGCGGAATTCCTGATGGACTGACCTTTCGAAGGGGGGCCCTGCACACGGTGCCGGACAACGCCAGACGGTTGGTCATCAGAAATTACTCTTCAGAATCCCCAGCTTCAGCATCATCTGCGGTTTCGTTAGCGAAATCATCGCGACGCTCACGGCGCTCGTCTTTCGCTTTAACCATCGGAGAAGCTTCGGTAACAGCGTGCTTAGTACGCATAACCATGCTGCGGATAACGGCATCGTTGAAGCGGAAGGTAGTTTCCAGCTCATCGATCACTTCCTGCGGCGCTTCAACGTTCATCAGAACATAGTGCGCTTTGTGCAGTTTGTTGATCGGGTAAGCCAGCTGACGGCGGCCCCAGTCTTCCAGACGGTGGATCTTGCCTTCTGCGCCAGTGATGGCAGCAGAGTAACGCTCGATCATACCCGGAACCTGTTCGCTCTGGTCAGGATGGACCATAAAAACGATTTCGTAATGACGCATCGAATTGCTCCTTACGGATTATTCAGCCTCCTGTCTGGGTCAGCCGCGGCCCATGGAGGCAAGGAACGTGTTAAAGGTCGGCTGAAAAATGACGCGTTATAATACTGACACGCCCGGCGAAACTCAAGGCAATAGTTCGATTATTTATGTGCCTGCCGATCAGTTCTGAAATGTAAAAGATTAAGGATGAGATACCGACCTGTTAACCACCATAACAGCTAGCGAGTTGACGATTTATCAGGCATCAGCGGGAAATGCGGTAATTTTTTGAACAACTGCATCAGAAATGGTCGCTATCGCTCCTGCTGGTAGCGATTAAAATAACATCAGAGGTTCACAAAAAAGGAGGCAGGGCCAGGTCAGCAACCGCCGCCGAGGAGGTCACTATGTTCTTCCGTATTTTCCCCCTTCTGGCTGGATTTTTGCTCAGCGTAAATACAATGGCAGCCATTGAAATTGATAATCGTCAGGCCAGAAATATGGACGATATACAGAGCTTAGGCGTGATTTACATAAACCATAATTTCGCGACTGAAAGCGAGGCCCGCCAGGCGCTGAAAGAAGAAACTGATGCGCGAGGCGCAACGTACTACCACCCGATTTTGTTACGGGAGCCCGGTAGTAACGGCAACATGCATGCCAGCGCGGAGATTTATCGCTAGTATCAGGAAAATACCATAGTTTTGCCCCCTGGTCAGGGGGCATTTTTTTCGCTTATCGGGTTGTTAATGGCACTTCGGCATCCGGCTCATGCGTTATGCGGTTTCGCAGATCGCGGCGCATTAACTCAATCACCCAAAACCAAAATACATGTCCCAGAATTTCAGAAGCGTACTCGTCAAAAGGAAGTTGTGTAAGCGGAGGCGTTAAGTTCAGCGCCGGGCAGAATATGCCATGCACGACAACCGTAACAATCAGCCCCGCCAGTATCCCCTGCCATAATTTAACTTTCGGGAAAATTTCCGCGACGACGCAGTAACCTATTGCGAACACCAGCGAAAAGATAATGTGAGTTACCATCACAGGGTTAATAACATGCTCAGAAAAGGTATAAACCGTTTGTGTTGGGTCAATGCCTAAATAATCCCGCAAAAAAATATACGGTGGATTAAACTCATCGCGCCCGCCGGAAAACGTTCGCGGCGGTAAAGGAACTTCCGCGCCCCATTTTACAAATGCTGAAATAATACCCGCTGCAAAACCAATTAACGCAGCTACTCCATACCGACGCCGCTGTGGGTCAGTTTTAACAAACAATCCGTTGATAGACACAGTAGTATGATTCTATAGAGTGTTATGAAAGAAGCTCCGGAATCTGACCAATTACATCCCTGAGGGATAGGATCCCGGAGCGTTGTTTTACTTCTGCCCGTAATACGCATTCGGGCCATGCTTACGCATGAAGTGCTTGTTCATCAGATAATCGTCGATGGGGTTGAGGCCAGGGTTAATACCGCGCGCAATCCACGCCATTCGCGCCACTTCCTCCATGACGACCGCGTTATGTACCGCATCGTGCGCATCTTTCCCCCAGGCGAACGGCCCGTGTTGATACACGACAATGCCTGGCGTATGCAGCGGTTCCACCTCGCCCAGCGTTTCGATAATCACCTTACCGGTGTTCAGCTCGTACTCGCCCTGCACTTCTTCTTCGCTTAACGCTCTGGTACAAGGAATATCGCCAAAGAAATAGTCCGCGTGCGTGGTGCCGAGCGCTGGAATAGCCATCCCCGCCTGCGCCCATGCCGTGGCGTGGGTGGAGTGGGTATGAACGACGCCGCCAAGCGACGGATAGCGTTGATACAGCGCCAGATGGGTAGCGGTATCGGAAGAAGGACGATAACCTCCCCCCACCACTTTGCCATCCATATCCACCACCACCATGTCATCTGCCTGCATGGTTTCATAGGCGACACCGCTTGGCTTAATTACCACCAGCCCGCGTTCGCGATCGATAGCGCTGACGTTGCCCCAGGTAAACGTCACCAGTCCATAACGGGGCAAATCCATGTTAGCGTCAAATACCTGCTGCTTGAGTTTTTGCATTAGGCTGCCTCCACCAGACCGGCGCTGGCCATGCGCGCTTTCACCCAGTCACGCGCTTTCGCTACCTCTGCCGCCGGGTTCTCTGCTGTTTCGCTCCACATCTCAATCAGATAGGGCCCGCAATAGCCACTCTGTTTGAGCGTTTCGAAGCAGCGTTCGAAATCGACAACGCCTTCGCCAAACGGCACATTTTTGAACACGCCGGGTTTAGTATCTTTGACGTGTACCGCGACGATATGCCCGATTCCCGCCTGTAGCTCCATCTGTACGTCGTTATCCCAGGCAGACAGATTGCCGATATCCGGATAGAGCTGGAACCACGGGTTATTGAGGTAGTGAGCATAGCCCAGCGCTTTACTGATGGAATTCATCAGCGGGTAGTCCATGATCTCCATCGCCAGCGTCACCTGGGCGCGGCTGGCCATATCAACGCTCTCTTTTAACCCATCGCGGAAGCGGCAACGCGTTTCGTCGTTGGCCTGCTGATAGTAAACGTCGTACCCCGCCAGTTGAATGACGCGAATCCCGACGTCCTGCGCAAACTGAATCGCTTTACGCATAATCTCCAGCCCCTGCGCCCGTACCGCGTCATCTTCGCTACCGAGTGGAAAACGACGATGCGCGCTCAGACACATGGACGGCACGCGCACGCCGGTTTCAGCAACCGCGCTCACCAGCGCCAGGCGCTGCTCGCGACTCCAGTCGAGCCGCGCCAGTCGGGCGTCGGTCTCGTCCACCGACATTTCAACGAAGTCAAAACCCAGCGTTTTCGCTAGCCGCAGGCGCTCCAGCCAGCACTCCCCGGCAGGGAGCGCTTTTTCATAGATGCCGAGCGGAATTTGTTTCGACAGCATAGCCGCTCCTTAGCCCCACAGTTGGGCAATGGAGCGTTTGAACTGCCGTGCGGCTTCTACCGGCGATTCGGCATCGCGAATGCTGCGCCCCGCGATAAAGACATGGATCGGAATGCCTTTGAACAGCGGCAGGTCTTCCAGCGCCAGCCCGCCGGTCACGGTCACTTTAAAGCCCATATCGGACAGCCGCTTAATCGCAGTAATATCCGCTTCACCCCACGCCACGCCTGCGGCCTGCGCGTCGCGGCTGCGGTGGTAAACCACTTGCTGAATGCCCGCATCGCGCCACTGCTGCGCCTGTTCCCAGGTCCAGTAACCGGTCAGCTCGATTTGCACGTCGCCGTTGAACTCTTTTGCCACATCCAGCGCGCCTTTCGCGGTGTTGATGTCGGCACAGCAAATCACCGTTACCCAGTCCGCGTTGGCTTCGAAACACATACGGGAGAGGATTTTACCGGCATCGGCAATTTTGGCGTCCGCCAGCACAATTTTGTGCGGATAGAGCGCTTTCAGGTCGCGAACGGCGCGCACGCCTTCGCCCACGCACAGAATGGTGCCCACTTCAATGATATCGACTTCTTCGGCAATCAGGCGGGTGGTTTCATAGGCGCTATCCATAGTCTGGTTGTCCAGCGCGACCTGCAACATTGGTAATGACATTTTCAATTCCTTCTTAAGCTGCCGCGTTGGTGCGGTCAATGAGATCCAGGACTTCCTGCGCGGTACGGCAGGCGCGTAAACGGTCGAAATTGGCTTCGTCTTCAAACAGATTAACGATCTGCATGATGCCCACTTCCTGGTGAGTGTTGGCATCGACCGCCGCCATGGTGATCAGAATATCCACCGGGTCGTTATCTTCGTGGTTGAACTCCAGCGGCTTTTTCAGCGTCACCAGAGAAAAACCGGTTTTCTTGACCCCTTCTTCCGGGCGGCCATGCGGCATCGCCAGGCCGGGGGCAATCACAAAATAGGGGCCAAACTGCTCAACGCCATCGAGAATGGCCTGGTAATAGCGCGACTCCACCACGTCGGCAGCCACCAGTAAATCGACGCCGATCTTGACGGCTTCCTGCCAGGTATTCGCTTCAGCCTGCAGGCGGATAGAATTATTCTCCGCCAGTGAATCACGTAATTTCATGTTGCATCCTTACTTCACGTCTTGCGGGAAATGTTCTTTGATCACTTCCAGCAGTTTCGGGCCGAAGTCAGCTGGAGAGAGCATGTTGCGCACGCCAACCACATATTTGTTGCCGGTCACGCTGATTTCGCCTGCAATATGGGTAGAAGCGATGATGATATCCGCGCCGCTCAACTCGCTTTTGTACTCGCCAACCGCGCAGCTGTTTACCGTGTGGTCAATGTTTGATTGGGTTAAAAACTGGTCCACTTTCATTTTCATGATCATGGAACTGCCTTGTCCGTTGCCACACACAGCCAGAATACGTACGGTCATAATCAAAACTCCTTATTAAGCAGACTGTTCTGCCAGTTGTTTTTCTGCATCTTCTTCTGCGCGCAGTGCGCGGCCAGCGAAGAACATATAAGCCAGTGCAATTACAATGATGACGGCCATAAAGGCGATACCGAGGGAGAAGAAGCCCTGCATCATCGGCGGTGCCAGAATCGACCAGTCCGCCATACCCATCCAGGCACTCATACCGGTGAGTTTCACCGCCCAGACGCAACCAAAGATTTCAATCATCCCCATCACCAGACAAATTTTCAGCGCCGCACGCCAGCCGCCGAAGTGGTTAGCGAACACGCCGATAGTGGCGTTAGAGAAGAACATCGGGATAAAGCCAGGAATAATCAGGATCGAGGAGCCGCAGGCAACCAGGATGCCAACCGCAATCAGCTGACCAATGGTGCCCCACATAAAGCCCCAGACCACCGCGTTCGGCGCGAAGCTATAAATAGCCGCACAGTCAATCGCCAGTACTGCGCCCGGAATCAGACGCTGGGAGATACCGTTAAAGGCCTCAGAGAGTTCTGCCACAAACATGCGCACGCCCTGAGTGATGATGAAGATCGCCACCGCAAAGGAGAAACCGGTTTGCAGGATGTAGACCGTCCAGTGCACTTTGCCCGCCATCGCCTGCACGGTGTCGATACCGAAGGAGAGCAGAATGGCACCAAAGAAGATGGTCATTACAATCGCCGTGGAGACGATGTTGTCGTGGAAAATGTTCAGCCAGCCCGGCAGTTTGAGGTCTTCAACGCTTTCCTCTTTTTTGCCCAGGAACGGCGCGACTTTATAGGCAATCCAGGAAGCAAACTGCTGCTGGTGACCGATGGAGAAACCACAGCCATCGGTCACTTCCTGAGTCGGCTTATACATCATGTTGGAGGTAATACCCCAGTACAGGGAAACCAGTATCGCCGTGCAGATAATGGTGGTCCACATGGAATAGCCGAAGATATAGAAAGAGACCGCAATCAGCCCCGCCTGCTGGAACATGATGTGCCCGGTCAACATGATGGTGCGAATACCGGTAATGCGTCGCAACAAGACGTAACAAATATTCAGCGCCAGCGCGAGCAACACCGCGTAGCCTACCCAACTATACGCATCACCCATCCGTTCGATCGTTGCCATCATCGAAGCATAGGTATCGGAAATCGCGCCGTTGATGCCGTAAACCTCAGACATTTTCGCCACCACCGGTTTAAAGGTGCTGGTCAGAATGCCGGACCCGGCCTGTAGCAGCATGAAGCCAATGATGGTTTTGATCGTCCCTTTGATGATCACGCTGACGCTTTTACGCAGCAGGATATAGCCCAGGCAGGTCACAATACCCAGTAATAGCGGGGCATTGGTCATTACCTGATTAAAGAAAATGGTAAAGATGTTGTAGAGGATCTCCATAACGATCTCCGGTAGACAAGGTTGCTGAGTCGCAGGCGCTCAGAATAATGTCCCTCCACTGTAATTTTCAAAAGTAATCACAACAAGATTGAATTTGATTAAATGTGACGTAGCGCGCAAATAATTAGCACACTTAATACATGGTTTACTTATAAATAACTCATTTCTTCATTAAAATAAGTAAAATCATAAAGATGAATACATCCCCATGACGCCAGAAAAGATTAAATTTTCTTCTGTCGGCGTTCTCCTCTACCCAAAAGTCAAAAAATAGCCCATTGCCTTCTTGAGAAAATAGTGTCAGGATTAATCAAAACAAATCACGTTTTGAACCATTTTGAACAAACATGAAGGTAAATGCGATGAGTAAAGTACAAAGCATCACGCGTGAATCATGGATTCTGAGCACGTTTCCGGAGTGGGGAAGCTGGCTGAACGAAGAGATTGAGCAAGAGCAGGTCGCGCCGGGTACGTTCGCTATGTGGTGGCTGGGCTGTACCGGTATCTGGCTAAAATCTGAAGGCGGCACTAACGTATGCGTCGATTTCTGGTGCGGTACCGGTAAACAGAGCCACGGTAATCCGTTGATGAAAACCGGCCATCAGATGCAGCGTATGGCTGGCGTCAAAAAATTACAGCCTAACCTGCGCACTACGCCGTTTGTTCTCGATCCTTTCGCTATCCGTCAAATTGACGCCGTACTGGCGACCCACGACCATAACGATCACATTGACGTCAATGTCGCGGCTGCCGTAATGCAGAATTGCGCCGATGATGTTCCGTTTATCGGCCCGCAGACCTGCGTGGATTTATGGGTTGGCTGGGGCGTGCCGAAAGAACGCTGCATCGTGGTAAAACCGGGCGATGTCGTGAAAGTGAAAGATATTGAAATTCATGCGCTTGATGCCTTTGACCGTACCGCATTAATCACCCTGCCCGCCGATCAGAAAGCCGCTGGCGTACTGCCGGACGGCATGGATGTACGCGCGGTTAACTATCTGTTTAAAACGCCGGGCGGCAATCTCTATCACAGCGGCGATTCTCACTATTCCAACTACTACGCGAAACACGGCAACGAACATCAAATTGATGTCGCGCTCGGTTCTTACGGTGAAAACCCGCGCGGTATTACGGACAAAATGACCAGCGCGGATATTTTACGCATGGCGGAATCGCTGAATACCAAAGTGGTGATCCCGTTCCATCACGATATCTGGTCGAACTTCCAGGCCGATCCGCAAGAGATCCGCGTGCTATGGGAAATGAAGAAAGATCGCCTGAAGTATGGTTTTAAACCGTTTATCTGGCAGGTTGGCGGCAAGTTTACCTGGCCGCTGGATAAAGACAATTTCGAATACCACTATCCGCGTGGGTTTGACGATTGCTTTACCATTGAACCCGATCTACCGTTCAAATCCTTCCTGTGAGTCGATATCATGCCGGGATTACCCGGCATTTTTTCCATTTACTTTAGTATTTCCAGGCTATTTCAAATATCATCTTTTCAAATCAATTTGTATCGGAATAGCTCATGACTGAAGCACAAAGACATCAAATACTGCTGGATATGCTGGCACAGTTGGGCTTTGTTACCGTCGAAAACGTGATTGAGCGTCTGGGGATCTCCCCGGCGACAGCGCGCCGCGACATCAACAAGCTCGACGAAAGCGGGAAACTTAAAAAAGTGCGCAACGGCGCAGAGGCCATTACCCAACAGCGGCCCCGCTGGACGCCGATGAATCTGCACCAGGCGCAAAACCACGATGAAAAAGTACGCATCGCGAAAGCGGCGTCGCAGCTGGTGAACCCGGGTGAAAGCGTAGTGATTAACTGCGGCTCCACCGCTTTCCTGCTGGGGCGTGAAATGTGCGGGAAGCCGGTACAGATCATTACCAACTATCTGCCGCTGGCGAATTATCTGATCGATCAAGAGCATGACAGCGTGATTATCATGGGGGGTCAGTACAACAAAAGCCAGTCGATTACCCTGAGCCCGCAGGGAAGTGAAAACAGTCTCTATGCTGGCCACTGGATGTTTACCAGCGGAAAGGGCTTAACCGCGGATGGCCTGTACAAGACCGATATGCTAACCGCCATGGCGGAACAAAAAATGCTCAGCGTCGTCGGGAAACTGGTCGCGCTGGTCGATAGCAGTAAAATTGGCGAGCGCGCGGGAATGCTGTTCAGCCGCGCCGATCAGATCGCTATGCTTATTACCGGCAAAAATGCCAATCCGCAGGTTTTGCAACAGCTTGAAGCCCAGGGTGTAAGCATACTCCGCGTTTAAAGATGCTGTCGGAAAAACGCTACCGTCGCCGACAACGCTTCTGGCGTAATGCGATGCCGCACGCCTGCGGCCCATAAACAGGTCACATGCTTATCCAGCTTCGCCGCGGCGAGTGCCTGCTGGAGCCGGAAGGTTTCGATAGCAGGCACCACGTCATCCTCCTGACCATGCCACAACAGAAGCGGCCTGTCGGCCAGTCGCTCTAACTGGTGTGTGACTTCCCATTCACGTAGCGGCGCGATGATATTGTCGAATTCCGCCTGCTGCGCCGGGTTCTGCGGGGATAACGGCGGGAAAAGCGTCCGGGCGAGCCCGGTAAAATAGCCCGACCCCATTAAACTGGCCCCGCATTTTACCTCCCGGTGACGCGTCATAATGCCCAGCGCCGTCATACCGCCCATGGATGCGCCGCCCACCGCTAACCGCCCGTCAAGTAGCCAATTTTCCGCCTGAATCGCCGCACGTAACGTCGTAAATTCCTGCATGTTTTGGTGCAGAATCTGCCAGAATCGGCGTATCCGTCCCTGTGAGTCGCCGCCGAAGCGAGCGCCATGCTCCGGCGCATCCGGCATGACTACCCGGAATCCTGCCTGTGCCAGGGCAACGGCAAAATAACTATAAACCAGGCTGGAGGAGGTGAAGCCATGATAGAACACCACACAGGGAAGCGGCACGGCGCGTTTCCCTTCCGGGAAGGCATGTAGTACGACGCCTCCGGCTAATTGTCGTGTTTCAATCGCTATCATTATTCTCTCCTTTTTATCCGGTATGCCACGGAGAAATACTTAACGCAAGTTTATGGATAGCGCAATAATTCATAATGTTTGAGAACTGGGTTACGCTTTCGCAACGTTTTCATTCGAAAATCGCGTGACAGGTAACACTTCGGGAACATTCCCCCTAAAGGGAAATCAATAAGGCATTACACTATGATTATCAGGAAACGAGATAGAGTTATGCGTCGGTTTGCTTCATTGATAGCAGCGCTGTTATTAAGCGCGTGTAGCGTGCTGCAGGGTACGCCGCAACCTGCGCCGCCTGTCGCCGATCACCCGCAGGAAATCCGTCGCGATCAAACGCAAGGACTACAGCGGATGGGGACCGTAAGCGCGCTGGTTCGGGGCTCCCCGGATGATGCAATAGATGAAATCAGAGCGAAAGCCGTCGCTGCGAAAGCCGATTATTACGTTATCTTAATGGTTGATGAAACGGTTGTAACCGGCCAGTGGTATTCACAAGCCATTTTGTATCGTCAATAACAGTAGATTGATTTTTAGTCAGTTTTACATTGCTTTGCGTCCCTATGCGTTTACCTGTGCACAATAAACAAACAGGTTTACCGTGATGGAGCGTCCTGTTAAATGCGGGGTATGTAATAAGGAGCTGACGATGAAACAAGAACTTGCCTTATCCTCACTGCTGCTTTCTGCCGGACTGGTGAGTACGACGGCACAGTCTGCCGAATTCGCCAGTGCTGACTGCGTAACGGGTCTGAATGAAATCGGCCTGATCTCGGTCAGTAATGTTGCAGGAAACCCACAGGATGTGGAGCGGATTATCGCCCTGAAAGCCGATGAACAGGGTGCGTCCTGGTACAGAATTATTCAAATGTATGAAGAACAACAGTCGGATAACTGGCGCGTACAGGCGATACTCTATGCCTGATGCCGCGTGGCTCGCGCCGGATGGCATGTACCACAGGCCAAACGTTACCGCAGTCCCCCGGTCGCCCTTAACAGTAAATCATTTTGCACCTGGGCAGGCAGCGGCATTTCGCCGCGTGTATCCAGCATCATCTGACACCACGCTTGCGCCAGCGGCGGCGAGGCATGACGCAGCATTTCCGCTCCGCATCCCAGCAGGAAAAGCTGCTGCGTAATCTCTCTGCCCATTGCTTCGTCCGGTTTGCGTAAACGTTGCTGTAGCTGACGTACCGCGCGGTCGTAATGGCGATCCTGACCTTTGACTTCCGCAAAAGCTTCACTCAATACGTCATAGACGCCGTGTTGTTTTGTCAGCACCCGAAGTACATCCAGACACATGATATTGCCGGAACCTTCCCAGATACTGTTCACCGGCATTTCACGGTACAGGCGAGGGAGTTCGCTCTCTTCGCAATACCCCATCCCGCCGAGAACCTCCATCGCCTCAGCCACAAAAGGGATTCCCTGCTTACAGATGGCGAATTTCGCCGCTGGCGTGAATAATCGCGCCCATAATGCCTCTTTCGCCTCGCGACGTTGCTCCCAGGCGCGCGCCAGCCGAAACAAAAGCGCCGTCTGCCCCTCCAGGCATAGCGCCATACGACTTAAGGTTTGTCGCATCAACGGTTGTTCGATCAGCGGCTTACCAAAAGCCTGACGCTGATGAGCATGGTAAATCGCGACTGAAAACGCACGCCGCATTAAGCCATGACTCCCGAGCGCGCAGTCAAGACGCGTCATACCGCCCATCTTTAAGATATGCCGAATCCCGTCGCCCTCTTCTCCCAGACGCCAGCCGACGGCATCCTGAAACTCGACTTCGGCGCTGGCATTAGATCGATTACCGAGTTTATCTTTCAGGCGTTCAAGACGAACAGAGTTCCGTTGCCCGTCTGGCAGGAAACGCGGCACAAAGAAACAGGATAATCCTCCTTTTGCCTGCGCCAGCACGAGGTGCGCATCACTTTGCGGCACAGAGAAAAACCATTTATGTCCCACCAGCCGATATGAATCATCCGCCAGCCGCTCCGCGTGGGTCGTATTACTGAGTACGTCCGATCCGCCCTGCTTTTCCGTCATTCCCATGCCGATGAGCAGGCCCCGTTTTTGCCCGCCCGGCAGCAAATGCGAATCGTAGCGATCGCTGCGCAGCGCCGCCAGCCAGTCATGGAAAGTGGCGGGAAGCATCTGCAATAGCAACGGCGTCGCGGCAAAGGTCATCGTGACAGGACAGAGTGTTCCCGCTTCTACCTGAGCATGTAATACAAAACGCGCCGCCCGGGCGACAAAACTTCCCGCCCTTGCCTCCTCCTCCCAGGCCAGGTTATGTACCCGATTAGCGCAAAGCCCCTGCATCAACAGGTGCCAGGCGGGATGAAAGCGAACGTCATCCAGACGTTGCCCCTGGGGATCGTAACGCAGCAACTCAGGAGGATACGCATTCGCCAAACGACCCAGTTCCAGTGATTCCGCCGTTCCCAGTTGTTGGCCAATGCTGGCGAGAAGATCGCTATCCCATCCCGCGCCTTCCCGGGAAACCGCTTCACACAGCGCGCCATCAGACAGGAATAAGTTACTGTTATTGAGCGGAGCAGGTTGATTAAAGACGGTATGTGTTTGCCAGGACATGGTGTCTCCCTCCTTCAATGGCGCTGAAGTCAAGTATGGTCATGACTGCGCCATTGACGCCGGAGCAAGATCACAAAAGTATGATTAACCGGCAATATAATGTGGGACGAAACGGGAAGTGTCTTTGGTAATTAGCGTATTGTCCTCGCGAATCCCCATCCCGGCGGCTTCATCGTCAATGATCCAACTGCCAATCAGCGTATAGCTATCGCCAAAGCGCGGCAAAGGCTGAAACGCCTGGTAAATCATCGGCTCGTCAGCGTAGTCGCCGTCGGCATGATCGATAACATTTTGCCGCTCGTCGAAAATCGTGACGTTGCCGCCTTCACGTGAATAAATCGGCTTCCGCACGCTGCTTTCACCTGGCGCTGCGAGCGATTTTTCGCCCTCAAACCAGGCCGGTAGCAGATTCGGATGGCCAGGGAAAAAGCGCCACAATAACGGCAACAGCCCTTTGTTACTCAGAATACTTTTCCACAATGGCTCAATCCATTGCTCACGCCGTTTTCGCAACAGCGGGCCGTTGTCATCGCGCATCATCCACTCCAGCGGGTAGAGCTTAAAGGCGCGGCGAATCACATTATCGTCCAGATCGGTCAGCACGCCGCCTACACCAAGCCCCAGTTCTTCAATATAGATAAATCGCGTTTCCTGGCCCGCCTGCTGCGCGCAATCCTGAAGGTACAGCACCGTCGTGCGATCTTCGTCGGTATCTTCACAACAGCAAAAGTAGAGCGGTTCCCGACTGTACAGCTCGCTGAAGCGGGCGATCAGCCGCTCCTGTATCGCGTTGTATTGATCGGCATCACGCGGAATGGCGCCGCTACGACGAGCATCCTCCAGCCATAGCCATTGAAAGTAGGAGGATTCATAGAGCGATGTCGGCGTATCCGCGTTGTATTCCAGCAATTTAACCGGATCTTTGCCGCACCAGACGAAATCCATCCGTCCGTAAAGCGAAGGATCGCGGCTGCGCCAACTTTCGGCGATGACATCCCAGTACAATGGCGGGATCGCCAACTGCTGCATGATCTGCTCATCCCGGACGGCCCGCTCGACAACCTCCAGACACATCTGATGAAGCTCTGCGGTCGGTTTTTCGATCTGTTCTTCAATTTGCCGTAATGTAAAACGGTAGGCCCGGCTTTCATCCCAGTAAATTTCGTTATCGATAACATGAAAGTCAAAACCGTGATCGCAGGCGATCTTATCCAGATCCCGGCGTACCGGTACGTTATGTCGTAGCATGGTTAGCCTCCCCAGTGCCCGCGGGCGCTGGAAGAACGGCCATAGCCGCCGCGGGAGACGGTGGACGCTTTCCGTGTCGTATAACCAGGGCTGGTCGCGGTATCGCTTTTCCCTGTACCGCTGCGCCACGCATAATCGCCGGACGTGGTGCGCCAGACGGGACGGGAGGCGTAGGATGAACCGCCGCTGCTATAGATGTATTGTTCGTCACGGTTTTGACGAATCGCGCGGCTGAGCAAAAAGCCGCTTAATACCGGAACCCAACTCCGATCGGTGCTATCAAAGTAGCAATCGCCAAACTGCGACTGACAGCTCTCCTGCGTCAATTGCTTAGGCACATTCGCGTAAAATTCTGTTTTCGCATTATTCCAGCCGTCAGCGCAAACGCTGGCGCT
Source organism: Salmonella sp. 32031103-2018-00083-FB-01-SM-01 (assembly GCF_017571995.1). NCBI lineage: Bacteria > Pseudomonadati > Pseudomonadota > Gammaproteobacteria > Enterobacterales > Enterobacteriaceae > Salmonella > Salmonella sp. 32031103-2018-00083-FB-01-SM-01. The sequence continues at coordinate 521,367 of NZ_JAGEQL010000002.1, forward strand.
ATTGCCATCGTCAATACAGTCGTTCACCGTGGCGTAAAACGTCCCATCGCCGTCGTTGTCACTATTGCCGCCATCACCGCACCCCTTCAGGAGAAAAAAGGCCGCTCCGCCCATAATCGCCAGCGTCAGGCATTTTGGCGTGTAGCGATTTCGTTGCCGCTCAAAGGGATTAACCGGTTCGGCTATCCGTCTTATTGCCGAATGGCCTACGCCGGATGTTCTTCTGGATTTTCGTTTTTTTGCCATGATCTTCCGTTACCATGTCATACAGGCAGCGTTAAAAATACCGCCAGCCAGCGCTGCGGTTCCCATAAATAGCCCCGCCGCCACGTTGTGATGAATAATTTTTTCGCTCAGCGTAGGCATGTATAACCTTACGCAGCCATAAATCAGCAGTTGAATCACCAGCGCAATGCCGCCCCAGGCAAAATAGTCCGGGATGCTGACCGAGTTTATCGCCGCGCTGGATAAGGGGATGACATAGCCCAGCAACGTACCGCTAAAGGCCAGCGATGCCGCAGTATTGTTATTTTTTATCAACTGCCATTCATTATGCGGCGTTATCTTTGAGTAAATAAAAAGAAATGCGATGACCATTGCCGCGCCAATAAAAAAATAGGCGCAGAAAGCCAGTAATGCGTCCAGTATATGCATAATTGTCCTGTATGTGCTTAACCAATAACCGTCAGTGAGGTGAGCGGGATATCCACGCCGAGCGCGCGCGAAAACACCCATTCAGGCTCACCGCGTTCGTTAAATGATTCTTCCCCGTTCAATAGAAGATACTCCCAGGCGTCATCCGTCACCTGGCGCTGGAAGCCCATCGTAAAATTGTGAACGTCCCATTTCTCTGCCTGCTGATTTTCAACCTTTTCCAGCATGTAGACAGGTTCAATATTGCCCGGCTCTTCATGGTTAAAAAAGCGCTGCCAGCGCCGTTCTTGCCAGTTGAGCGTCATCGGCCCTATTGCCGCTGGCGCAATGGCTGAACGCCAGTGACGTTCCTCGTTAATACCGAAACTTTCCTCATATACAAAGAGTTTGATGTCATCAATGTCGTCAACATCCGTGCCGCCAGTGGTGTTAATTTGCAGAAACTCATCGCCAGAAGTGTAGTAGCGAAAAATCTGACTGCCGCCGCCTAAATCTATGCGACTCGCTGCCGCGACAGTGTATTTTTCACCCGGTAGCTCTACCAGCAACGACGACTTCAGTAGCCGGAATGCCAGCGTATCCAGCGTGAAACCGGCGTTAAGATGTAATCCTAATGGTCCGCGAATCGGCGCTGGCGCGCTTGTTTTACCGAGCAAACGCTGAAAAAATTGCATCATAGGGGAACCTCTATCTCTTGCCATGCGACCTCTTCAGCCAGAATGCGATTGTCGTTAGGCATAATGCCATTTGAGATCGCGCATTCATGTGCCGTCTCGTATGAAAGCGACGAGCTCAGCACGGTAGCGCGCTTTCGCGCTACCGATAACAAAGCAGATACTGCCCGATAAACAGGCCAGGTCAGTCTGGACAAATGACGCTGGCAGGTTTTGACCATCCACGTAAAGAGCATTATTCGCCTTGTTGACGCTGTAAACGCGCCAACACATCCTGAGCATTGCTTTTATTGGTTGCGCCAATGCCGGCCTGCGCCAGTTTTTCATCCAGGTCGCGTCCATCGGCGACTTTTTCCAGCTGCGCGGCGGCATCCAGCCGGGCCTGGCGTTCAGCCTGACGCGTTTGTAAACGTTTAAGCGACTCCGCCGCCGTAGACACATTCGACGCGGCTCCGACGGTCGAAGTCGTCACCGCCTGCTGCGCGCGCTGCATGGCTTCTGTCGCCTTAACCACTTCAAGTTGCTGCTCAAACTGCGCAATCCGCTGGCCTGTCGCCGTTACGGCCTTCTCCACCGCATCGCGAGAGGCTTCCAGATTAGTCAGCACCTGTTCTTCGGCAAGAATGGCATTTTCCAGACGGGCTATCTCTTCCGCCACTTCGTTGAGTAAAGCGGCGTCGACATTCTTACTCATTGCCGCCAACGCCCGCGTTTCAAGGCTGGCTTTACGCTCACGTAAATCATTCAGCTTGTCATGGCTTAGGTTCACCCGCGCCAATAAATCCACTCTGGATTTACCCGCTTTATCCAGCTCGGCTTTTGCGTCGCGAATATGCTGCTCCAGCATACGTACACCCTGTGCTTCATCAATGGCTTCTTCTGCCTGAGCAACGAATGATTTACCTAACGTGAACAAACTTTTTAAAATTCCCATGTAAGCCGCCTGTATTATTCCTGTGAATAGACTTGTGTTATTTCAGCGATATCCAACGCATTTTCTACAAGCGTGGTGATTTCCAGCGTCACGTCGGCAAGCGACGAATTTAACGACAGCGCGCCAAAAGCGACATAATATTCCTCCTGTTTTACCTGGGTAATACCGACCGAAGACAGCGGTAAAACCTTCTGATTTCTCAATAAGAAAAGATTAAATTCCGCTGTATCTCTAATCGTATTTACCGGACAGATATAAGTCTCGATAACTATTTGTTGCGAGGTAAATAAAACCGCCAGTGGTAAATCGCCATAATCATTCATTTTTATTATTAATGAAGATTCATTATTTTCTATATCAATATTTAATTCAGCGATGTTGTTTAATGCATCCGCCAGCGTCCGTGGAGCCCATGCCATATTATTATCTCTATCTCTTTTTTATAAAAAAAGGAAATTACAGGGTAGGTTTTGTTTTATATATTACCAGCCAAAGATAAAAAAAAACCATCCGATTATGGATGGTTTTTTCTTAAAAAATACTATTAGCGTCAGGTGCGCTGGCGAACGGCTTCAAACAGACAAATCCCGGTCGCAACAGAGACATTCAGCGACGACACGCTACCGGCCATAGGAATGCTGATCAGCTCATCGCAGTGCTCACGGGTCAGACGACGCATACCTTCACCTTCTGCGCCCATGACCAGCGCCATGCGGCCAGGCATTTTGCTCTGATACAGCGTATGGTCAGCCTCGCCCGCCGTTCCGACAATCCAGATATTCTCTTCCTGCAACATGCGCATCGTGCGCGCCAGGTTGGTGACGCGGATCAATGGCACGCTTTCTGCTGCGCCGCAGGCGACTTTCTTCGCCGTCGCGTTAAGTTGCGCGGAGCGGTCTTTCGGCACGATTACCGCATGTACGCCAGCGGCATCGGCGCTGCGCAGACAGGCGCCAAGATTATGCGGATCGGTGACGCCATCGAGGATCAACAAAAAGGGGCGATCGTGTAATGCGATCAGATCCGGCAGATCGTTTTCCTGATACTGCCGGCCTAGTTTCACGCGAGCGATAATGCCCTGATGCACGGCACCGTCGCTTTTCTCGTCGAGATATTGGCGGTTTGCCAGCTGGATAACCACGCCCTGGGACTCAAGGGCGTGAATCAGCGGCAACAGACGTTTATCTTCACGGCCTTTTAAAATAAAGACTTCCTGAAAACGTTCAGGGGCGCGCTCCAGCAGGGCCTGCACTGCGTGGATGCCGTAAATCATTTCGCTCATTAATGTACTCATTGTTTACGTTTTGCCGGGGGCGCTACGCTTGCCCGGCCTACAGATAATTCACTCTCTTCTGTTTGAAGAGGGTATTGCTCACTCTGCCGCTTTTTTCTTCGCCGCACGCTTCGCTTTGGTCGCTGCGGCTATTTTCTGCGTTTTAGCCGATGGCTTTTTTGCTTTTCTCGCGTCTTTTTTCGCTGCTTTCGGCTTCGCTTTTTTCTCGCCGCGGAAGGCGCTATCAGGCTCGAAGTTAACTTTTTTACCTACCTGACGACGTTTACCGGCGTTTTTACTTTCACCTTTTTTCGCTTTTTCACGCGCCGTTTTGCCGACGTTACGCGGTGCGCGCTCGCTGGAGATCAGGCTAAAGTCAATTTTCCGTTCGTCCATATTCACCGCTTCGACGCGTACCTCGACCCGGTCGCCCAGGCGATATGTCTGCCCGCCGGACTCGCCAATCAGGCGTTGCCCTACCTGATCGAAACGATAGTAATCGTTATCCAGTGAGGAAACGTGTACCAGCCCATCGATAAACAGTTCATCAAGACGGACAAAGAAGCCGAAACCGGTGACACTGGCAATCACGCCCTTAAAGACGTTGCCTACCTGATCCAGCATAAAGTCACATTTCAGCCAGTCGGAGACATCACGCGTCGCTTCATCAGCGCGGCGTTCCGCCATCGAACAGTGTTGGCCGAGCTGCAACATCTCTTCCATCGAGTAGTGATAACCGCCCGTTTCTGTGGTGTTGCCCTTGTTCCCTTGCTCTTTCGCCAACAGGTACTTAATGGCGCGGTGCAAAGAAAGATCCGGATAGCGGCGAATCGGCGAGGTAAAGTGCGCATAAGACTGCAACGCCAGGCCAAAGTGCCCGCGGTTTTCCGGATCGTAAATCGCCTGCTTCATTGAACGCAGCAGCATAGTTTGCAGCATTTCGGCGTCCGGCCGGTCGGCAATCGATTCAAGCAGTTCGGCATAATCGCGCGGTTCCGGTTTATTTCCGCCCGGCAGCTCCAACCCCAGCTCCGCCAGTACGGAGCGGAATGAGGTGATCGCTTCGGTGGTGGGCTTATCATGAATACGGAATAGCGCCGGCTCTTTAGCTTTTTCGACAAAGCGCGCCGCCGAGATATTCGCCATGATCATGCACTCTTCGATAAGCTTATGCGCGTCATTACGCTGGGTCTGTTCGATACGCTCAATGCGACGTTCGGCGTTAAAGATAAACTTCGCCTCTTCGCTCTCAAACGAGATCCCCCCGCGCTCTTCACGCGCTTTATCCAGCACTTTGTAGAGGTTGTGCAGCTCTTCAATATGCTTCACCAGCGGCGCATATTGTTCACGCAGATCCTGATCGCCCTGCAGCATATGCCAGACTTTGGTATAGGTCAGACGCGCATGGGAGCTCATCACCGCTTCATAGAATTTGTAGCCGGTCAGCCGACCTTTCGCCGAGATGGTCATTTCACAGACCATACACAGCCTGTCAACCTGCGGGTTTAGCGAACACAGGCCGTTGGAGAGCACCTCCGGCAACATTGGGACAACCTGTGACGGGAAGTAAACCGACGTGCCGCGATTGCGCGCCTCGCGATCCAACGGCGTTGGCGGCCGTACATAATAGCTCACGTCAGCAATAGCGACCCACAAACGCCAGCCGCCGCCGCGTTTTTTCTCACAGTAAACCGCGTCGTCAAAGTCACGGGCATCTTCGCCATCAATCGTGACCAGCGGCAAATCGCGCAGATCGACACGACCGACTTTCGCCTCTTCCGGCACCTCTTCTTTCAGCCCGGCGACCTGCTGCTCTACCGCCTGCGGCCAGATGTAAGGTATTTCATGGGTACGCAGCGCCATATCAACCGCCATACCGGTGCCCATATTGTCGCCCAGCACTTCGACGATTTTCCCTACCGCTTTAGTACGGCGAGTTGGACGTTGGGTCAGTTCAACCACGACCACGAACCCCATCCGCGCGCCCATGACGTCTTCTGGCGGGATAAGAATGTCGAAGCTGAGACGGCTGTCGTCCGGCACTACAAAGCCGACGCCCGCATCGGTGAAATAACGCCCGACTATCTGACTGGTTTTCGGTACCAGTACACGGACGATACGCGCTTCGCGGCGACCTTTACGATCGGCGCCCAGCGGCTGCGCCAGCACCTGATCGCCATGAATACAGGTTTTCATTTGCTCGCTGGAAAGATACAGATCGTCTTTGCGGCCTTCGACACGTAAGAAACCGTAACCATCACGATGACCGATCACGGTGCCTTTCAGCAGGTCGAGGCGTTCCGGCAGCGCATAGCACTGGCGGCGGGTAAAGACCAGTTGTCCGTCGCGCTCCATCGCGCGCAGGCGGCGACGCAAGGCTTCAAGCTGCTCTTCGCCTTCAATATTCAGTTCTACGGCCAGTTCTTCGCGACTGGCCGGTTTTTCACGTTTCGTTAAATGTTCGAGGATAAATTCCCGGCTCGGGATAGGATTCGCGTATTTTTCTGCTTCGCGTTCCTGGAAAGGATCTTGTGACATTGAGGTTCCTCCATTGTCATCTCTAATGAAGTTTACTTCACTCCACCAGTAATAATTTATAAAGCGGTTGATTCTCTTCAACCAAATCGGCAAGCGTGTAGTTATCCAGCTCCTTGAGAAAACTCTGCACGGCCTTAGAAAGCGCCTGTTTCAGACGACAGGCAGGGGTGATGTGGCAAAATTCGCTGCTACAGTTGACCAGTGATAAGGGTTCCAGCTCACGCACCACATCGCCAATACAAATAGTATTAGCCGGTTTACCCAGGCGGATACCGCCATTTTTTCCCCGAACGGCGGTGACAAAGCCCGCCCGGCTAAGCTGATTGATAATTTTGACCATATGATTACGGGACACGCCGTAGACTTCTGTCACCTCAGAAATGCTGGTCATTCGTCCATCTGGTAACGACGCCATATAGATTAGCGCACGTAAGCCGTAATCGGTGAAACTCGTTAACTGCACATCAACCTCAGGAAAAGGGAAAACGGGATATAACTTATCTGTATTGATGATAAACCAGCCACCTGTCAGGCTGCTAATTTATTTCGGTTCAGGAAGGAAAAAAGCGGGGAACAATGACGCATTTGAACCGAAGGGTGATGCAAAGCATCTTATCCGGCTATCAAATGCGTACTCATCATAGACCCGGTAAGCGTAGCGTTACCGGGCATCATCCATCAATTACGCGTCGAACGGATCGCGCAGAATCATCGTCTCAGTACGATCGGGGCCGGTAGAAATAATATCAATCGGCACGCCGGTCAGTTCTTCGATACGCTTGATGTAGTTCAGTGCCGCCTGCGGCAGACCGCTACGATCTTTCACGCCGAAGGTGGATTCAGACCAGCCCGGCATGGTTTCGTAAATCGGCTCTACACCTTTCCAGTCGTCAGCTGCCAGCGGAGTGGTAGTCACTTCGCGACCATCCGGCATACGATAAGCCACGCAGAGTTTCACCTCTTTCAGGCCATCCAGCACGTCCAGTTTGGTCAGGCAGAAGCCAGACAGGGAGTTCAGCTGTACCGCACGACGAACGGCAACGGTGTCCAGCCAGCCGGTACGACGACGACGGCCGGTAGTGGCGCCATATTCGTTACCCTGCTTGCAGAGGAACTCGCCGGTTTCATCAAACAGTTCGGTCGGGAACGGACCTGCACCTACACGAGTGGAGTAAGCTTTGAGGATACCCAGAACGTAATCAACATAACGCGGGCCCAGGCCGGAACCGGTCGCCACGCCACCTGCAGTGGTGTTAGAAGAAGTTACGTACGGATAAGTACCGTGGTCGATATCCAGCAGGGTACCCTGCGCACCTTCAAACATGACGAAATCGCCACGCTGACGCGCCTGGTCGAGCAGGTCTGAAACGTCAACAACCATAGAAGTCAGGATGTCGGCAACAGCCATCGTATCATCCAGAACTTTCTGGTAATCAACCGCTTCAGCTTTGTAGTAGTTAACCAACTGGAAGTTGTGATATTCCATCACTTCTTTCAGTTTTTCAGCGAAGGTTTCTTTGTCGAAAAGGTCACCAACACGCAGACCGCGACGTGCCACTTTATCTTCATAAGCAGGCCCGATTCCACGACCGGTGGTGCCGATCGCTTTCGCGCCACGCGCTTTCTCACGCGCGTTATCCAGCGCAACGTGATAATCAAGGATCAGCGGACAGGCTTCAGACAGCAGCAGACGCTCACGAACGGGGATGCCACGGTCTTCCAGTTCTTTCATCTCTTTCATCAGCGCGCTCGGAGACAGCACAACACCGTTACCGATGATGCTGGTTACATTCTCGCGAAGAATACCTGATGGAATAAGATGGAGAACGGTTTTTTCACCGTTGATTACGAGAGTATGGCCTGCGTTGTGACCGCCCTGGTAGCGTACAACATATTTAGCCCGTTCAGTCAGAAGATCGACGATCTTTCCTTTACCTTCGTCACCCCATTGGGTGCCCAGTACGACGACGTTGTTACCCATTTTTCAAAATCACCGTTTGCTTAAAAATGGATTCTACCATCGCTTTTTCAGATATACAGCACTTTTTGCACTCAACATGCGGCAAATCCGACCACTTTTTGCTCAGCCAATCGTTTTCCTCAACATGTAGTAGACCACAACTCCCGCGACCACAAGTCCGCCGCCAAAACGACGTAAAACATTTTCCGGCAGTTGCGCCAGTGCCGAAACCATTTTTTTCCATGCGCCGGGATACAGCATCGGTCCCAGCCCTTCGAGGACTAATACCAGAGCAAGCGCCAACCAGATTGTTGAATTCATTTATCGCCCTTATAAAAGAAAACCACCGGCATCCTTTGGATGCGGTGGTTTTGCTGGTCTAAAACCGCTGACGCTATTTTAGCGTGTCGTCGAACTCGGTGTCTTCATGTAGCGGAAGAAATCGCTGTCCGGGCTCAGTACCATCACGTCCTGATTACCTTCGAAGCTCTTCTCGTAAGCGCGCAGACTACGAATGAACGCGTAGAAATCAGGGTCCTGACTGAACGCGTCGGCAAACAGCTTCGCGGCTTCAGCATCACCTTCACCACGCATGATACGCCCCTGACGCTCGGCTTCCGCCAGAGTTTTCGTCACCTCATAGTCAGCAGCCGCACGCAGTTTTTCCGCTTCTTCCTGACCTTGTGAACGATGACGGCGCGCGACCGCTTCACGCTCGGCGCGCATACGGTTGTAAATCGCCTCAGAAACCTCGGTCGGCAGGTTGATCTGCTTAATACGCACATCGACCACTTCGATACCCAACGCCGCCATACTGTTCGGGTTGATGACCGGTACTTTACCTTTGGTTTCCGCCGTGACGCGTTCCGCCGCTTCGGCAATCGCGTCATCCGCCGCCGGGGTCGCCACTTCATCATCGGTACCGGCTGAACCGGAGTTCAGCGCGTCGCGCACTTCCAGAGTCAGACGACCACGAGAATCGGTCACGATGTCTTTTACGTCCAGGCGACCAATCTCAGAACGCAAACGGTCCGAGAATTTACGTTTTAACAGCACTTCGGCTTGCGAAATATCGCCGCCGCCGGTCGCCAGATAGTAACGGCTAAAGTCGCTGATACGCCATTTGATGTAGGAGTCGACAATCAGGTCTTTCTTCTCTTTAGTCACAAAGCGATCGGCCTGGTTATCCATCGTCTGGATACGCGCATCAAGCATTTTCACTGATTCAATAAACGGGATCTTAAAGTGCAGACCCGGCGCGTAAACCAGCGGTTTGTTCTCATCGTCACGCAGAACTTTACCAAAACGCAGCGTAATGCCACGCTCGCCCTCTTTGACCACAAAGACGGACATGTAGAGCACTACCAGCACGATGATGATAATCGCAATAACTGACTTACGCATCGTTATTCCCCCTGACGCTGGTAGTCGTTACGCTGCGCATTCGCGCGGCGTTGGTCCATAATATCGCCCTGATTTGAGGACGACGTGTTGCTTGCTCCGCTGGCGTTAGACTTTGTGGACGGCGGCAGGCGCAGCAGGTTGCTGGCGCTATTGTCGCTCTTTGCCGCCGGCGCATTCCCGCCTTTCAGCATCTGATCTAACGGCAGCACCATTAAATTACCGCTCTTGTCGTTAACCAGTACTTTACGGGTATGGCTCAGCACTTTTTCCATCGTTTCAATATACAGACGCTCGCGTGTAATCTGCGGCGCGGCTTTATATTCCGGCAAAATCTTCGCAAACCGGGCGACTTCACCCTGCGCTTCCAGGATAGTCTGGGTTTTATAGGCGCGTGCCTCTTCCAGAATACGCTGCGCCTGACCGTTGGCGCGCGGCTGAACTTCGTTGGTATACGCTTCCGCTTCACGAATGTACTGCTGCTCGTTTTCACGTGCGGCAATCGCGTCGTCAAAGGCGGCTTTCACCTCTTCCGGCGGACGCGCAGCCTGGAAGTTCACGTCCAGCAGGGTAATCCCCATGTTGTACGGTTTGATAGTCTCTTCCAGCTCGCGTTGGGTATCGCTACGAATAACGGTACGACCTTCGGTCAGGATGCGATCCATCGTGTATTTACCAATGACGCCACGCAGCGCGCTGTCGGTGGCCTGACGCAGGCTATCGTCCGGGCTGGTCACGCTAAACAGATATTTCTGCGGATCGGTGACGCGGTATTGCACGTTCATTTCAACGCGCACGACGTTTTCATCAGACGTCAGCATCACGCCTGACGCCGCCAGTTCGCGCACCGCTTCGACGTTCACCGGCGTGACGTCGTCAATAAATGTCGGCTTCCAGTTCAGACCTGGCTCTACCAGATGGCTGAATTTACCAAAACGCGTCACAACGCCGCGCTCGGCTTCTTTAATGGTATAAAAACCGCTGGCCGCCCAGATAATGACTACTGCCGCCGCGGCGATGGCGACAATACGGCCTCCCAGTTGCGGACGCGGGCCTTGCGATGAGCTACCGCCGCCGGAACCGGTGCCTTTACCGCCCCCAAAACCACCGAGTTTTTTACTCAGCTTACGGAAGATATCATCCAGATCGGGAGGTCCCTGATCGCGGCCACCTTTGTTTCCATTTCCCCCAGAGTTGCTGCCAGGTTTGCTGCTTCCCCACGGGTCGCGGTCCTGTCCGTTATTACCGGGCTGATTCCACGCCATGTTTGTGCTCCATATTTGTTATGCGGTGATCCCCGTTGTCTTTCGACCTCAGAGGATAAGGCGAAATTACTCCATGCTTCAGACGAACCGCCGTTACAGACATCATCTTTCAGACTGCGTCCTGAGTGGCGGCTTTTTTACCCCAGGTCACTTCGTTGTGAGCTCCTGAAATTCTCTCAGCTACCGCTTCAATACGACCTGAATGACTTCGCGTCTAGATCACGTATTCGATCAACGCCGGTTCTTGTTTACAGAGGCGACGCCAGTCGACAATCGGCATTCGTACCTGCAGACTGACGCTACCGTCTTCCTCCATCCACTCTTTTTCTATTGCCTGAAGCTGATAAAACCGGCTTCTCAGACGCCCTTCCTGCGGCGGCAAACGCAGCGTATGCTGCGCCACCTCGCCGGAAAGACGCTCCGTCAAAGCCTGAAAAAGCTGTGGTATTCCCACGCCGCTTTGCGCTGAAAGCCAAACGCGGATGGGTTTATTCTCTTCATCTCTGTCGATACGCGGTTCAAAGTCGTCCAGCATATCGATTTTGTTCATCACCATTAAGGTGGGGATTTCGTGAGCGTCAATCTCTTCAAGAACGGTGTTTACCGCCTCGATGTTTTCCTGCACACGAACATCCGCCGCATCGACCACATGCAGCAGCAGCGTTGCCTGACGCGTCTCCTGCAGGGTAGCTTTAAAGGCAGCCACCAGATCGTGCGGTAAATGGCGGATAAAGCCTACCGTATCCGCCAGAACGGTTTCACCGACATCCGCTACATCAATACGACGTAACGTGGGGTCCAGCGTCGCAAATAGCTGATCTGCCGCATAGACCCGCGCTTCAGTGATCTGATTAAAAAGGGTGGATTTTCCGGCGTTGGTATAGCCCACCAGCGATACCGTCGGAACGTCGGCCTTGATGCGCGACTGCCGCCCCTGCTCACGTTGCTTCTCAACTTTCTCCAGGCGCGACTGAATCTGCACAATGCGATTACGCAGTAAACGACGGTCGGTTTCGAGTTGGGTTTCACCCGGACCGCGCAAACCAATCCCGCCTTTCTGACGTTCAAGGTGGGTCCAGCCACGCACCAGACGCGTAGCCAGATGGCGTAGCTGCGCCAGCTCAACCTGCAACTTACCTTCATGGGTACGCGCACGCTGGGCAAAAATATCTAAGATAAGACCGGTGCGATCGATAACCCGGCACTCGCACAAACGCTCCAGGTTTCGCTCCTGGGCTGGACTCAATGCATGATCAAACAATACGACCGCTGCGCCAGTCGCTTTCACGGCTTCCGCAATTTCAACTGCCTTACCTTCACCTACAAAGTACTTCGGGTGCGGTGCTTTACGGCTACCGGTAATCACCTGCATTGCTTCGACACCGGCGGAAGAGACCAGAGATTCAAACTCCTGGAGGTCTTCCATATCTTTGTCTTGCGAAAAATAGATGTGTACCAGTACCGCCTGCTCACCGGCATCATAACGGTCAAACAAGCGTAAACCCTCTTAATAACCAGCGGGGGCGATTATCCGACGCCCCCGACATGGATAAACAGCGCGTGAACTTATTCAGTCTCTTCGCTGTCCTGTTGCGCAGTAGAACCCTGCGCGTTGCTACCGTGATGGTAGTTATTGCTGGCGCCGCCACCGGCATTGTTGCTGTGATGGGAAACCGGGCGAGACGGGACAACAGTAGAAATCGCGTGCTTATAAACCATCTGGCTGACCGTGTTCTTCAACAGGATCACGAACTGATCAAAGGACTCGATTTGACCTTGCAGCTTAATACCATTCACCAAATAAATAGAAACTGGAACACGTTCCCGACGCAATGCGTTCAGGAACGGATCTTGTAAAGATTGCCCCTTAGCCATTCTCTTTTCCTTATATGCTTATTTGTACTTTGAACCTTTCGATTCTGAAAAATTGCGCACGATACGTCTCAATTGTACACATTCAGTCTGCGATAGCACCAACAACCTGTAATACTTCTTTTCGCGCCCGATCGGGATTCTCACTGTCAAGCCAGCGCACCCCTTCCCAACCGCGCAACCAGGTCATCTGGCGCTTCGCCAACTGTCTCGTGGCGCAAACACCTCTATAAACCATTTCATCATATGAGATTTCGCCCTCAATGTATGACCACATCTGGCGGTATCCCACACAACGGATGGAAGGCAAGTCCGTATGCAAATCTCCTCGGGCAAAAAGCGCCCGGACTTCTGCTTCAAAACCTGAAGCCAACATCTGATGAAAACGCAGCTCAATGCGCTGATGGAGCAGTTCACGGCTCGCCGGGGCGATAGCGAACTGATGCACCTGGTACGGTAGCGCGTCTCCTGACGTTTGCGTTAGCTCCGTTAAAGTTTTACCCGAAATGAAAAAAACTTCCAGTGCCCGGGAAAGTCTTTGCGGATCATTTGGATGAATTCGCGCGGCGGCAACCGGATCTATCTCCTGAAGTTGCTGATGCAACGCCTCCCATCCAAGCTCCGCTGCTTGCTGCTCTATCCGGGATCTGACTTCCGGATCTGCTGAAGGCAACGGCGATAACCCTTCCAGCAATGCCTTAAAATACAGCATGGTACCGCCCACTAACAGCGGGATACGCCCCGCAGCGGTGATCTCCGCCATTTGCGCTAACGCGTCGCGGCGAAAATCCGCCGCCGAATACGCCTGCGACGGGTCGCGTATATCTAACAGTCGATGCGGCGCCGCTTTCAGCTCATCGGCATTCGGCTTAGCCGTGCCAATATCCATTCCCCGATAAATGAGGGCGGAATCAACGCTTATCAACTCTACTGGCAAAACTTTACGCAGTTCTATCGCCAGCGCCGTTTTGCCGGAGGCCGTCGGCCCCATCAAAAATATCGCCTTAGGCAGGCTCGCCTTGCTTACATCATTCATGCTTCAGGGCGTTCATCGCCGAATGTAAATCAACAGGTTGTAACAGGCCACCCGGCGGCGCTTTTACCAGCTGCGGACATAGCCGCTCAACATCCGCCAGCAGCGATATGGCCTGCGCCATCGACCACTGCGGATGTTCGCTCTGCACATTACGCGCTATCCATTGTGCAATATTGACCGTTGCAAATGTGGTCTGTTGCGCCAGGTAGCCTATCAGTTCAGGAATCAAGATTTGTAAATTTTGTTGTCGTAAGGGTAAAGGCACCGCCCGAATGGTCACATGCTGCGCATCTGACTGAAATTCAATACCCAATTCTCCCAACAAAGATTGGGCTTGTTGCAGCGCGGCTTTTTCATCGGCGCTCACTTTTAAACGCAGCGGAATCAGCAACGGCTGCGCGCAAACCGGACTTTGACCCGGTGTAAGCTGCGCCTGACGCAGCCAACGCTCCGCAACCGGCAGCGACAAGAGCTGGATAGTCCCCGCGTGTTCCAGCAACGCGCAGTCACCGCCGACTATCGTCAGTACGCGACCAAAACTCTGGCTATGTCCGTCAAGCGCAGGCGCAACCGGCTCCGGCGCGGGGCTCGTCGCCGGCGTCTGTAAAAGCGCGCGATAAACCTCGCCCTGCTGCTTCTGATAACCTGGCTGCGCGTGCGGCCAACCACCTGCGGACTGACGCCCGCCGTTACCGCCCGATGCGCCGCCGGAATAACGCGGTGTCGCGGGCTCGCGCGCCGCAGTTGGCTCGGCGGGTACAGCAAAATGGTTGCGCCCGGCGGCGATACGGTTTTCCGGGACATGCCGCGGCGCTGGCGCAATCTCCTCCAGCGGCAGCGTCGTTTCCGTCTGCTGTTGCAGAACGCTCAGCACCCCTTGATAGATGAAGTCGTGCACCAGCCGGGATTGATGAAAACGCACTTCGTGCTTGGCGGGATGAACATTGACATCCACCTGATGCGGGTCAATCTCCAGATACAGCACAAACGCAGGCTGTTGGTCCGCGCCCAGTTTATCTTCACAGGCCTGGCGAATGGCATGGTTGATCAAGCGGTCGCGCATCATGCGGCCATTCACATAGCAGTACTGGATCTCCGTTAACGCCGTGGTGGTGTGATTCGGATCGGCGACCCAGCCGCGCAGGGTCAGATCGCCATGCTGCCACTCGATCGCCAGTGCCTGTTCGAGAAACGGCGTCCCGCAGATGGCGCCTAACCGGCGCTCTTTTTGCCCGTCCTTTGCGACAGCGCGATACTGCCGTACCAATTTGCCGTTGTGCGACAGGTTAAGCGTGACGTCAAAACGGGCCAATGCAATACGACGGATGATCTCATCGATGTGATTAAATTCCGTTTTTTCGGTACGCATGAATTTGCGCCGGGCGGGCGTATTATAAAAGAGATCCAGAACTTCCAGGGTGGTGCCGACCGGGTGCGCGGCGGGTTTTACCGTCACGTCCATGTCGCGCCCTTCAGCATACGCCTGCCAGGCTTCCGCCTGCTCCGCCGTGCGCGACGTTAGCGTCAAACGCGAGACCGAACTGATACTGGCCAGCGCTTCGCCGCGAAATCCCAGACTGATAATCGCTTCCAGATCGTCAAGCGAGGCGATTTTACTGGTGGCATGACGGGCCAGCGCCAGCGCCAGCTCCTCTTTTTTAATGCCGCAGCCATTGTCGCGAATACGAATAAGCTTCGCGCCGCCACGCTCGATGTCGATATCAACGCGGGTGGCGCCTGCATCCAGACTATTCTCTACCAGCTCTTTAACAACCGACGCAGGGCGTTCCACCACTTCGCCAGCGGCGATTTGGTTCGCAAGCTGCGGCGGCAGAACCTGAATCGGCATGAAATCTCCTTAATTCGCGGCGGTTATAGCGCCAGGCTGGTTGGTACTGACCGTCTGGCCTGGGCCGCCCTGCGGCGCAGACTGGATCGGATGCGCTGCAAAGTACTTACGCAACCCCCGGTATATAGCGTCAGCAATCTGCTGCTGATAGCGGTCGCTCGCCAGCAATCGCTCTTCGCCGTGATTACTGATAAAGCCCGTCTCCACCAAAATGGACGGGATATCCGGCGAACGCAACACGCCCAGGCTAGCGTGTTCCGGGCGACGTTTATGCAGCGACCCCACGCCGTCGAGTTGGCTTAGTACGTTCGTCGCCACATCATACCCTACCCGCTGCGAATGACCGAATTGCAAATCCAGTACCGCCTGGCTCAGGTAAGGGTCTGACTGACTGTTCGCCAGCACATCGCCAGCGCCGCCTAACAGTTCGGATTGCTTCTCATGCTGCTCAAGCCAGTTTGCCATTTCGCTATTCGCGCGACGATTGGACAATACCCAGACGGAGGCGCCGGTGGCGTCGCGATTTGGCGCGGCATCCGCATGAATAGAGACAAGGAAGTTGGCGTTTTGCTTACGCGCCACGTCAGACCGCCCCATCACCGAAATAAAATAGTCGCCGTCACGCGTCAGCACGCCTTTAAACATCGGATCGTTATTCAGCAATGTGCGTAACTTACGCGCGATAGCGATGGTGACATTTTTCTCGCGCGTACCGCCCGGGCCTATTGCGCCGGGGTCCTGGCCTCCATGTCCGGCATCAATAGCAATCACCACTTTATCGCCAGCGCCTGCCGACGCGCGCGCCGCAGGCCGCGTAACGGTATTGCTGCTGGTTACGCCGGTCAGGCGATCATCAGAAGATTTAAACGGATTACGGGCCGGCTCCGTCGGGCGGGGCGCGCTTTCAACCCGTTTCGCGACGACAGGCGGCGGTGGCGGCGGAACATCGGCATTAATGGTGAAAATGACCGTATAGTTGCCGCCGTTTTGCCGCTTCACAGCCTCGGTTTTACCATTTTCCGTCAGATCGACAAGCAACCGTAAAGATTGCGCATCTTTCGGCGTTCCGGCACGGATCGTTTTCACCAGATTGTTACCGCTAAACTGAAGCGGCAGCCCCTGAATCACGCCGGTCTGCCTGATATCCAGCGCCACGGTACGTTTACCGTCCTGTGAGTAAGCATATTCCGGCTCGCCGATAAAACTCAGCGTAATGCGCGCCTGCTGCTCGCCGTTGGACACCTGAATATCAGAGAGACTGGCGGCGCCCGCCTGCGCGCACAGCAGGATTAAGGCTGCTATTACGGCATTTTTGATGCGATAAATCATCCCGCCACCTTTATAGCTAATCGGCTAAACGCGCCAGTAACGAATGACCCGATGAGGATACCGCGCTTACGCGAGCCTCACGCCCCTGCGCCTGGTAATCAATATGGATTTCGACGTCCGGGTCGGGGAGAACGCCTTTACCTTGTTGCGGCCACTCCACCAGACAAATGGCGTCGTTGGCGAAATAATCGCGAATACCCATAAACTCCAGCTCCTCCGGGTCCGCAAGACGGTATAAGTCGAAGTGATATACCATCATGTTATCAAGCGCATAAGGCTCTACCAGCGTATAGGTGGGGCTTTTTACATTACCGTTATGGCCTAACGCCTGTAAAAATCCCCGGCTAAACGTCGTCTTACCGGCACCTAAATCGCCATACAGATAAATAACGGTCGCGCCATCGCAGGCGTTGGCTACCCGTTGCCCCAGGTCTAGCGTCGCCTGTTCGTCAGGTAGCGGAATTACTCGATTCATCATGGTTTACGTCAATCACATCAGGGTTAACAATACGCCGCAGCGTAGTAAAAAGATCGGTCGCCAACATGCCGCGAGCGCCATAACGCGCTGCCAGTAAGTCCGCCGCCGCGCCGTGAGCCACACATCCCACACATGCCGCATCATACGGGGTAAACTTCTGTCCGAGCAATGCGCCGATGATGCCGGACAGGACATCGCCCATTCCGCCGCTCGCCATCCCCGCATTACCAGCGTCAATGATAGCCAGAGGGTGGTGTTCAGCGGCGATAATCGTTCCTGCGCCTTTTAACACGACCACGCCTCCATACCGTTTTACCAGACGCTGTGCTGAAAGTAAGCGATCACTTTCAATTTCTGCCACAGAACATCCTAACAGGCGGGCAGCCTCTCCCGGATGCGGCGTAATCACGCGATTGTGACGTTTATCAGGATTGATTGCCAGTAGGTTCAACGCATCCGCAT
This sequence comes from Salmonella sp. 32031103-2018-00083-FB-01-SM-01, assembly GCF_017571995.1. Taxonomy (NCBI): domain Bacteria; kingdom Pseudomonadati; phylum Pseudomonadota; class Gammaproteobacteria; order Enterobacterales; family Enterobacteriaceae; genus Salmonella; species Salmonella sp. 32031103-2018-00083-FB-01-SM-01. Next base: position 539,092 of record NZ_JAGEQL010000002.1, read on the forward strand.
CCCACAGCATAGGTTTACGGACGTTTTCTACTTTCTGTAAGGCTTTTTTGCCCCATTCCTGCTGCCCAAGCCCCGGGCCGATCACCACAACGTCAGCCCAGGTCAGGCTCTCTTCCAGCGACTGAGGCGTGAGTTCATGTACCATCAGTTCCGGGCGGGCCGTCAGCAACGGCGCGATGTTTTCACCGCGAGTCAGAACTCTGACCAACCCAGCCCCCGTACGCAGCGCCGCCTCGCCAGCCATCCGAATTGCGCCCGCTGTTCCCTGGTCGCCGCCAATAATCGCCAGACGACCATGATCGCCCTTATGCGAGGTCGGTCGACGCGGCGTTAGCCATTGCCCCAACTGCGTCGCGTCAAAACGCCGGAGCGGCGGCGTCTGGCTCGCCAGCCAGCCTTCCAGTCCCAACGCGTCATAATGCAATATGCCGGTAACGTCACGCGCTTTGCCGGTCAGCAGGCCTGGTTTCAGGGCGATAAACGTGACCGTATGCGCGGCGCTTATCACCGCGCCAGGCGTGGCGCCCGTTTGCGCCAGCAGACCTGACGGGATATCGACGGCGACAACCGGCGCAGGATGGGCGTTCGCCTGTTCAATCAGACCGGCTACCGGGTCGCGCGGCGCCTGGGCTATGCCGGTGCCAAGCAGCGCGTCGATAATCAGATCCGTCGCTTCCGGCCAGATAATATCGGCAGCATGGATAATGCCGCCAGCATTCAGCCAGGCATCGCGCGCCTGCGCCGCTTCTTCAGGTAACGGTTTGTCGCTCTCCTGCGCCAGCAACGTTACGCTAATGCCCGCCGCTTGCGCTAGTCGCGCCACGACGTAACCATCGCCGCCGTTGTTGCCATGACCACACAACACCAGCCAGTGTCGGGTGTCAGGATAACTGTCACGGGCTACCCGAAATGCCGCGTCGCCAGCGCGCAGCATCAATTCATAGAGTGTGAGTCCGAAGGCATCCGCCGCATCGCGTTCCAGCCGTTTGATGTCATCGGCGGGCCAAATGGAGTGTGGTATACTTACAGGGTTTTTCTTCATGTTATGGTCCATCATGTCAAAGCCCCTCGATCTCAATCAGTTAGCGCAAAATATTAAGCAGTGGGGGCTGGAGCTGGGCTTTCAGCAGGTCGGTATTACTGATACCGACCTGCGCGCATCCGAACCTGCGCTGCAGGCGTGGCTGGACAAACAATACCACGGCGAGATGGCATGGATGGCGCGCCACGGTATGATGCGCGCCCGGCCTCATGAACTCTTACCCGGTACGCTACGTGTCATCAGCGTGCGCATGAACTATCTGCCCGCCAACGCCGCGTTTGCCAGTACGTTGAAGGATCCCACGCTGGGCTACGTTAGCCGATATGCGCTGGGGCGTGATTATCACAAGCTGTTACGCAGCCGCCTTAAAAAACTGGGCGAGCAGATCCAACAGTACTGCGGTTCGCTGAATTTTAGACCGTTTGTCGACTCTGCGCCTATTCTTGAACGCCCATTAGCGGAAAAAGCCGGACTTGGCTGGACGGGTAAGCACTCACTTATCCTTAATCGGGAGGCAGGCTCATTCTTTTTCCTGGGGGAATTGTTGATTGATTTACCGCTGCCGGTCGACCAGCCGGTCGAGGAAGGTTGCGGCAAATGCGTCGCCTGTATGACCATTTGCCCGACCGGGGCGATTGTCGAACCGTATACGGTGGACGCGCGGCGCTGTATTTCTTATCTCACCATTGAGCTGGAAGGCGCTATTCCGGAAGTATTTCGCCCACTGATAGGCAACCGTATTTACGGCTGCGATGACTGCCAGCTTATCTGTCCGTGGAATCGTTACTCTCAGTTGACCGACGAAGCAGATTTTAGCCCACGCAAGGCGCTGCATAACCCAGATTTGCTTGAGTTGTTTAGCTGGAGCGAAGCGCAGTTTCTGAAAGTCACTGAAGGTTCTGCGATTCGGCGCATTGGCCATTTACGCTGGCTGCGCAATGTTGCCGTCGCGCTGGGGAATGCGCCGTGGAGTAATGCCGTCATTACGGCGCTGGAAAGCCGCAAGGGTGAGCATCCACTTCTTGATGAGCATATCGAATGGGCGATTGCGCAACAAATTGAAAAGCGCAACGCCTGCATCATTGAAGTGCAGCTACCGAAAAAACAGCGTCTGGTCAGGGTGATTGAAAAAGGGCTGGTGCGCGATGCCTGAATTATTCACAGGCTGTGTATAAAAATAAAAACACATTGCGATTCAAGAGGGAAAAAAGGAACAGACAATAACGCTAACGTTTTGAAATCTTATTTTTTCTATACTTTTCAGTAAATTATAGAAATTCTACGCGTCAGGTATGATTTTTTGCATTCCAGGAGTAATGGGCCGTCCTGTGGATAAGTCTGTTTACAAGGATCTGACGAAAGCGGAACAAAACGTGCCCCAACGCGATATTCGTTGTGGATAATTTCACTGTAGATAAGAATTGGAGCGGGAAACGAGACTCGAACTCGCGACCCCGACCTTGGCAAGGTCGTGCTCTACCAACTGAGCTATTCCCGCATAATCTTCGTCTTTCGAACCGCTACTGCGTTGGCTGCCTTCACTCGCCTGAGTCACTTACTTCAGTAAGCTCCTGAGGACTCATTCAGTTGCCGCCTTGTCGCAATTCGAAATCCTGCGATTGGTGGTCTGTACTTAACAAGTACTTTCAAATTTGGAGCGGGAAACGAGACTCGAACTCGCGACCCCGACCTTGGCAAGGTCGTGCTCTACCAACTGAGCTATTCCCGCATAATCTTCGTCTTTCGAACCGCTACTGCGTTGGCTGCCTTCATTCGCCTCAGTCACTTACTTCAGTAAGCTCCTGAGGACTCATTCAGTTGCCGCCTTGTCGCAATTCGAAATCCTGCGATTGGTGGTCTGTACTTAACAAGTACTTTCAAATTTTGGAGCGGGAAACGAGACTCGAACTCGCGACCCCGACCTTGGCAAGGTCGTGCTCTACCAACTGAGCTATTCCCGCAAATTTGTTGCTGTCGTAATTCGCATTTCTGCGTCGTTACGGGAGGCGCATTATACGAGAAATCCATTTAGCTGCAAGCCCCTGAACGCATTTTTTCGCGATTTTTGTTTGAATGCTGATTAAATCACCAAACAAGACAAAAAACGAGCAAAGCGCGCGCTATGCAACAAAAAACTTTTCACGCCACGCCTAAAGGCACAGAATCAGAATAGCACCCTGCGCCAAAAAAAGAATAGCACGGTGACCACAACATCCAACTGATATCAGGGATCAAGATGAAAAAAAAACTTATTGTCATGCTGTTAGCCAGCCTCTCCGTTCACGCCGCTTCCGTTTCCGCCAGAACATTACATTTTGGCACCTCTGCCACCTATGCGCCCTATGAGTTTGTCGATGCCGATAATAAAATTGTTGGTTTCGATATTGATGTCGCCAACGCGGTCTGCAAAGAGATGCAAGCGGAGTGCTCATTTACTAACCAGAGCTTTGATAGTCTGATCCCCAGCCTACGCTTCAAAAAGTTTGATGCGGTGATCGCCGGTATGGATATGACGCCCAAACGTGAGCAGCAGGTCTCCTTTAGCCAACCCTATTACGAAGGTCTATCGGCGGTAGTCGTCACGCGTAAAGGGGCTTATCACACTTTTGCCGATCTGAAAGGCAAAAAAGTCGGTCTGGAAAACGGTACAACGCATCAGCGCTATTTGCAGGATAAACAACAAGCTATCACGCCTGTCGCCTATGACAGCTATCTAAACGCCTTTACCGATCTGAAAAACAACCGTCTTGAGGGCGTGTTTGGCGATGTCGCCGCGATTGGTAAGTGGCTAAAAAACAATCCGGATTACGCCATCATGGATGAACGCGCCAGCGATCCTGACTACTACGGAAAAGGGTTAGGCATTGCGGTACGCAAAGGCAATGACGCGCTATTGCAAGAAATTAATGCCGCGCTCGACAAGGTGAAAGCGTCGCCGGAATATGCGCAAATGCAAGAGAAATGGTTTACGCAGTAATTCAGTGGCGGGAGAGCTGCCGGATGAGACGCTCTGGCGTTGCCATCCGGCATGTTACGCCTCACAGCTTAATGAAATGCTCGCGGTAGTAAGCCAGCTCCGCCACCGACTCGCGAATATCATCCATCGCCTGGTGCGTGCCCTGCTTGGTAAAGCCGGCCAGAATCTCCGGCTTCCAGCGGCGCGCCAGTTCCTTGAGCGTACTGACATCCAGATAGCGATAGTGGAAGTAAGCCTCCAGTTCCGGCATATATTTAAACAGAAAACGACGATCCTGACCGATACTGTTACCGCAAATCGGCGACTTACCCGCAGGCACCCACGTTTTCAGAAATTCAATCGTCGCCAGTTCAGCGTCTCGTTCGCCCATCGTACTTGCCTTAACGCGATCTACCAGGCCGCTGCCGGTATGGGTGCGCACGTTCCAGTCATCCATTAACGCCAGTTGCGCATCGGATTGATGTACCGCAATCGTCGGCCCTTCCGCCAGAATATTCAGACTGGCATCCGTCACCAGCGTGGCTATCTCAATAATGCGATCGCGCTCGGGGTCCAGACCTGTCATCTCCAGATCGATCCAAATCAGGTTGTTTTCATCGGCACTCATGCTATTTTCCACCCTTCAGAGGTCACATTCACTGTGACTATATTCATCTACAATTGCGTGTATCATAGATGTTTTGCCCACTATGGGCGACCAGGAGCCAGTACGATTGAGCAAAAATAAACTCTCCAAAGGCCAGCAGCGCCGTGTGAACGCCAATCACCAGCGTCGTTTAAAAACGTCCGTGGAGAAAGCCGACTACGATGACAACCTGTTTGGCGAGCCTGCAGAAGGTATCGTCATTAGCCGTTTTGGTATGCATGCCGATGTGGAGTCTGCTGACGGCGAGGTTCACCGTTGCAATATCCGCCGCACTATCCGTTCGCTGGTGACGGGCGATCGCGTCGTCTGGCGTCCGGGCAAAGCCGCCGCAGAGGGCGTCAACGTAAAAGGCATCGTTGAAGCGGTGCATGAGCGCACCTCGGTATTGACGCGCCCGGACTTCTACGACGGCGTGAAGCCTATTGCCGCCAACATTGACCAAATCGTTATCGTCTCCGCGATTTTGCCGGAGCTGTCGCTGAATATCATCGATCGCTATCTGGTCGGCTGTGAAACCCTACAGGTTGAGCCGCTTATCGTACTCAATAAAATTGATCTGCTGGACGACGAAGGTATGGACTTCGTTAATGAGCAGATGGATATCTACCGCAATATCGGCTATCGCGTGTTGATGGTCTCCAGCCATACGCAGGATGGTCTGAAACCGCTGGAAGAGGCGTTAACCGGTCGCATCAGTATTTTTGCCGGGCAGTCCGGCGTCGGAAAATCCAGTCTGCTAAACGCTCTGCTCGGCTTACAGAACGAGATTCTGACGAACGATGTGTCGAATGTCTCCGGTCTGGGTCAACATACCACTACCGCTGCTCGTCTGTATCATTTCCCGCATGGCGGCGATGTCATTGATTCCCCCGGCGTGCGCGAGTTCGGCTTATGGCATCTGGAGCCGGAACAAATCACCCAGGGCTTTGTCGAATTTCATGACTATTTGGGACATTGCAAATACCGGGACTGCAAGCATGACGCCGATCCAGGCTGCGCCATTCGCGAAGCGGTAGAGAACGGCGCTATTGCGGAAACCCGTTTCGAAAATTATCACCGAATTCTTGAAAGTATGGCGCAGGTAAAAACGCGTAAAAACTTTTCTGATACGGACGACTGACAGATACGCTAGGCGTCGTTAGAATCGTCCCCTTTTTTCAGGATACCGGTATAACTGCCGGTTCAGGAACAACAATGGCCTGGAGGCTACCTTGTTAAACTCATTTAAACTTTCGCTACAATACATTCTGCCGAAACTATGGCTCACTCGCCTGGCGGGCTGGGGCGCAAGCAAACGAGCAGGATGGCTGACAAAACTGGTTATCGATCTCTTCGTAAAGTATTACAAAGTTGATATGACTGAGGCGCAAAAAACGGATACCGCCAGCTATCGTACGTTCAATGATTTCTTTGTTCGTCCGCTGCGTGATGACGTGCGTCCGCTCAATACCGATCCTAACATCCTGGTTATGCCTGCCGACGGCGTGATAAGCCAGTTAGGTCGTATCGAAGAAGATAAAATTTTGCAGGCCAAAGGCCATAATTACAGCCTTGAGGCGTTGCTGGCGGGTAACTACCTGATGGCGGATAAGTTCCGCAACGGCACGTTTGTGACCACTTACCTCTCTCCTCGCGACTACCATCGCGTGCATATGCCATGCAACGGCATCCTGCGCGAAATGATCTACGTACCGGGCGATCTGTTCTCCGTTAACCATCTGACCGCGCAAAACGTCCCCAACCTGTTTGCCCGCAACGAGCGCGTTATCTGTCTGTTTGATACCGAGTTCGGTCCTATGGCGCAGATTCTGGTCGGCGCAACTATTGTCGGCAGTATCGAAACCGTCTGGGCGGGGACCATTACCCCGCCGCGCGAAGGCATCATCAAGCGCTGGACCTGGCCAGAAGGCGAACATGAAGGGTCTGTCGCCTTGTTGAAAGGCCAGGAGATGGGGCGCTTTAAACTGGGTTCCACGGTCATCAACTTATTTGCGCCGGGGAAAGTGAATCTGATCGCGTCGCTGGCAAGCCTGTCCGTTACCAAAATTGGCCAACCGCTGGCGACGTCGACCGAAACATTCGTCGCGCCGGAGGTAGAACCTGCTCCGCTGCCGGCAGAAGAAATTAAAGCCGAACACGACGCCAGCCCGCTGGTTGACAATAAAAAAGACGACACCTAATCAAGAGAGAATGCTGACGTGCGCCTGATTATCGCTTTTCTGATGGCCTGGTGCCTCAGCACGGGGGCGTTCGCCGCAACGGCCCCCGACGCCAAACAAATCACGCAGGAACTGGAGCAGGCAAAAGCGGCGAAGCCCGCTCAGCCGGAAGCCGTTGAGGCGCTCCAGACTGCTTTAAACGCGCTTGAAGAGCGAAAAGGCTCGCTTGAGCGCGCGAAACAATATCAACACGTTATTGATAATTTCCCTAAGCTATCCGCCTCCTTGCGCGCCCAGTTGAATAATCTGCGCGATGAGCCTCGCAGCGTACCGCCAGAGATGTCCACCGAAGCGTTAAATCAGGAGATCTTGCAGGTTAGCAGCCAGCTACTGGATAAAACCCGCGAGGCGCAACAGGAGCAGGAGCGCGTCAGGGAGATCGCCGACTCGCTCAGCCAGCTTCCCCAACAGCAAAACGATGCCCGCCGCCAGCTTAATGAGATTGAGCGACGGCTCGGCGCCGCAGGCGGAAGTGCCGCGCTTAGCCAGGCGCAAAGTCTCAGTATGCAGGCGGAGTCCGCCAAACTAAAAGCGTTAGTCGACGAACTGGAGTTGGCGCAACTGTCCGCCAACAACCGGCAGGAACTGGCTCGTCTGCGTTCCGAGCTGGCGGAAAAACAGAGTCAGCAACTGGATGCGTATCTTCAGGCGCTGCGCAATCAGCTCAATAGCCTGCGTCAACGTGAAGCGGAACGCGCGCTGGAAAGCACTGAGCTGCTGGCGGAAAACAGCGCCGGTTTGCCGGAAGGCATCGTCGAACAATTTAAAGTCAACCGCGAGCTGTCACAGGCGCTCAATCAACAAGCGCAGCGGATGGATCTGGTCGCCTCGCAGCAGCGACAGGCCACCAGCCAAACGTTACAGGTGCGCCAGGCGCTCAATACGCTGCGGGAGCAGTCGCAATGGCTTGGCGTGTCCAACATGCTTGGCGAAGCGCTGCGCGCGCAGGTCGCCCGTCTGCCAGAGATGCCTAAACCGCAGCAGCTTGATACGGAAATGGCGCAGCTACGCGTTCACCGTATGCGCTATGAAGAATTACTCAATAAACAGCCGCAGCTACGGCAAATACGTCAGGCCAATGGACAACCACTGACCGCCGAGCAAAACCAGATTCTTGACGCCCAGCTTCGCACTCAGCGCGAGCTGCTCAACTCTTTGTTACAGGGCGGCGACACGCTGATCCTGGAGTTGACCAAACTGAAAGTCTCCAACAGCCAACTGGAGGATGCGCTTAAAGAGGTTAATGAAGCGACCCACCGTTATCTGTTCTGGACCGCTGACGTTAGCCCGCTATCGCTCTCCTGGCCTGTTGATTTGGTTCAGGATTTACGTCGGCTTATCTCATTAGATACGTTTAATCAGTTAGGTAAAGCCAGCATCATGATGCTGACCAGCAAAGAGACGCTACTGCCGTTATTCGGCGCGCTGGCGCTGGTCGGGTTTAGCCTCTATTCACGCCAACACTTCAACCGGTTCCTTGAGCGCTCGGCCTCGCGCGTCGGGAAAGTCACCCAGGATCACTTCTCGCTGACGCTGCGAACGGTGTTCTGGTCGATTCTGGTCGCCTCGCCGCTGCCCGTCTTGTGGGCGACGCTCGGCTATGGTCTACAGGAAGCCTGGCCGTATCCGCTGGCCGTCGCCATCGGCGATGGCGTGACGGCGACAGTACCGCTGTTGTGGGTAGTCATGATTTGCGCCGCGTTTGCCCGCCCTAATGGTCTGTTTGTGGCGCATTTCGGCTGGCCGCGAAACCGGGTAGCGAAAGCAATGCGCTACTACCTGATGAGCATTGGGCTGATCGTGCCGCTCATCATGGCAGTGATCATGTTTGATAATCTTAACGATCGGGAGTTTTCCGGCTCGTTGGGCCGCCTTTGCTTCATCCTGATATGCGGCGCGCTGGCGCTGGTCACGCTGAGTCTGAAAAAAGCGGGCATCCCGCTCTATCTTGATAAAGAAGGCAACGGCGACAACATGGTCAACAGCCTGCTGTGGAATATGTTGATGGGCGCGCCGCTTATCGCGATTCTGGCGGCGGCGGTGGGTTATCTGGCCACGGCGCAGGCGCTACTGGCGAGACTGGAAACCTCGGTCGCCATCTGGTTCCTGTTGCTGGTCATCTATCACGTCATTCGCCGCTGGATGCTGATCCAACGACGCCGACTGGCTTTTGACCGCGCCAAACATCGTCGGGCGGAAATGCTGGCGCAGCGCGCGCGCGGCGAAGAAGAACCGACGCACTCCTCCAGCCTGGAAGGCGCGGTCGACATCGATGAAAGTGAAATCGATCTTGACGCTATTAGCGCTCAGTCGCTGCGTCTGGTCCGCTCAATTCTGATGCTTATCGCCCTGCTATCGGTAATTGTACTGTGGTCGGAAATCCACTCGGCATTCGGCTTCCTGGAGAATATTTCGCTGTGGGATGTCACCTCTACGGTGCAAGGCGTGGAAAGCCTGGAGCCGATTACCCTCGGGGCGGTGCTCATTGCGATTCTGGTCTTTATCATCACCACGCAGTTGGTGCGTAATCTGCCCGCGCTGCTGGAACTGGCGTTATTACAGCATCTCGATTTAACGCCTGGTACCGGTTACGCCATCACGACCATCACCAAATATCTGTTAATGCTGATTGGCGGGCTGGTCGGTTTCTCAATGATCGGCATTGAGTGGTCGAAGCTACAATGGCTGGTGGCCGCGCTCGGCGTTGGGCTTGGTTTTGGCCTGCAAGAAATTTTCGCTAACTTTATCTCCGGCCTGATTATTTTGTTTGAAAAGCCGATTCGTATCGGCGATACGGTGACCATTCGCGATCTCACCGGCAGCGTGACCAAAATCAATACCCGCGCCACCACCATCAGCGACTGGGATCGTAAAGAGATTATCGTGCCGAATAAAGCCTTTATCACCGAACAGTTTATCAACTGGTCGCTGTCTGACTCCGTTACGCGCGTGGTGTTAACCATCCCGGCACCGGCGGATGCCAATAGCGAAGAGGTGACGCAAATTCTACTGACGGCGGCGCAGCGCTGTTCTTTGGTGCTGGATAACCCGCCGCCTGAAATCTTTCTGGTGGATCTCCAGCAGGGTATTCAGATTTTCGAACTGCGTATCTATGCTGCGGAAATGGGACACCGTATGCCATTACGCCATGAGATCCACCAATTGATTCTGGCGGGCTTCCGCGAGCACGGTATTGATATGCCGTTCCCGCCGTTCCAGATGCGTCTGGAGAGTCTCGGCGGTAAACAAACGGGGAGAACGTTAACGTCAGCGGGTAAAACCAGCCGCCCGGCGGGGAGTTTGTAGCGCATGATCCAGGCAAGAAATGCCGGATGCGACCCGTGGGGTCTTATCCGGCATACGGCCTTTACTCCGCCGCCCACTCCGGATCAGCGCTCATGCGGCTGCTGTAATTCTGATAAATCGCCATCGCCAGCAGCGAGAAGAAGATCGGGCCGCCGATCATCCACAAGGCGCTGTCCCAGTCCCCAGCTTCAATCACTGGCTGGATGATGGTAAAGACGTTGGCAAACGTCACCACCAGCACCACAACACCCGTCGCGACCAGGGTAGAGGCTTTGGTTTTAAAGAGAACAAATGGCCGCTCCAGATCCTGACGCGCTTTAAAGAAGGGAAATGCCAGCGCAAGGAACAGGTATGGCAAGGTCATTGAGACGTTCGCCATCAGCGTGAGTTTGTTATAAAACGCCGATGCGGTGTCACCGCCAAAAGAGACCAGCAAAATAAACAGACTCACCAGCACGCACTGTAGCCACATAGCGGTCGCCGGCATACCGTTAGCGTTCAGTGTCGTCATCGGCGCGGGCCACAACGCTTTTGGCGTCCCCTGAATAATGGCTTTCAGCGGTGAATAGCTCAACGTAAAAAACGCGCCAGTATAAGCCAGAAACATAGAAAGGCCGGTGATACGCGCAAACCAGACGCCCACCGTCATCGCTGCGTCCGGAGAAAGGTTTAACACGTTACCTAATGTCGTGCCTAAACTCGACATCAGAATGTAGGTGATATTCCCTAAGTTAACGGCGCTATTACTTAATATCTGTTGCCAGTTAGTGCTGACGCCCCATAAAAAGATCGCCAAAGAATAACCAATTGAAATCACAATAGCCGCGAAAACAATACCTTTCGCAAAATTCTTTTCCGGTTTCTCGGTTTTATCCACCAGTCCGCCGACAGCCTCAATACCGCCGTAAGCAAAAATAGCAAATACCACAAATGACAACATTGCCAGGCCGGAGTGATAACCCGGATTCGGTGACGAGGTAAAATTAATTTCTTGTGCAAAATGCCCACCATTTAATAACAAAATAGCGACACTCACTAACAATAAAACTAAATTAAGGCACATTACGGCAATACCTCCGACCGCCGTAATTCGCGCAATTTTATTGATCCCTCTGGCGGCGACACACGTCACCAGAATCATCCAGCCGACGGCGAGCAGCCCGACAACCTGCGTAGGCTCAAGCCCCGCAATACGCCAGTGCTGCGTCATATCGGCGCCAAAAACAAAAGTAGAAAACGGTACCCAAATTTTTGCCGCCGTACTTACCATCCATATGACATACGATGAAAACCACATAAACGTGCCGATAAACGCGTAACGTGGCCCCACGCTATTATTCATCCACGAATAGATCCCGCCCTCTTCTTTGCGATAAGCGGAACCCATTTCAGCCATCATTAAGGCGAATGGAATAAAAAACAGCAAGGCAGAAAATATATACCACGGGATTGCGCTATACCCCATTAAATAAAACGCCGACGGGCTATTCGCAAAACCAAAAACAGAAGTAAAAATCATCAGGATAAGCCCAATAAGGCTCATCTTTTTTATCGTGTGGGTCATTCAACCATCCCTTACGCTCGAGCGCGTTTGCCAGACGCCGCTCACCGATTGACGCCGCCTTCTTTTTTACAAAGGTCAGCGATAAAAAAATCAACACAGGATTGATACCTAAATGGCATCAAAGTTCCAGCCTTATGTTGTGGCAAACAGAGGATAATTGAAAAAATATGCTACAAAATGGCGCTTATTGCGCCATTTTATCTCGCCAAAGAGTGAATTTCAGATTTACGCCCGATCGACCGTAAAAGCAATCACGTCCGCCAGGCTTTCTGCTCCCAGCGCCAGCATCACCAGACGATCAACACCCAGCGCCACGCCGGAACAATCCGGTAGACCGGCGGCCAGCGCATCCAATAGATTTTGGTCAATCGGCTGCTGCGGCAGACCGCGCGCGGCGCGCTTACGATTGTCCTGTTCAAAGCGCTGTTGTTGCTCACGTGCGTCCGTCAGTTCGTGGAAACCATTCGCCAGCTCAATACCTTTGTAGTACACCTCAAAGCGCTCGGCGACGCGATGATCCTCGGTACTGATTTGTGCCAACGATGCCTGACTTGCCGGAAAGTGATAAATAAAGGTCGGCTTTTCTTTACCTATATGCGGCTCAACCCCCATCGTGAACAACAGTTGCAGCAACGTATCACGGTCTTCTTCCGTATCGGCGATATTGCTTAAATCAAGCTTTGCCGCCGCCTCACGCAGTTGCGTTTTATCTGCTGACAACGGGTCAATCTCCAGATGGCGCTGAAACGCCTGTTGATAGGAGAGACTTTCCGCAGGTTGACAATCCAGCACTTGCTGAAGCAAATCATCCACTTCATTCATCAGGCGGTACATATCGTAATGCGGGCGATACCACTCCAGCATAGTGAATTCCGGATTATGATGTCGTCCCATCTCTTCATTACGGAAACTGCGGCATAGCTGGAAAACCGGGCCGCACCCTGCCGCCAGCAGGCGTTTCATATGGTATTCCGGACTGGTCATTAAATAGAGGTTCATCCCCTGGGAATGGCCAGGTCCGACGAAACGCGTTTCGAACGGGAACAGATGAATGTCTGTGACCGTCGCCTGACTCATGCAGGGCGTCTCAACCTCAAGCACTCCACGATCGGCAAAGAAACGACGGATTTCCGCCATAATCGCCGCACGTTTTAATAAATTGGGGATGGACGCGCTCGGCTGCCAGGTTGCCGTTTCGCTCATGATTCTTTCTCCAGTTTAAGACAAGGTCACGAAGTCTACTCGCAACGCGCGGGCGAAACAAATTTTGCGCAGGCGTATCGGGCGCCTTCTGGAGGGTAAAAAAAGTGATTTCAGATGGTTTAGTAATTAAATTAATCAAAATCAATGATAATTCATCCCTCTGATACGCTAAAAAAATCGAACACGTCAAATTTCCCTGACATCCCTGAGACTATACTGTTGTACCCATAAAGGAGCAGTGGAAACGCATTCATACTTCGCAGAACCCAGAGGCTTTATCTGGCTGCGCGAGGGTGAAATTACAATAATCTGGAGGAATGTCGTGCAAACCTTTCAAGCCGATCTTGCCATTATAGGCGCCGGTGGCGCGGGATTACGTGCTGCAATTGCTGCCGCACAGGCGAATCCCAATGCTAAAATCGCACTGATCTCAAAAGTGTACCCGATGCGCAGCCACACCGTCGCTGCCGAAGGGGGTTCAGCCGCTGTCGCCCAGGATCATGACAGCTTTGACTACCATTTTCACGATACGGTAGCAGGCGGAGACTGGCTGTGTGAGCAGGATGTCGTGGATTACTTTGTCCACCATTGTCCCACTGAGATGACGCAGCTGGAGCAATGGGGCTGCCCGTGGAGCCGCCGTCCGGACGGTAGCGTTAACGTGCGTCGCTTCGGTGGTATGAAAATCGAGCGTACCTGGTTCGCCGCGGATAAAACCGGCTTCCATATGCTGCATACCCTGTTCCAGACTTCCCTGCAGTTCCCGCAAATCCAGCGCTTTGACGAACATTTTGTGCTGGATATTCTGGTTGATGACAACCATGCGCGCGGCCTGGTGGCAATGAATATGATGGAAGGCACGCTGGTGCAAATCCGTGCCAACGCCGTGGTAATGGCGACAGGCGGCGCAGGCCGCGTATACCGCTATAACACCAACGGCGGCATCGTCACCGGCGACGGGATGGGCATGGCGCTGAGCCACGGCGTTCCGCTGCGTGATATGGAATTCGTTCAGTATCACCCGACCGGCCTGCCAGGTTCCGGTATCCTGATGACCGAAGGTTGCCGCGGTGAAGGCGGTATTCTGGTCAATAAAAATGGCTACCGTTACCTGCAAGACTACGGCATGGGCCCCGAAACGCCGCTGGGCGAGCCGAAAAACAAATATATGGAACTGGGGCCGCGCGACAAAGTATCCCAGGCTTTCTGGCACGAATGGCGTAAAGGCAACACCATCTCCACGCCGCGCGGCGATGTGGTTCACCTCGACCTGCGTCATCTCGGCGAGAAGAAACTGCATGAACGTCTGCCGTTCATTTGCGAACTGGCGAAAGCCTATGTCGGCGTCGATCCGGTTAAAGAACCGATTCCAGTACGTCCGACCGCGCACTACACCATGGGCGGCATTGAAACCGACCAGAACTGTGAAAGCCGTGTCAAAGGGCTGTTTGCCGTTGGCGAATGCTCCTCTGTTGGCCTGCATGGCGCGAACCGCCTCGGTTCCAACTCACTGGCGGAACTGGTGGTATTTGGTCGTCTGGCTGGCGAACAAGCAATGGAACGCGCTGCGACGGCAGGCGCCGCAAATAGCGCCGCGCTCGACGCCCAGGTTGCCGATATTGAACAACGTCTGAAAAATCTGGTGAACCAGGAAGGCAACGAAAACTGGTCGAAGATCCGCGATGAGATGGGTCTGTCTATGGAAGAAGGTTGCGGTATTTACCGTACCCCGGAACTGATGCAGAAAACCATTGATAAACTGGCCGAGCTTCAGGAACGTTTCAAGCGCGTACGTATCTCCGATACCTCCAGCGTGTTCAACACTGACCTGCTGTATACCATCGAACTGGGTCATGGTCTGAACGTGGCGGAATGTATGGCGCACTCTGCGCTGGCGCGTAAAGAGTCCCGCGGCGCGCATCAGCGTCTGGATGAAGGCTGTACCGAGCGCGACGATGTGAACTTCCTCAAGCACACCCTCGCCTTCCGCGATGCTGATGGCACGACCCGTCTGGAATACAGCGACGTGAAAATCACCACCCTGCCGCCAGCCAAACGTGTTTACGGCGGTGAAGCGGAAGCAGCCGATAAGAAGGAGAAGGCGAATGGCTGAGATGAAAAACCTGAAAGTTGAGGTGGTGCGCTATAACCCGGAAACCGATACCGCGCCGCACAGTGCTTTCTATGAAGTTCCTTATGATGAAACAACATCGCTACTGGACGCGTTGGGCTACATCAAAGATAACCTGTCGCCAGACCTGAGCTACCGCTGGTCCTGCCGTATGGCGATCTGTGGCTCTTGCGGCATGATGGTCAACAACGTCCCTAAACTGGCGTGTAAAACCTTCCTGCGCGATTACACCAACGGTATGAAGGTGGAAGCGCTGGCGAACTTCCCGATTGAGCGCGATCTGGTTGTCGATATGACGCACTTTATCGAAAGCCTGGAAGCGATCAAACCGTACATTATTGGCAACTCTCGCACGCCAGATCAGGGGCCGAATGTCCAGACCCCGGCGCAAATGGCGAAGTATCACCAGTTCTCCGGTTGCATCAACTGTGGTCTGTGCTACGCCGCGTGCCCGCAGTTCGGTCTGAATCCTGAGTTTATCGGACCGGCTGCGATTACGCTGGCGCATCGCTATAACGAAGATAGCCGCGATCACGGTAAGAAGGAGCGTATGGCGCAGTTGAACAGTCCGAACGGCGTATGGACCTGTACTTTCGTGGGCTACTGCTCCGAAGTCTGTCCAAAACATGTCGATCCGGCTGCGGCCATTCAGCAGGGTAAAGTGGAAAGCTCGAAAGACTTTCTTATCGCCACCCTGAAACCACGCTAAGGAGTGCAACATGACGACTAAACGCAAACCCTATGTGCGGCCGATGACGTCCACCTGGTGGAAAAAACTGCCGTTTTATCGCTTTTATATGCTGCGCGAAGGCACAGCGGTGCCGGCAGTCTGGTTCAGTATTGAACTGATTTTCGGTCTGTTTGCGCTCAAACACGGCGCGGAATCCTGGATGGGATTCGTCGGCTTTTTACAAAACCCGGTGGTAGTGATCTTAAACCTGATCACCCTGGCGGCCGCGCTGCTGCACACCAAAACCTGGTTTGAACTGGCGCCGAAGGCGGCCAATATCATTGTAAAAGACGAAAAAATGGGGCCAGAGCCAATCATCAAAGGGCTTTGGGTGGTCACTGCGGTAGTCACCGTAGTCATTCTGTATGTTGCCCTGTTCTGGTAAGGAGTCCCGGATGATTAATCCAAACCCAAAACGTTCTGATGAACCCGTATTCTGGGGACTGTTTGGCGCAGGCGGTATGTGGGGCGCGATCATCGCGCCGGTGATCGTGCTACTGGTTGGCATCATGCTGCCGCTGGGGCTATTTCCGGGCGATGCCCTGAGTTTTGAGCGCGTACTGACGTTCGCCCAAAGCTTTATTGGTCGCGTTTTTCTGTTCCTGATGATTGTGCTGCCGCTATGGTGTGGCCTACACCGTATGCACCACGCGATGCATGACCTGAAAATCCACGTGCCCGCGGGCAAATGGGTCTTTTACGGTCTGGCGGCAATCCTGACCGTTGTGACGGCGATTGGCGTTATCACTCTCTAAGTTGCCACGACGCCCTCTTATCTACCCGATAAGAGGGCGTTTTTTCTTTTCCTGCCTCTCATTTTCCCGCCAGGTTCTACACTTAGAAAAAACACTGGAAGGAAAATCTTATGCGCATTCTGCCCGTCGTTGCTGCAGTTACGGCCGCATTTCTGGTCGTCGCCTGTAGTTCGCCTACTCCGCCTAAAGGCGTTACCGTGGTAAATAACTTTGATGCCAAACGTTACCTCGGCACCTGGTATGAGATCGCACGCCTCGATCATCGATTTGAACGTGGACTGGAACAAGTCACGGCCACCTATAGTCTGCGTGACGATGGCGGGATTAATGTCATCAATAAAGGCTATAACCCGGATCGGGGAATGTGGCAAAAAACAGAAGGCAAAGCGTATTTTACCGGTAGTCCAAACCGCGCCGCGCTCAAGGTCTCTTTTTTCGGCCCGTTCTACGGCGGCTATAACGTGATTGCGCTTGACCGGGAATACCGTCATGCGTTGGTGTGCGGCCCGGATCGCGACTATCTGTGGATACTCTCTCGCACGCCAACGCTTTCTGAGGAAATAAAACAGCAAATGCTGGCCGTCGCGACCCGGGAGGGGTTTGACGTCAATAAATTAATTTGGGTAAAACAATCAGGTTCGTAGCAATGTCAGCGACGAATTAATGCGCACTGAGTTTTAGCCCAATGATACCCGCGACGATCAAGCCAAGACTGAGCAAACGCGCCGGTGAGGCAGACTCGCCCAGCAGAAGGATACCGGTGATTGCCGCCCCGACGGCGCCGATGCCGGTCCAGATGGCGTACGCCGTTCCAACGGGCAGCGTTTTCATTGCCCAGGAAAGTAACGCCATACTGATAACCATGGCCGTAATGGTGATAATACTGGGGGTCAGACGAGAAAAACCGTGGGTATACTTCAGGCCGACAGCCCATACCACTTCAAGTAAACCAGCGATTAATAGAATGATCCAGGACATAGCAGGCTCCAGATAATTAATGGGGCCGTCCCCGGTGAGAATAGCGTTTACAGGTCGTCCTGTAACGTATACGGATGAAAAGCCATTTTTGCCTGAGAGAAAATGAATTTCAACCTTTTTATTTTTTTCCGTCTAAAGGCGGGAATTGGCCCTTTTAAGCCGCGTAGTTTTCGCATTTAGCGCCCACAGGAGTTCTCTATGATGGAACGCCTTCTGGGAAAGAAAGTGCTTTATCTACTTCCGGGTGCAAAAAACTATGTTGAAAATTTTAGTGATAGACCGATGCCACTTTACCCGTACGGGCATGGAGGCCTGGCTTAATCACACTGATGTGCTCAGTTCTTCACTGCTGGTATCCGGGATGAATAACCTTATACTGGCGAAAGAACATATTCTGCAATGGAAGCCCCATCTGGTTATCGCTGATTTATATGGTTTTCTCAACGATGCCTTACCCGAACAGCCTATCAATGCATTTTTTGCCGCCTGCAGGATGACGCCGTTGGTATTATTACAGTCAGGGAATATGCCGTACAGACCACAATATGCCAGTCATGCGGTGTTATCTAAACACACGCCTTTACATGAGCTTGCACAACGAATTAAAGGAGCGCTATATACTCATCCACTGCAGGAAGCGCCGGAAAGCGCCACGCCATTGCTCTCTCCGCAGGAGGAAAAGGTACTCGCGATGTGGACGGAAGGCACCAGCAATAAAGAGATTGCGTATGCGCTTGGCATTCACGGGAAAACGGTTTACACCTATAAGCGTAATATCCGTATGAAACTTCATATGGATAACCGGTATTCTCCCTTTCTTATGCTTCCGGAGAAAATCGATTAACGGTACGACGCCATGCCGTACCGTTGATGATTACTGCTGAGCTCTGGTTGCAGCGCCAGAGATCGCACTACCACCGTCCGAGATGTCCTCGCCCACGCCGCGCGTGGTATTACAAGCAGTTAATACAGTGGAAAGTACCAAAACAGAAAAGATCGCTGCAATTGTCTTTTTAACCATAATGTCTTCCTTTTCTAGCCAATGTTGTTTGTGTATAGCAACTTAATAATAGACAACATCCCAGAAAATGACGGGCGATCGACTAATTTTAGGAAGACGAGAAGCGATTAGCTGGCTGCGCGGGAGATGGCGTGGCCAAGATGCTGAATATCTTCGCCGAAGCCGCGGGCGGTATTACATGCCGTTAATAATGTGCCGGTAAGAAGAACCAGTGCGACAAGGCAGATAAAGCGTTTCATCATTGAGGCGCGAAAAATAGGATGGCGCAGCATACGCTGCACCATTTTTCCCGATAACGTAAATTATTTTACGCGGGATACGTATTCGCCGGAACGGGTATCGACTTTGATCACTTCGCCAATCTGCACGAACAGCGGAACTTTAACCACTGCGCCAGTAGACAGCGTGGCTGGTTTGCCGCCAGTACCTGCGGTATCGCCCTTCAGACCTGGGTCGGTATCAACAATTTCCAGTTCAACAAAGTTCGGCGGAGTGACAGAGATAGGCTGACCGTTCCACAGGGTTACGATGCATTCCGCCTGATCCAACAGCCATTTTGCGTTGTCGCCGATAGCCTTGGCATCTGCAGACAGCTGTTCGAAGGTTTCGTTGTTCATGAAATGCCAGAACTCACCGTCGTTGTACAGGTAAGTCAGGTTCATATCGACTACATCCGCGCCTTCAGCGGAATCGGTCGATTTGAAGGTTTTCTCAACGCGCGTGCCGGTCAGCAGACGGCGCAGCTTAACGCGGGCAAACGCCTGGCCTTTACCCGGTTTCACGAATTCACTGGATTCAACCGCATAAGGTTCGCCATCCAACATGATTTTAAGACCGGAACGAAAATCGTTGCTATAGTAAGTCGCCATAAGGCCCTCTGAAATTGTTAACTGGTAGCTAAGCCACAAAATGGCGCATATTGTAACCCTAAATACCCCATTGCGAGAAGATTGGTTAGCGCAACTTGCCGATGTTGTGACCAATCCCAACGAACTGCTGCATCTTTTACAGATTGAAGCTGATGAAAACCTCCGGGCAGGACAGGACGCCAGGCGCTTGTTTGCCCTCCGCGTGCCGCGCGCTTTTATTGCGCGCATGGAGAAGGGCAACCCTGACGATCCTCTGTTACGTCAAGTGCTGACGTCCCGGGATGAATTTATTGTCGCCCCCGGTTTCTCCACCGACCCGCTGGAAGAGCAACACAGCGTGGTGCCAGGATTATTGCATAAATACCAAAACCGGGCGCTATTGCTGGTAAAAGGCGGATGTGCGGTAAATTGCCGCTACTGTTTCCGTCGTCACTTCCCGTATGCGGTGAATCAAGGCAATAAGCGCAACTGGAAAGTCGCGCTGGAGTATATCGCCGCACACCCGGAACTGGATGAGATCATCTTTTCCGGCGGCGATCCGCTGATGGCGAAAGATCATGAGCTGGACTGGCTGCTCACGCAACTGGAAGCCATTAAGCACGTCAAGCGGCTACGCATCCACAGCCGGTTGCCTATCGTCATCCCGGCACGCATTACTGACGAACTGGTCGCCCGCTTTGACCAGTCACGTCTGCAAATTTTGTTGGTGAACCATATCAACCACGCCAATGAAGTGGACGAGGCGTTCTGCCTGGCGATGAAGAAACTGCGCCACGTGGGCGTCACGCTTCTCAACCAGAGCGTCCTGCTGCGTGGCGTGAATGATAACGCGCGAACGCTGGCGAATCTGAGCAACGCGCTATTTGACGCCGGCGTGATGCCCTATTACCTGCATGTGCTGGATAAAGTGCAGGGCGCCGCGCATTTTATGGTCACCGATGACGAAGCCCGGCAAATCATGCGCGAACTGCTCACGCTGGTATCCGGCTATATGGTGCCAAGACTGGCGCGTGAAATCGGCGGCGAACCGAGCAAAACACCGCTGGATTTACAGCTTCGTCAGCGCTAATCCTCGCGGGCGCGTCAGGGACGACGAAAATATTACCGCGCAATATCACGAGGAGATTCCCCCGCGATTCTCCTCACCCTCTGGCGACGATAAAATACCCTTCGTTAAATACACCTTTCCGCTACTCTCTTTTCAATAAAGTCCGTTTTAGGACTCGCTTAGCGTGTACTGCATTTTCGAATTATACTGGTTCTCCTTTTTATAGGGCGGCATAAACAATTTATATATCAAATACATTGCAGTAAAACATTTAATTATTTTATATTTGTGGAGAATTGACATGGCCTTAACGATTAAGGGACTAAATACCGGCGTTATTCGTCACAATGATAAGTTTATCGCGCTGGCGCTTAAGGTGAAGTCACTGAGAAATAAAGAAACACTGCTTTTCTTTCCTGTGCTCGCGCTGCGAGACTTGTTGATCGGCCTTGAACACCGGCTTTATTTACAACACTCGCTGCCGGAACAAGAGCAGGAAAAACGCCAGAAAGCCAAAAGCAGTCATGTGCTTAAAATGCATGAGAATATTCCGGCAATACTCCGTGAAGAGCTGGAAAACGCCGATGTTAATCAGCGTGTTGAATCTTTAGCGTTGAGCGATAATACAGAAAAAGTATTAACCTTTACGTTAAAGCTGCACAATGGTAGCCATCTTGATTTACAGGTCGGTGAGTGGCAGGTTGAAGTTCTGGTGATGGCTATTATTCACGCCATTAATAATGCCGAAATGCGTGAGCTCGCATTGCGTATTTCTTCAATGCTGGACTTTTTACCATTATACGATGCTGACTGCCAGGAAAACGGTAATATCGAATTCGATACCTATAACCAGCCTGACTGGAAACATAATTTGTATAACCATTATTTAGCGCTCGTTTATCGTTATACGGATGAGGCAGGACAATCGCATGATTGCGGCACCATCATTAAGACCCGTAGTCAGTCAGGCTCTAAAGAAGCTGAAGCGATATCACGCCGTTTGCTGAATTTCAGCCCGCGTCTTAAAAAGCTGGAAGGAAAACCGTGTAAGGTTTTTGTCAGAACGCTTGGAACCGGTAAAGCAGCGCGTCTGACGCAAGATCAATGCATGCGCGCGTTGCATAATCTACGCATGGCATCATCGCAGGAAAAACGCTAACCATATCGCCCTCTGAATCTTTCAGAGGGCGTTACGATTCAGACATATCAGTTCGGACATTTATAAACCTGGCCGTTCATCTCGCTGGCCGTCGGGACAAAACTGGACAACATGCCCTGTGACGGACTACTTACGCCATACAGCACGTTTCCACCCATCGCGGCCGCCTGATTACGCAGATCGTTCGCTGCGCCACGCATTGAGCCACCCTCTTCGCCGTGCTGGCCTGAAAACCAGTTACTCTGTTTACCAGTTGCCGTACCAATAAGCTGGCATTCCGCGCCTGGCTTATCTTCGACAAAGCGTACATTTTGGCCGGCAGCGGTGAGTTCGTTGCTGGAGCTACAACCCGCCATCAGCAGCGCGGCGCCAACGATCCCTGCTAAATATTTCACGTGCATGTTATTCCCCATAATCAATGAGCTGGACGTTTTGTCCGTATCTGAATCTTATACTAAAAAGATGACTAAAAGAAAAACCCCCGGTCATTTCTGCCCGGGGGTTTCTCAATTCTGGGAGATAAGCACCCAAATCATACTGGTTGCAGGAAGGCGGCCAGTTTGTTAATCCCCAGTCACTTACTCAAGTAAGTGACTGGGGTTAGCCAACGCATCTGCAGCCTGAAGGATGCAGGGTATGGGCAATTACATCATGCCGCCCATACCACCCATACCACCCATGCCGCCAGCAGCGCCTAAATCAGGAGCATCGCTTTTCGGCAGGTCGGTCACCATGCACTCGGTAGTGATCATCAGACCAGCCACTGAAGCCGCGTACTGCAGCGCAGAACGGGTAACTTTGGTTGGGTCCAGGATACCCATATCGATCATGTTGCCGTATTCTTCAGTTGCTGCGTTGTAACCGTAGTTACCGTCGCCGCCTTTAACGGTGTTAGCGACAACAGACGGCTCTTCGCCGCAGTTCAGCACGATCTGACGCAGCGGAGCTTCCATTGCGCGCAGCGCAACTTTGATACCCACGTTCTGGTCTTCGTTCTGGCCTTTCAGGTCAGCAATTTTAGAAGCAACGCGGATCAGCGCAACGCCACCACCGGCAACCACGCCTTCTTCTACCGCAGCACGGGTCGCGTGCAGGGCATCTTCAACGCGGGCTTTCTTCTCTTTCATTTCAACTTCGGTCGCAGCGCCAACTTTGATAACCGCAACGCCGCCTGCCAGTTTCGCTACGCGCTCCTGCAGTTTTTCACGATCGTAGTCGGAGGTCGCTTCTTCAATCTGCTGACGGATCTGAGCAACACGGCCCTGGATTGCAGCTTCTTCACCCACGCCATCGATGATGGTGGTGGTGTCTTTGTTGATCACAACGCGTTTCGCCTGACCCAGGTCTTCCAGGGTTGCTTTTTCCAGCTCCATACCGATCTCTTCAGAGATTACGGTACCGCCGGTCAGGGTAGCGATATCCTGCAGCATCGCCTTACGACGATCGCCGAAGCCAGGTGCCTTAACCGCAGCCACTTTCACGATGCCACGCATGGTGTTAACAACCAGGGTAGCCAGCGCTTCGCCTTCAACATCTTCAGCGATGATCAGCAGCGGTTTGCCTGCTTTTGCAACGGCTTCCAGAACCGGCAGCATTTCGCGGATGTTGGAGATTTTCTTATCAGCCAGCAGGATGAACGGGCTTTCCAGTTCTACTGCGCCAGTTTCCGGCTTGTTGATGAAGTAAGGAGACAGGTAGCCGCGGTCAAACTGCATACCTTCAACCACGTCCAGTTCGTCCTGCAGACCGGTACCGTCTTCAACGGTGATGACGCCTTCTTTACCGACTTTATCCATCGCTTCCGCGATCAGTTTACCTACGGTTTCGTCGGAGTTAGCGGAGATAGTACCTACCTGAGCAATCGCTTTAGAGTCGGAGCACGGTACGGACAGGGCTTTCAGCTCTTCAACCGCAGCAGCAACCGCTTTGTCGATACCACGTTTCAGGTCCATCGGGTTCATGCCCGCAGCAACGGCTTTCAGGCCTTCGGTAATGATGGACTGCGCCAGTACGGTCGCGGTGGTGGTGCCGTCGCCTGCAGCGTCGTTCGCTTTAGAGGCAACTTCTTTCACCATCTGCGCGCCCATGTTTTCAAACTTGTCTTCCAGTTCGATTTCACGCGCTACGGAAACACCATCTTTAGTGATAGTCGGCGCACCGAAAGATTTATCCAGAACCACGTTACGGCCTTTCGGACCGAGGGTTACTTTCACTGCATCTGCCAGTACGTTTACGCCGCGCAGCATTTTCACACGAGCGTCGTTACCGAATTTTACGTCTTTAGCTGCCATTTTCTCTTTCCCTTAAATTCGTATGTTCAGTGTCGTTCGCGGATTACGCTTCAACAATTGCCAGAATGTCGCTTTCAGACATGATCAACACTTCTTCATTGTCGATCTTTTCAGATTTCACACCGTAGCCATCGTTAAAAATAACGATGTCGCCAACTTTCACGTCCAGCGGCTGTACAGTACCGTTGTCCAGGATGCGACCCTTACCGACAGCGATGATTTCGCCACGAGTTGATTTACCCGCTGCGGAACCGGTCAGTACGATGCCGCCAGCAGATTTGGACTCAACTTCTTTACGTTTGACGATCACACGATCATGTAACGGACGAATACTCATTGATAGCTCTCCTTTGAGAAAGTCATTATCAGTTATGGGTGACGCCGGCCCGTAAACGGTTTCCCGGCTGGTGACCAGAGAGATGGGGATGGGGTTTTGCCCCTTCAAGGGGGGAGATGAAAAAAAATTCTTCTGAGCGAAAAAAGCGGTAAAAACGCTACTTATCTCACGTTTACCCAAGGTTTAGAACATCCTGCTATAAGAAAAGGCGTGTGTGATACGCTTAAAAATGCCTGTCGTCACCTGACGTTACAATGCCGCCGGATAATGAGCTGATGAATGAACTAAAAAAAGAGCTTGGGTTGGTTCAGGGCGTTATCTTGTTAACCACATCATTATTAGGGACTGGCGTTTTTGCGCTTCCGGAGCTGGCTGCGCTGGCGGCAGGCGACATCAGCCTTTGGGCATGGCCGCTGCTCATTATTTTGATTTTCCCTATTGCGATTGTCTTTGCTGTGCTGGGGCGTCATTTTCCACACGCTGGCGGCGTAGCGCATTTTGTCGGGATGGCATTTGGCCCGCGTCTGCAACGAGTGATCAGTTGGCTGTTTTTATCAGTTATTCCTGTTAGTTTTCCCGCAGCCTTGCATATTGCGGTGGGTTTCGGCCAGGCGCTGTTTGGCTGGCAAAGCGAACAGCTCTTATTTGGGGAGCTGGGTACTCTAGGTTTACTATGGTTTATGGGATCGCGCGGCGCCAGCTCCAGCGCCAACCTGCAAGCCATTATCGCTGGATTAATTATCGCGCTTATTGCCGCCATTCTGTGGAAAGGCGCGATTAAACCTGCAGATATCACCTTCCCAGCCGCAAACGAAATTACCTTTTCCCGGCTGTGTACCGCCCTGGCGATCATGTTCTGGGGATTTGTGGGAATTGAGGCGTTTACGCATTTGTCATCTGAATTTAAAAATCCTGAACGTGATTTTCCGCGCGCATTGATCATTGGCCTGATGCTGGCCGGCGCCATTTATTGGGCCTGTACCGCCGTGGTGCTGCATTTTGGCGTCTATAGCGACAAGATAGCGGCAACAGCATCGCTACCGCTTATTATTGTTCATCTCTTCGGTATCCAGGCGTTGTGGGTAGCCTGCATTATTGGTTATCTCACCTGCTTTGCCAGCCTGAATGTGTATGCTCAGAGTTTTGCGCGTCTGATATGGACGCAAATGCAATATCAGCCCGATCACTATCTGGCTCAACTCTCTCCCGGGCGCCTTCCCTTGCACGCGTTAAACGTTATTCTGGTCTGTTGTTGCGTGAGTTCCCTGGTCGTCTACGCCCTGAAGATTAACCTCAATGCGCTGATCGTCTATGCTAACGGTATTTTTATTATGCTCTATCTGCTTTGTATGCTGGCGGGCTGTCGACTGTTGAAAGGGCGTTGCTATGCACTGGCGGTGACGGGTTGTCTACTGTGCCTGTTATTGCTGGCAATGCTGGGGTGGAAAAGCTTATATGCCATTATCATGCTGGCTGCATTATGGCTGTTTTTACCGAAGCGAAAACGCATGGCGTAAGACGCATCCGCTGGCCGGATAACGCCTCGCGCGACTTATCCGACCAACATCTCTACCTTTAATCCCGACGATCGTCTTTATGTTCAATACGATCGCGATCGTCATCTTTACGCTGATACTCGCCGTCAAATGTTTCGCCACCGCCAGTACCCGCGCTAAATCCGCCGCCCGGCATCCGGGAAAAACGTAAATGCGGCAGCAACTTCAGCGTCAAATGTTTTTGCACTGGCGGTAACAAAAGGAGAAGGCCGAGAAAATCGGTGAAAAATCCCGGCAACAGGAGCAGTAAGCCAGCGATGATCAGCGATACACTCTTAATCATTTCTGCCGCCGGGCTCTCACCGGCCGCCATTTTTTGTTGCATCAGCAAAAAGTTTTTAAAACCCTGGTTACGTACCAGCGACATACCGATAACAGACGTAAAAATCACCAGGATTAGCGTCATCAGGACGCCAAGCACATGGGCGACCTGGATAAAGATAGAAATCTCAATGTAAACATAGAGAAAGACAGCTAAAAAGGGTATCCAGCGCAAAGGACTCTCCTGTAAGTCATGGCCGTCTGCGACGACCATTTGAATGGGGTTGCGATTCGCATCGATTCGATATGGTGGTGCGTAGCAAAATTTCAAGTGGTTTGTACACCTATTTTAGGTAGTAATACTAAAGCGGTGACCTATTTCACAAAATAATAAATAAGGGGTAAATTCCCACACTTTAAGTGATCCAGATTACGGTAGGAATTCTGAAGCAGCATATGATCTCGTTTATCAGGCCGATGGAGGGGATAATCGTCGGTCAGAAAACATTCGAAATCACATATATCCTGTGTGTTTTAAAGTAAAAATCATTGGCAGCTTGAAAAAGAAGGTTCACATGTCAAACAACATTCGTATCGAAGAAGATCTGTTGGGTACCAGGGAAGTTCCAGCTGAAGCCTACTATGGTGTTCACACTCTGAGAGCGATTGAAAACTTCTACATTAGCAATAACAAAATCAGCGACATCCCTGAATTTGTGCGTGGCATGGTTATGGTAAAAAAAGCGGCGGCGCTGGCCAACAAAGAGCTGCAAACCATTCCTAAGAGTGTGGCGAACGCCATCATTGCCGCATGTGATGAAGTCCTTAACAACGGTAAGTGCATGGACCAGTTCCCGGTAGATGTCTATCAGGGCGGCGCGGGCACTTCCGTCAACATGAATACCAACGAAGTGCTGGCCAACATCGGGCTGGAACTGATGGGTCATCAGAAAGGTGAATATCAGTACCTGAACCCGAACGACCACGTGAATAAATGTCAATCCACTAACGATGCCTATCCGACAGGCTTCCGTGTAGCGGTTTACGCCTCTATCGTCAAACTGATCGATGCCATCAACCAGTTGCGTGAAGGTTTCGAACGTAAAGCGGTTGAATTCCAGGACATCCTGAAAATGGGTCGTACCCAGTTGCAGGACGCCGTACCGATGACGCTTGGTCAAGAATTCCGTGCGTTCAGCATCCTGCTGAAAGAAGAAGTGAAAAACATCGAGCGTACTGCTGAGCTGCTGCTGGAAGTCAACCTTGGCGCAACGGCAATCGGTACCGGTCTGAACACGCCGAAAGAATACTCTCCGCTGGCGGTGAAAAAACTGGCTGAAGTCACTGGTTTTGCCTGTGTTCCGGCGGAAGATCTGATTGAGGCGACATCTGACTGTGGCGCGTATGTTATGGTTCACAGCGCGCTGAAACGTCTGGCAGTGAAGATGTCCAAAATCTGTAACGACCTGCGCTTGCTCTCTTCTGGTCCTCGTGCCGGCCTGAACGAGATCAACCTGCCGGAACTGCAGGCGGGCTCTTCCATCATGCCAGCCAAAGTGAACCCGGTAGTACCGGAAGTCGTAAACCAGGTATGCTTTAAAGTCATCGGTAACGACACCACCGTTACGATGGCGGCGGAAGCCGGTCAGTTGCAGTTGAACGTTATGGAGCCGGTTATCGGTCAGGCGATGTTCGAATCCATCCACATTCTGAGCAACGCGTGCTACAACCTGCTGGAAAAATGCGTTAACGGCATTACCGCGAATAAAGAAGTGTGCGAAGGGTACGTTTATAACTCCATCGGTATCGTCACTTACCTCAACCCGTTCATCGGCCACCACAACGGCGACATCGTCGGTAAAATCTGTGCTGAAACCGGTAAGAGCGTACGTGAAGTTGTGCTGGAGCGCGGCCTGTTAACGGAAGCCGAGCTGGACGATATTTTCTCCGTACAGAACTTGATGCACCCGGCTTATAAAGCTAAACGTTATACTGATGAAAGCGAACAGTAATCGTACAGGGTAGTACCAAAGAGGCACGTCACGATGACGTGCCTTTTTTCTTACAAGAAGTTACCAAATAACAACAATTTAATATCAACTTGTTAAACAACAAGGAAGGCTAATATGATAGTTGTCGAACTTATCATTGTTTTGCTGGCAATCTTTTTGGGCGCCAGACTTGGGGGCATCGGTATTGGATTCGCTGGTGGGCTGGGTGTTCTGGTACTTGCCGCCATCGGCGTGAAGCCAGGGACAATTCCATTCGATGTCATTTCCATCATCATGGCGGTTATCGCCGCGATCTCTGCTATGCAGGTCGCGGGCGGTCTGGATTATTTGGTAAACCAGACGGAAAAACTGCTGCGTAAGAACCCGAAATACATCACTATCCTCGCACCGATTGTGACCTATTTCCTGACTATTTTTGCTGGTACCGGGAACATTTCCCTGGCAACGCTGCCGGTTATTGCTGAAGTCGCGAAGGAGCAGGGAATCAAACCTTGCCGTCCGCTCTCGACCGCCGTGGTATCCGCGCAGATTGCGATTACCGCCTCGCCGATTTCTGCGGCCGTGGTGTATATGTCTTCTGTTATGGAAGGTCATGGCATTAGCTACATTCACCTGCTGTCCGTGGTTATCCCCTCTACGCTGCTGGCGGTGCTGGTGATGTCCTTCCTGGTCACTATGCTGTTCAACTCCAAACTGTCGGACGACCCGATTTACCGCAAGCGTCTGGAAGAAGGGCTGATTGAACTGCGTGGTGAAAAGCAGATTGAAATCAAACCGATGGCAAAAAATTCCGTCTGGCTGTTCCTGCTGGGCGTTATCTGCGTGGTTGTTTATGCGATTGTCAACAGTCCGAGCCTCGGCCTGGTTGAGAAACCGCTGATGAACACCACCAACGCTATTTTGATCATCATGCTGAGCGTCGCAACGCTGACCACCATCCTGTGTAAAGTGGAAACTGACGCCATTCTCAACTCCAGCACCTTTAAAGCAGGGATGAGCGCCTGTATCTGTATTCTGGGCGTGGCGTGGCTGGGCGATACCTTCGTATCCGCTAACATCGACTGGATCAAAGACACTGCGGGTAGCGTCATCCAGGGTCATCCGTGGCTGCTGGCCGTCATCTTCTTCTTTGCTTCCGCGCTGCTCTACTCTCAGGCGGCAACGGCGAAAGCGCTGATGCCGATGGCGCTGGCGCTGAACGTCTCTCCGCTGACGGCAGTCGCTTCCTTCGCCGCCGTTTCCGGCCTGTTCATTCTGCCGACCTACCCGACTCTGGTTGCGGCGGTACAGATGGATGACACCGGTACAACCCGTATCGGTAAATTCGTCTTTAACCACCCGTTCTTCATCCCAGGCACCCTGGGCGTCGTTCTGGCTGTCTGCTTCGGCTTCCTGCTGGGCAGCTTTATGCTGTAAGTGTTTCACCCGCGGGGCGTATCACGCCCCGCATTCTCCCGCCCTTTGACTAACATCCTGCCCTCGTCCGTTGTATAGTGACCGTTCACTTGCGGGTCTTTTTGTTCTTTCGAGGTGTTTATGCTTGATGTTAAGAGTCAGGATATTTCCATCCCCGAGGCCGTTGTGGTGCTTTGTACCGCCCCGGATGAAGCTACCGCCCAGGATCTGGCCGCCAAAGTGCTGGCGGAAAAACTGGCCGCCTGCGCCACCCTCCTCCCCGGCGCGACATCGCTGTACTACTGGGAAGGCAAACTGGAGCAGGAGTATGAAGTTCAAATGATCTTAAAAACCACCGTTTCACATCAGCAAGCGCTTATCGACTGCCTGAAGTCTCATCACCCGTATCAAACGCCTGAACTTCTGGTTTTACCTGTTACTCACGGAGATACTGATTACCTCTCATGGCTCAACGCATCTTTACGCTGATCCTGCTGCTGTGCAGCACATCCGCCTTCGCCGGATTATTCGACGCGCCGGGTCGCTCGCAGTTCGTCCCTGCCGACCGGGCGTTTGTTTTTGATTTTCAGCAAAATCAACACGATCTTACCCTCTCCTGGCAGGTAAAAGAGGGTTACTACCTTTACCGTAAACAAATCAGCATCACGCCAACGAAAGCGGATATCGCCGCAGTCCAACTCCCGGCAGGCGTCTGGCATGAAGATGAATTCTACGGAAAAAGCGAAATCTACCGTAAGCGGCTAAACGTTCCGGTAACGGTTAACCAGGCGGCGGCTGGCGCGACATTAACGGTAACGTACCAGGGGTGCGCCGATGCGGGATTCTGTTATCCGCCGGAAACGAAAACGGTGCCGCTAAGTGAAGTCGCCGCGGCAATAGACGCCACGCCGACGCCTGCTGTCACCCAGACGGGTGAGACGTCAAAACCCGCCGCCCAGCTACCTTTTTCCGCGCTCTGGGCGCTGCTGATCGGCATCGGCATCGCCTTTACGCCCTGCGTTTTACCCATGTATCCGCTGATTTCCGGTATTGTCCTGGGGGGAAGGCAACGTTTGTCGACGGGGCGCGCACTGCTGCTGGCCTTTATCTATGTTCAAGGGATGGCGCTGACCTATACCGCACTGGGTCTGGTCGTCGCCGCGGCGGGATTACAGTTTCAGGCGGCGCTGCAGCACCCTTATGTGTTAATCGGCCTTGCCATCGTGTTCACCCTGCTTGCGTTGTCGATGTTTGGCCTGTTCACACTACAGCTCCCCTCCTCACTGCAAACCCGGCTGACATTAATGAGTAATCGTCAGCAAGGCGGCTCGCCCGGCGGCGTTTTTGTTATGGGGGCGATTGCCGGATTAATTTGCTCGCCCTGCACTACAGCGCCGTTAAGCGCGATCCTGCTTTATATCGCTCAGAGCGGCAACATGTGGCTGGGCGGCGGTACGCTGTATTTGTATGCATTAGGTATGGGTCTGCCGCTAATGCTGGTCACCGTGTTTGGCAACCGCCTGCTACCGAAAAGCGGCCCGTGGATGGCGCATGTCAAAACCGCTTTTGGTTTCGTGATCCTCGCGTTACCGGTCTTTTTACTGGAGCGGATTATTGGCGAGGCCTGGGGTTTACGTCTGTGGTCGCTGCTGGGCGTCGCTTTCTTTGGTTGGGCCTTTATCACCAGCCTTCAGGCCAGACAAGCGTGGATGCGTATCGTACAGATTATCCTGCTGGCGGCTGCGCTCATTAGCGTGCGGCCTCTACAGGATTGGGCGTTCGGATCGCCATCCGCGCAAGCTCCAGCGCACCTCAATTTCACGGCTATTTCTACCGTGGACGAACTCAATCAGGCGCTGGCGCAGGCCAAAGGCAAACCCGTTATGCTGGATTTCTACGCCGACTGGTGCGTGGCCTGTAAAGAGTTTGAAAAGTATACCTTCAGCGATCCGCGGGTCCAGCAGGCGCTCGGCGACACGGTGCTCTTGCAGGCTAACGTCACCGCTAACAATGCGCAGGATGTCGCGCTGTTAAAGCATCTGCAAGTCCTCGGGCTGCCCACCATTCTGTTCTTTAATGCCCAAGGCCAGGAACAGCCGCAATCGCGAGTCACCGGCTTTATGGACGCCGCCACCTTTAGCGCGCATTTGCACGATCGCCAACCGTGAGCGACACTTGCAAAAGCAAAGACGGAGGAGAATACCGTGCAACGTGAAGATATTCTGGGAGAAGCCCTGAAATTACTGGAGACGCAAGGGATAGCCGATACTACGCTGGAAATGGTGGCGGAGCGCGTAAATCGCCCACTCGGCACATTACAGCGTTTCTGGCCAGATAAAGAAGCCATTTTATATGACGCGCTACGTTATCTGAGTCATCAGGTAGATATCTGGCGACGCCAGCTTCTTCTTGATGAGACGCTTTCTGCTGAACAAAAGCTACTGGCACGCTACAGCGCGCTCTCGGAATGTGTCAGTAATAACCGTTATCCTGGTTGCCTGTTCATTGCCGCCTGTACGTTTTATCCCGACCCAACCCATCCTATTCACCAACTGGCCAATCAACAAAAACGCGCGGCACATGATTTTACCCATGAGCTACTGACCACGCTGGAAATTGACGATCCGGCGATGGTCGCAAGGCAGATGGAGCTGGTGCTGGAAGGTTGTCTCAGCCGAATGCTGGTCAACCGCAGTCAGGCTGATGTAGATACCGCTCAGCGGTTGGCGGAAGATATTCTGCGTTTTGCACAGTGCCGTCAGGGTGGAGCGCTCACCTGACGGGTACTGATTTTATGCATTTTGCCTGAAAAGCAGGCAGTCAGCGCGCTTTTATCACTTTTTTCGTGTAAAGCCGTTGACGACCGCGCCCCTTTACGGTTTAATGCGCCCCGTTGCCCGGATAGCTCAGTCGGTAGAGCAGGGGATTGAAAATCCCCGTGTCCTTGGTTCGATTCCGAGTCCGGGCACCACTTATTCAGAAAACCCAGCCTATGGCTGGGTTTTTGCTTTTCTGGGAGTGGAAATCCGTAGCCCCCATCTCCGGCCTGACTAGCTATAACGAGAAGGCCAGATTTTCTCTGGCGCAACGCCCAGCGCTTCGGCGATCAGCCGCTCATCTTTGGGCCTGGGTCAAAAGCTTACTTAGCTACAGGGAGATTATTACCAGTAATAACGCGTATCACTCCATCTGACGGTTCGCTAGCCTCGACAAGTGAGTCCAATATCTCCGCCATGAACTTTTCCATCACTGACAACAACAATTCCTTCGCCAATTTTAGCATTTTTTCTTTTTCGGTTTCTTTATTCTTAAATACTGTTTCCGGCTCTTGTTCATAATCATAAATTAATACTCAGCACATCATAACTGGTGGTAACTGTCGGGGTAACAGGGCACATATTTTAAAATACTCATTCATACTTTGTTATTACGTAAACATTTTAACCTAATGCGTGTCAGTCAGGCACGCAGATAAAAAATAACCGGGGGAAAAGTTAAACAAAATGCTGTTAGCCGGAAGTACCAGTATTGTTCTGTTGTCCGCTGCAGTCAGTTCGGTATGGGTAGAGGATAATGCCAGTACAGCGTCCTGCTTTTTTACCTGTATGTTGAATAACCATTTCAATAAATCATTATAGAATCACATCTGTTTATTATTGTCTGATCCGGAGTGAGTCTTTATGAAAAGTCGTTATTTACTATTTTTTCTACCACTGATCGTAGCTAAATATACATCAGCAGCAACAGTGCAACTCTTTCATTCTCCTGAAGAATCAGTGAACAGTCAGTTCTACTTACCACCACCGCCAGGTAATGATGATCCGGCTTTCCGCTATGATAAAGAGGCTTATTTTAAGGGCTATGCGATAAAGGGTTCCCCACGATGGAAACAAGCTGCTGAGGATGCAGATGTAAGCGTGGAAAATATAGCCAGAATATTCTCGCCAGTAGTGGGTGCTAAAATTAATCCCAAAGATACGCCTGAAACCTGGAATATGTTACAGAACCTTCTGAAAATGGGCGGCTACTACGCTACTGCTTCGGCAAAAAAATATTATATGCGTACTCGCCCCTTTGTCTTATTTAATCATTCCACCTGCCGTCCTGAAGATGAGAATACTTTGCGAAAAGATGGCTCTTACCCTTCCGGGCATACTGCTTATGGTACACTTCTGGCATTAGTATTATCCCAGGCCAGACCGGAACGCGCGCAGGAGCTCGCCAGACGAGGATGGGAGTTCGGGCAAAGCAGAGTGATATGTGGTGCTCACTGGCAAAGTGATGTTGATGCTGGCCGTTATGTGGGAGCAGTAGAGTTTGCAAGACTGCAAACAATCCCGGCTTTTCAGAAGTCACTGGCAAAAGTCCGTGAGGAGCTGAACGACAAAAATAATTTATTGAGTAAAGAAGATCACCCCAAACTTAATTACTGAAGGTGAAAGTCTTCCCGCAAACTGGCCACAGCAAATGAAAGGAAGTGCAACTGCGTAGGGGCGACCGGGCGTGGAGAACGCCTTTGGTTTCCCCGATTCGCATGAATTCAACGCCTCTCCCCCGTTTGCAGTCCGTCCAGACCGTCATGACGTCGTTGTCCGGCTGAAGCGGTAAAACCGGTCTGGCTCACTGACTATCCACAGCGAATTCCGGCCATCAGAAGCTATCCCTTCCGCCTGCGGAATGTCCCGCTCCAGACCACTGTGTCCCCGGCGCAGCGGCATCACCCTCCTGCCGCCCTCCGGGTCTGACACCAGCACCAGGGCTGATTCATGGGAAAGCACATACAGCCGCCTGTTTATCCTGTCGTAATGCAGACCGGAGATATCCTTCAGGAACCACGGCAGGGACAACCGGTGCGTCAGTGAATCACTGACCGACAGAGAGTCATGGCTGTGGTCCGTTTCTAAAAAACGAAGCGGTTTCTTTTCCTGCGCCACTATCAGGGCATTCTCTCCCCGTCCACGGGCAAGGCCTTCAAAACCGGCATTGTCGCTTTTTCTGTCCACATCCAGGGTCAGGGTGTATGACGCCGGCGGCAGGACAGACGTATTCCTGTCAATGTGGTGGGTGGTGAGTATCCGCTCCCGTTCCCGGGACAGGACATAGCGGTTCCGGCCGAGATACTCAATGGCCTCAAAATCATGGTCGCCATCCGATGGTATCACCCGCAGCACGTTCCCGTCCGTGTCCAGCTCCACCACCGACGACGGATGGTCGGTCACGGCAAACAGCGTTCCGCTGTCCGGGTTCCACGTCAGGCCGGAGAGACCGCCCTGTATACCGGGAATGTCTTTTTCTGTCGCAAGCTGCCACTGCGTTTCCTCCGGGTACCAGGTTTCCGGAAAATACAGTGTGGCCGCACCGGCCACCATCAGAAGAGCGCCAGCCAGCAGTGCCGGTTTTTGTTTAAGTAAACGTCTCAGAGTCATGGTTCCGGATGTTCAGTTCATCGCATTACATGCAGTCAATGACAAACCAGAGCATGGCCAGGGCTCCGGTCAGGAAGCCGGAGATGAAAGCGCTGGTCAGCAGCAGTAAAATCAGCGCCCGGAGCGAAAAGCGTCCCCCGCCATACCCGGCGCGTCTTTCGTCATCCGGCATGTTGTCCTTCTGCAAAAAAATTCTCCGGGGAATTACCGGTATGGAGATGTCCGGATAAAAAGAGCTTTATTCCCGTAAGGCCTGTCATGCAGCCCCGGATTATATTCATTCAATATTCAGTAACAGAAATACTGATACAAAAAACACCAGTGACATCATGACGACAAAAGAAATACAGATGTAATAAATCATCTTCAGAAAGTTCATCAGTCAGTTACCGCAATATCTGTTCCGGCCACTTGTTCTCTCCATGCCCCTGTTTTACCGGATATCCGTCAGACCAGCAGCCATCGGCCGGACACGCCTTTACCTGCATTCATTTTCTCCACCACGCCAGCGTCCTCAAGCGTAACCAGATAAGCCCTGGCCTGGTATATTGTCAGCCCGGCCGCATCCGCAATACTCCGGGTCCTGACCGGTATATTTATCCTGCCGTTTGCCTGTGACTGCATAAAAGACAGAATTTTGTCGCAAGCGTCATTACTCATTTTGTTCTCCTGTGACTACGGGGAAGCAATGGTGTCCCGGAAGCTGAAATACCTGCCCCGGGTCTTCACATATCAGAACCGTTGTCCGGTTTCATCTGTAATCACCCCGGGTAACAGGCCGCTCGTGCACAGTACATGCAGGTTCTCCACCCCTGCATACTCCACCAGGCAGGCCCGGAGGTAATAATCCTTGCGTGATGCCGCCTTCAGTGAGGCATTCCTGTTTATGGCCGTACACAGGGATATCAGAGTCCGCTTTCGCAACTCAGTCAGTTCACCTGAGCTTTCCGGCCCGGCTCTTCCCTCAAGCGCCTGACGCAGCATGTCACGCAGCCGGAGGAGGCTGTCCCGGCCACTGATAACCTGCGCAGTTCCTCTCAGTAGCCGCATTTCCTGCAGCCGCGAAGGTACCAGAACAACCATGGGAACCGGACTGGCCGCGTGCAGCATTCTGATGTCCTGCAGATGCCGCCCCCAGCCGGCCAGCGGCTCCGCACTCAGTGCCACCAGGGCCAGGTCATATGCCCCGGGAGGTGACATCTCCGGTCGCACCACGGCATACCCCATACCGGCAAGCAGATGTGACAGCCCCAGCAGTTCATATTCACAGTTCCCCGTCAGCAGTATGCGTTTCCGGCGGGACATGGCATTTTCCATTTATCCTGCCCCCGCTAACTTAACGCCGGGCTTATCAGCTCTGCCAGCATGGCTGACAGTCCCACAAGAACCAGCAGATAAACCGTGACCAGTACACGTACAGATATTTTCATTACGATCCCTGCTCAGAAATAGTTCACTACCGGCATCAGGTTTCTCTGCGAGTGGTTGACATAACACAGTACCTGCATCAACAACCGACAGATAACAGCCACCGGCTTCATGTAAGGCAGCAGTAAACTCAGACAGCGTCATTCTGGTCATGAATGTCGTGCCTTCCCCGAATACCAGCCTGACCCGGCCGTTATGTTCCTGCACCTGCCGGATATCCCGGACACTCACAAAGAAAAACACGCCGTCAGCCCGCTCCAGCCCCACAAAAACGGCGGGGCCCGGAACGGGTGACCGGGGGCCTGCAGCCTTACCGATATTCAATGCTCACCGCCAGGGAGGTATGCCAGCGGGACGGTACCGCCCCCTTAAAACGCAGCTCACCGCTGTCCGCCACCGTCTGTGCGCCGTATACCCCGTCAACCTGGCGCAGGGCGGCGTCACTGAACCGGCTCAGTCCGGACACGCTGCTGACCGTCATCTTCCGGAGCCAGACCGGGCCTTCACTGTCAAACAGGGTCTGCAGCACACCCGGCGTCTGCCCTGCCGGCATCACCTGCGTCTGTGGCGGCAAGCCGTTGCCCTGCAGGTCGCCATACAGCCCGGCATACTCCGCCCGGTCCCCCAGGACATGGCGCAGCACACCCGCCGCCTGCATCCGGAAGGTGAATGTCCCGGTACGGACATTTCCCTCCCCCGTCACCGGCAGTGTCACCGATGCCGTACCCGGCGCCGTCCACGTCAGTGCAAAACCCTCGGTTTCCTTACCGTACGTCACCTGCGGCGCAAGCCCCTCCCGGCCGGCCGGGGTGGTCAGGATAGTTTTTCCCAGCAGGACCGTCATGGCCGGCAGGGGAACCGGTATTACCTGCTCCCCACTGCGCAGGACAGAGACAGCTTTCGTGTTTATCTGTGTGTTCCCTTCCCCGACCTTCCAGACCCAGGGATTACGGGTGCTGGTCACCGGCCCGCCCAGCTTCAGCTCTCCGCTGAAGTCTTCCCCCGGCGTGTTCCACGCCAGCACACAGGACGGCAGCAGACTGGCGGCCAGCAGTAAAATCGTCATTCGTTTCATTGTGTTCTTCCTCTCCCTGCCCGTTCTTTACTGGACCGTCACCGTCACACTCAGCCCGGCCTGCCACTGCGCCGGCGTGTTTTCTGCCGGCAGGCGCAGCTCAAAATCCGAGACGGCGGACGCATAGGCCGCCGCCAGCCGGGTCACCCGGCCGTCAGCCAGCACGCCCTGACTGATAACCTGACCGTTATCTGCCGTGCTCATTCCGTTACCGAAGCCCCGGTTCAGCATCAGCAGGGAAGGCAGACGGCTTTTGAGCCACTGCGGCAGGGTGTCGGCCTGCACACCGCTCACGCTCTGCCCGTTTACGAGCGACATGCCTGCCGGCAGAACCGCCCCGTCTTCCTGGTGTCCGGCGCTGACGGCCATTCCCTGGTCAAGGGTGAAAGAAAGCTGTCCCGCCACGTGACCGTTCTCCGGGTTACGTACCGGGACAGAGGCGCGGAAGTGTTGCGCCGTCGTGCTGCCGCCATCCGTCACGGAAAACGGCTGCCCGTTACTGCTGAAGGAGATAAAAGGGGTGAAGCCGGGACCACCGCGATCTGCCACCTCATACAGATGGCCTTCCAGAAACGGCAGGGAGCCCTTGCCTCGTAAATCAAAAACCAGTTGCCCGTTCTCTGTGCGGGCATCAGCGGTATCCTCCGCCCATGTCTGGTCAGGAGAGCCCACCTGCCAGGTCCATTTCGGGGCCTCGTCAGTGACCAGACCGTGAAACTGTATTTCCCCGCCGTCAAGAATTCCGGCCCGGGGTGCTGCGGAATAAAACAGGGCCAGCGCGGCCAGGGCGGAAATAATAGATTTATAATGATGCGTTATTTTCATCGTTATTCACTCTGTTTTATCCGTTGGTCATAATTAATAAACAACGAGCATTCAGATAAGCTGAAAAGAATAAACCCGGCACCGGCGTACGCGAACATTTCCTGACTGGCAGAGAAGCAGGAAATAAATATACCGGAATGCCGGGTTTATTACCGGCAAACGACCGAAAAATAGTTCGCCGTTTTTAATAATCAGGCAAATTACTTTCTGTTATGCCTGATAATCTGATCTATTACTGATAAGAAACAGTGACAGTCATATTTGCGTTCCAGTTCTTAGGTGTTTTAGCTTTCGGGAAAGTTAATACGCCAGAACCAGCAACATATTCAGAAGCATATACCCCCTGAATACTTCCTGCATCAGCGCGGTTAAAAATATTCGGCCCAGTATAACCGCTAGTTACAGCATCGGCTGGGATGGTAATCATATCGGCACCCAGAATAGCAGAGATTTTATCTTTGATTGCTACTGGGGTCATTGAGTTTACATAGGTTTTATTTTGAGCAAATCCGTTACCATAAGTTTTTCCTGTGTCACCAATTGTCTGATATGCGTTTTTATCATTGGTAGTAACGCCATCACCTTTCCAGAAGACATTAGCCAGTGACATAATATCCATTTTAAACTGGAACGTACCAGCCTTCGTTTTATCATCTTTAGCAAAAGCACTTAACGTGATCACTGGTGCAGAATCAGCAGGCTGAGAAATTGAGAAGCCCTCACCACCATAAGTGATAACCGGAGCCATACCTGTAGATATCCCGGAGTATGGAGCTTTTGTTTTCCCCATCAATACAGGAAATGAAGTTTTACCAACACCGCTCCACACATTATTATCACCAGACACGACAGCATCTGCGAGTTTTAAATCAACCGCAGTGCCTTGATCAGCCCCGGTCTTCCACAGCCAGGCTGGTGCATCAGTAGTGATATTACCGCCGATATTAATGTTACCGTTAAAATCACCGCCCGTCGACCATGCTGCCATAGCCGAGCCGGATACCACTGCAGATGCAGCCACTGCCAGTGCAATCAGTGTTTTTTTCATAAATTAAGTTCCTTTCTGTTTTATAAAACAATAAATAAATACATCTTTTATTTTGGTAACCCATTTATCTGGCTTTACCGCAAAGCCATCCCCTGCCACCTTATTCAGATGGCATCACTGAGATATTTATCCCTGTAATACAGAATGGCTTTACGTTATTGCTGTAAATAACTGGGCGTCATTCACTCAGGTAATTCGTGGTGTCCTGCCGTTCTTTTTAACTGACGCTTACTCCTTCCACTTCCACCGGCACCTGCACATTCCCCCGGTAGTTCGCCGGCACCTCCAGCTCCGCCGGCGCGTCACTTCTCAGCTCCACCTGCCGGATTGCCGCCGGCACCGTGATAACCACATCCTCTCCCCGCTGGCCGGCCGTAATGGCCGCCCGCTGCCCGTCCACCATCAGGGTGGTCTTCAGCGTGAGCCGTGCGTCCCGGCCGTCTCCCAGGGTCCGTTTCACCGTGATATACGCCATGTTTCCGGATGCCGGACGACTTTCGGCATTGCGGATGACCAGCGTCTCCGGAAGCGGACCGTTGCTCTCCGTCCGGTACAGCACCGGGTCCGCCGGGGTGCGCGTCACCTTCACCACGCTGTTGCCCACCACCTGACCGTTCACCACGCCCAGGTACTGCGTCTTCTCGCTGTAATCCGCCGCCAGGACCGGCAGGGCGCTGAAGAGGGCCACCGCCATCAGTGCTTTTTTCATCATGGTTTCTCTTTACTCCGCAGGACCGGAAAGGATTATTTTTTACCTGCCCCGGCCGCTGTTTTCGTCTCCGGGACCGTCTTTGCCTCCGGTGCCGCCGCTTTTTTCTGGTTGATGGTCCAGGTCTGCAGCTCGCCGTAATCGTTCAGGGAATCCACCTTCACCACATTCCCCTTCACCTGCACCTCATCCCCCGGCATAAACATCAGCAGTTTCTGAGCCGTGTCGTTGTCTACCGCAACCTTTTTACCGTTCGCATCCAGCAGGCTGCCGATGGCGTAGATATACGGCGTGGTGTTGACCAGCATCGTCCGCCCGTCCGGACGGACCTGCAGGCTGATGCCTTCCTCGGCGCCTTTACGGTCCTTCAGCAGCGCCTCCGGGCGGTAGAACAGCTTCAGCTTCGTGCGCAGGGCAATGGCAATCCCGCTTCCCTTCAGCGCCGGCGGAATATCCTGCAGGTTCAGCCAGTACACTGACTCTTTATCCTTCGGCAGGTGGTCAGAGGCCATGATGATACGCAGCGTCTGCTGCCCCTGCGGTTTCACCTTAAAAAAGGACGGTGTCACCACAAACGTCGGGCGGGTGTCTTTCTCCACAATATTGTCCACCCACGCCTGGCCGCCGAAAGTACGCTCCTTGTCATTGTTGGTCACCGTGATGGTCAGCGCGTCCTTGTCGCCGCGAAAAATATAGCGGGTCTGGTCCGCCGCCAGGGAAGCCAGCGCACTCTGGCTCGCCATCATCAGGGCCAGGGTCATTCCCAGCGCCTTCGTCACTCTGTTACGGAAAAAAGAACGCATTTTCTG
This sequence comes from Salmonella sp. 32031103-2018-00083-FB-01-SM-01, assembly GCF_017571995.1. Lineage (NCBI taxonomy): Bacteria > Pseudomonadati > Pseudomonadota > Gammaproteobacteria > Enterobacterales > Enterobacteriaceae > Salmonella > Salmonella sp. 32031103-2018-00083-FB-01-SM-01. The sequence continues at coordinate 579,912 of NZ_JAGEQL010000002.1, forward strand.
GGTCTGTTTCATCGTCATCATTGTCCGGTTATGCTTATTCGCACGTAATTTCCTGTAGTTTCGCCGTCTCCTGCAGTTTCGCCGCAGGTATCCGGCACTGTCCCAGCGTGATATCGCCGGGGCGGTCCACCGCGTTAATCATCAGCACGCCGTTGTTCGCCACAAAGCCCAGCGGCGTGTTATTGCTGTCCCGTGCCCATGTGCCGCCCGGCACAAAGGCCCCGTCCGGCATCCTCACCTGCAGCAGGTAACGGTGCACCTTCAGAGCATCAAACGGCATCCACACCACCGCCCTGTCCGTCGGCACCACCTTCCGGCTGGTCGTGGACAGCTCCGTGTCCAGCGGCAGCGTGCCCGCATCTATGGTCACCGTATTCCAGTCATAGCTGTTCAGCGGCACCACCAGGTTCCCGTCACTGTCCGACGTTTCATTGCCGGACATCACCTTCACCCCCGGCGTGTCCTTCACGCTCACCACCGCCACCGTGTCCCCGGTGGTCCGGCTGAACATGATGTCCCGCGCCGCCGGCACCGCCAGTACCGAACCGCTGGCTGACACCGAACCACTGGTGCCCGAACCGGACGAGTGGTTCACCGTGCCGTTCAGGTTCGCCCGGTCGCCGCTGTAGGCGGCGTTCAGGTAACTGCTGATACCGCCGTCACTGTCACGGCCGCCGCCCAGACCGTAGCTGAACCGGTCGTTCAGGGCCCCGGAGATACCGGTACTGACGCCGGTGCCGCCATCTTTACCGGTGCTCACCGTGGTGCTGCTGCTGTACTTCCGCTCAAACAGGGTGAACGGCACCGACACCGACGCGGAGGCCGACCAGGTGTTCTCCCCGTTCATGTTCCGGGACCCGGACCAGCCCAGATTCAGGCTGACGCTTTTTATCTGTGTGCTCAGGGTACCGGTAATTCCTGTCTCCTTACCGTTGTCATCAGCGTACCGGTAACTGCCGGTCGTGGAGGCCGGGTAATAGCTCCGCTGCCATCCCGACGCCGACAGGCTGAACAGCCCTCCCACCGGCTGGCTGATGCCCGCATTCCACTCATCCCGGGTCCGGCGCCCCTGGTTCTGCTGCAGCCATGTTTCAGCCGGGTTAAAGGAGGACATGTCCTCATATTCCTCACTCTGATGTGACCAGCTCACCCGCAGTCCGGTGTTCGTCAGCGCCAGCTGTTTGCTCCAGGCCAGTTTCACCTTATTCCCGCTGCGGCTGCCGTCCCGGTACTTCGCCGTGGCATAAGCGCCGTCAGCGGAGAGCGCCCCCAGATACCCCAGCCCCAGAACCGCACCGGCACTGGCACCCTGCCAGTCCTGGTTGAACACGCCCCCCGTGCGCAGCGTCAGCCCGTCCAGACCATACCCGTATGACGCGGCAAACACCCCGCCCTCCAGGTCGCTGTCATCGTCCGGTATCCCGGCCGCCACGCTGAACTCGTGCTGTCCCGGACTCAGCTGCCCGGCCATTACCGACAGCGGAAAGACCTGCGTCTGCTCCCGCCCGTCATCCCCGGTGACCGTCATCGTCACGTCCCCGCTGCTGTACAGCGGCACATCCGTGACGGAGAACGGCCCGGACGGCATCATCCCCGAGTACAGCATCCTGCCGTTCTGGGTCAGGGTCACCCTTGAGGGACCGTTCGCAATGCCGCTGAACACCGGGGTATACCCCAGGCTGCCCGGCTTCATGCTGTTGTTCCGCGACAGGGACACACCGTACGTGCCGGTACTGCCCAGCAGACTGTCACCGGTCGAGGTCTTCCCGACCGCCAGGTCCGCACTCAGGGAGCGGATGGCCCGGGTGGCCGTGAACATGTTTATCGTGGCCTCGTTGCTCCCGCCATCCCCGGTACTGGCCGTGGCTGACGAGCTCACCACCCAGCGACCGATGTTGGCCTTCAGGTCTGCTGAGCCGAACGCCGACGTGTTGTACCGCCCGCTGTTGGCGTTCGCGTTGTAGTTCATCCGGAACGCCTCCGTGCCGTAGTCCCACTCCACGTTCTCCGGCATTTTCACCAGTCCTTTCTGCGGAATGGCCAGCGACAGGCTCTGGGTGGCGACATCAAAGTCCACCTTCACCGCCGGCGCTTTCGCCAGCACCCAGCACTGCCGCATGGCGTCATATCCCTTACGGAAGTACTCCGCGCTGACATAAATCCCGGCCTTTGCCAGCCACGCTTCTGACAGACACAGCGCTTCGCTGTCCTGTGGTGTTACGTCCAGGATCCGCTTCCCGATATCCTTCCCGTTCAGGGACAGATCCACCAGGTAACGCCCCGGCGCATAATCTCCGTTCAGCGCCGCCCAGACCTCAGGGTTAATCCCCGCCCCACCCTGAATAAAGGACATGTCCAGTTTTTCTCCGGCACTTGCGGTACCGCTGCCCAGGGCAACCGCTATCGCAAGTGCCAGCACGGCATGGCAAAAAGACATCTGGCAGGCTGGCTGTCTTACGTTATTCCCGTTCATCAGCATTCCTTACTGGTAGGTGACCACAAAGGTCAGGGCGCCGTTGTACTCACCCGCCTTCACGTCCGCCGGAAACACCGGCTGCGCACGAAACCGGAACTGCCCCTTCGCGGCAAAATCCACCGGGTACTTCACCTCATGATTTGCCTGCGTGATGCGCCCCCGGAAGTCCGCCTGCGTATCCGCGGCCCGCACATCGATACGGATACCGTCGCCAGCGCCACGGGTGACCACACCCTGTCCGTCCAGCTGGCCCGGGTTGCCGAAATTCAGGGTGGCGATCTGCCCGGCCAGAAAGGCCGAACAGCCCTGAACGGTGGCGCCGGTCTCATACAGACGCACGGTGAAATCACGCGGCGGCACGGGTGCAGCGGACGACTTACGGTATGTCCCGAAGGTCAAACGGCTGCTGCCGGTACCGTCAGCATCCACCACCACATGACAGGCAGAGGCCACCACATCAGCACTGAACAGGGTTTTCTGAACGGAAGCGTGAGAAAGCCCGCCCCCTGCCAGCAGCAGAAGGAAAAGTATCTTTATTTTTTTCATCGCAAATCCGGAGCAGACGGTTCAGTCTGCTTTATCATTCATGATGGCTGTAATAACCCGCCAGTTTATGCACATTCCTGCTGATAAAATTCAGCCGGTTAACACTGGTGCTGAGATATCCGCCACTCATACCGTGGCGTTCGCACACAACCTTTCTGGAATACCCGGAAACGAAATAATCTTTCAGGGCCAGAATAATCTTTTCACTGTGTATCGGGGATATATCAACAAGTAGCCAGAACTGCTCTTCGGACACGGCCCCCGGTTCGAGTTCCCCGGCCCTCACTATCCTGACGCCGGAAAATGATTTTTTATTCAGTTTCAACGGAACTTCCTTCCTTAACTTTTCCTTAACCTTCCCGGCAAGGAAAACATGTAAAGGGAAGATAACTAATCTTTTCGCTTATTATATTTAAGACGTTAATTCTGAAAAGCATATCTTTAACGATCTTTTCATCCATAACAAAACACATACCCAAAATATAACACTAGAAAATATAATGAAAACAGAATTAGATTCTAAAAAATAACATCAAATCAATACAAAAGATCGCCAAACCATCCATTAACCATGCATTACACTCCCAAAAAAAAGAAAAGATAAATTAATCAAAATCAAAAACAGAAAATAATAACGAAAAAGACAGAACTTCATGTAATAAAACTGAATATCACGATATAAAATACATTTAAATCAAATGGATACACAGCAACCTCGCAGCACTTAAAAAAGACGTTGATTTATAGTTAAGCCGGAATCGACCGCAAACAAAGAGGTTTCCCAGCCCCGAACAAGTACCGCAGGATATTATTCACCACGCAAGTATCTTCCTGTTTTTCAACAAAACGCAAAACAGTAACCGAGAATTAAAGGGCCCGATGAACAGGGTATATAAAATACAGAACCATTAATGCCGGATAAAAACAACGTTCAGAAAACAGGCTGGGAGAGTATTAAATTATGTTCAGATATTAAAAAAAGGGAAATAAATAAAAAAAACGGACATGGTTGCCGTAATAAAATAACCTCCGTTCCATTCTTAAACATGGAGCAGGTGGAAGAAGGGAAGGTGTTTACACACAGAGAAAACGTTCAGTCAGCAGATAAACAACCCGCAATGCCTGACTGCTGGAGCTTAAAGAGTCTCTCCGGGTTAATACATAATTAAACAACAGACAGTGTAATTTTCGACAGGAAAGGAATGATCAGGGGAGATATAACACGGCTCCGATAACGGTCAGGTGCAGGACACAAAGTTGCGCAAACCAGCGGCCACCGGGCAGCAGACCTGACAGCATCATCACGCCCCCGGACGGGACATTGAGCAGCAGGACAGACATCGTCAGTCTGGCGGCAGCCATCATCTTCTGACATCCGATCGTCAAAAAGAACAGAACACACAGTCTGGTCGAGAATGTCTGCTGGTAAATACGCCCAACGCCTTTCAGGTTGCCAACATAGAATATGTCCTGTGCCCCCAGATAACCGGGATGCGCCGTTTCGATTTCTCCACACGCCTCGTCGTCACTGGCTCTACGTTCCAGCGCTTTCAGGCGCTTTTTGAAGTTCTCAAGGTTATGGCGAAACCAAACAGAACGGACACCGCTTCCGGAGATAAAGACTCTCTGTTTACGTAACTCATTACTTATTGGTTCTGTGCTGACCTCGCTGCTGCATAATAACAAGCGATAACTCTTATAAGTAACGTAGGACCAGGGTGTGTTTCGTAACTATTTTTTTGTACAACTTGACGCTGCATATCGACGAAAACCCACTTAATTTGATGGAAAATGTTCAAAACTGAATTCATTTTTTATTTCAGGGGCAATGTTCATCCGTAACTTGAAGTGTCTGTGAGGTTAATGGATACGTTCTGGAGTTTAAACACTCTCCACCAAATCCCCCAACGTCACCATCAACATCATCGGATCCATCGGCGACGGTACAAACCCCACCCGCTGGTAAAATTCCCGTGCTTCATCCGACAGGGCGTGAACCAGCATCCCGCGAATGCCGATAGTCTCCGCCACTTGAATAACCCGCAGCCCTGCGTCGCGTACCAGCGCCCGACCAACGCCCTGCCCATGAAGCGATTTATCCACCGCCAGACGCCCCAATACCACAATCGGAATCGGGTCAGGCATATTGCGACGAAAGCGACCGGGGGCGGTATTCGTCGTGACCGCGCTGGACGCCAGCGAGTAATAGGCCAGTACGCTCGAATCGCTGCCACAACACACAAAGGTACGGGACGCACCAGTGGTCTGATTTTTCATCGCCCGCTGTTTCAGCCAGTTATCCATAGAATCCACACCGCAGCAAAACGGAGTAAGAATATGTCCGGCATGAAGCGGCTCAGGGGAGGAAATCATTTTTCCTGCTCCCACGGCGCAGGGGTCTGCATGGTTTTACGCAGTGCGGCATTAGGTGAAGGTGTTTGATCCAAACGAGCCAGAAATTCCTGATAGGCCTCTGGATCGGCCATAATGATGCGTTGTTCGATCAGCGCTTCCTCGGCGGCAGCACGGGCAGCTTCCAGCACAAAGTCAGTGCGGTTTTTCCCTCTGGCTTTCGCCGCTCTATCAATAAGATCGCGCTCGGCGGGTTTGATACGCAGGTTCAGGGTTTCGCGTTTCATCGCCATACTGTTTGCGGCTGGCATAGTGTTGTCCTCTTGTACTTCTGTGGATATTAAGTATACAACACGCGTAACGCAGATGTCATTACGATAAATTTAGAAGGAATAGAACCGGAGTATCGAACCGAAAGGTTTTCTACTCATTTAGAGATTCAGTACCAGGCTGTGCGCTGGCATTCGCTGTGAGTGATTCCTCCTCGGGGCCGACGCAGCAAAAGATTCAATACTGCCGCGCCAAAACACGCAACATTATACAATCCAGAAAGCATAAACCTAACGGATACGCACAGTAAGAACCTCAATAACGTGTTACACCGTTTTTCATAAAGCCAACCATACGATTGAATGCGTCCCCTCCCCCTCAAACTTCCGGATATCGCTACGCCATCTACCCGCCGCAGTATATATTTACCGCGTTGTATGCCTTTCCTAACCGAGAACGTTAATATTTACCTCCAGGATAAACCTTATCACAAATTAAAATCAGATCTTATACCTCATGCTAACTACCTCCATGAAATTAAAGAGCTATTCTCTAAAAGATTAAAGGAAATTATTACTTAATTCAAATTTTAAAGAGATAATTTGATAATAACATGAGCCAATTCTTGTAAATTTCCATCTTTTTTTTATACGCGACATAGTTTTTTAACGATACTATAATATGTAGAAATGCAATATAAAATAGCATTTTCCATAGAAAATGAAAAGATCGCCACCTGATACCTTAAGTTCGCAAATAATTATATAGCTATATATTAGTTTTTTTGAAATATTTTTCAGAATAATTTTTGATTTACACGCACATTTAATAAAAGGAAATTATCATGCTAAAAGTATTTAATCCCTCACCTGTCCAGGTGGGGAGCATTGAATGTTTACAATCAGCGCAAAACTGGCAGAGGAAATCCTTATCACTTCAGGGATTAAATTTACTGCAGTCCGTGCTCATCAAGCTCACCACGGGTAAAATTTCAATTACGACATCGTCCGGGGAGTATATTACGGCATCAGGGCCAATGTTAATATTTTTAGCTAAAGATCAAACCATTCATATCACAATGGAAGAGACTCATGAACAGTTAAATTATAATTTAATTGAATTAGATTCAGCGTCAATAAAAAATGCTTATAATTTTTTTCTGTATGAACATGCAGACTTTTCGGCCCCATTAACAAAACCGACGACAAAACATCTGTTAGCGCCAATAGAAACAGGCGTAGCAAGAGTATTCAACCTCTTACACTCTTCAAATAAAAGCCAAAAACTATCCCAAGATAAAAAGGAATATTTAATAAGATTTCTACTTTCAGAGTTCATCTATGAACCCGAAGCATTTGCTCTCTTCAGAGAACTATCGCAAAATACATTAGCCGAAAACATTTATAATATTATTATAAGCGACATAAGTCGAAAATGGGCGCTCAAGGATATTTCTGACTCACTCTATATGAGTTGTTCCACATTAAAGAGGAAATTGAAACAAGAGAACACCTCATTCAGCGAAGTTTACCTTAATGCGCGAATGAATAAAGCGACAAAACTTCTACGCAATAGTGAATATAATATTACCCGAGTGGCTTATATGTGTGGTTATGATAGTGCTTCTTATTTTACATGCGTTTTTAAAAAACACTTCAAAACTACACCATCGGAATTTTTAGCGTTTTTATCTTCCTCTCGTCATCAATATGTTAATTGAGATATCTGACAATGCAGTATAAGAACAAAGCAAAACATATTAATATAAGAGATGGAATTCTGTTGCTCGCTAAAAAATTCGACCTAACATTGAGCGAGAAAAAAGTCATTTATTACGTGGCAGCAGGATTATCTGTTAAAAGTTGCTCAAATTTATTAGATCGAAATATAAAAACGATTTCAACACAAAAGAGATCAGCCTATAAAAAAATGGATATTACTACTGATGTTGAATTAATCCATTTGATGCTGAATGAGTTTTACATATCAGTCGATATTACGTAATTTTTTCTAAAATGTTGCCAAAGTGGTAGGCAAGGCAATTCTGGATATCATCTTCAGAGATCGGTGTGATATCTACGTTGTTTAATTTAACTGTTCCCGTATAGCAATGACTGGAATTTGATAGTGCTTTGATTAAAGAAGATTTACCTGAACCTGATGTACCGATAATACCCATAAAATCTCCGGGAACAGCAGTGAATGAAAGCTGTTCAATCAGTGTTCGTTCCGCAAACGCTATGGGGTAATTCTTCGCTGTCTATCGGCTGGCTGACGATCGACTCTACTCCGCCAGTGTTGATAACGATACCGGTAACTGGTATGTTTCTGTTCCGCAATCCGCTATTCTGTCGGGGGGGAGAATCAGTACATCATTACGGCCACCGATCCCGCCGGGAATAGCGCCACCGCCAATGGAACATTTACAGGCACATCGCCGACGTAAAACCCGGTTAACAAGAGTTCCGGCGTAGATGAAATGATTTCGCTTAGCGAGGCGACATGGCATTCGGTAAGTGTTGATGAAGAATATTATGCCTGATAACTAAACATCACCATGCGAGGTCTCTTCGGAGGCCTCCTGAAAAAAACAGAATAATATTTATTGTCTGTTAATTATTACAGAGAGAGTTAATTTATAAAAAAAAGCGGCAGACTACGCTGCCGCAAATATGAGGAGGACAATTACCGTTACGCTACACCACAAAGTAATCCGTTACTGAGGTAAGTAAAACATAAATATCCCCAACAATGAATCAACGAATCAAGCAATCGTCAAATCATGGTATTAATAACCTTGTTCTGTTTTAGCATACTGTGACAGTAAAAATACATTTTAGTCATTCTGTATATCACACGAAAATTTATAAAACAGATTTGGTTCACTCACAATATACAAATTATTTTCATTATCCATGGCAATCCCTTCTGGTTGGGGGATATCATCTCTGAGCCCTGACCACTCCGCCGTCAGGAACAATCGATCGCGCACCCGCCACTCGGAACTGACCTCCAGAATCATTTTTGACTCGTCCGACAACACCAGCAGCGAATCCGTTGGGGCATGGTATTCAAGTCCGGAGACATCGCTCACACTTGCAGTGATGGCAGAAGGCAACGCTCTGGTAATACCATTTTTGCTCATTTCTACTTCTTTGATCACTATGGGTTTTCTTTCTTTTGCGGCATATAATCTCTCATTTTTCGCATCCCATGCCGTACCTTCCAGCCCTTTATTTTTTGCTTTGTCATAGCCCTCAAGCTTCACCATGGAGATTATCTGCATGGTGCCGCGCTGAATATCCACCTGTGTTTTATAGACCGCGCCATCTTTCTCACTGCCTATCTGGAACTGGTTGCCCCCACTCCATGCAATAGACTCCGGGTCGTGGATGCCCTGGAGCGGCATCCGCCCTACCAACTGCCCTTCTGTCGTTAACCAGACCAGTTCAGGGGGATTATTAATAACGGCGAAAAGCATCCTGTCTTCGGCGGAGTAGGTCAAACCTGAAAGGTTACTCTTAACTCCTGCGACTGGTTTTTGCTGAATAACCGCTTTATAGCTACTCAGTGCCAGCGCCGAGGGTTTATCACCATATTTGAGGATCAGTTGATAAACATAGCGTATATCGTCCCTGACCATAAATAAAATCACGCCCAAGAGTACAACCACAATAACGCGTTTTAGTAATCTCATAAAAAATCCATAGCAGATCGCGTCACGACTGATGTCGTAACGCATTTCTTAAAAATAAAGCCGATGTCCGATAGAATCGTTATTCGGTTATGGCGAGCGCCATTAGCATAGGCAAAATGAAATAGTGAGGGTTATCACAAAAAGCCCGATTTTAATCACTAACGTACCCTTTTTGTAAATTGACATAATCAAGAGGAGGGTAGTTTCGGCTAATTATTTAAATAGTACGTCTGCAAATTCGCCCCTGTATGCAGGGCAAATGACAAAAAGTGATAATTAATGAGATGTAACACCGCAATCTGATCTGCTATTGCTGCTTCCACTTCTATTCAACCGGGCAGCAAAAAAATGAAACTCAACCTTATTACCGTCAGCCTGGCTACGCTCGTTGCCGCTGGCGCATTCCCGGCCCATGCCGGTCCTCAGGCACATGTCGTGTGCGGCTATCACCACACGCTGGGCGATGACGCGATTATGATGTTTGGTAAAGCGAATCAGGCGATGTGGCATGACTTTTTTGGCAACACCCACACCGACGCGGTCTCTACCTACCAGACGTTGCGCGCGCAACCCGATACCACCTGTGATAATAAAGCCGACAGCTCCGCTTACTGGGCGCCGTCCATGAAATTACCTGATGGTGAAATCGTAAATCCGGCCTACCAAAAGACCTATTATCAATCCACAAATATAGCGCAATATCCGCTCCATCCATTCCCGGCCGGGCTGGAGTTACTGGCAGGCGATCATCACGGTACTGGCCCCAGTTCCGCAATCACCTTTTTATGTGCCAACGGCAAAGGTTACACCAACAAGGTAGGCGAAATATGCGGCCTGCGTAAAGCGGACGATGCCGTCCAGTTTAATATAGGGATCGCTTTCCCCAACTGTTGGGATGGCGTCAACCTGAAACCAACCCATAGCCACAATAACGCTATCTATGCCGACCACGGGAAATGTTCCGCAGACTATCCGGTCAAAATCCCAACGGTTAATATGAACATCGCCTGGGTACTCCCGCAGATCTCCTCGCTGGATACGTCCAAAGTGGAATTGTCGATGGACCCGGTAATGCATGGCGAAACCCGGGCAGATCGCTGGGGAAGTCTTTATACCGCCCATGCCGATTTTATGAATGGCTGGACGGAAGATGGCGCGCAGTTTATGACGGATCTGTGTATGAATCAGGGACTGGATTGCGGCACTACGGTTCCTTACGCCTACAGTAAAGCGGAAGAAAATACCTGGGTAAGCAGCGAAGATGACAAGCCTCATGCCAGCATCGATACCTTGTACGTACAGGATGACTGGACAAATGGCGGACGCACGCAGCACCCGGAAACGCTCACGCTGGTGAAATTTAAGATCCCGCCCCTGCCTGCCAATATGGACGCTTCGCTATTCAAATACCGTATTCGCCTTTTTGGCGGCAAAACGGAAACGAACGGCGCCGATCAAATTTTCTTTTACCCGACCAGCAGTGACTGGCACGTCAGTACCGTGTCCTGGAACAATAAACCGGCGATCAACTACCGTTCCGATGCCGTGTTATATCTAAACCATTCACATGAGTATCGCATGGTTGATGTCGATAAAGCGGTGCGCAAGGCGCTGGCGGAAGGGAAAACGGAAATATCCTGGTATATCGGCGGCGACCGTCAGGGAAATCACTACGATTTCACGCCAGCGGACTCAAAACAGAGCCTGGTGCTGATGCTGACCGGTTTCAAAAAGACGCCGGAGCTGTAATAGTAAACTGTGCCCGCTGACGCAACAGCGGGCACGATGGCGGCACAAGCATTATGGCACGCCATCAAAACCTGACCAATACCTCAGAAAAACAACCGTTTATTCTCAGGCTGTAGTCCCTGTTGCTGCTGAACATCCTGCAGATAACAGGTCGCTACGATGGCAAGCCGGGCATAGAAGGCGCTAACGGTATTGCGTTGCAGCAATTCCAGATAGCGGAATCCCCAGGGCAGCAGATGCGCCTCCAGTAACCGGTTGGCCGCCACGTTGTCGCCTCGAGCCAGCAGATCGCTACAGGCTAATAGCATCAGGCCAAACTGATCTTCCGGCTCGCGTTCACGGTCAGTGAATACCATGCCCTGCGCCTGTAAAAAAGCTCGATAATCGGCGGTGGTTTCCCCCATCAGCAAATTATCTTTTTCCAGATAGACCGATCCCCAGGGCGGGACGGGCATCTTTCCCTGGCCTTCAAACAACACGGAAAATTGCCATGTAAGCGCATCATCATCCGGTAGCGACCATGACGCACATAGTGATTCAATATGTCCGCGATCGCGCCAGGGGTAAAGCTCAGGCAACGTTGGCAAACAGTCGAACAACGCTTTCACCTCCGGCCTCTCAGGGGAGAAGTAAAACAGTGCGCCGAGGATACGCGGCAAAACAGCACGGGAAGGCATAGCAATAGCTCCTGAAATATTTCGCCTGATAACGCTACGCTTATCAGGCTTACATGGCATAAACCGGGCAAAAAACTACATTGGCAGCGTCCACAGATTGTAAAACGCAATCCTACCCGCCAACTCCGCCGCGATAACCACCACTGCCGTCATGGCCAGCACCGCAGCGCTCGATTTCAGGCGCGCGCAGACCACCACCCCGACCACACCCGCCGCCAGCAATATCGCCTGGGCGGTAAACCAGCTATGCTGCGCGGCGGTCAGAGCGCTATCGGCGCTCATCAGCGTCGCCATATAGCCCGGGCGCAGACAAAAGCTCACCAAAATCGCCAACACGCTGACCAGTAGCCCCAGACGGCGCACGCCAAACAATGCCGCCAACGCGCCGCCGCCAATCAACGGCGTCAATATCATCATTGCCGTGGTGTAAGATGAACGCCAGGTCGCCACCGTCGGCAGTTGGTAAATCTGCGGAACGGCGTATAAGAAGACCACCCCGACTATCGCTGCCAACCATACCAACGCGTTACACAGCGGCGTCGCCCGGTTCAGCAACAAACCGAGCGCCCCCAGACCGCCGAGCGCCGCAAAAGCCGCCGACAAGACAATCTCGTTACTCATCGGCGAATGTCCGACGCGCAGCAGCATATTCAGCGCGCGCAGCGGTTGCCCGACGTGGAAGATGCCGACAATGACGCCAAGCCCAAACAGGCACATCACCGAGAACAGACCGATAGCCTTACGCCGCGGCGCGACCAGCCCCATTGCGCCGCCAATCAGCAGCAGAATAAACGCGCCGACCGCGCTCTGGGTAAAGACCGTAAAAAAGACCAGCGGTAACTCATGCATGGCGCACCTCCCGAATGTTCATGATTGCGCCTTCCGTATCGCCTGTGGGTCTCGCTTTCGGATGCGGTTTAATAATGAGGTTAGGATGGGTGAACGACGCCGAAGGCAGCGGCGCAATTTGATTCTCCGTGCCATATTTTGCCCGTAATTCATCGACAGGGCCAAAATCCAGCGCTCGCTGCGGGCAAGAATCCACACAAATAGGGCGCAGATTGTTCTCCAGTCGGTCAAGACAACCGTCGCATTTACGCATCACGTTCGCCTGCGTATCAAACTGCGGCGCGCCGTAGGGGCAGCGCATTTCACAATAGCGGCAGCCGACGCATACGCTGTCATCCACCACGACCAGACCATCCTCTTTGCGTTTATGCATCGCCCCGGTCGGACAGCCGGAGACACATACCGGCTCATCGCAATGGTTACAAGCAATAGAGAGGTAGTAGGTAAAGGTGTCGTGATGCCAGCTTTCCCCCTCTTTCACCCAGCTTCCGCCGCCATATTCATAGATGCGGCGCAGTTTCGGACCGACATCCAGATCTTTATTATCCTTGCAGCTTACCTGGCAGGTTTTACAGCCTGAACAGCGCGAGGAGTCAACATAAAAGCCATACTGTTTCATCGTACATCACTCCTTAAGCGCGTTTAATTTCAACCAGATTGGTATGCTGCGGATTGCCTTTCGCCAGCGGCGAAGGGTGGTGGCTGGTCAGCGTATTGATACAGCCGCCGACATCAACGCCGTTGCCGTCAAGCCGCGTCCACGCGCCCTGCGGCATCGCCGCCACGCCGGGTAAAATGCGCTGGGTCACTTTACAGGGAAGCTCCACCACGCCGCGGTCATTGAATACATGCACCCGATCGCCGGACTTCAATTGGCGGGCGCTGGCGTCAATCGGGTTAATCCAGACTTCATCCGGCACCGCCTCATGCAGCATCAGCACATTGCTGTAGGTCGAGTGGGTATGCCCTTTGGTATGGAAGCCGCTTAACTGCAACGGATACTTCGCCGTCAGCGCTTTGTTAAGGTGCGACTCTTTCGCCGGACAAAATTCCGGCAATGCGGGAATTCGCTCGCCTTCTGGCAAAGTCCACGTTTGCGCCAGATCCGCCAGCGCCTGGGAGTAAATTTCAATTTTGCCCGACGGCGTGGAGAGTGGATTAGCCTCGGCGTCGGCGCGGAAATCGGCAAACGCAAGGCTCTGCTGCTCGGTCGCGATACGCTGGTCAATCACGCCCATCTCTTTCGCCACGCTCCACTCCGGCAGGTATGGACGTTTCTCACGGATCTGCTGATAGTGCATCTCCGCCCACTGCGCCTGAGTTCGGCCCTCGGTATATTGCTCGCGCAGTCCAAGATGCCCGGCGATATCCGCGCAGATGTCATACGTGCTGCGCACTTCCCACATCGGTTTAACGGTTTTCTGAATCGCAATCATATAGTTATGCGATCCCGCCGCATAGGAGCTGTCCACCAGGTCTTCCGCCTCAAGATAGCTGGTCTCCGGCAACAGCAGATCCGCATACATCGCGCTGGGCGTCATATGGTTTTCAATCACGATAATGGTTTCACACAGCGATTCATCCGCGAGAATTTGACGGGTGCGGTTCGTTTCGCCGTGCTGATTCAGCAAGGTATTACCGGCCTGGTTGAAAAACAGCTTAATCCCGGTTTTTAGCCTGTCCGCGCCTTTCACGCCCATTGTCGTCGCGGTCATTTTCTCCGGATGCTGAATGGCGTCCGTCCATAAATAGCAAGGAATAGAGGTTTTGATCGGATTCTTACCGACAGGCAACAATGGCACGCCATACGGCGTACCGTAAGGCCAGTTGCCATTGTTGGTGCCGGGCCGCCCGAAGTGGCCGGTTAACGCTGGCAGCGTCTGAATAGCACGCACGGTTTGTTCGCCGTTGGCATGACGCTGCGGCCCCCAGCCCTGGCAAATATAGCAGGCGCGCGCCGAGGCGATTTCGCGCGCCAGTTGGCGAATACGCGTTGCCGGAATACCGGTGATATCCGCCGCCCATTCCGGGGTTTTCGCGATACCGTCATCGCCCGTGCCAAGAACATAATCTTTATAGCTGGCGTTAGGCGCAGCCGTGTCCGGCAAAGTGCTACGGTCATAGCCGACGCAATAGCGGTTTACCAGCGCCTCGTCGAGAAGCTGTTCGGTAATCAGCGTATGCGCGATGCCGGCGACTAACGCAGCGTCCGTGGTTGGGCGAATCGGTAGCCATTCGGCGTGTTCGGTAATCACCGAATCGGTATAGCGTGGATCGATAATAATGACTCGGGCTTTCGAGGTCTCCAGCGCCCGGCGCAGCTCTTCAACCTGACCGCCGCCGGACATCCGCGTTTCTGAGAGATTCAGACCAAATAGCACCACCAGATCGGAATGCGCGATCTGCGTAAAATGGCTACCGACATAATCGCCGTGGGTATAGGGCGTGGCGGTGGCGATTTGCGCCGTGGAATAGGTGTTGTGATAATTTAAATAACCGCCGGTGAGATTTAATAATCTTATCCAGGCGGGCCTGCCCTGCGTATGATAATATGCCCCGGATTGATAATTATAATAAATAGCTTCCCGGCCATATTGTTCGCTAACGCGCGTTAATTCCGCTGCAATAAAGGCCGTGGCCTCATCCCATGAAATACGTTTAAATTTTCCTTCACCGCGTTTTCCCACTCTTTTCATCGGATACTTAATGCGATCCGGGCTATAGACGCGCCAGCGACTGGAACGCCCACGCAGGCAGGGACGAATCTGATGCTCGCCGAATACCGCGTCATCTTTCGCGTCTTCCGGCTCAATGCGCACGATGCGATCATTTTTCACGATAACCTTAAGCGGGCATCGGCTGCCACAGTTGACCAGACAGGCGCTGTGCCTGACGGTTTCGTCGTTGGCATCCTTCGGTATCGGGGTATCCTGCGCCTGGGCAGTGGTAGCAAAAGGCAGCGTAATCGCCTGGCTTAGCGTCACCGCCGCCCCTACTTTTGCAGTAGCGACAATAGCATCACGTCGGGTTATGGTTGTGTTCAGCCATTTTTTTATTTCCATGTTTTATTTCTCACATTGCTTCCATAATTATTAATAATATGTAATGAAAACTAATCATAATAGATTAAACATTAGCGCTGATTGATTGTGATCAAACGCATTCTGAACGTCAGTAAAAATAAAATGTGATACCGCATACGTTATTATAAAAATTAATGAAAAATTATTTTATGCAATTGTGATGAAAATAAATTACCCATCACGGTATCCGGCGATATTAATTAACGACATGACGTTTGCCAGTCGACATGAGCAGGTAGCGCCCCCTACAAGGTAAGACGGGCTTTTCAACACTGGAGCAACATCGCCTATGCCTTTGAATTAGACGCCTCATCAGGGATAATAACCTTACGATTCGTCCGCTCAGGTCCACTATGAAACACTCCCTGCCATGCCGGGCGTTACGCAAACGCCCCATGAAACTCGGCACTACCGTCATTCTGATGGTCAGCGCCGTTTTGTTTTCGGTGCTCGTTGTGGTCCATCTGATCTATTTTTCGCAAATCAGCAGCATGACGCGCGACGCGCTGGCAGATAAAGCGCTGGCGGTGGCGCGCTCGCTGGCGGACTCTCCGGCAATTCGCGAGGGGCTGAAAAAACCGCCTGCGGAAAGCGGCATTCAGACGCTCGCCGAAGCGGTGAGCCAGCATAATGGCTTTTTGTTTATTGTGGTGACCAACATGCAGGGCATCCGTTATTCACACCCAGAAACGCAGCGAATCGGCCAACCGTTCAAAGGCGATGATATTCTGCTCGCGCTGCAGGGAAAGGAAAACGTTGCCATTAATCGCGGCTTTCTTGCCAAAGCGCTGCGCGTTTTCACACCGGTTTATGATGAACATCACCGGCAGATCGGCGTTGTAGCGATCGGCCTGGAACTCAGTCACGTTACGCAGCAGATCAACAATAGCCGCGGCAGTATTATCTGGTCCATTCTGTTCGGCGCTCTGGTGGGGTTATTAGGCACGTATGCGCTGGTCAAGGTGCTAAAACGTATCCTGTTTGGCCTCGAACCCTATGAGATCTCAACCCTGTTTGAACAACGCCAGGCGATGCTGCAGTCAATCAAAGAGGGCGTTATCGCCGTGGATGATAGCGGCGAAGTCACGTTGATTAACCATGCGGCGCAGGCGCTGCTCGATTATCGAAAAACGCAGGATGACGCCAGATTATCCACCCTGAGTCATGCCTGGTCGCAGGTGGTGGACATTAGCGAAGTGTTGCGTGACGGTACGCCGCGCCGCGATGAAGAGATTATCGTCAAAGGCCGCCTGCTGCTGGTGAATACCGTTCCGGTGCGCAGCAACGACGAAATTATCGGCGCGATATCCACCTTCAGGGATAAAACAGAAGTTCGCCAACTGATGCAGCGGTTGGACGGGATGGTGAACTACGCGGATGCGCTCCGTGAACGATCCCACGAATTCATGAACAAATTACATGTGATTCTGGGATTATTGCACCTGAAGAGTTATAAGCAGCTTGAAGCGTATATTATCAAGACGGCCAATAACTATCAGGAAGAGATCGGTTTGCTGCTGGGTAAAATAAAGTCGCCGATTATCGCTGGCTTTTTGCTCAGTAAAATTACTCGCGCCTCTGATTTCGGGCACAGCCTGGTGATAAGCAGCGACAGCCAGTTACCGGATAATAACAATGAAGATCAGGTTACGGTGCTGATTACGGCGCTGGGTAATTTGATTGAAAACGCGCTGGAAGCATTGAGCCAGGAATCCGGCGGCGAAATCAGCGTCTCGTTACACTACCGCCATGGCTGGCTGCATTGCGAAGTGAGCGATGACGGTCCGGGTATCGAACCTGAGCGCATCGAGGCGATTTTTGAAAAAGGCGTCTCGTCGAAAGGCGCCGAACGCGGCGTCGGTTTAGCGCTGGTTAAACAGCAGGTTGAAGCGCTTGGCGGCGTAATTTCCGTGGAGTCCGAGCCTGGGATCTTCACACAATTTTTTGTACAGTTACCCTGGGATGGAAAAAGGACCAGCCTATGATCAATGTATTAATTGTCGATGACGATGCGATGGTCGCGGAGTTAAATCGCCGCTATGTCGCGCAAATCTCCGGTTTTCATTGTTGTGGAACCGCTTCGACGCTGGAAAAAGCGAAAGAGTTTATCTTCA
This sequence comes from Salmonella sp. 32031103-2018-00083-FB-01-SM-01, assembly GCF_017571995.1. Classification (NCBI taxonomy): domain Bacteria; kingdom Pseudomonadati; phylum Pseudomonadota; class Gammaproteobacteria; order Enterobacterales; family Enterobacteriaceae; genus Salmonella; species Salmonella sp. 32031103-2018-00083-FB-01-SM-01. The sequence continues at coordinate 597,725 of NZ_JAGEQL010000002.1, forward strand.
ACAGTGAAAATCACATTGACCTAATCCTGCTGGATATCTACATGCAGCAGGAAAACGGATTGGATCTGCTGCCTGTCCTGCACAGCGCAGGCTGCAAAAGCGACGTTATTGTCATTTCTTCTGCCGCTGACGCCGCCACCATTAAAGATTCGCTTCACTACGGCGTGGTGGATTATCTGATCAAGCCTTTTCAGGCCACGCGCTTTGAAGAAGCGCTGACCGGCTGGCTACGTAAGAAAACGGCGATGGAAAAACGCCAGTATTACGAACAGTCTGAGCTTGACCTGCTCATTCACGGTAATTCATCCAGCGAGCAGGAGCCTCGCCGGCTGCCAAAAGGGCTGACGCAGCAAACGCTACGCACCTTATGCCAGTGGATTGATGCGCATCAGGAGCAGGAATTTTCTACCGACGAGTTGGCCAACGAAGTGAATATCTCGCGCGTCTCCTGCCGTAAATATCTTATCTGGCTGGTGAATTGCCATATCTTGTTTACCAGTATTCATTACGGCGTGACCGGCAGGCCGGTTTACCGCTACCGCGTTCAGCCGGAACATTACTCTTTACTGAAACAATATTGTCAGTAAGGATACCGCATAAATCCGACGCGAAGCGTTATATCCTGATAACATTTATTATAACAATGCCAATAAAAACGCTATCACATTAATAACAAACCTGGGAAATTGTGTCAGATCAAATATACTCAACCCAGGCCTGTTAACGTTATTTTCTATAATTACAGCGCTATGCGCTGTTTTTAATTTCAAAACGCTAACAAAAGTTAATTAAGTATTATCCCATGCCGAGAGTGTGTATTTTTATTAAAAAAGGGATTTGTCCGGAATTTTCCTGACACTTAAATAAAATTATGTTTGTAGCAATGGAGCTTGTGCTACGCTTATGGACAATACGTATATTGGTGAGCAGATACGCGTCTCCACACGCCATACTAATAATTTAAAAAAATGGCGTGACAATGATCACATAAGTCACATTCTGTTCGCTTTATCTCGTGATTTACCTGATGGCGAGACACAAAAATTAAAGAATAAACGCCTGTTTTTAAAACAGACAAATCATAATTTACTGCTCTCGCTGACTCCACCTGCCCATCGCCAGAGGGTACTCCCCTCTGAACATCACCATCGCAAGAAAATAATTACTTAAAGCAACTCTGTAAAAAGCTTAATCGTTAATCGTCGCCACTGGCGCATTGAATATTCGCCATTTCCTGATGCTCATTCACACAAATCAGAAGATGGCTGTGATCCATTTATCAAAATTGACTGGGTTTATCGCGAGGATAAATAAAAATGTTATTTAGTATACAGCTTCTCATAATATTAATATGTCTGTTTTATGGCGCCCGAAAGGGCGGCATCGCGCTCGGGTTGTTGGGCGGTATCGGTTTGGTCATTCTGGTGTTTGTTTTCCATCTCCAGCCAGGTAAACCGCCCGTTGACGTAATGCTGGTCATTATCGCGGTAGTCGCCGCGTCGGCAACGTTGCAGGCGTCAGGCGGGCTGGATGTGATGCTGCAGATTGCCGAAAAGCTGCTGCGTCGCAACCCCAAATACGTCTCTATTGTGGCGCCGTTCGTCACCTGTACCCTGACGATTCTGTGTGGGACAGGCCACGTGGTCTACACCATTTTGCCGATTATCTATGATGTGGCGATCAAGAATAATATCCGTCCGGAACGTCCAATGGCGGCCAGTTCTATCGGCGCGCAAATGGGCATCATCGCCAGTCCGGTTTCCGTCGCCGTTGTTTCTCTGGTAGCGATGCTGGGCAACGTGACATTTGACGGAAAACATCTGGAGTTCCTCGATCTGCTGTCGATCACCATCCCGTCTACCCTGCTCGGTATCCTGGCAATCGGTATTTTTAGTTGGTTCCGCGGTAAAGATTTGGATAAAGACGAAGCGTTTCAGAAATTTATCTCCGTACCGGAAAACCGTCAGTACGTGTACGGCGATACCGCGACGCTGCTGGATAAAAAACTGCCGAAAAGCAACTGGCTGGCGATGTGGATCTTCCTGGCGGCGATTGCCGTGGTCGCTCTCCTGGGCGCGGACTCCGACTTACGCCCAACCTTCGGCGGCAAACCGTTGTCGATGGTGCTGGTCATTCAGATGTTCATGCTGCTGACCGGGGCGCTCATTATCATCCTGACCAAAACCAATCCTGCGTCTATCTCAAAAAACGAAGTTTTTCGTTCCGGTATGATTGCGATTGTCGCGGTATACGGGATCGCCTGGATGGCGGAAACCATGTTCGGCGCGCATATGTCGGAAATTCAGGGCGTGCTGGGCGAAATGGTCAAAGAGTATCCGTGGGCCTACGCCATCGTTCTGCTGCTGGTCTCCAAGTTTGTTAACTCCCAGGCAGCGGCGCTTGCGGCGATTGTTCCCGTCGCGCTGGCTATCGGTGTCGATCCGGCGTATATCGTGGCCTCTGCGCCGGCATGTTATGGCTACTATATTCTGCCGACCTACCCAAGCGATCTGGCGGCGATTCAGTTTGACCGTTCCGGCACAACACGTATTGGCCGCTTCGTCATTAACCACAGCTTCATTCTGCCGGGTTTGATTGGCGTGAGCGTCTCCTGCGTCTTTGGCTGGATCTTTGCCGCAATGTACGGATTCCTGTAATGGCCGCGCGCGCCGCCCGGCTATGCGCGGCGCGCGACTTAGAGCCTGGCCCATGAGGCTCTTAATACATTTTCTTACTATTAGGCTGGAAGCACATGTCGAAAAAAGAGTTTATCTATCAGGCGCCTTTCCCGATGGGAGAGGACAAAACAGAGTATTATCTGCTCACCTCCGATTATGTCAGCGTCAGTGAATTCAATGGAGAATCTATCCTCAACGTTGAGCCGCAGGCGTTAACGTTGCTGGCTCAGCAGGCCTTCCATGATGCGTCTTTTATGCTCCGTCCTGAACACCAGCAGCAAGTCGCCGCCATTCTCCATGACCCCGAAGCCAGCGAAAACGACAAATATGTGGCGTTGCAATTCCTGAGAAACTCCGAAATCGCCGCCAAAGGCATTCTGCCGACCTGCCAGGATACCGGCACGGCGATTATCGTGGGTAAAAAAGGCCAACGCGTCTGGACGGGCGGCGGCGATGAAGCCGCGCTCTCCAAAGGCGTGTTTAATACCTATATCGAAGATAACCTGCGCTACTCGCAGAACGCGCCGCTGGATATGTACAAAGAGGTCAATACCGGCAGCAACCTGCCAGCGCAAATCGATCTCTATGCCGTCGACGGCGACGAGTACAAGTTCCTTTGCGTGGCGAAAGGCGGCGGTTCAGCAAACAAAACGTATCTCTATCAGGAGACCAAAGCGCTGCTCACCCCAGGCAAGCTGAAAAACTTCCTCGTTGAGAAAATGCGCACGCTGGGCACCGCAGCCTGTCCGCCATACCATATCGCCTTTGTCATTGGCGGCACCTCGGCGGAAAGCACGCTGAAAACCGTTAAACTCGCCAGCACCCACTATTACGACGCGCTGCCGACGGAAGGTAACGAGCACGGCCAGGCATTCCGCGATCTCCACCTGGAACAGGAACTGCTGGAAGAAGCGCAAAAACTTGGCCTCGGCGCCCAGTTCGGCGGGAAATATTTCGCCCACGATATTCGCGTAATTCGCCTGCCTCGTCACGGCGCTTCCTGTCCGGTGGGGATGGGCGTCTCCTGCTCGGCAGACCGTAACATCAAAGCGAAAATCAACCGCGAAGGCATCTGGATCGAAAAACTGGAACACAATCCGGGCCAGTATATTCCGCCAGCGCTGCGTCAGGCGGGCGAAGGCGACGCGGTGAAAGTCGATCTCAACCGTCCGATGAAAGAGATCCTCGCCCAGCTATCGCAGTACCCGGTCTCGACTCGCCTGTCGCTGACGGGCACCATTATCGTAGGTCGCGATATCGCCCACGCGAAGCTAAAAGAGCGTATTGAATCCGGCGAAGACCTGCCGCAGTATATTAAAGACCATCCCATCTATTACGCAGGTCCGGCAAAAACCCCGGCAGGTTATCCATCTGGCTCATTAGGCCCCACCACCGCAGGCCGAATGGACTCTTATGTCGATCTACTGCAATCCCACGGCGGCAGTATGATCATGCTGGCGAAAGGCAACCGTAGTCAGCAGGTCACGGATGCCTGTAAAAAACACGGCGGCTTTTATTTGGGCAGTATCGGCGGCCCGGCGGCGGTTCTGGCACAGCAGAGCATTAAGCATCTGGAGTGCGTCGAGTATCTGGAACTCGGCATGGAAGCTATCTGGAAAATTGAAGTAGAAGATTTCCCGGCCTTTATCCTGGTGGATGACAAAGGCAACGATTTCTTCCAGCAGATTGTCAGCAAACAGTGCGCTAACTGCGCGAAATAACCTGGCAGGCCCGGCGTTCACCCGGGCCGCGTTATCGGTTAATTGCCGGATGGCGCTACGCTTATCCGGCCTGCACGAGAGACCATGCTCACGCTTTTACATCGCTGGTCGCTACCACAGAAATCGCCGGGCTATCCGGCTGTTCGACGAATGGCGGCGTTTTCCGGTATTTATCCAGCAGGTGGATCTGAATCTTGCGCAGCATATCGCCGTTCAAACGGTAGTAGCGGAAGTAGAGAACCAACGTCATCATGAAAAACAGTACCGGCAGGACAATCATAATAAACTGCATCCCCTGCAGGGTTTGCGCAGACTGCGCCACGTTCGGCGTGTAGCCAATCAGCCCCAGCACCAGAGCGATAAAGAACGCCGCAAACGCCGAGCCGCCCTTCACGACCATCGTCTGTACGGAATAAGCGATACTCTCGCAGCGAATATTGAGCTTAAATTCCCCATAATCGACCGTATCCGCCACCATGATCACCTGAAGCACCCAAAAGAGCGCGGTCCCGATATTCAGGAAAATACCCGCCGCCACGATTAAAGCGGCATTATGGACATCCGCCAACGCCATCGCGAAGAGCCCTGCGCAACTCAGAACGGGCATCACGGAGGCGCCCGCCCACAATATCCGCCGCGATAACATTTTCACCAGCCGGGGGAAGACAATCAGCGTCAGCAGATTCGCCGCGCCGGCGTAAGAAAGGTAATAGGGAAAAAGATCGGCATCGCCAATCACATAGGTGAAGTAGTAGATCGCAAAGCCATTGATAATATTGGAGGCAATGTTATACGCCAGCGCCATTCCCAACAGGCAAGAGAGCTGATCGTTTTTGTATATCAATCCAACGATCGTTTTTAACGTCAGATGTGGGCGGCCCGCCGTTACACCGTTGTCGGAGGAGTACACCTCATGTACGTTGCGTAATGTCACGATAGTCGAGGCGATAAAGAACGCAATCAGTACCAGCGTAAACATCTGAAAGCCGAACCCACGATCCGCTCCGCCAACGTAGTTCACAAACGGCAGCGTTATACCGGCAGTGACGAAGCCAGCCAGACTGGCGAAGAAACGCGGGAACGGCACCAGTTGTTCGCGTTCTCGCTTATCAAGCGTAATGGTCGGCACCAGCGACCAAAATGGGATATCCATAATGGTATACGTCATGCCCCACAGGATGTAGGTTACGCAGACAAATACAACCTGCGCGGTTCCCTCAAAAAGATGGGCGCTGAACAGCAGGAAAAGCACCAGCGAATTGGTTAAGGTGCCGATCAATATCCACGGCTTAAATTTCCCCCACCGCGAACGCGTGGCGTTGACAATCCATCCCATGATGGGATCGTTTATCGCATCCCAGATTCGCGCGACCAGAAAAAGGGTGCCGACGAGGCCGACCGAGAGTCCCACCACATCGGTGTAGTAATACATCAGGTACATATACACAATGCCGATGGCGAAATCCTTACCAAACGCACCGAACCCGTAACTCAGCTTTGTTGTCAGAGAGATGCTCATAGGGTACCGGGTCGCTGTTACCAGCGCCCGCCTTCTGTTAGTAGAGGTTAAACGCCGGATCTGCCGTCCAGCGCGGCTGGAGATTAACGGCGTAACCAGGCCGGAAGCCAGTCGCCATGCGCGGCGATCAGATCGTCAACCAACGCATAGATTTCTTCGATACCCAGCACCGCCGCGGTATGAGGGTCCATCATCGCCGCGTGATACACGCGATCGCGGTTTTCCGTGAGGATGGCTTCGGTCAACAGCGTTTGCACGTTGATGTTGGTCTGCATCATCGCCGCCAGATGAGAAGGGATCGTCCCCACCTTCGTCGGTTGAATGCCGTTGGCATCCACCAGACAAGCCACTTCCACGCAGCTTCCCTGCGGCAGGTTATCAATCAGCCCCTCGTTACGCACATTGCCGTAAATCACGCTCGGCTCGCCGGTCCACAGAGCGTTCATAATGGTACTGGCGTACTCGCGGGACGGTTTGATGTCGATACGCTCGGCGGTTTTATACTCCTCCAGTTCTTTATGCCAGTTCGCCAGTTGTTCTACGCAGCGTTTCGGATATTCATCCAGCGGCACCTTGTAGCGCGCAATCAGATCTTCGCGTCCCGGTTTAATAAACCACGGCGTGTACTCGGCAAAATGCTCTGATGATTCGGTGACGAAGTAGCCCAACTTTTTGAACATCTCGTAGCGCACAATGTTCTGGCAGCGTTCATTGCCGTGAATATTGGGCTTCGGCGCCTGTCCGGCGTCATAAGCCGCCAGCAATTCAGGATAGAGATTGACATAAGTCCCGTCAGCCGTTTTGCGCTCCAGTTCGAGGTAAAACGCCATGTGGTTAATGCCGGCGCAGCGGTAGCGCAGCGAGGCGGGATCGATATTCAGGTCGCGCGCCAGTTCTTCCGCCGTTCCCTGTACCGAATGGCACAGGCCGACCTGTTTGATATGCGGATAGCGGGCATACATAGCCCAGGTGTTCATCGCCATCGGGTTGACATAATTGAGCATGGTGGCCTTCGGACAGACTTCCGTCATGTCTTCGCAAATCCGCCACAGATGCGGGATGGTCCGCAGCGCGCGCATAATGCCGCCCGGCCCCAGCGTATCGGCGATCGTCTGTTCCAGGCCATGACGCTTACAAACCTCAAAATCGGTCACGGTGCAGGGTTCGTAGCCGCCAATCTGAAAGGCGACCACCACGAAATCCGCATCCTGTAGCGCCGCTTTCTGGTTGGTATGGCAGGTAATCCGGCCAGAAGCGCCCGCTGAGTCCATCAGTTTCCGTACCACAATGTGCGACTCTTCCAGCCGGGTTTCGTCAATATCCATCAGGGCGACATGCGCTGATTTTAGCGCCTCGCGGTGAAACACATCGCCGAGGATATTTTTGACGAAAATCGTAGAACCTGCGCCGATAAAGGTAATTTTGGGTGCCGTCATCATGACTCTCCAGAACAGTAGTGAACACCTTCATGGTGGCACGCGTTCCCGGTGAAAACCTCCGTCTTCCCCGATGAGCATTCCCGAAAACTCAGATCGTATGCTGACATGCGGGAGATCTGAGTTTTTGGGACAAAATGGCGTAAAAAGCAGAGTATTCGGCCTGAAAGTCAGGCTACGCTCTACAATATCGACGGATTCTGTGTCCGGATTCCCGGTTTCCTCCCGGCTAAAGGGGCATAATTCTGATAATTCAGGAAATGGAGTGACGATGAGTACGCAAGCAATATCCCTCCTCCCGCCCGACCCGCACATGTGCAACGGCGATGAAAAGCAAACCCGTAGCCCGCTGTCGCTCTATTCCGAATATCAACGACTGGACGTTGAGCTGAGGCCACCGCACAGAATGGCCAGCAGTCACTGGCATGGGCAAGTAGAAGTGAATGTTCCGTTTGACGGCGATGTGGAGTATTTAATCAACAATGAAGTCGTGCAGATAAAGCAGGGACATATCACCCTGTTTTGGGCCTGTACGCCACACCAGCTTACCCGCCCCGGCAACTGCCGCCAGATGGCGATTTTCAGTTTGCCGATGCACCTGTTTCTCTCCTGGCCGCTGGATCGCGATCTTATCAACCACGTCACGCACGGGATGGTGGTCAAATCACTGGCGACCCAGCAGCTTAGCACCTTTGAAGTGTTGCGCTGGCAGCAGGAAACAAGCAGCCCGAATGAGCAAATTCGCCAGTTGGCGATCGATGAAATCGGCTTGATGCTTAAACGCTTTAGCCTTTCCGGCTGGCAGCCCATTTTGCTCAATAAAACATCACGCACCCACAAGAATAGCGTCTCACGCCATGCGCAGTTTTACGTAAGCCAGATGCTGGGATTTATTGCCGATAACTACGATCAGGCGCTCACCATTAACGACGTCGCGGAGCATGTCAAACTCAATGCTAATTACGCGATGGGAATATTCCAGCGGGTTATGCAATTGACGATGAAGCAGTACATCACGGCGATGCGCATCAATCACGTACGTGCCTTATTGAGCGATACTGACAAAACGATCCTCGATGTCGCTCTGACTGCCGGGTTCCGATCCAGCAGCCGTTTTTACAGTACTTTTAGCAAATTTGTCGGCATGTCTCCGCAACAATATCGCAAGCTAAGCCAGCAACGACGCCAGACGATGCCCGGCTAAAGCCGGATACCACTATCAGCCAAAAAAATAATTCACCTGTCGATAAACGGCAGGTGAAATCGCTCGATATCAATAATTAACCCATTGTTTATTAAACAATAATATCAATAACTGACCATTATTCCATCACTTTACACCCCCTATTTGACGGGGTAATACTTGCCCACGTCACATTCATACGGCGGGTCGGCAAGGCGTAAATTGCACGGCCTCCACAACCGGGTAAAAGATGATGAAAGTATTAATTGTTGAAAGTGAGTTTCTGCATCAGGACACCTGGGTTGGCAACGCGGTTGAGCGTCTGGCGGATGCCTTGAGCCAACAAAATGTTACCGTCATTAAATCGACATCCTTCGATGACGGCTATGCCATCTTGTCCGCGAACGAAGCCATTGACTGTCTGATGTTTAGCTACCAAATGGAACAACCGGATGAGCACCTGAGCGTCAGGCAATTGATCGGTAAGCTTCACGAGCGTCAGCAAAACGTGCCCGTTTTCCTGTTAGGCGACAGGGAAAAAGCGACGGCATCGCTGGACCGCGACCTGCTGGAGCTTGTCGATGAATTCACCTGGATTCTGGAAGACACCGCTGACTTTATCGCCGGACGCGCTGTTGCCGCCATGACCCGGTATCGCCAGCAACTGTTACCGCCGCTGTTTAACGCGTTGATGAAATACAGCGACATTCATGAATATTCATGGGCGGCGCCGGGACACCAGGGCGGCGTCGGTTTCACTAAAACGCCTGCCGGTCGCTTTTATCACGATTATTATGGCGAAAACCTGTTCCGCAGCGATATGGGGATTGAGCGTACCACGCTCGGTTCACTCCTCGACCATACCGGCGCGTTTGGCGAAAGCGAGAAAAACGCCGCCCGCGTATTCGGTGCTGACCGCTCCTGGTCCGTGGTTGTCGGGACCTCCGGTTCTAACCGTACTATTATGCAGGCCTGTATGACGGATAATGATGTCGTTGTACTGGATCGTAACTGCCATAAATCCATCGAGCAGGGGCTGATCCTCACTGGGGCCAAACCGGTATATATGGTGCCAAGCCGTAACCGTTACGGCATTATCGGGCCAATCTACCCGCAGGAAATGCAGCCTGAAACCTTGCAGAAAAAAATCAGCGCCAGCCCGCTGACCAAAACCAAAGCCGGACAGAAACCGTCTTACAGCGTGGTGACCAACTGTACCTATGACGGCGTATGCTATAACGCCAAAGAGGCGCAGGATCTGCTGGCAAAAACCAGCGATCGCATTCACTTCGACGAAGCATGGTACGGCTATGCGCGCTTCAACCCGATTTATTGCGATCACTACGCGATGCGCGGCGAGCCAGGCGACCATAACGGTCCGACCGTGTTTGCCACCCACTCCACGCACAAATTATTGAATGCGCTTTCACAAGCTTCCTACATTCATGTCCGTGAAGGCCGTGGCGCGGTGAATTTCTCCCGCTTCAACCAGGCATATATGATGCATGCCACCACCTCTCCGTTATATGCCATCTGCGCATCCAACGATGTGGCGGTATCGATGATGGACGGTAACAGCGGCCTGTCCCTGACTCAAGAGGTGATTGACGAAGCGGTTGATTTCCGTCAGGCGATGGCGCGTCTTTATAAAGAGTTTACCGATGAAGGCGACTGGTTCTTTAAACCGTGGAATAAAGACGTCGTCACCGATCCACAAACCGGTAAAACGTATGACTTCGCCGACGCGCCGGCAAAACTGCTGGCCACCGACCAGAACTGCTGGGTCATGCGCCCCGGAGAAACCTGGCACGGCTTTAAAGACCTGCCGGATAACTGGAGTATGCTGGACCCGATTAAAGTCAGTATTCTGGCGCCGGGTATGGGCGACGATGGCGAACTGGAAGCATCCGGCGTACCTGCTGCGCTGGTCACAGCATGGCTTGGCCGCCACGGTATCGTGCCGACCCGCACCACCGACTTTCAGATTATGTTCCTGTTCTCCATGGGGGTAACTCGCGGGAAATGGGGAACGCTGATCAACACGCTGTGCTCCTTCAAACATCATTACGACGCGAATACGCCGCTGGCGCAGGTGATGCCGGAACTGGTGCAGGATTATCCTGACACTTACGCGAACATGGGTATTCATGACCTGGGCGATAAAATGTTTGCCTGGCTACGTGAAAATAACCCGGGCGCCCGTCTCAACGCCGCCTATTCCACCCTGCCGGTTGCGGAGATTACCCCGCGCGACGCCTACAACGCGATTGTGAACAACAATATTGAAATGGTGGCGATTGAAAATCTACCGGGTCGCATCGCGGCGAACTCCGTTATTCCTTACCCGCCAGGCATCCCGATGCTGCTCTCCGGCGAAAACTTTGGCGATGAAAACAGTCCGCAGGTGGGTTACTTACGCTCACTGCAATCCTGGGATCATCACTTCCCTGGCTTTGAGCATGAAACCGAAGGCACGGAAATTATTGATGGCGTATATCACGTTATGTGCGTGAAAGCCTAATCACAAAGAGTCTTTTTTTTGAGGATGGCATGTATTCCCTGAGTATTGCTGCAAAACAATAATACTGTCATACCTTTTTGCGCGGGCCCCATCCCGCGCTTTTTTTATACAAAAATGACAAGTTGCCACTCGCGTACAACTTTTTGTACACCCTAATTCATCGTACAAATATTGTAATATTATTCAGGAAAGTTATTTTAGTGCAGTTTCAATTCATCACACAATTGACTCAGTCCCCGTTATCTCTCCCGTTTGGCGAGATCCGGTATTTTATGTTCATATTCCAGGAGTTCGGGTATGAGGATTTGCAGCAACGAACCTTGCATAGTGTTATTAACCGAAAAAGATACATGGTTACGAGTAAATGGTAAGGAGCCAATCAGTTTAAAAGCGAATCATATGGCCATTCTGGCTTGTGAAAATAACGTTATTGACATTTCATCATTAAATAGCGTGCTAGTAATACAAGTGAGTCGCAATAATATTAAAGACTATTTACAATTCCTGAATAAAGATCTCTCACACCTTCCCGTCTGGCAACGCAACGCCGATCCCTTATTGACCGCCAACTGTCTGACGCCGGATATCTTCAGGGTCGCCGCCCGCTACAGCGCGATGGAAGCACCGGATGAAATTGTTAGTGAACGTACCCGTGCGCTCCTTTTCACCGTTTTATCCCGCTTTCTTGACCACAAAAAATTTATTTCTTTGTTAATGCACATGCTGCGCAGCCGCATCAGTGACAGCGTTTACCACATCATTCAGAGCGATATTCATAAAGACTGGAATCTGAGCGCCGTTGCCAGCTGCCTGTGCCTGAGTCCAAGCTTGTTAAAGAAAAAGCTCAAAAACGAGAATACCAGTTATAGCCAAATAATCACGACCTGCCGAATGCGTTATGCCGTAAACCAATTATTAATGGACGGAAAGAATATCTCTCAAGTCTCACAGCTGTGTGGGTATAACAGCACATCGTACTTTATTTCCGTGTTTAAAGAGTTTTATGGTATGACCCCCCTGCATTATGTTAGCCAACATCGGGAACGAACGGCTGCCTAATTTTTCTACACTCAACGATAAGACACGATAATAACAGCATTGGCGATAACCCGTCTCCGACATAATTCAGCGGCATTCTGAGGGGGTATGATACGACGTAATTTATCGTAACGAAGTCACCTTTTCAGGAGTCCAAATTATGTCTTCGGATGCTGATGCTCACAAAGTGGGCCTAATCCCCGTCACCTTAATGGTATCGGGGAATATTATGGGTTCAGGGGTATTCTTACTCCCTGCCAACCTGGCGGCCACTGGCGGGATTGCAATCTACGGATGGCTGGTCACTATCATCGGCGCCCTGGCGCTGTCGATGGTTTATGCCAAAATGTCGTCCTTAGATCCCAGTCCCGGCGGTTCCTATGCCTACGCACGTCGCTGCTTCGGGCCGTTTTTGGGCTATCAAACGAACGTGCTGTACTGGCTGGCATGCTGGATCGGTAATATCGCGATGGTCGTTATCGGCGTCGGCTATCTGAGCTATTTCTTCCCGATTCTGAAAGATCCGCTGGTATTAACGCTTACCTGCGTCGCGGTGCTGTGGATTTTTGTTCTGCTGAACATCGTCGGGCCGAAAATGATTACCCGCGTACAGGCCGTCGCCACCGTACTGGCGCTGGTGCCTATCGTAGGGATTGCGGTCTTCGGCTGGTTCTGGTTTAAAGGCGAAACCTATATGGCGGCCTGGAACGTGAGCGGCATGAATACCTTCGGCGCGATTCAAAGCACGTTGAACGTTACGCTGTGGTCATTCATCGGGGTAGAAAGCGCCTCCGTTGCGGCCGGTGTGGTCAAAAACCCGAAACGCAACGTGCCTATCGCCACCATCGGCGGGGTACTGATCGCCGCCGTCTGCTATGTACTCTCCACAACGGCGATTATGGGGATGATCCCCAACGCAGCGCTGCGTGTGTCGGCATCGCCTTTCGGTGACGCGGCGCGTATGGCGCTGGGCGATACCGCAGGGGCTATTGTTTCCTTCTGTGCGGCAGCAGGTTGCCTGGGCTCTCTCGGCGGCTGGACGCTGCTTGCCGGTCAAACCGCAAAAGCGGCGGCGGACGATGGTCTCTTCCCGCCGATCTTCGCGCGGGTTAATAAAGCCGGTACGCCAGTGGCTGGGTTGCTTATCGTCGGCGTGCTGATGACTATCTTCCAGTTCAGCAGTATGTCGCCGAATGCCGCGAAAGAGTTTGGTCTGGTCTCCTCCGTGTCGGTTATCTTCACCCTGGTGCCTTATCTTTACACCTGTGCTGCGCTGTTGCTGTTGGGCCACGGCCACTTTGGTAAAGCGCGCCCGCTGTATCTGCTGATTACCTTCGTCGCGTTTGTGTATTGCATCTGGGCGGTCATCGGTTCCGGCGCCAAAGAAGTGATGTGGTCGTTCGTCACGTTGATGGTGATCACCGCGCTGTATGCGTTGAACTACAACCGCATTCACAAAAACCCGTATCCGCTGGATGCGCCGGTTAAACAGGATTGACCACGTGTAGTTAATGTTATCGCAACAGGCCGGATAGCGCAGGTTATCCGGCCACCACCAACATTAAGTTCTTAAGGTTCACTTAATTTTACTTTGTCACGATTAGCGTCACCGAATCGATGGACGCATCAACATGTTAAAGCGCTTTCTTAAAAGACCTGTTCTTGGGCAAATCGCCTGGCTTCTGCTTTTTTCCTTTTATATTGCCGTCTGCCTGAACATTGCGTTCTACAAGCAGGTACTACAAGACCTACCGTTAAACTCGCTACGCAATGTGCTGGTGTTTATTTCCATGCCGGTCGTCGCGTTTAGCGTGGTCAATAGTGTGCTGACGCTGGCCTCATTTATTTGGCTAAACCGACTGCTGGCCTGCGTTTTTATTCTGGTCGGCGCTGCCGCGCAGTATTTTATTTTGACTTACGGCATCATCATCGATCGCTCCATGATCGCCAATATGATGGATACCACGCCTGCGGAAACCTTTGCGCTGATGACGCCGAGAATGGTGCTGACGCTGGGATTAAGCGGCGTTCTGGCCGCCGTGATTGCCTTCTGGGTCAAAATCCGCCCGGCGACGCCGCGCTTACGTAGCGGGCTTTACCGCCTGGCCAGCGTCCTGATCTCTATTTTATTAGTTATTCTGGTCGCCGCCTTTTTCTATAAAGATTACGCCTCGCTATTTCGAAATAATAAACAGTTGATCAAAGCGTTAAGCCCATCGAACAGTATTGTCGCCAGTTGGTCATGGTATTCGCATCAACGGCTGGCGAATTTGCCGCTGGTACGCATTGGCGAGGATGCCCATCGCAATCCATTAATGCTGAAAGGCGATCGCAAAAACCTGACGATTCTTATCGTTGGCGAAACCTCGCGCGGCGATGATTTCTCTCTTGGCGGCTATCCGCGCGACACCAATCCGCGGCTGGCGAAAGACGATGTAATCTATTTCCCGCATACCACCTCTTGCGGTACGGCGACCGCGATCTCCGTTCCCTGCATGTTTTCTGATATGCCGCGCAAACATTATGACGAAGAGCTGGCGCATCACCAGGAAGGGCTACTGGATATTATCCAGCGCGCGGGGATTAACGTACTGTGGAATGATAATGACGGCGGCTGTAAAGGCGCATGCGATCGCGTTCCGCATCAAAATGTCACCGAGCTAAACCTGCCCGGACAATGTATCGACGGCGAGTGCTACGATGAGGTGTTATTCCACGGTCTGGAAGACTATATCGACCATTTGAAAGGCGATGGCGTTATTGTACTACATACCATCGGCAGCCACGGCCCAACCTATTACAACCGTTATCCACCGCAGTTTAAAAAATTTACCCCAACCTGTGACACTAACGAAATTCAGAACTGTTCCCAACAGCAGTTGATCAACACCTATGATAATACCGTGCTGTACGTGGACTATATTGTAGATAAAGCCATTAACCTGCTGAAATCTCATCAGGATAAATTCACAACCAGCCTGGTGTATCTTTCCGATCACGGCGAATCATTGGGTGAAAATGGCGTTTATTTACACGGTCTGCCGTATTCCATTGCGCCGGATACGCAAAAACATGTCCCGATGCTCATTTGGCTTTCTAAAGATTATCAACAGCGTTATCAGGTGGATCAGGCCTGCCTGCAAAAACGGGCGAGCACGCTGGATTATTCACAGGACAATCTTTTCTCAACCATGCTGGGATTAACCGGCGTACAAACGACGTATTACCAGGCCGCAGATGATATTCTGCAACCGTGCAGGAGACTAAGCGAATGAAGATACTGATTGTTGAAGACGACACGCTATTATTACAGGGGTTAATACTCGCCGCGCAAACCGAAGGCTATGCGTGTGATGGCGTTTCGACAGCGCGTGCCGCCGAGCATAGTCTGGAGTCTGGTCATTACAGTCTGATGGTGCTGGATTTAGGGCTGCCCGATGAGGATGGCCTGCATTTCCTGACGCGAATCCGACAGAAAAAATATACTCTGCCGGTACTCATTCTGACCGCCCGCGATACGCTCAACGATCGCATTAGCGGGCTGGATGTCGGCGCAGATGATTATCTGGTAAAACCCTTCGCCCTGGAGGAGTTGCACGCCCGCATCCGCGCGCTGCTGCGCCGCCATAATAACCAGGGTGAAAGTGAACTGACGGTTGGCAATCTGACGCTCAATATAGGCCGCCATCAGGCATGGAGGGATGGACAGGAACTGACCCTGACGCCTAAGGAGTACGCGTTGCTCTCACGGTTGATGCTCAAGGCAGGCAGTCCGGTGCACCGGGAAATTCTTTATAACGATATCTACAACTGGGATAACGAACCCTCGACCAACACTCTGGAAGTGCATATACATAATTTGCGCGACAAAGTCGGCAAGTCGCGCATTCGCACGGTTCGCGGGTTTGGCTACATGCTGGTTGCCACTGAGGAAAGCTAAGTGAGCCTGATGCGTTTTCAGCGAAGAGCGATGACCCTTCGCCAGCGTTTAACTCTGACAATTGGTCTTATTCTGCTGGTGTTCCAGCTAATCAGTACCTTCTGGTTATGGCATGAAAGCACTGAGCAAATCCAACTGTTCGAGCAGGCGCTGCGGGATAATCGCAACAACGATCGCCATATCATGCACGAAATTCGCGAGGCGGTCGCCAGCCTGATCGTCCCCAGCATATTTATGGTTAGCCTGACGCTGCTTGTTTGCTACCAGGCGGTACGGCGTATTACCCGCCCACTCGCCGAACTGCAAAAAGAGCTGGAAGCGCGGACGGCGGATAATCTGACGCCGATCGCCATTCACAGCTCCACGCTTGAGATTGAGTCCGTTGTCTCGGCGATCAATCAACTGGTTACGCGTTTGACCACCACGCTCGACAATGAACGCCTTTTTACCGCCGATGTGGCCCATGAGCTACGCACGCCGCTGTCGGGGGTGCGTTTGCATCTGGAATTATTGTCAAAAACCCACAATGTTGATGTCGCGCCGCTTATCGCCCGTCTTGACCAGATGATGGATAGCGTCTCCCAGCTTCTGCAACTGGCGCGCGTGGGCCAGTCATTCTCTTCCGGGAATTATCAGGAAGTAAAACTGCTGGAAGATGTGATCCTCCCCTCCTACGATGAGCTGAACACCATGCTGGAAACGCGTCAGCAAACTCTGTTGCTGCCGGAAAGCGCGGCGGACGTGGTGGTGCGCGGTGACGCGACGTTACTGCGTATGCTGCTGCGAAATCTGGTGGAAAACGCGCATCGCTATAGCCCTGAAGGAACCCATATCACTATCCACATTAGCGCCGACCCCGACGCTATTATGGCGGTCGAAGACGAGGGGCCGGGTATTGATGAAAGCAAATGCGGGAAGCTAAGCGAAGCGTTCGTGCGGATGGACAGCCGTTATGGCGGAATTGGCCTGGGGCTGAGTATCGTCAGCCGCATCACCCAGCTACATCAGGGACAGTTTTTCCTGCAAAACCGTACGGAAAGAACAGGCACCCGTGCCTGGGTGATGTTGAAAAAGGCATAACAGGCGTTTAATACGTCGTGACCCACACATAGATAAAACTGCTGACAATCAGCACACTACACAGGGTCGTCAAACTTTTATAAATATAGCTTTTCATGACGCTCTCCTCCAAAGGTATGGAGGAGAGTATGCCCGCGAGAGATTAAGCGAACCTTAAGCGCGAAATTTATTCATCGATACGCGGATGTTGCTGTACCAGACGCGAACGTTTGACCTGCAGTTCCGCGATTTCCTGATCGATGTCGTCGATTTTCTGCTCAATATTATCGTAATGCTCGCCCAGAATTTCCTTCGCTTCCTGGATGTCCGACGCCGCTGGCGTTGCGCCTTTTAACGGACGATTGGCCGTCTCTTTCATGGAAATACCGGTAATCAAGCCTATCACCGCGATGACCATCAAATAATACGCCGGCATCATCAGATCCTGCGAGCTTTCCACCAGCCAGGCCGCCAGCGTTGGCGTCAGACCGGCAATCAATACAGAGATATTAAAAGCCGCCGCCAGCGCGCTGTAACGAATATGCGTCGGAAACATCGCCGGCAATGTCGAGGCCATCACCCCGGTAAAGCAGTTCAGAATCACCGCCAGCATCAACAAACCGGCAAAAATCAGGCCAATAACGTTACTGTTAATCAGGATGAAGGCCGGGATCGCCAGCGCAAACAGCGCAATGCTGCCCATAATCACAAATGGACGTCGACCGAAACGGTCGCTCAGCAGCCCCATCACTGGCTGCACAAACAGCATCCCGATCATAATGGCGATGATAATCAACACGCCGTGATCTTCAGAATAGTGCAGGTTATGCGACAGGTAGCTCGGCATGTAGGTGAGCAGCATGTAGTAGGTCACGTTGGTGGCAATCACCAGACCGATACATGACAACAGGCTACGCCAGTGTTTGGTGGCAATCTCTTTAAAGGAGACTTTCGGCCCATCCTGCAGCCCTTCGCGGTCGCCCTGCTCCAGTTTATCCACGTGCTGCTGAAACGCTGGCGTCTCTTCCAGCGCATGGCGTAAGTAGAGACCAATAATTCCCAATGGCAGGGCGATAAAGAACGGAATACGCCAGCCCCACTCCAGGAAATTCTCCTCGCCGACAATCGTTGAGATTAAGACCACCACGCCCGCGCCCAGCACGAACCCGGCGATGGAACCAAAATCCAGCCAGCTTCCCATAAATCCGCGTTTACGATCCGGCGAATATTCCGCGACAAAGATCGACGCGCCGGTATATTCCCCGCCAACCGAGAAGCCCTGCGCCATTTTACATAGCAACAACAGTATTGGCGCCCAGATACCGATCGTCGCGTAAGAGGGAATTAACCCGATACAGAAAGTACTGATCGACATAATCACAATCGTGATCGCCAGGATCTTCTGGCGCCCGTATTTATCGCCGAGCATACCAAAGAATAACCCGCCGAGCGGACGAATCAGGAAGGGAACGGAAAACGTGGCCAGCGCGGCAATCATCTGGACGCTGGGATCGGCACCGGGGAAAAAGACTTTACCCAACGCGTAGGCAACAAATCCATAAACACCAAAATCAAACCACTCCATCGCGTTGCCCAGCGAGGCGGCGGTAATCGCTTTGCGAAGTTTACCGTCATCAATGATGGTCACATCGCCCAGTGTAATCGGTTTTATTTTTTTCCTTTTCAGCATAGCTGTCCTCATAGGCTAAGCCCTGTAGCGCTATATACGGCGGGCACTGGCATACCGCGCCAGCGTCGCCGTCGAGCGGAGGGAGGGGCGCGAACGCTCTCCCTCATACAAGCGTAGCAGGTTTACTTACACTGTCCGGTTACGGACTGTACAACCGAACCTGTTGACGCCTGAATGGGCAGTTAATGACCTTTTTACCCTAACAGGGTTTAAATATGTGATCAACTTCACACATATATGTCAATTCGGTCAAAAGGTGTAAATAAGGACGCCCTAATGCGCTGTGGTGACAGTAAAAAAGCGGTTATTTGAGTGTAAACCATTGCTGACTGTCGTTGCGCTGACCCTTTTATAAAAGCGGCAATAGTCCCGACAACGCTAAGGATTTTGTGTATAATTGCGGCCTTTTTCGGCGATCTGCCATTTTTGGGCGCGTTTGCCCCCGCTGACTTTTTGAGGATACCAACATGTCATTACCCCACTGCCCGCAATGTAACTCCGAATATACCTACGAAGATAACGGCATGTTCATCTGCCCGGAATGCGCTCACGAATGGAACGATGCGGAACCCGCTCAGGAGAGCGATGAGCTGATTGTCAAAGACGCCAACGGCAACCTGCTGGCGGACGGCGATAGCGTCACCATCGTGAAAGATCTGAAAGTAAAAGGCAGCTCTTCCATGCTGAAAATCGGCACCAAAGTGAAGAATATTCGTCTGGTTGAAGGCGACCATAACATCGACTGCAAAATCGATGGTTTTGGCCCGATGAAACTGAAATCCGAGTTCGTGAAAAAGAACTGATTTACCGTGTCATTGCCCGGTAGCGCCTCGCTTACCGGGCCTGAGCGGGCCTGCCACCGACAATATTGTGCCAATTTCGAACTACACTTAACGAGCATCTCTTACCTGAGGTAACCATCATGCCGTTAAGTCCCTATCTCTCTTTTGCCGGCAACTGTGCCGACGCCATCGCGTATTATCAACAAACGTTAGGCGCAGAACTGCTTTATAAACTCAGCTTCGGTGAAATGCCCCCCTCGGCGGCGGATAACGAAGAGGGCTGCCCGTCAGGAATGCGCTTTCCCGATACTGCTATCGCCCACGCCAACATGCGCATTGCCGGCAGCGATATCATGATGAGTGATGCCAGCGCGTCGGGAACGGCGCATTATTCCGGCTTTACGCTGGTGCTTGATACCCAGGATGTAGCAGAAGGGAAGCGCTGGTTTGATAACCTTGCCGCACAAGGGCAAATCGAAATGGACTGGCAGGAGACCTTCTGGGCGCAGGGGTTCGGCAAGGTCAGCGATCGTTTCGGTGTGCCGTGGATGATTAACGTGGTTAAACATCAGCCTGCCACCTAACTCCCCGGGAGGCTCGCCCTCCCCCTTGCCATCAGAGTGATCTTTGGCTGCACGTTATCCGCCGTTTAACTGCCATAGAATAAATAATGACGGTAGTTTGTTACAGTCTGGCGAAAGATGGTTGATCCTGATGAAGCATCGGGAGGACATTATGCCAGTCTGTGAATTACGCCACGCGACAACAGAGGATACCGATTCTGTTTACGCGCTTATCTGTGAGTTACTTAAAGATGAGCTTGATTATCAGGCTTTCAGGGATGGATTCGCCGCTAATTTACTGGACCCCAACGTTCATTATCGTTTAGCGCTGCGCAACGGAGAGGTAGTCGGCATGATCAGCCTGCATATGCAGTTTCATCTCCATCATGCCAACTGGATTGGCGAAATTCAGGAGCTGGTGGTATTACCGCAGATGCGGGGACAAAAAGTTGGCAGTCAGCTTCTGGCCTGGGCAGAAGAAGAAGCACGTCAGGCGGGCGCCGAGCTAACGGAGCTTTCCACAAATATTAAACGCCGCGATGCACACCGTTTTTATGTTCGCGAAGGTTACAAGCAAAGTCATTTTCGGTTTACGAAAGCATTGTGATCTGGCAGCCGTCATCGGGAGATAAGACATAACGTAATCAACCGTCACCGGGTGAAGTAGCGGAGCCATCTTAATTCTACTGTCGGCAAGCCTGGATAAAGATTAAACGGGCTGACTCGCTTCTTTAACAAAAATGGCCCTTTTAAGTTGTATAAATGTAAATTTATTGTCAACGAACTACACTTTTCTCTTTGGCATCACCGGGAGGGTTGCCTGAAAATCCCGGGATGAGGTTTTCTTAGAAGGACAGTGACGTTATGTTCGCAGCAATCATTATCGGTATTTTTATTATCAGCGTCATTTATGCGCATTCACGCGGGGTGGAAAAACAAAAGCTTTCCCGTCAGCTCTTTGACCACTCGACGTTTATGGCGCCGATCAATATGTTCATGACTCGCTTCTCAACGTTACCGGCAAAGCAGCCGTACTTTGATACCACGGCATTTCCAGAGCTGCAGAAGCTGACGGAAAACTGGCAGGTGATTCGTGAAGAGGCGCTACGGCTTCAGCATCACATAAAAGCCGCGCAGTCCAATAACGACGCCGGATTCAACACCTTTTTCAAGCGCGGCTGGAAACGGTTTTACCTTAAATGGTATTCCGATGCCCACCCGTCGGCGGAAACGTTATGCCCGATAACGACAAAGCTGGTCAACAGCATCCCCTCTATCAAAGCGGCGATGTTCGCCGAGTTGCCTCCCGGGGCCTATCTGGGAAAACATCGCGACCCCTATGCCGGTTCAGTACGTTACCATCTTGGATTAAGCACACCGAATGATGACCGCTGTTTTATTGAAGTTGATCGACAGCGCCATAGCTGGCGCGACGGCGAAGCCGTCATCTTCGACGAAACCTACGTTCATTGGGCGGAAAATAAAACTGAGCAGACGCGTATTATCCTCTTTTGCGATATTGAGCGCCCAATGAAATGGCGCTGGGCGCAGAGCGTAAACCACTGGGTCGGCGCATCGTTGATGTCCGCCGCCAGTTCGCCAAACGACGAGAACGATCGCACCGGTGCGATTAATCGCATCTTTAAATACGTTCACGCAGCACGCGATGCCGGGCAACGGCTGAAAAAGAAAAACCGCACTCTCTATTACGCGCTGAAATATCTCGTTATTGCCGCTATTTTTGCCGCGATAATCCTTTTCAGCCTCCTCTGAAGCCGGGCCGCGGTATGGAACTGCCTGCCGCGGCCCGTTCTATCCTGGCGTTAGTCTCAACGCGTTCCCTGGCCTTGAGTCTATCCATCCGGACAATTTATTAAAAACCCCCACTTCAGGCAGAGCAGATTGCCGGATGGCGGCTCCGCCCTATCTGGCCTGCGCTCAGCGTTTCTCCCCATAATAAATGTCATGCGGCATTTTCTTTCGACACGTCAAAACTGACGATAGCCTGTTTTTCGTCAGGGTTTTGAACAAAATTCGCCCGTAATATCAGGGAAAGCCCATACTAAAAAAGTGGCATAAAACATGCATACTGAGGGCGACAGCGCGTATGCGCGATTTGATTAACTGGAGCGAAACCGATGAAAAAAGTCGTCACGGTTTGCCCGTATTGCGCATCAGGTTGCAAAATCAATCTGGTGGTCGATAACGGCAAAATCGTCCGGGCTGAGGCGGCGCAGGGGAAAACCAACCAGGGTACCCTGTGTCTGAAGGGCTACTACGGCTGGGATTTTATTAATGATACCCAGATCCTGACCCCGCGCCTGAAAACCCCAATGATCCGTCGCCAGCGTGGCGGCAAACTGGAATCTGTTTCCTGGGATGAAGCGCTCAATTACGTCGCTGAACGTTTGAGCGCCATCAAAGCGAAGTACGGTCCGGATGCAATCCAGACAACCGGCTCCTCTCGCGGTACCGGAAATGAAACCAACTATGTAATGCAAAAATTCGCACGCGCCGTTATTGGTACCAATAACGTTGACTGCTGCGCTCGCGTCTGACACGGCCCATCGGTTGCAGGTCTGCACCAATCGGTCGGTAACGGCGCAATGAGTAATGCGATTAACGAAATTGATAACACTGATTTAGTGTTCGTCTTCGGGTATAACCCGGCGGATTCCCACCCTATCGTGGCGAATCATGTGATTAACGCTAAACGCAACGGGGCGAAAATTATCGTCTGCGATCCGCGCAAAATTGAAACCGCGCGCATTGCCGACATGCATATCGCGTTGAAAAACGGCTCGAATATCGCGCTGCTCAACGCCATGGGGCATGTCATTATTGAAGAAAACCTGTACGACAAAGCGTTTGTCGCCAGCCGTACTGAAGGTTTTGAAGAGTACAGCAAGATTGTCGAAGGCTATACGCCGGAGTCCGTCGAAGAGATCACTGGCGTGAGCGCACAGGAGATTCGTCAGGCGGCGCGGATGTATGCCAGCGCGAAAAGCGCAGCGATCTTGTGGGGGATGGGCGTCACCCAGTTCTATCAGGGTGTGGAAACCGTGCGTTCACTGACCAGCCTCGCGATGCTGACCGGCAACCTCGGCAAGCCAAGCGCGGGCGTTAACCCGGTTCGCGGCCAGAACAACGTTCAGGGTGCGTGCGATATGGGCGCGCTGCCGGATACTTATCCGGGCTACCAGTACGTTAAGTTCCCGGAAAATCGCGAGAAGTTCGCTAAAGCCTGGGGTGTAGAAAGTCTGCCTGCGCATACCGGCTATCGCATCAGCGAGCTGCCGCACCGTGCGGCGCATGGCGAAGTGCGCGCGGCGTACATTATGGGTGAAGATCCGCTGCAAACCGATGCGGAACTCTCTGCAGTACGTAAAGCGTTTGAGGATCTGGAACTGGTCATCGTGCAGGATATCTTCATGACCAAAACCGCGTCGGCGGCGGATGTGATTTTACCCTCCACCTCGTGGGGCGAGCATGAAGGCGTCTTCTCTGCGGCTGACCGTGGTTTCCAGCGTTTCTTTAAAGCCGTTGAGCCGAAGTGGGACCTGAAAACCGACTGGCAGATTATCAGTGAAATCGCCACCCGGATGGGCTATCCGATGCACTACAACAACACCCAGGAGATCTGGGATGAGTTGCGTCATCTGTGCCCGGATTTCTACGGCGCCACTTACGAGAAAATGGGCGAGCTGGGCTATATCCAGTGGCCGTGCCGCGACACGTCGGATGCCGATCAGGGAACCTCGTACCTCTTTAAAGAGAAGTTCGATACCCCCAACGGTCTGGCGCAGTTCTTCACCTGCGACTGGGTAGCGCCTATCGATAAACTCACCGAAGAGTACCCGATGGTACTGTCGACGGTGCGCGAAGTCGGCCACTACTCCTGCCGCTCAATGACCGGTAACTGTGCGGCGCTGGCCGCGCTGGCCGATGAACCGGGCTATGCGCAAATCAATACCGCCGACGCCGCGCGTCTGGGCATTGAAGATGAAGCGCTGGTGTGGGTTCATTCGCGCAAAGGCAAAATCATCACCCGCGCGCAGGTCAGCGATCGCCCGAACAAAGGGGCGATTTACATGACCTACCAGTGGTGGATTGGCGCCTGTAACGAGCTGGTGACTGAAAACCTCAGCCCGATTACCAAAACGCCGGAGTACAAATACTGCGCCGTACGCGTTGAGCCGATCGCCGATCAGCGAGCCGCCGAGCAGTATGTGATTGATGAGTACAACAAACTGAAAACCCGCCTGCGCGAAAGCGCAATGGGTTGATCTGCCGGATGGCGGCATCAGAATGCTTTATTCGGCCTGCGTCTACTGTAGGCCTGATTAGATGCATTAGCATCGCCATCAGGCATTTTCCCTATAACAGCCTCCGCCCGGAGGCTGTTTTTTTATCCATACGATCTCTTTATACTGTCTTTTCCGTACCCTAAATAAAATTCAAAATGAAACCACTTCTTGCATTGATGTTGTTTATGACATTCTTTGCCCATGCCGCAGATCCTGAGCCGGGTAGCCAGTATTTGCAGGCAGCAGAGGCAGGTGACAGACGCGCGCAATATTTTCTGGCCGACAGTTGGTTGAGCTATGGCGATTTGAACAAAGCTGAATACTGGGCGCAAAAAGCCGCCGACAATGGCGACGCCGACGCCTGCGCGCTACTGGCGCAAATCAAAATCACTAATCCGGTAAGCCTGGATTATCCCGACGCGAAAAAGCTGGCTGAAAAGGCGGCTAACGCGGGCAGTAAAGCGGGCGAAATTACGCTGGCGCGGATCCTGGTCAACACCCAGGCCGGGCGTCCGGACTACCCAAAAGCCATCTCGCTGCTGCAAAAGGCCTCTGAAGATCTGGATAACGACTCCGCGGTGGATGCGCAAATGTTGCTTGGCCTGATTTACGCCAACGGCGTGGGCATTGCCGCCGATGATGAAAAAGCCGCCTGGTATTTCAAACGCAGTTCCGCCATTTCCCGTACCGGCTATTCAGAATACTGGGCGGGAATGATGTTTTTAAACGGTGAACCGGGCTTTATTGAAAAGAACAAGCAGAAGGCGTTGCACTGGTTGAATCTAAGCTATCTGGAAGGGTTTGATACCGGTTGCGAAGAGTTCGAAACGCTAACAAATGGCTGATGTTTATTGCCTGATGAACGTAGTCGTTGTAGGCCTGATAAGCGTAGCGCCATCAGGCAACCCGGAGCAGGTTGTCGGATGGCGGCGTGAACGCCTTATCCGGCCTACATTTTCTTTCTCTGTAGGCCGGATAAGCAAAGCGCCATCCGGCAATCCGTTATTGGGCGGTCTTATCAAATTTCCCCAGTACGTCGCGCTCATAGGCCAGCGCTTTTTTACGGTCAAACTTGTGTTCCCACTTGGCAATCACCAGCACCGCCAGCGCATTCCCCACCACATTTAGCGCAGTACGCGCCATGTCGAGGATACGGTCGACACCGGCGATAAACGCCAGCCCTTCCAGCGGAATGCCCACGCTGCCCAGCGTCGCCAGTAACACCACGAAGGAAACGCCTGGCACGCCGGCAATCCCTTTCGACGTCACCATCAGCGTCAGCACCAGTACAATTTCCTGCCACAGCGACAGGTCGATACCGTATAGCTGCGCGATAAAAATGGCGGCGATGCTCTGGTATAACGTGGAGCCGTCGAGGTTAAATGAGTAACCGGTCGGTACCACGAAACTGGTGATAGAGGCTGGCGCGCCGTAAGCTTCCATCTTCTCGATAATGCGCGGCAGCACGCTCTCGGAGCTGGCGGTCGAGTACGCCAGAATCAATTCATCTTTCAGAATGCGAATCAGAATCCAGATACTTAACCCGCACAGGCGCGCCACGATGCCCAGCACCACCAGCGCAAAGAAGATAATGGCAAAGTGTACCAGCAGCACCAGTTTCGCCAGCGGCCACAGCGACGCGAAACCAAAATTCGCCACCGTGACGGCGATCAGCGCAAAAACGCCCACTGGCGCATAGCGCATCACCATATGGGTGACTTTAAACATGGTCTCAGATATGGAACGAAATACCGTCACCAGCGGTTCGCGGTGCGTTGCCGGCAGGGACGACAACCCCAGCCCAAACAGGACCGAGAAAAAGATAATTGGCAGCATATCCCCTTTGGCCATCGATGCGATGATATTGGTCGGCACCAGCGACAGTATCGTCCCCATCAGCCCATGCGCATGACTTTGTACTTCCGCCGTGGTGTTCTGGTATTTCGAAATATCGACGGTCGCCAGTTGCGACATATCAATGCCTGAGCCTGGCTGAAAGACATTCGCCAGCGTAATGCCGAGGATAATCGCCACCGTGGTGATCAGTTCAAAATAGAGAATGGTTTTGGCGCCGATACGGCCTAGCTGTTTCGCATCGCCAACGCCGGCGATGCCGACAATCAGAGTCGAGATCACGATCGGCACTACGATCATTTTAATCAGGTGGATAAAGATATCGCCAGCAGGCGACAGCAGGTTGGCAATCAGCCATTCACGACTGTCACTGTGATAATGCAGATAGCTGCCCAACAGAATGCCCAGCACCATAGCCAGCAAAATTTGCCAGGCCAGGCTGACTTTCAAATTTTTCATAACAACAGACTTCCTCGATGAAGCGTTGCTCTCCGCCGAAAGCATGAGAGCAATACATACTGAAAGGGTATGATTTGTGTTGCGTTGGTTTGTAGAGTTTTTTAACGCGCATAATCAGTATCATTTGCATAGCGTCTTGCGCAACCCTTTCATAACAGGGCTTTTGGCTGTTTTTATGCATAATAACGCGAGTTTATGGCGTTAATGATGAATAACTATTTGTTATGGAAAGTTTTTTACTTCGTCAAAAACGAATAATACACTGAGGTAATTAATTTTTACTTGTGTCTCATTCGCCGTTTTTTTAAACAGCACACATGACAAAAGTCACAAAAAAGAGAAAATTATTTCTGCCGATTTTGTAACAATTTAGCCAAATTAATGGCCTCTACCAGCTGCGCGCGGTTCACTCGCGGCGAGTTAGCGTCCAGTAAGGTTTGCCACAGCGACACGGCTTGCGCATAATCCGCCTGCATAAACGCATCCGCCGCCAGCAGCATCTGCGCGGTCACTTCTGTCGCATCCAGCGCTAACGCTTTATTAATCATTTCACGCGTCGCAGGCGTCATATGTTGCCCGGCCTGGTAATACAACACCGTTGCCAGCGCGGCGAAAAGCTGCGCGTTATCGCCTCGCAGACGCAACGCCTGACGATATGCCAGCAGCGCATTGTCATATGCATTGCGATAGAGATAATACTCGCCCAGCCGCGCCCATTGCTCGCTATCCTGCGAATTGGCGCGTATTTTTTCTTGCAGCCTGGAAAGCTGCGCCTCTGGCGTTTGCGGGTTCGTAAAGTCACGTAGCGGATCGGCCAGACGCTGTTGCTCGCTACGCACAGCCTGCCATTTCGGCGTCAACATATAGCCGCCGATACAGGCAGCCACCATCAACACCGCCGCAGCCGCCAGACGCTTTACGGGCATGGGACGTAACGGCGCAGTGGAGTGTTCAGACTGGCTCATTGTTCCCCCTCTTCTGCGTGCTGACGCTTTCTCGCCCGCCAGACCACCACGCCCACCAGCAATAACAGCAGGCACGGCAGCGCCCACAACAGCAGCGTTTGCTCATTCAACGGCGGGTTGTAGCGTACGAAATCACCATAACGGTCGGTCATCCAGGCGGTGATTTCCGCTTCGCTTTTACCTTCGGCCACCATACTGTAAACCTGATGGCGCATACTGACCGCCACGGGCGCATTGGATTCCAGCAAATTCTGGTTCTGACACTGCGGACAACGCAGTTGACTGGCAATAGACAGCGCTTTTTCCTGCTGTTGCGGATTGTCAAAGCGCCAGGTATCCACCACCTGGGCGTGGGTGGCGAAGGTGATTAAAAACAGGACGATCGTTAAGAGTAAAAACTTTCTGCCGGATGGCGCTACGCTTATCCGACCTACGGTTTGCGCATCCTGTAGGCCGGATAAGGCGTTTACGCCGCCATCCGGCAACGCTGTGAGTAATTTACGCATCACGCTTCCTCCCCCGCCATCCGCTCAGCAGCGCGCCACACACCATCAACAATCCCCCACCCCAGATCCAGCGCACGCCGGTCTGCACGTATAAGCGCATGGCGTAACGATCCGGTCCGGTTTTTTCGCCCATCACCGCGTACCAGTCATGTAGCAGGTTCCAGTGAATCCCCGGCTCCATCATCTGTTGACGACGCGCGGCATAGAAGCGCCTTTCAGGCTGCAGGCTGCCAATGCGTTTTTCATTCCGCCACAACGTGATCCGCGCTTTTTCACTGGTGTAGTTGCCTTTGGCCTCCAGATCCAGACGCTCGAAACGAAAGGTATAGCCCGCCAGTACCACCTGCTGACTGGGGCTGAGGTTAAGACTGATTTCATGCCGACTGCCGCTGGAAACCATGATCCCAGCGGCGAAGATAAATACGCCCGTATGCGCCAGCAATGCCGGAAGCTGACGATGCACAGAGAGTTTGCGGCTTCTGATTGTCGCCAGCACGATAACTACCAGCATCAGCAGGCCAAACGGCAGCGTGACGCGATTAAAATAGGGCGCGCCCACCGAAAGCCTTCCCCAGCCCATCAAACCATAAATCATGGGGTAGAGCGTCCCGACCAGCACGATCAACAAGACGGCGCTAAAGAGCAGCAACGTCGCCAGAATGAGCGTTTCGCACTTTCCGCCGTCCAAACGCGTCGCCGGATACGGCTCCCGCGCCCGCCAGCCGTACAGAGCAAGCGATGCCAGACTTAACGCGGCAAAAAGGGTAAACAGCGGCACCGCGCGCACGTTATCCAGCGCAAAGGCATGTACCGAAACAAGAATGCCGGAACGCACAATCAGCGTTCCCAGCAACGAGAGGATCAGCGTCAGTATCGCCAGCAGCAACGACCAGTGACGGAAGCTCCCGCGCTGGCGGCTGACATACAGACTGTGCAGCAAGGCGCTGGCGGCAAGCCACGGCAACAACGAGGCATTTTCCACCGGGTCCCAGAACCACCAGCCGCCCCAGCCCAGTTCGCAATACGCCCACCACGATCCGAGAATGATCCCCAGCGTCAGAGCGCACCAGCCGGGTAACGCCCAGCGCCAGCACACCCAGGCGGTTGCCGCGTTAAAGCCGCCGCACAGTAGCGAAGCCAGCGCTACGCTCGCCGCGGTCATCAGGCCGCCGTAACCCAGATAGAGCAGAGGCGGATGTAAGATCAGCCCCAGATGTTGCAGCATGGGATTAAGGTCGCGCCCTTCCATGGCGGGAGGGAAAATACGCAGGAACGGATCGGACCACAGCACAATAAATAGCAGCAGCGAAGCCATAATGAGGGACAAGATGCTCAGGGTCAGCGGAAAAAGCGCGTCAGATTCATGCCGGGAGCGCCAGGCGAATAGCGCCGTCCACCCCGAAAGAAGCAGCGCCCACAGCAGGAGCGAGCCTTCATGACCGCCCCATACCGCCGCCAGTTGTAGTCCCCATGACAACTGACTATGGCTATGCTGCGCAACATAAACGACCGAAAAATCGCTGGTCAGAAAACAGCTAACCAGAATCGCAAACGCCAGTAGCAGCAGCGTGAACGCCGTCCACGCGCCGCAGGTCGTCAGGCGCATGACGCCACGCCAGTGCTGCCCCATCCCGCACCACGTCGCCAGCGGGGTCAACACGTTGACCCCGAGACTCAACAACAGCGCCAGAAATCCGGCTTCAGGAAGGAAGATGTCCAGATTATGCAACCGTTAGCTGTCCCGCATAAAGAATGAAAAAGCGCAGCAGCAGCACGCCGGTCAAACTGGCGCCGCAAACG
Organism: Salmonella sp. 32031103-2018-00083-FB-01-SM-01; assembly: GCF_017571995.1. Taxonomy (NCBI): domain Bacteria; kingdom Pseudomonadati; phylum Pseudomonadota; class Gammaproteobacteria; order Enterobacterales; family Enterobacteriaceae; genus Salmonella; species Salmonella sp. 32031103-2018-00083-FB-01-SM-01. Next base: position 627,746 of record NZ_JAGEQL010000002.1, read on the forward strand.
GCCAGCACGCCGTGAAACGTGACGCTACGATTTGCCCAGGGTTTCAGCAGCAGCGGGATAATCAATCCCAGCCCTACGACGCCAAGCCAGAACCACCAGCTCCAGAATCCGCCGCCCAGCGCCGCCGCCAGCGCGCGCATTTTGCCGTCATCGCCCAGCGCCAGCCCGATAAAAAAGGCCGCCAGCAGGAAGATCTCCAGCCATACCACTGGGGTTTCCATGCGATGTACAAAACGCGCCTCGGTGCTGTGCGGGTTGCTACGATGGCGTAACGCCATAACGATCAGCGCCACCGCCGCGCCGGAGGAGATGCCGGAGAACAGAAACAGCGCCGGCAGGATCGGGTTATTCAGGAACGGATAGGATTTCAGCGCCGACAGCAGAAACCCGGTGTACGCCCCGAGCAGAACCGCCAGTACCAGCATTAACGTCTCCAGCACGCGATGAAACGGCGTTATTAGCGCCAACACTTTCTGCACGATCCCTAAACGCGGCAGCCAACGCTGTTGCAGGGCAATCACCTCTTTTCCAAAGATTTTTGCCAGCCACAGTACTAACACCACCATGTACAACTGGAACAGCATCACCCCCATCGACATCACCGAGGTAAAGCTGTAGTGGAACATCAGCTTCCAGAAGGTCCACGGGCGCGTCAGGTGGAAGACCAGAATCAGCAGACCGAAGATAATCGCCCCCGGCCCTAACACCAGCGTAGTGCGCAGCAGCGTGCTGTCCGAACCGCCCGCCTCCGGATGGAAGCGGCGCAGCAGAATCGCCAACGTAACCAGTCCGGCGGAGATGCCAATCAGAAACAGATAGATGGCGATGGGCCAGTCCCACACCAGTGATGCAAAATGAAATGCAGAAGCGGATGTCATTGGCTCACCTCCCCGTAGTTAAAGGGAACGCGGTAGACCTTCGGTTTTGTGCCCAGCGCCAGCTTGTAACGATAGGTGGTTTTCTGCCGCAACAAACGGGAAATATCGCTGTTGGGATCGTCCAGATTACCAAACGTCAGCGCCTTCGTCGGGCATGACTCAACGCAGGCGGGCTGTTTACCCGCTTTCAGGTTGGTTTTCCGGCAAAAATCGCACTTATCCGCCGTCTTACTGACCGGATGGATAAAGCGCACGCGGTAGGGACACGCGGCAATGCAGTACTGGCAGCCGACGCAAAGGTCCGGGTTCACGTCGACAATACCGCTGGCGGCATCGCGGAATGATGCGCCGGTCGGGCAGACGTCAACGCAGGGGGCATGGTCGCAATGCTGGCACGAGTGGCGGAAAAAGCGATATTTCACCTCCGGAAACGTCCCCTGCGGCTCGCTGCGAATAATCGTCAGGCGCGATACGCCTTCCGGCACGTTGTTGACTTCCCGACAGGCATCCATGCAGGCCGTGCAGCCGATGCATAATGACTCATCGTGTACCATGCCATAACGCACGCCATTAATATTCAACGTGTTCGCTACAACGCGTCCTGCCATCCCACTTACCGCCGCCAGCGCGCCGACACGGGTAATAAATTGACGTCGGGTGCAACTCATGGCTGCTCCTTAAGCAACGGAACGGACGCCGGGTTAAAGTGCGGGTTAGTACGCTGATCGCTGTGGCAATCCACGCATATTTTGATCCGCCCTTTCTCGCTTAGCGTCTGCATCGTGTCTTGCTGCGGATGCAGGGAATGGCAACTGGCGCAGGTCACTTTAGTAACATGAACATCGTGCGGCCAGAACGCTTTTTGCAGTTGTTCAGGCAAGTGGCAGGACATACAGACGCTGTTCTGTTGCTCTACCGTATACATCGGGTCGTTAAAACGCATCACATCTTTCACCCCTTCACGGTGGTGAAGCGACGGTTGACCGTGGCAGTTGGTACAGGTTATCGGCAATTTATTGTTCGGGTTGATAGCGCCCGTATGTTTACCGTGCATACCTTCGGTGTCCGGCTTGTGACAGTCCAGACAGGCAGCATCCGGATTACGCTGCTGGGTGACCGTCCAGCGTTGATCCGACTCCTGCGGCGTTGGCGTGGCAGTAATTCCACTCAGGCTCCAGAACAGGCCTGACGCCAGCACCCCAGCAGTTAATAACGAACGTAATACGCTCATATTCACTCCATTACATAATGCCTGATGGCGCGCAGCTTTAAGGCCTACAAGACTTCTGTAGGCCGGATAAAGCGCTTGCGCTGTCATCCGGCAAATTTGTCACATGTGAGGTTATTGGCTTAACAGACCGTTTTTACGCGCCTGATCTTCCCACTGCGGTACGACCGTTTTCAGGAAGTCCTGCTTCTCCGCGTTGATTTGTTGCATATTCAAACCAATCGCTTTCTGCGCCTTCTCTTTTGTCGAAATATCCGGCAGCGGAATTTCATGGGTAATGCCTTTGGTCGCCAGCAGTCGCGCCAGTTTAGTTCGGGCATCCGCGGCTTTATCCATCGCACTGCCTAACATCCGTAGACCTTCTTCCGGGGCATGCATATGAATACCGTGTGACGCAATCGCCAGATCCCAACGCCACTGCGCGTGGCGAATATCGTTCAGAATCGGTTTCATTTCCGCGTCTGTCGCCCCCGCATCCCATGCGGCTTTCGCTTCGAAGTGCGCATGTACCAGCTGATCTTCAACCTTGATTTTCAGGTCATGAATCGCCTGTTTACGCTCGGCGACCACTTTTTGCAGGGACGCTTTGTCCTGGGTGTGGCAGTTGGCGCAGGTTTGCGCGAAATTGTCGAACGGGTTGCCGATTTTATGGTCGGTGTAGAGCTTGCCTTCGGCGTTCTGTACTTTCGGCATGTGACAGTCGATACAGGTCACGTTGTTCTTACCGTGAATGCCCGCGCTCCAGGTTTCATATTCCGGGTGCTGCGCTTTCAGCATCGGGGTTTTGGACAGAGAGTTAGTCCAGTCAGAGAAGGCGATGGCGTCGTAGTATTGCTCCATATTTTCGACTTTCATGCCCTCATCCCACGGGAACTTAACGGCTTTGTTTTTACCGTCAAAGTAGTACTCCACGTGGCACTGGCCGCAGACCATCGATTGCTGATCAAATCGTCCCGCTTTATCAAACGGTTTGCCGATAGCCTCCATCGCCCGTTCGGCATAGGGGCGCGACAACGTTAATGCTGGCTTCCCCTGGGCGAAATCGTCCGACGCGGTGTTATGACAGTCGGCACAGCCCAAATCGTTGACAATTTCCGGGCCGCCGCGCGCCCATTTGCCATGGAAGTAGCCGTCTTCGCCTTCTTGTTGGATAAGGCGCGCGACATCGGGGCTTTTACAACTCCAGCAGGCCATCGGCAGCGGGCCGTCTTCCGCCGTTTTTGGCGCGCCGGTACGCAGCGTTTCACGCACGTCAGTTACCGCATACGCGTGGCCGCGTGGTTTGTTGTAATCACGGGAGAAGGGATAGCCCGCCCACAGGATCACCAGACGAGGGTCTTCCGCCAGCGCATCTTCACGGGCAGACTGTTCTGACGTCGCTTTCCATGACTGATATTGGTCGGGGTGTTGAGGCGCGAACGTTTCATTTTTCGCTTCAACAGTAACGGTTTTTGCGGATACAGGCGTTTGCTCAGCGTAAACAGAGGTAATGAAGAAAAAAGGAAATATAAGGCTGAAGAAACGGCGTGCGCGTAGTGTTTTCCTTGCCATAGAGGTCTCATCCAGATTGCGCCATTATCTTTAATGGCGATTTTTTATCGTTTTCCATAACAGCAACCGCACAAATACTGTTATTACATTGATCTCCTCTATGTGTAACAAATAACCACACTTAAAATGTTGTCTTTAATCAATTGTAAGTGTATGTAAAATACCACTTTAGAGTTAGTAACCTGGACAAAACTCCCTCTCTTTTCTGATTTCCGGACACGGATCACTTTTTTAAAAAATTTCATATAACGTCATGTTATCCCGAAAATTTATCTAATTTTGCGGGACACAATCAAAAAATAGATTGCTGCTTATTTGCACAGTTCCCTTTTTGCGTGATCTGTCGCCCAAATACTAAACAAAACTTATTAAGACCCTACATTTAACGTTTATGCGACATATTATTAACATCCTACAAGGAGAACAACAGCATGAGCCAAACACATAAACACGCCATTCCCGCCAACATTGCGGATCGTTGCCTGATAAATCCAGAGCAGTATGAGACTAAATATAAACAGTCTATTAACGACCCCGATACGTTTTGGGGCGAACAGGGAAAAATTCTCGATTGGATCACGCCGTACCAAAAAGTGAAAAACACCTCCTTTGCGCCAGGCAATGTGTCGATTAAATGGTACGAGGACGGCACGCTGAATCTGGCGGCGAACTGTCTTGACCGCCATTTGCAGGAAAATGGCGATCGCACCGCCATTATCTGGGAAGGCGATGACGCGTCGCAGAGTAAACATATCTCTTATCGCGAACTGCATCGCGATGTCTGCCGTTTCGCGAATACACTGCTGGATCTGGGCATTAAAAAAGGCGATGTGGTAGCGATTTATATGCCGATGGTGCCGGAAGCGGCGGTGGCAATGTTGGCCTGCGCCCGCATCGGTGCGGTGCATTCGGTGATCTTCGGGGGGTTCTCGCCGGAAGCCGTCGCCGGACGCATTATCGACTCCAGCTCGCGGCTGGTGATCACCGCTGACGAAGGTGTACGTGCCGGACGCAGTATCCCGCTGAAAAAGAATGTCGATGACGCGCTGAAAAACCCGAATGTCACTAGCGTTGAGCATGTGATCGTCCTGAAGCGCACCGGCAACGACATTGACTGGCAAGAAGACCGCGACCTGTGGTGGCGCGATTTGATTGAAAAAGCCAGCCCTGAGCACCAGCCTGAAGCGATGAATGCCGAAGATCCGCTGTTTATCCTTTATACCTCCGGCTCCACCGGCAAGCCGAAAGGCGTGCTGCACACCACCGGCGGCTATCTGGTCTACGCCGCGACCACCTTTAAGTATGTCTTTGATTATCACCCTGGCGATATTTACTGGTGTACCGCCGATGTGGGTTGGGTGACGGGGCACAGCTATCTGTTGTATGGCCCGCTGGCCTGCGGCGCGACCACCTTAATGTTTGAAGGCGTGCCGAATTGGCCAACGCCCGCTCGCATGTGCCAGGTGGTCGACAAACACCAGGTCAACATTCTCTATACCGCCCCAACGGCCATCCGCGCGCTGATGGCGGAAGGCGATAAAGCCATTGAAGGCACCGACCGTTCTTCACTGCGCATTCTGGGTTCCGTCGGCGAGCCGATCAATCCCGAAGCGTGGGAATGGTACTGGAAGAAGATCGGCAAGGAAAAATGTCCGGTCGTCGACACCTGGTGGCAGACTGAAACAGGCGGTTTTATGATCACGCCGCTACCAGGCGCTATCGAACTGAAAGCCGGTTCCGCCACCCGTCCTTTCTTTGGCGTACAGCCTGCGCTGGTGGATAACGAAGGCCATCCGCAAGAAGGCGCGACGGAAGGCAATCTGGTCATCACCGATTCCTGGCCGGGCCAGGCGCGCACTCTGTTCGGCGATCATGAACGTTTTGAGCAGACCTATTTCTCTACCTTTAAGAATATGTATTTCAGCGGCGACGGCGCGCGTCGCGATGAAGACGGCTATTACTGGATCACCGGTCGCGTGGATGACGTGTTAAACGTCTCCGGCCACCGTCTGGGTACGGCGGAAATCGAATCGGCGCTGGTGGCGCATCCGAAGATCGCCGAAGCGGCGGTGGTGGGTATTCCACACGCTATCAAAGGCCAGGCGATTTACGCTTATGTGACGCTCAACCACGGCGAGGAGCCGTCGCCAGAACTGTACGCGGAGGTGCGCAACTGGGTACGTAAAGAGATTGGCCCGCTGGCGACACCGGACGTGCTGCACTGGACCGACTCACTGCCAAAAACCCGTTCCGGCAAAATTATGCGCCGCATTTTGCGCAAAATCGCGGCGGGCGATACCAGCAATCTGGGCGATACCTCGACTCTCGCCGATCCTGGCGTGGTGGAGAAACTGCTCGAAGAGAAGCAGGCCATCGCGATGCCGTCATAACCATAAATGCCGGATGGCAACGCGAATGCGTTTTATCCGGCCTACGACCCTACCCCTGCCCTCTCTCAAACCGGGAGAGGGAAATATAAAAAAACCTCCCCCAAAGGATTTCGTGTTACAGGAAGGCGGCAAGCGAGCACATCCTCAGCAGCATAGTTCACTATGTGGCTGGGGCGCGCGAGTGCGGCCAACGCGCCTGTAGCGCGAAAGACGCAGGGGGACCTCTGGAGAGCTCTGTGATGAATGACCAAATTTATCAGCGGATAGAAGACAGTGCGCGTTTCAGGGAATTAGTTGAAAAACGGCAACGGTTTGCCACGATTCTGTCGGTTATCATGCTGGCGGTTTATATCAGCTTTATTTTACTGATCGCCTTCGCGCCTGGCTGGCTGGGCACGCCTCTACATGCGGGAACCAGCGTCACCCGAGGAATTCCCATTGGCGTCGGGGTGATTGTGATTTCTTTTGTGTTAACCGGAATTTATATCTGGCGGGCGAATGGCGAATTCGATCGTCTTAATAACGCCGTACTGCATGAGGTGAAAGCATTATGAAGAGAGTTCTGACGGCGCTTGCCGCCGCACTCCCCTTCGCCGCTCATGCGGCGGATGCCATTAGCGGCGCGGTTGAACGCCAGCCCACCAACTGGCAGGCGATTATCATGTTTTTGATTTTCGTCGTGTTTACGCTCGGTATTACCTACTGGGCCTCTAAACGCGTACGTTCCCGTAGCGACTACTACACCGCAGGCGGCAATATCACCGGGTTCCAGAACGGCCTGGCGATTGCCGGCGACTATATGTCCGCCGCGTCATTTCTCGGCATTTCCGCGCTGGTGTTTACCTCCGGTTATGACGGGCTGATCTATTCGCTGGGCTTCCTTGTCGGCTGGCCAATCATCCTGTTTTTGATTGCCGAGCGCCTGCGTAATCTGGGACGTTATACTTTTGCTGACGTTGCCTCTTATCGCCTGAAACAGGGGCCAATCCGTATTCTTTCGGCCTGTGGCTCCCTGGTAGTGGTAGCGCTTTATCTCATCGCCCAAATGGTCGGCGCCGGTAAACTGATTGAACTGCTGTTCGGCCTCAACTATCACATCGCCGTGGTGCTGGTCGGCGTACTGATGATGATGTACGTGCTGTTCGGCGGGATGCTGGCGACAACGTGGGTGCAAATTATCAAAGCCGTCCTGTTGCTGTTTGGTGCCAGTTTTATGGCCTTTATGGTGATGAAACACGTCGGCTTTAGCTTCAATAATCTGTTTACCGAAGCCATGGCGGTACACCCGAAAGGCACGGCGATTATGAGCCCAGGAGGGTTGGTGCAAGATCCGATTTCGGCGTTGTCGTTGGGTCTGGGACTGATGTTCGGCACCGCCGGCTTGCCGCATATTCTGATGCGTTTCTTTACGGTCAGCGATGCCCGCGAAGCGCGCAAGAGCGTGTTCTATGCCACCGGTTTTATGGGCTATTTCTACATTCTGACCTTTATTATCGGCTTCGGCGCTATCATGCTGGTGGGGGCGAATCCCGCCTATAAAGATGCGGCGGGCGCGCTGATTGGCGGCAATAACATGGCGGCGGTGCATCTGGCCAACGCGGTAGGCGGCAACCTGTTCCTCGGCTTTATTTCGGCAGTGGCGTTTGCCACCATTCTGGCGGTGGTCGCCGGTCTGACGCTGGCGGGCGCATCGGCGGTGTCGCATGATTTGTACGCTAACGTGTTCCGCAAAGGCGCAACCGAACGTGAAGAGCTGAAGGTGTCGAAAATCACCGTCCTGGTGCTGGGCGTGATCGCCATTATCCTCGGCGTCCTGTTTGAAAATCAGAACATCGCCTTTATGGTGGGCCTGGCGTTTGCTATCGCCGCGAGCTGCAACTTCCCCATCATTCTGCTTTCCATGTACTGGTCAAAACTGACCACGCGCGGCGCTATGCTGGGCGGCTGGTTAGGTTTACTGACAGCGGTGGTGCTGATGATTCTTGGCCCTACCATTTGGGTGCAGATCCTCGGCCACGAAAAAGCGATCTTCCCGTATGAGTATCCGGCGCTGTTCTCTATCAGCGTGGCGTTCCTGGGGATCTGGTTTTTCTCGGCCACCGATAACTCGGCAGAAGGCAACCGTGAACGTGAGCAGTTCCGCGCTCAGTTTATCCGCTCCCAAACGGGATTCGGCGTACAACAAGGGCGTGCGCATTAATCTTACCGTTTCCTCCGGCCCTGTGGGTCGGAGGAAAATCAGAACATTACCCTCGCCACCAGCGGGGCTGCCAGCACCATCACCACGCCGGACAGCATCATTACCAGACTGGCGACGACACCCTCCTGCTGACCAAGTTCATAGGAACGCGCCGTGCCCGCCCCATGTGACGCCGCGCCAAATCCTGCCCCTTTTGCCATGCCTTCCTGGATAGAGAGACGCAAAAATAGCGCGTCGCCGACCGCCATGCCAAACACGCCAGTGACGACCACGAACAGCGCCACCAGATCTGGCTGCCCGCCCAGGGGTTCTGCCGCCGCCAGCGCAAACGGCGTGGTAACGGAACGTACCGCCAGACTACGCTGAATCTCATCCGATAACGTGAACAGACGCGCCAGCCAAACGGAACTGGTGACCGCCACCACCGTCGCCGTCACTACGCCCGCAGTGAGCGACATCCAGTGACGTTTGATAATCGCGAGGTTATCGTACACCGGCACCGCAAAGGCAATGGTCGCCGGGCCGAGCAGCCACAATAGCCAGTGCGATTCACCAATATAGTTTTGCCAGGAGATATGACCGAACACCAGCATTAACACCAGCAGTGCTGGCGTCAACACTAATGGCATCAACGGCAGTTTGCGAAAACGGCGATACAGACGCTTATTGGCGAAGTAAATCCCCAGCGTAATCACCAGGCACAGTACGCTTAACTGAACGTTATTCACGGTTTAGCCTGCTCATCTCATAGCGATACACTTTATCCACCACCCACGCCGTCGCACCGAGTACCATTAAGGTACTGATCGCTATCACCGAGAAGATGCGCCAGCCGTCCACCAGTAACAGATGGGCATAGTTCACTACCGCCACGACAGCGGGAACAAAGAATAACAGCATCTCCGCCAGCAGCCAGCGTGCGCCTGCGCGTACCCAGCTAAGCGGAATAATCCGGCAAACGATCAGCGCCAACATAAGCACCATGCCGACCAGATTCGCGGGCAACGGCAGGTGCAGCCAGGAGACAAGATATTGGGAAAAAATAAATAAACCTGCATAGAGCAGTACCTGAACCGGTACCTGGAGTCGTTGCACAACGGCAGGCGTAACGCGGCTTATCGCCACAGCCATGAGGGAATGTCCTGAAAAATAATACGGAGCGCCAGTATAGAGAACCTCCGTCACGGGCAGAAATGAATTAAAATCATTGCAGGCATAGTCGGAAGGAATAATCATGGATATCAGAACGCTGCGTTATTTTGTCGAGGTGGTGCGTCAGCAAAGTTTCACCCGCGCAGCGGAGAAGTTATTTGTCACCCAGCCCACCATTAGCAAGATGCTGAAAAATCTTGAAGATGAGCTTAACTGTACGCTACTGATCCGCGACGGACGTAAGTTATTGCTGACCGATACCGGACGCGTGGTGTTTGAACGCGGTCTGGCGATCCTCGCTGAGTTTCGCCAGTTAGAGGCCGAGTTGAGCGATATTAACCATCTCAATAAGGGCGTGCTGCGGCTGGGTATTCCCCCGATGGTCGGCATGTTGATGGCCGGGCCAATCAGTTTGTTTCGACAACGCTACCCTGGCGTTGAACTCAAAATTTCGGAGTTTGGCGGCCTGACGGTACAGCAGGCGGTAATGAATGGCGAGCTGGATGTTGCGATGACCGCGCTCCCGGTGGAAGAAGCGAGCGGGCTAACGACGTTATCGCTGTTCAGTCATCCGCTGTGCGTGCTGGTTCCCCGTTCAGGTCAGTGGACAACCTGCGACTCCATCGCGCCTGAAGCACTGGCGGAGCATCCTCTTCTTATCTATAACGAAGACTTTGCCCTGAGCCGCCAGTTGATGACCTTATTTAGCCAGCATGACGTAAAACCACGGATTGCCGTGCGCAGCGGGCAATGGGATTTTCTCGCCGCCATGGTGCAAGCGGGCGTCGGCATCGCCATTTTGCCGGAGCCGATTTGTCAGCGTCTGGATAAGGCCACGCTGCGCTGGCTACCGCTGGAAAGCGATCTCCGCTGGCAGTTAGGCATGATTTGGCGAGAGGGCGTGTATCTGTCGCACAGCGCCCGGGCATGGTTAACCTGTTGCGAAGGGTTTTGGCTGAAACAACCGTAAGCCATAGGTTAAAACCCTTGCCGGATGGCGGCGCAAGCACCTTATCCGGCCTACTTGTAGGCCCGGTAAGCATGGCACCACCGGGCCACAAGGACTACTGATTTTCTATCAGTAGCGCTTCCATCAAATCCAGGTCGTGCAGCAGCTTTTGCAATGTTTCATTGCTGATTTCTCGTGTGGCGCGCAGATGATACAACTCGGCGCGTTCAGAACGCAGCGCGGCAAGACGGAAACGTCGCTCCAGATTTTCTTCCTGTATGGAGCTTTCGACATCGTTTCGCCCATCGGCACGGCGACGCAAGTTACCAATGACACGCGAGCTTACTTCAGTAAGTAACTGATTATCGATGTTTTCTTCGGTATCCGCCGCCAAACGCTCTTCCATTTTCTGAATGGCGACAATTGCCACCTCCGCCGTCGCCGCACGGGCGATACGCTCCTCTTTCAACTGTTGCGCATGATCGGCGACTTCCAGATGTTGCAACAGCAGCGGCAGCATGATCACGCCGACAAATAACGAGAACAGAATGACGCCAGCCGCCAGGAATACCAGTTCATAACGCGCCGGAAATCCGCTGCCATCCGGCAAAAGTAACGGTATAGAGAGCACACCAGCCAGGGTGATCGCCCCACGAACGCCAGCGAAGGAAGCAATCAGAATTTCACGCGACGTCCAGCTGGCGAACTCCATCGGTTTCTTCTTCAAAAAACGTAGGCTGAACTTTTTCATGGCCCACAGCCAGCCGAAGCGAACCAGCATCAATGCCGCATAAATCAGCACGATATCGGTAAAGAGCATCCAGGTTTCGACATTCGGGTCAGCTTCCGCCGCCGCCAGCGAAGATTCCAGAATACCCGGCAATTGCAGTCCCAACAGCAGAAAGACCATACCGTTAAAGACAAATTCCAGCATCGCCCAGGTACTGTTCGCGCGCAAACGCATTGCCAGCGGCGCGCGGCGCATTACGCCAGAACGGGTGATGGTCATCCCGGCGGCAACCGCGGCCAGGATGCCTGAGACGCCAATATGCTCGGCAATCAGGTAAGACGCGAAGGGCAGCAGAAACAGCAGGACAATTTGCGTCGCGGGTTCATCGCCGCCCCAGCGGCTCAAAAAACGCAGCGAGCGGCCATACAGCCAACTGACCACAAAACCCGCCAGAATACCGCCGATAGCGACCTTAAAAAATTCCAGCGTCGCGCCGCCGACGGTAAAGACCATCGTCCCCATCGCCACCGCGACGGCGAATTTCAGCGATACCAGACCGGAGGCGTCGTTCATTAACGCCTCTCCCTGCAGAATGCCCATGATTTTTTTCGGGATACGCCCCTCGCCCACAATTCCGGAGAGCGCTACCGCATCGGTCGGCGACAGCACGGCGGCCAGCGCAAAGGCGGGGATCAGCGGAATGCCGGGCACCAGCCAATAAATCAGGAAGCCGATTCCCACGACCGTTACCAGGACCAGCGCCAGCGCCAGCCCGAAAATCTCTCGTCCATGCTCAAGAAATTCACGGGTCGGCGTCTTCCAGCCATCCGCAAACAGCAGCGGCGGAATAAACAGCACCAGGAAGAGTTCCGGATCGAATTCCACATGCAAACCAAACGTCGGCCACGCCAACAGCGCGCCAATGGCGATCTGCATAAGGGGTAAAGGAAGCTGGAAGGGTAATACACGCGTAAATACCCCCGACAGCGAGACCACAAGGGTCATGATGAGTATTGTGAAGAAAATTTCCATGCGTTCCCTGTTTGCGATGTTTTTTATGATGGAGAAAGGCATCATGCCTCGGTTTCACCTTCTTCAGATTAACGCAAAAGGTAACGTGATGTGTCCTGAAAATGAAAACGGGCGACCAACGCCGCCCGTTTTTCAGAATGAAGGCAGAACTAGATAGCCCAGCCGCCGGCATAAAAAGCGACCAGCGCGACCGCAATGACGACAGTTCCGATATTCAGCTTACGCCATTCGCCGGAAACCAGACGCCCGACGACCAGCGTGGCAAAGCCGATCATAATCCCGGTGACAATGTTACAGGTCAGTACAATAAATACAGCCGTTACCAGCCCCGCCATCGCATCGACGAAATCAGCAAAATCGATTTTCGCCACGTTACTCAGCATCAGCAGACCGACATACATGAGCGCCGGGGCGGTTGCGTAGACGGGAACGAGATAAGAGAGCGGCGAAAGAAACAGGATCAGCAAAAACAGCACACCCACGGTAATCGCCGTCAGGCCCGTTTTACCACCCGCCGCCGTACCGGCCGCAGACTCGATATACACCGCGGCTGGCGCCGCCCCGACCAGGCCGGAGAAAACGCTACTCAGGGAGTCGGTGGTTAGCGCTTTACCGCCATCGATAATTTGTCCGTCTTTGTCCAGCAGATTAGCCTGCCCTGCGACCGCACGGATCGTGCCGGTCGCATCAAACACCGCCGTCATCACCAGCGCCAGTACGCTTGGCAGAACGACAGGGTTTAACGCGCCCATAATATCCAGGCTGCCGATCAGTGAGTTGCCGTTTTCATCGCTCAACGAAGGCATGGCGAAAATGCCGGAAAAATGGACGTTAGGATCGAAGAGCAAACCCACAATAGAAATGCCAATAATGGTCAACAGAATGCCGCCGGGGACTTTCAGCTTTTCCAGACCGAGAATAACAGCCAGCCCCACGAGCGACATAATCACCGGGAAGGTATCGAAATCGCCCAGCGCGACCGGCAGGCCATCCAGCGGGTTTTTAATGACCAGGCCGACGCCGTTGGCGGCAATCAGCAACAAAAACAGGCCAATACCGATACCGGTTCCGTGGGCCACGCCCTGTGGCAAGTTACGCAAAATCCAGCTACGAATGCCGGTGGCGGAGATAACGGTAAACAGTACGCCCATCAGGAATACGGCGCCAAGCGCGACCGGGACGCTAATATGCTGCCCCAGGACCAGGCTAAACGCGGTAAACGCCGTCAACGAAATAGCGCAACCGATAGCCAGCGGCAGATTCGCCCAAAGCCCCATAACGATAGAGCCGACGCCGGCGACCAGGCAGGTCGCTACAAAGACGGCAGCAGGCGGGAATCCGGCTTTACCCAGCATCCCTGGCACCACGATGACGGAGTAAACCATCGCAAGAAACGTGGTTAAGCCAGCAACGACTTCCTGGCGAACGGTGCTCCCGCGTTGTGAAATTTTAAACCAGGCGTCGAGTGAACCGCCGGTACGCGCTGAAGGCGTAGACATAGAAAACATCCCCTGAGAATTTATTATTCGTCGGTATACGTGGGAGGTAATCCACTAACAGCGCAACGTTATCTCCTTGTGCTACATTTACGACAACCGGGGCGCCGCAAAAAAGCAAACGTTTAGCTCCACGTATACAAAACGGGTGGCAAAAAAAAGCAAACGATTATCCAGCGATCATAAACGCTTTTTCAACTGAACTTTGCCGCTTTTTATGCTTTTCTGCTTAGTATGCTCAATAAATCGCCAGACGATGCGCAAACGTTATCGTCCCTGCGCAATCCAGCAACAATTTTTCGCATCGCTGTTAGCAAATACGTTGCGCAATCTGCTCACAAAAACGCCATTATCCGCCAGGAATGGTAAACGGACCGCCCTGCTGAATCGCTCGTTGCCAGGCTGGACGCATTTCTACCCGCGCTTTCCATGCGTTGATATGGTCGAGATGAGCGATCCCGCCTCGGGCAAGCAGCGCAAATAGCGGGAAGCTCATCTGGATATCCGCCATACTTAACTGCTCTCCGGCAAACCAGGGGTGATTTGCCAGATGCCCGTCAATAAAGCGCGCATGGGTTTCCAGCTGCGGATTAAGGTACGCTTTTTGCGCGCCCTTACCGATAACGCCGCCCAACGTTCGCAGACCCAATGGTACTGGCGGTTTACCCAGAGAGGTAAAGAGCAGTCTCATCAATAGTAAGGGCATGAGCGAACCTTCAGCGTAATGTAGCCAGAATCGATAGTGTTGTTTCCCCTGCGCATCCGCAGGTTTAAAGCGTCCGATACTGTCGTAAGTGTCCTGCAAATATTCCAGGATAGCGCCCGATTCCGCAATAACCATACCGTGATCTTCGATAACCGGAGACTTGCCCAGCGGATGCACTTTTTTCAATGCCGGCGGCGCCAGCATGGTCTTTTCACGCTGGTAACGCACAATCTGGTAAGGCAACGCCAGCTCTTCCAGCGCCCAGAGGATGCGCTGCGAACGAGACTGATTTAAATGGTGCACCGTCAGCATGGCTGTCTCCTGTAAGGTATGCCAACTAACTATAGAAAATTATGGCAGTTGCCGTAAAAATTTCGGCTAAAAAATCAGCATTTCGCTGGCGAACAGGGCGTCATCGCTTACACTTACAGTATCAACACAAACCGGAACCTCCACCACGTGCTCGATATGAGGGGTGTTGACGTCGGGGGAAACCCTCCTGTAATCAGCGGGATAGAGCGAAAGACAAAGACCGGAAACAAACTAAAGCGCCCTTAGCGGCGCTTTAGTTTTAGGTGAACTCAGCCCGATGGCCGAGTGCATATTAATCATCTTCAAGCAGCCGGGCACCCGTCCCGTGTTCGCCAAGCCTGTCGCCTGGATTTCGCAGCGGACAGTCGCTACGCGATAAACAGCCGCAGCCGATACAACCGTCCAGCTCATCGCGCAACGCCACCAGCGTATGAATACGTCGGTCTAACTCTTCGCGCCACTGCGAGGAGAGCTGCTTCCACTCTTTCGCGCTTAACGTATGCCCTTCCGGCAAGATACCAAACGCGTCGCCGATAGTTGCCAGCGGGATGCCGATACGCTGGGCGATCTTGATAATCGCGACATAACGCAACACGTCACGCTTGTATCGCCGTTGGTTACCGCTATTACGGATACTGGTAATTAGCCCTTTGCTTTCATAGAAGTGCAGGGCGGACACAGCAACACCGCTACGTTTCGCAACTTCCCCCGGCGTCAGTAAGGCTTTTAAACGGGGAGATTTTTTTTCCATAAATCGCTTTACCTCAAGTTAACTTGAGGAATTATACTCGCCCGCAGACAAAACGACGAATCGAATACTGTTTAAGAGGCAACAATATGTCGCATCAGCAGATAATTCAGACCCTTATCGAATGGATTGATGAACATATCGACCAACCGCTAAACATTGATGTGGTGGCAAAAAAATCGGGCTACTCCAAGTGGTATTTGCAGCGGATGTTTCGTACGGTAACGCATCAAACATTAGGCGAGTATATTCGCCAGCGCCGTCTCCTGTTGGCGGCCGTTGAGCTACGAACGACCGAGCGCCCGATTTTTGATATCGCGATGGACCTGGGCTATGTATCGCAGCAAACCTTCTCGCGTGTATTCCGCCGCGAGTTCGATCGCACTCCCAGCGATTACCGTCACCGCCTGTAGGGCGTCTGCCCGCGTATCGTCAGAGGCGCGGGCGTTTGTTGTAGCCAGGAGATGAATTCCTGCGGTGGTAACGCCTTCGCAAAGTGCCATCCCTGACAATACTGAACGCCGCGTTTTAGCAACCAGCTAACCTGTTCAGCCGTTTCAACCCCCTCCGCAATGATTTTTAGCCGCAAACTTTGCGCCATTTCAATAATATGTTCCACAATCAAATGGCTGGCGCTATTAGTGGTTAGCGTGTCGACAAAAGATTTATCAATTTTTAAAAGGTCGACATTTAATGAGTACAGGTTATGCAAGTTCGAATAGCCGGTACCAAAGTCATCAATTGCCACCTCGTATCCCGCCTGGCGAAACGCCTGAATAATCGGCGTCATTTTAGGCACATCAATAAATCCGCGCTCGGTCACTTCAACCTTTATCTGTTGCGCAAGCACTGAATGCTGACGCGTTTTTTCATGAATCATCACAATTAGTCGGGAAGAGAGAAAATCGGCGGCAGAGAGATTGATAGAGACATAAAGATGCGGGTGCGCGGCCAGAAAACCACCTAAATCATTAAATACCTCTTCGACGACATAATCGGTGATCTGCTCAATCATCCCCTCTTTTTCCGCCAGCGGAATAAATTCGCACGGGCTCATCACCGGACCGTGATAGCCCGGCCAACGCAATAGCGCTTCGGCACCTACACATGTCCCGTTTCGGATATCAATGATCGGCTGATAATGAAGGCAAAGCTGGTGCCTGGTAATGGCCCGTTGCAGCAATCGACGCGGTGAGTAATATGCCTGCCGGGATCGTGACCACATAAATAAGACGATAATGCTACAGATGATCCCTAACGGTAGCGTTAACGTAAGCTGATGAAAGAGGTTCTGGTAAAAGCGTTGCTTTGAGGTTGACACAATCGCGGCAACCGGTCGTTTTGCTGATTTAACCAGAGTATAAAAACGCTCACCCTGTTGGAACACAGGTTCACTCCGTCGTACCAAAGGTAATAGGTGATCAGCCTGCGCCTGTTCACTCAGAGAGAAAAAGGTGTTGGTCACCGTATCATACATTCCCCAGGCCAACGCCGGATCGTCTGACATCACCTCGCTATAAGATAAGGGATTGATAACCGCGACATAGTTTCCCCGCTGCATATATGTCATTTTATAACCGTTGAAAAAAGGCGTATCACGATAGTAATAAATAGCGATGTCAGGCTTTCGTTTATAGTCAGCGCGGGGAATAAAATAAGGACTTGTTGGCGTCATAACCGTAGAGCATAGAAAACGCTGGCCCTTAGCATAAATCAACTCATTAATGTACAAACGACCGCGGATAATATTCAGCATTCGCTGTTGATGGACTGGAGTACAGGCTTGCCCCTGATATTGTTCAGCGGCATCGCGGGCTAAATCTGCTTGCAGGATAACCCGCTCCGTTTTATCTAATACCAACTGCGCAAATGAATGTAACTGATTTCTGGTTTCAGAGACTGCCCGGATATGAGCAAACCAGATTGCCAGCAATACAGGAAGTAACACCACAATGATCGTTCCGAGAAATCTCAACACCTTGCGTCGTGTGCTTTGACTCATTTTCAGCCTATTTCCCTGCATTATTTGTGACTATTATTGGCAAAATAAGACGTGAACCAAACGGAGGTTTACGGTGCATGAATTTATCAATATTAGCAACAGACTTTTACCGATCAACATTTACCATTAATAACTACGCGCAATCTCTCTCGCATACCAGGCAGGACACTAAATATTTTTGATAATATCAGATTTATACCTAAGTAAACGATGGGGTATACATCTTTACTCCTTTCTTTTGATAAATAACTTGATATTTTTATCAGGTCTGTATTTCACGAAAAAAATAAAAGAGTAGTAATAATACATCTTTGCTTTCCGGCAGTTTCTCTACGGACGCGTAGAAGTCACACAAAAAATACGGTTATAAAACGCACAAAAAATACATTGCCGATCTGGCGAACAAGCTTGTTTTTGTGATATAGTTCACAAAAATAATGAAATAGAAACAATGTTTCATTCGATGTTGATGTGATGTCCGTTGATAGCCAGAATGTCCCACGTTTCCCGGGAACAACGCCGCGCTGTCCTGGACAAAGGTCTATTCAGAGGAAATGTTTCATGGCTGCCATAACCACTGGTGTCGTTCTTCTCCGCTGGCAACTGTTGAGCGCCGTGCTCATGTTTTTAGCCAGCACGCTCAATATCCGTTTCCGTAAATCAGATTATATTGGTCTGGCGGTGATCAGTAGCGGTCTGGGCGTGGTATCCGCCTGCTGGTTTGCCACCGGTTTACTCGGTATTACCATGATGGATCTCGCTGCGATCTGGCATAACATTGAAGCCGTAATGGTCGAAACGATGAGCCAGACCCCACCAGAATGGCCGATGGTGCTGACCTGATACGCCATCGCTGCCGCTGAAGTCGCCCACCGGTTATCTCAACGCGGAACCGCGCACCAGGGGTAGCCTTGCGAACCATCACGTCCCTCGCATTGCCGTTGATGAGGGCCGCCAGGTGTGGTTATCCAAAAATGGCAAGTGGAATAGCCCTAACAGAATCGAGCTAAACTTATTGAAGACGTTGCCGACTCGTTAAATGACAAAAAAGACCCGTTTGTGCAACGGGTCTTTTTTATTAAGCAGTACCACCTGATAACAGCGACAAGCGCTGCTTATTTTACGTTAATAATTTATCCGGAGAACAATCACGGATTATTTTTCCACCTTTCATTACCAGGACCCGGTCAAAATACTTTATCAGGTATCGACGATGCGTCACCATGATCAACGTTTTCCCATGAATAAACTCATCTAAGTTATCAAAAATTTGCTTCTCGGTATTTTCATCCAGATTTGATGTTGGTTCATCCCATAAAAAGACGCTGGCGTTACTGCTCAGACTACGTGCTAATAATAACTGCTGTTGCTGTCCGGATGACAGGTTTTTAGCCATAAAATTCACCGGAAACTTCAGCCCCATAGGATGTTGCAAGATAAAACCACAGTTCGCCAGATGGAGCGCCTTGAGTACCCGGCCCCTGTCGTTTTGCGGTTTTAACGCGAAATTACTTTCAATGGTTCCGGTGAATAAAACATCATGTGTCGTCACCACGCTTAAATGCTGAGAAAAAAAGTTCTGCGATAAATGTCCTAAGTTATATCCATCATATAAGATGGCGCCGTCTGTTGGCGAAAGGTAGCCAGATAGCATTCCCAGTAATGAGCTTTTTCCTGCACCGCATTCGCCTATCACTGCGACACGCTGCCCCGCAGGTATGTCTATAGACAGTCGGTTAATAATCATCGGAGATTGAGCGTCATACTGATAACTCACACCCCGAATAGAGATATCGCCATTGCACTTTGATATGGACTGTAATGCCGGTGTTTTTTCTGCCTGATCTTCATCAAAAAAAGAAAGCAGATCCTTACCGGTTTTTTCTGCTGATAAAATAGAGATTAATGTAGAAGAAAAATTCGAAATGATCCCGGAAATACGACCAGAGACAATGACAGATGAAACAATTGCGCCAGTAGTAACATCACCCTTGATTACCATAAAAAAGGCTATTACCATAATAGTTATTTGGGTAATAGATGACATACTCCCCAATATAGATTGATAGATAAGATTTAATTTCCTTATCTTCAGGTTAAGATACGACTGTTCATTTGATGTGTTGACCCAATCAAAAAGTAAACCTTGATTATTTAAGGTATGGATCATTTTAATAGATAAGAAAACCTCTGAGATGAAGATATTCCTGTTCTTCTGTCCTTCTTTTTGTTTGTTCATTAACTCATTAGTATAATGGTGGTTAACGAGGGAAATAATAATAGAGACGATAAACATGGTAACAGGGACAATAACGACCAGACCTAAATTTACATATATAACAATGAGAAATATAATAAATATTGGAATATCGGCTATACGTTGAAAGATCGAGTTTAATAAAACGGGTTTAATTTTCTGAAACTCATTCCATAGCACAAATGCTGATGACATGGATCTGCCATTTTTCTTTTTACTATACAGGACCGCTTCAAGAAATGCGATATCAATATCGACGTCATCCTGCCTTGCTGTGATAGACTGATAAATATCTTTCGAAGTACGAAGGATAAACTCAAAAACAATAAATACAGCAACAATTATAGCCACGCCAAATAAAGATGAAACCGAAGCGCTTGGAACAAGCTTATCATAGAACAGATTACTAAATACTGGAATAGTTAACGCAAAAATTGCCATAAAAAGAGATGAAAAGAAGTATTTAGTATAAAAAATCTTGTTCATCGATAAAGAGTTTTTTATGATATTTTTTACTCTTATACTATCAACAACTTTATTTAAAGGTAGTATACTAAATGCAGATAACTCTTTTAAATATTCATCTTCAATTTCAACATAACAGAGTTCACCGCGCGCGTTTACCAACTTTATTTTTTGCCCGCCACTCACACACACCATCCACTTCATTTCTGGTGTTAATAGTAAAATCGGCATAGGCTCATTTAGTAAATCCTCACCATTATTAAATAATATATCCTGTAGAGAAAGCCCTAACGACAAAAAGAAATTCTTCATTTGTATAGAGTCGTCAGTGTTATTTCTGTCGTACTTTTTAAATCTTAAATTTATATCATCCTCTTTGATGTCAATTTTTATGTTGAATTTTTTAGACACTATAGATAATGCCGTTTCCGCACTTAAATAATAAGGTTCTAGTTTTTTATCCATAAGTAAACCCCCTCACCCAAAGGTGAGGGGTCTCCGTTATTATGCGTGTTCTTCTTGGTTATCTACAGGTAACGTAACTTCATTAACGGCGAAAACTTCAATAGCGCCGTTATTGTTGTGCCCTACAGAACTCGTTGAAGGGGAATCATTAATATCATCCTCGGTCTTTCCTCTTGCATTCATTGCGTTCACAATATCCGCCGAGGAGTGATCGACTGAGAATGTTTTCTCCTTAATCAGGAAATCATCGTCCTTATCAAGGAATTTCACGTCCATAGTATATTCACCATCTTCCAAAGATAGCGGAACTTCGAATATTGCTTTCTGGTTAGTTATCGGCAGAGTAAACTCTTCTCCTTCAAACATAACACTGACATTAACAATATTCTCAGGTACTGATATTTCAAAAGAAGGTGTCTGACTAATTGAACGATCTATTTCATCCCCAGAGTCAGCGTTTAACAATGTAATACTATAGGCTGTCTCCTTCACCACGCTTTCTTCCGCCGCAGACGGCACTGTACGAAGATGCGTAGCGCTTTCGGCATTCACTGTTTCAGACTCCGGTGGAGTAACCGCTGTTGGCGTGGCGTCATCGCTCGCATCGTCATGCTGGCTATCCGCTGTTACCGTCACCGTTGAGTCAACCGTCACCTCCAGCGAAGCAGATTGCAGTGAGTTCCCCGCGCGATCCACCACCGTCACGCTCAGCGTGTAGGTACCATCATTCCAGGCGGCTGGCGGCGTGAAGGTCCAGCCATCCGCGCCTTGCGTCGCCTGATAGATGTCTGTCACGCCATTATGCGTCACGTTTACGGTCACCCCGGTCACGTCAGCATCAATATGCTGCAGCGTGAACTTAGGCTGGGTGTGATTGTGATTCGTCACGTTATCGCTGTCTGAAGCGCCATTGCCTTCACCTGCTGCCAGCGCAATCTCCGGCACGGTCAGCGTACTGTCGATCGTAACGGTAATGGGTAACGAGTTTTTCTGATTACCCGCGGCATCGCTTGCGATTACCGATATCGTATAGGAACCATCAGCTAACGGTGTACCTGGCGTAAAGAACCAAACGCCATCGGCATTTTTTTCAGCATTATATACGGTCCCATTGATATCGACCTGAACGACCACAACATCGCTTTCCAGATTCCCGATAATAAAGGTAGGCTGATTATCTCGCGTAATATTATCGCCCACCGTACCACTGTCTGAGTCTGGAGATAATGAAATAACAGGAGTCTCTTTCATGATATCGAGAGGGACATCATCACTCCGGTTACCAATCGCATCCACACTCGTAATGGTAAACTTCCCTTCCGATGGATACGGGATCGCCATACTCCATTTACCATTATCAGGAACGGTTAACGTATAAGTATTCCCATTACTATCGGTTATTATTAGCTGAGATTTGGCTTCCGCCGTTCCCTGCATAATAATTAGATCGTTGACAATATCTGAATAAGTTACGACCGGAGCGTTTGGCGGCGTTCGATCAATAAATATTTCATGTACTTCTTCCTTACGGTTGCCTGCGTTATCCTCAATACTCAAAGTGATATCGTATTTCCCTTCCGGAAGTTGATCGGTCGATAACTCCCACTGCCCATTAGCCGCAACGACAGCGGTTGCCAGCGTGACCCCTGCCACGATTAATGATACCGTAGCGCCAATTTCCCCCATACCTCTCATGGTAATAGTGGAGCTATTACTCCACCAGTCCGTTTTCGATGATGATTTATTGTCATCAAGCTCGCTGGTAAATACCTGAATATGCGTATCGACCCAAATGGAATACTTTTCCTGATTTACGTTACCAGCACGGTCCGTAGATTTAACAGTGATATCCAGCTGGCCTTCTGTGAAATAAAGCGGGTTCACCGGCATCTGCCAGTGGCCTTTGTCATTAACCCAAACTTCCCCCACATTTAAGCCATTAATGATGATTTCTATTTTGCTATTGGGCTCGGCACTGCCACTAAACAATAAGTTACGTGTCGTGTCCGTTATATATATTTTGCCATCACTACCGGTCATCTCTGCTAACGTTTGTCCACCGATAGAATCAATGGCGACAGGCGTCGTATTAAAGGTATCGATAGTAAAGTTTAGCGTTTTCGAGGTAGCCGTGTTGCCTGCTTTATCGGTGA
The DNA here is from genome assembly GCF_017571995.1 of Salmonella sp. 32031103-2018-00083-FB-01-SM-01. Taxonomy (NCBI): domain Bacteria; kingdom Pseudomonadati; phylum Pseudomonadota; class Gammaproteobacteria; order Enterobacterales; family Enterobacteriaceae; genus Salmonella; species Salmonella sp. 32031103-2018-00083-FB-01-SM-01. The sequence goes on from NZ_JAGEQL010000002.1 coordinate 650,460, forward strand.
TAACATAATAAATGCTATGGGAACCATCGCCCAACGGTGACTCAGGTCGATAAACTTGATTTCTGTCCGTCACCGTGATCGTATCGACTAACACCCCATCAATGAAAATCTGAACACTCTGGTTCATTTCTCCATAAATACTAAACGCAGGCCGGGTTTGACTCGTTATACTATCATTACTGAAAATACCGTTATCAGAACCTGCCATCATAACAGGATTATCGATAAACGTACTGGTATCTATCGTGACGAGTAAGCGAGGCGATTCTGCCGTATTACCTGCCGGGTCTTCGGCAACCACTCGGATAGAATATTCACCATCTTTTAACGCATTATCAAACTGATAGGACCAGGTTCCATCTTCAAGCACAAGAACATTTGCCACGATCTTTTCATCCACATAAATATGGATTGTGGCTCCCGCTTCTGCGGTGCCAACTAACACAGGCTTGTTGTGACTAGTAATCAGATCGTCAAGTGAACCAGAGTTGCTCGCATCTTCAAGGTTGAGCGTTGGGAAGTCGGTTGATGAATCGACATCCACGCTATAATCCTTGCTCACTTCAGTGTTGCCAGCAACGTCAGTAATGCTGAAATGAATATTAAACGTACCATCATCTTGCAGCAGTATCGGCGCGCGCCATGTGCCATCAGCCTCAACCATAACAACGTTGACTAATTTACCATCGACAAAGATGCTGACCTGAGAACCTGCCTCCCCGACACCTGAGACTGACAACGCCCGGTTATTAGAGAGGGCCGGTAATGAATCTTCATCAATGTCAAAGACAGCAATTTGAGAATCGATTGTCACGGTTGTAATCGCAGACTCAACCCGGTTACCAGCAGTATCCGTAGCAACAAATTGCACCTGATACTCGCCGTCGGCGCTATTTGCCGGCATGGTATAGCTAATATTACCTGACGAACTCGCCTCTACTGTGCCTTGTAACACACCATTAATATAAACCTGTACCGTCGCGCCGGGATCGGTCATGGCAACCAGTACCGGAGACTTATTATTGGTAATCAGATCATATTTATCACCGCTATTAGTATCCCGACTTAATGAAATATCGCTGATTTCAATCTGCGTATCATGTTCTATCAGGATATCTTTTTGTTGGCTGTTGCCCGCTTTATCTTCCGATACCACGACAAAGGCATTACTACCTTCACGCAGATCTAATTCTGCGCTCCATCGACCATCATTGCCTACCACCAGGGTAGCAATAACCACCCCCTGTGGATTCCTGATGGTTAAAGTACTTCCGGCTTCGGCAGTACCATCGATGGTGACATGAGATTTATTGGTGATCCAGTCGCCAACTTTGCCACTGTCATCAGCTTCGCGTAATACCACGGTTAACGGCGAAATTACCGTATCCAGTATCACATTCTGCGGACCAAACTCTCTGATATTGCCGGCAACATCTTCAACTTTAAACGTTAATACATAATTACCGTCATTACCCAAAGCAGGTAATACTACGCCCCAGTGTCCTGCGCCTGTCGTATAAGCAATCGCTTTTTCAACGCCATTCACAAAGATAGTGATTTTGCTGTTTGGCTCACTGGTGCCGCCAATCTCCGGCGTCACCGTATTGATATATCCGCCCTCATGCATTCCAGATATATTCCATACCAGTTCAGCAACCTCGGTATCGATAGTGACATCAACGGCGGTGGAACGCAGTTCGCTATTATCGCGAGGGTTGACGATACCCACCTGGACGACATAATGGCCATCTTTCATTTCCGATAACTGGAAAGTATATCGACCCGCTGTATCCGCTGTCGCCTCGCCGACCTTCACGCCATCCACATAAATACTCACAATCGCATTAGGTAACGTGTTCCCAACCAGGGTCGGCGTTTTATTATTCGTGGTAAAGTCTCCTAAGGCACCACTATCGCTCTCCTCGCTGAGCTTTATGGTTGGAGGCGTGACATCAATAACAGGTATTACGACAGGAAAGTCGACCTGCGACGATTCATTACCCGCTTTATCTTTGGCAACAATGCTCACAACATAGGAGCCTGGCGCTAATACTGATGGCGGCGTCCAACTCCATTCGCCATTCGCATTGGCGTTTGCCGAGCCGACCACTTTCCCATCCCACTGAATCATAATCGTCGAGAACGCTTCGGCTAGCCCTTTGAACTCAGGACGCAGGCTGGTTGCTTCATACTGATCATCAATAGATGGATCCGAAAGGCGAATGGTAGGATCGATCGTAACCGTATCGATAGTGAATCTTTCCTGCGTTTGCGCAGTATTTCCCGCGACATCTGTTGCGACGACGTTGATGGTATACATGCCATCCGGCAGTATATTCGGCGTCACACTCCAGTTGCCATCGGCGCCAACCGTAATCGTGTGTTTTAGAACCTCCCGACCTGACTTATCATCAACAATGGTAATCACCAGTTTCGCATTAGGCTCCGCAGTACCTTCGAATTTGGGATTTTGCTTATTCGTAAGGTTATCGCTATTGGAGCTGCCGGTATCAGACGCTGGCTCCATTCTGACACTGACGCTTGTCGTGGTATCAATGGTAAAGGGCAGCTTAGTTTCAGAAGTATTTCCGGCAATATCTCTGAAGACAACAACGGCTTCATATACGCCATCGTTTAACGCAACGGGAACCTGAAATTCCCAGAGGTTATTGCCATTTGCCGTAACCGGATAAGAAACGCCGTTAATTCTGATTACAACAGTATCAATATCGGCGGGTACATTGCCAATAACGAAACGTGGTTTAGTGACACTCGTAATATTATCAACAGCGCTTTCGCCAGTATCATCCGCATCCAGCAAATCAATACTGGGATCAGAAACAATAGTGTCTATTGTGAATGATACCTCTTTGCTAATTTTATTACCTGCGATATCTTCAGCCACTATTTCTATTTTGTAAGTTCCATCCACTAACGGTGTATCAGGGGTAAACAGCCATTTATTACCTGCCCCCTGAGTCAGTGTGCTGGATTTCCCGTTTAAAATTACCGTCACGCTCTGCAGCGGTTCTCTGGCTGAAATTTCAAAACGTGGAGAGGTAATATTCGTAATACCATCCGTAGAATCCTTTCCGGCGTCGTCCAGCATCACGACGCTCAGGCCGTCAATCTGCGTATCCACGGTGAAGCCCAGCGTGGAATTTGCCGTATTTCCTGCCCGATCCGTCGCCTGGACATGGAGAGTATAATGACCATCAGGCAATGCGCTACCTGCAGTAAATTCCCACTGCCCGGCCGCATTTTTACTGATAGGCGTCCAGTTTACGCCATCGAAAGAAACCAGCACCGATGTCACATCATCAGGCGTTGCAATTTCAAAAGAGGGACGGGTAGCATTGGTGACATTATCGTGATCGTTGACGCCGCTATCTGTTGTTAACGTAACACTGTCAATCTGAACCTGCGTGTCGATTTCAATCTGCAGTTCGGCCGATGTTTTGGTATTACCAGCAATATCCGTTACGGTAACAGAGATCGTATGCTGACCGTCAGACAGCGGTTGATCCGGCGTAAAGGTTAAATTCCCCCCTGTGTTTTCAATGGTGTAATCCCGACCATCAATATGAACCACAATGTGTGATACATCATTATCGACATTACCGATAATAAACACCGGTTTGTTAATCCTGGTAAGATTATCATTAGTATCATCACCAGTATCATGGGTGGGATCGAGTACAATTGTCGGCTCTCGCAGAGTCGTATCAATCGTAAACTGCAGCGTTTCTTGCGCAACGTTGCCAGCGATATCAGTCACATCAACCAAGAGAGTGTGTTTCCCATCAGGTAATGCCGAACCGACATTAAATATCCAGCGGCCATCCCCTCCTTTTGTGAGTTCAATCCAATTAGCGGCGTTATCGATTTTAACGCGCACATGGGTAATATCATCAGCGGTAACAATACTAAACTGCGGCTTGTCGACTTTGGTAATGTTATCTACATCGCTATCACCGCTATCTGTAACCAACGTGACGCTTTCAATTTCAGCCGTCGTATCTATCACAACAGGTAATGGTTTCGATGTCGCGGTATTTCCGGCCTTATCTTCAACCGTAACGGTAATATTATAAGAACCATCCGGAATGGCATTGCCTGGTGTAAATTGCCAACCAGCCCCAACCTTAGTCGCGTTATAATCATGACCATCAATCGTCACCACGACTTTAATAACATCGGGGTCAACATTACCAATCGTAAAGGTGGGTCGTGAAATATTAGTGATATTATCGGCTGTATTCGCTCCGGTATCTTGTCCTGCGTCTAAAGCAATAGTCGGAACCTGTATATTAGTATCGATATTAAATACTAAATCTTTATTCGCAATATTACCTGCCTCATCCGTGGCCTCTACGCGAAGGGTATATGTGCCGTCAACCAGAGTATTCGGGCTGTCAAAAATCCACTGTCCGTCGGCATTTTTGCGTATCACATTCCAGTTAGCGCCACCATCCAGGGTTACGCGTACCTGGATGACATCACCGGGAACGTCAATTCTGAATGACGGTTTGGCAACATTCGTTAATTGATCATTCTGCACGCCAGTATCATTAAGCAATACGATATTGTTAATGGTTGTCGTGGTATCAATACGCACCTCTAACGGCGCAGATTCTTTTACATTCCCCGCCAGATCTTCCACCACAACGGCTAACTGATATGAGCCATCAGCCCAGCTCGCAGAAGGCGTAAAGCGCCATTGACCATTGGTGAATACCGCCGCTTCCTCGTGCGTTTTACCGTTGTAAGTTACTTTGACCATCACGCGCGTAACGTCAGAATCAACCTGGCGTATGTCGAACACCGGCCGATCGTGATTGGTGAGGCGATCGCCAACAGTACCGCTATCTTCGCCAGCTGCCAGTTCAATCACCGGCGTAGTCAACGTACCGTCTATCGTCACCTTTAAAGGCGCGGATGTTTGCTGGTTGCCTGCCACATCTGTTACCGTCACGGTGAATGTGTAGCTACCGTCCGCCAAAGCAGAATCCGGTCGATAACGCCAGCCGTCGGCTGATTCGGTGAGTACCACCGTTTTAAACGTGCCGTTATGCTCAATACTCAATTCCACGTGTCGAACATCTTTATCGATACTCCCCAACACAAATATCGGCTGAGTGACACTGGTCAGATTATCGTTCTTATTCTGTCCGGTATCCTGATCGGGCGCTAGCTCAATGGTTGGCGTCAACAACGTGATGTCGATAGTGAAATCGAGCGTCCCCGTCATCTTATTACCCGCACCGTCAGTCACTTCCACGATCAGGGTATGCTGTCCCTCTGGCATATCCGTCGGCCAGGTGTAATCCCAAATGCCAGCCGTCGAACTCTTGATTGCAGTAACCCAGGTCGTGCCGCCGTCAATACTCAGAAGAACCTTTTCCACATCATCCGGTACCGAGATCTGGAACTGCGGACGCACATGTTTTGTGATATTATCGCCAGGGACGCCGCTATCGTTGACTAATTCAATATGATCAATGGCTATTTGCGTATCCACTGTCACCGTCAGCGGCGTAGACGGACGCGTATTTCCCGCCCGATCCTCCACTGTCACCGTCAGCGTATAATCACCGTCGCCCCACGGTGCTGGCGGTGTAAAGCTCCATCCTCCAGCCCCCTGTGTCGCAGTAAACGAGGTTGTCGTTCCATTATGCGTGACGCTGACTGTAACGTTGATAACATCCGAATCGATATTCTGCAGAATAAAGGTCGGTCGGGTGCGATTGGTCATATCATCGCCAGGCGTACCGGTATCATCCGTACTATCCAGCGCAATGGTCGGCGTCGACAACCGGGTGTCGATGAAAAATTCAAGCGTTTGCGTCGCCGTATTGCCCGCTCTGTCGGTGACCATGACGGTTAGGGTGTGTTTTCCATCGCCCATGTCCGTTGGCCAGGTATAGCCCCAGACGCCTTCGATACCCTGCGCCGCGCTCACCCAGTTTGCGCCGCCATCAATGCTCAGTTGCACAGAATTCACATCCGCCGGCACCGTGATCTCAAACTGCGGACGGGTGCTGTTAGTTAGATTGTCATCCGGCACGCCATGATCATTGACCAATGTAATATCAGTAATGCTGGTTTGCGTATCTACCGTCACTATCAGCGGCGTGGACTGACGAACGTTTCCTGCGTTATCCGTTACCTCTACCGTCAGTGTATAGCTACCGTCCGCCCAGTCAGCATCTGGCGTAAAGCGCCACTGTCCTCCAACCTGGGTTAGTGTCACTTCCTGGCTATTGCCGCCCTGTGTGATCCGCAAAATGACCGATTGCGCATCGGAGTCAATATTGCCAATGGTAAAGCCCGGTCTTTTGACGCTCGTAATATGATCGCCAATGGCACCTGTATCGTCCCTGCTATCCATAGTGATGGTAGGCGTTGACAGCCGGGTATCAATGGTAAAATCGAGCGTCTGCGTCGTCTTATTTCCCGCCTTATCGGTCGCTTCTACCGTCAGGGTATGTAGCCCGTCGGTCACATCTTTCGGCCAGGTGTAATCCCAGATCCCTGCCGTGCCCTGTGTTGCACGAACCCACGTATTACCGCCGTCGATACTCAGACGTACCTCGTTGACATCCCCTGGCACCGTGACGCGGAAGTGTGGACGAACGTCATTGGTCAGGTTGTCGCCGGGAATACCGTTATCATTAACCAGTTCAATAACATCGATGGTGATTTGGGTATCAACCGTGACCGTCAGCGGCGCCGAGTATTTTACGTTACCCGCTTCATCCTCCACCCTCACCGTCAGCGTATAGTCGCCATCTGCCCATGTGCCGGTCGGTGTCACGCTCCAGATGCCGGTCGCGCCTTTGGTGGCCGTCAGCACTTCTTTCGTGCTGCCATGCTGCACCTCAACCGTGACATACCGCGCGTCTGCGTCAATATTACCCAGTAAAAACGTCGGCTTATTCGCGTTGGTCAGGTTATCGCCTTTTGTTCCGCTGTCGTCCGTGTTGTCCAGCACGATAGTCGGTTCTGACAGTAGGGTATCGATGATGAAGTCCAGTTTCTGCGTCGTCTGGTTTCCCGCCTTGTCGGTCGCCTCCACTGTCAGGGTATGCTTCCCCTCTCCCACATCAGCCAGCCAGGTATAATCCCAGACGCCCGGCGTCGCGCTCTGGGTAGCGTTGAACCATGTCTTGCCGCCGTCAATGCTCAGGCGCACCTCGTTAACATCCGTCGGTACCTTCACCTGGAACTGCGGACGCACGTTATTAGTCAGATTATCGTCGGGAATACCGCTGTCATTGACCAGTTCAATGTTATTAATGGCGATTTGCGTGTCCACCGTCACCGTCAGCGATGCCGAATGGCTGGTGTTCCCCGCTTTATCTTCGACTGACACACTCAGGGTATAATCGCCCGCCCCCCATGATGTCGGCGGCGTAAAGGTCCATCCGCCTACGCCTTTCGTGGCGTCAAATGTGGTGGTGACGCCGCCATGCTCCACGCTGACCGTAACGCGAACGGCATCATCATCAATATGTTGCAGGTTAAATGTCGGCTGGGTGCGATTAGTCATGTTATCGCCCTGGATGCCGGTGTCGTCCGCGCTATCCAGTACGATGACCGGCGTCGACAGCGTGGTATCAATAGTGAAGTGGAGTGTCTCCGTCACCGTATTACCCGCATTGTCAGTCGCTTTCACATTCAGCGTATAGTCGCCATCCGGCACGGTGCCCGGCCAGGTATAATTCCAGACGCCCGGCGTCGCGCTCTGTGTCGCCTTAACCCAGGTCACGCCACCGTCAATGCTCAGACTGACTTCGTTAACGTCCCCCGGTACCGTCACGCGGAACTGCGGATGGGCGTCGTTAGTCATATTGTCGCCGGGAATACCGTTATCATTAACCAGTTCAATAGCATCAATGGTGATTTGGGTATCAACAGTGACCGTCAGCGACGCTGAGTGTTTTTCGTTCCCCGCCTCATCTTCCACCCTCACCGTCAGCGTATAGTCGCCATCTGCCCATGTGCCGGTCGGTGTTACGCTCCAGTTGCCGGTCGCGTCTTTGGTGGCCGTCAGCACTTCTTTCGTGCCGCCATGCTGCACCTCAACCGTGACATACCGCGCGTCTGCGTCAATATTGCCCAGTAAAAACGTCGGCTTATTTACGTTGGTCAGGTTATCGCCTTTTGTTCCGCTGTCGTCCGTGTTGTCCAGCACGATAGTCGGTTCTGACAGCATGGTATCGATGATGAAGTCCAGTTGCTGCGTCGTTTTGTTTCCCGCCTTGTCGGTCGCCTCCACTGTCAGGGTATGCTTACCCTCTCCCACATCAGCCAGCCAGGTATAATCCCAGACGCCCGGCGTCGCGCTCTGGGTAGCGTTGAACCACGTCTTGCCGCCGTCAATGCTCAGGCGCACCACGTTGACATCCGTCGGTACCGTCACCTGGAAGTGCGGGCGCGCTTCATTGGTCAGATTATCGTCGGGAATACCGCTGTCATTGACCAGTTCAATATGGTCAATGGCGATTTGCGTATCGATGGTGACCGTCAACGGCGCTGAGTGGCGAATATTACCCGCCTCATCTTTCACCGTTACCGTCAGCGTATAGTCGCCATCAGTCCACGCGCTGCCGGGTACAAAACGCCACTGCCCGTTAGTCTGCGTCAGCTCCACCTCCTCGCTGTGACCATCGCGCATCACCTGCACGACGACCTGAGTCACGTCAGAATCAATACCGCCGATAATAAAACCCGGTGTTTTAACGTTAGTCTTATTATCGTTGGCGGTGCCGCTATCATCTGCGCTATCCAGCGTGATGGTCGGTGTCGACAATGTGGTATCAATGATAAAATTGAGCGTTTCCGTCGCCGTGTTGCCTGCAACATCGGTTGCTTTCACTGTCAGGGTATACGTATTTTCGACCAGATCTGTCGGCCATATATACTCCCAAACGCCGTCGGGCGTCAGCGTTGCGTTAACCCAGTTGATGCCGCCATCAAGACTCAGTTGCACAGAGTTCACGTCCGTCGGTACCGTAATATGAAACTGTGGACGTGCTTCATTGGTCAGGTTATCCCCGACAATACCCGTGTCATTAAGAAGTTCAATGCGATCAATAGACGTTTGCGTATCGATAGTCACCGTCAGCGGCGCAGAATAATTTGTATTACCCGCCTTATCTTCTACCTTTACCGTCAGCGTATAGTCGCCATCGGTCCAGGCTGCGCCCGGCGTAAAGCGCCACACACCGCCGTTCTTAATCAACTCTATCTGTTGGTTCTTACCATCATGCGCCACCGTCACCACCACTTTGGTCACGTCGGCGTCGATATTACCGAGGGTAAAGCCTGGCATCTTAACGTTGGTGATGTTATCGCCAGCGGCGCTGTCATCCGCACTGTCCAGGGTAATCGTCGGTTCTGACAGCATGGTATCGATGATGAAGTCCAGTTTCTGCGTCGTTTTGTTTCCCGCCTTGTCGGACGCTTCCACCATCAGGGTGTGAGGGCCGTTAGCCACATTCGTCAGCCAGGTATAATCCCAAACGCCCGGCGTCGCGCTCTGCGTAGCGTCAAACCACGTTTTGCCGCCATCAATGCTCAGTCTTACACCGTTAACATCCGCCGGTACTGTCACCTGAAAGTGCGGGCGTGCTTCATTGGTCAGATTATCGCCGGGGATACCGCTGTCGTTAACCAGTTCAATACGGTCAATGGCGATGTGCGTGTCCACTGTCACCGTCAACGGCGCGGACTGCTTCACATTTCCGGCCCTATCTTCTACCTTCACCGTCAGGATATAGTCGCCGTCCGCCCAGTCGCTGGTCGGCGCAAAGCGCCACTGTCCGCCGGTCTGAACCAGTGGCACCTCCTGTTTAATGCCATTGTGCATTACCTCCACTATCACCCGGCTGACATCGGTATCAATATTGTTGAGGGTAAAGCCCGGCGTTTTAACATTGGTGATATTATCGCCCGCGATGCCGCTGTCATCTGCGCTGTCCAGCGCGAGGGTCGGCACAGACAGAGTGGTATCGATGGTGAAATCGAGCGTCTGTGTTGTCTTATTTCCCGCCTCATCGGTCGCTTCTACCGTCAGGGTATAGCCTCCGTCGGCCACATCATCCGGCCAGATATAATCCCAAACGCCCGGCGTCGCGTTCTGGGTAGCGTTGAACCACGTCTTGCCGCCGTCAATGCTCAGGCGCACCACGTTGACATCCGTCGGTACCGTCACCTGGAAGTGCGGACGCACGTTATTAGTCAGATTATCGTTGGGAATACCGCTGTCATTGACCAGTTCAATGTTATTAATGGCGATTTGCGTGTCCACCGTCACCGTCAGCGATGCCGAATGGCTGGTGTTTCCCGCTTTATCTTCGACTGACACACTCAGGGTATAATCACCATCCGCCCACGCCCCTGTCGGCGTAAAGCTCCATCCGCCTACGCCTTTCGTGGCGTCAAATGTGGTGGTGACGCCGCCATGCTCCACGCTGACCGTAACGCGAACGGCATCATCATCAATATGCTGCAGGGCGAATGTCGGCTGGGTGCTATTCGTCATGTTATCGCCCTGGACACCGGTATCGTCCGCGCTATTCAGTACGATGACCGGCACTGACAGCGTGGTATCCACCGCGAAATCGATGGTCTTCGTCACTGTATTGCCTGCTTTATCAGTAGCTTCCACCGTTAGCGTGTATTGACCATCTGCCAGGTCTGTCGGCCAGATATACTCCCAGCTTCCTGCCACGCCCGGAGTTGCCTGAACCCACGAATTACCACCGTCAATGCTCAGACGGACTTCATTGACATCCGTCGGTACCGTCACACGAAAGTGGGGACGGTCGTCATTGGTCATATTATCGCCTTTCACGCCGCTATCGTTGACCAGTTCCACCCCATCAATGGCGATTTGGGTATCGATAACGACCGTCAGCGGCGCTGAGTAGTTGGTATTTCCTGCCTTATCTTCTACTTTCACCGTTAACGTGTAGCTGCCATCCGCCCACGTATTCCCTGGTGTAAATAACCAGCTACCATTGAGGTGGGAAAGTTCGATCTCTTCGCTCACGCCATTGTGCATCACCTGTACGACGACCCGATGCGCATCGGCATCAACACCGGAAATAGCAAAACCTGGCTTATTGATGTTGGTCAGGTTATCGCCTGTAACCCCCGTATCATCCTTAGAAAGCAGGGAAATCACCGGCGTTGATACTGTGGTATCGATAGTAAAATCGAATACCGCGCTGTTTGCTTTATTACCCGCAATGTCCTCAACCTTGACATAAACCTGATGCAAGCCTTCCGTTAAATCTGAAGTAAAGGTATAGGCCCATGAACCATCAGGTTGTTGCGTGGCAACACCGATCTGCGTATCAGACGCGGCATCCCATACCTGAACACTGATAATGTCCGGATCAATATCTTTTAGGTGCAAGGTAGGTTTAACGATATTCGTTAAATTATCATCTGAAATTCCCGAATCTGAATCCGGGCTCAATGAAACTATCGGTATTGAAATAGCAGTATCGACGCTAATTAAGAAAGGATCCGAATGGGCAATGTTGCCAGCGATATCTTCAACTGAAGCGGTTATTCTATGATCGCCATCAACCAAACCTTGATCGGCTTTTAGAGTATACTCCCATCTGCCATCTTTATTTGTTCTGACCTCAGCGATCAGCGCACCATCAATATAGAGTTTAACCGTTGAATAGGGTGCAGCGGTTCCTGTCAGTGCAGGATTCTTTTCATTAATAATATGGTCTGTATTATCAACCCCCGTATCGTTGACCAACTCTATTGTTGGTTTTTGTGTTTGCGTTACGATTTGGAAATTATACGCTGATGAGGAGGCAGTATTACCGGCAATATCTTCTACCTTTACCGTTACGTCATGCGAGCCATCGGATAACGCTGTGGTAAATTGAAAATTCCATACACCATCATCGCCAGCAATAGCCTCGCCACTTAACACACCGTCAACATAGATGGAAACCTTAGCATTAGCTTCAGCCATCCCGGTAAACAACGGCGTATTAATTTTAGTAATCATATCGCCTTTAACGCCAGAATCAGCGCTATCATGCAACATAACAGTAGGGATCGGCGTAAAGCTATCAATGGTAAGCTGATAATCTACAGATGACGTTCTTCCTAAAGGATCGATGGATTCAACCGTAATCTTATAAACATTGTCAGACAGATTTCGGGAAATATCAAAATTCCAGTTACCGTCTGCATCCGCAGTCGTCACGCCTATCGTTTTACCATCAATAAGGATATTTACGGTAGCAAACCTATCCGCTGTTCCCAGTAACGTCAGAGCATTATGTTTATTGGTAATCCAGTCGCCTTTTGCACCGGAATCATCACTGGCATCGAGTTCCGCTTTTGGAGGTACAACTTCAGTTTGAATAGTAAAAGAATATTTAACAGTAGAGGATTTATTACCGGCGGCATCCTGAGAAATGATTTCAATATCATAGGCACCCTGAAGAAATTTATTACTAAACTGATAATTCCAGGTCCCGTTTGAGTCAACCTCAATGCTGTCATATAATTTACCATCTCGCATCAATAAGATGGTAGACTTTGGCTCTGCCGTACCGACTAAAGCCGGTAAATCATTCCCTGATAAAATTATACCATTCGGTAAAACAACAAAATCCTCCAAAGAAACTGTCGGAGGTACAGGGGCAACAGTATCGATAACGTAACTAAAGGAAAAATCCTTTTTGTTGCCAGCGACATCTTCAACAGTGAACGTAAGATTGTTAACCCCTTCCACTGAGTCGGAAGTGAAATTGAACGTCCATTCGCCCTTGTCATTCGCTTTAAAAATAACCTCTTCGCCAGTCTCACTATTTATGACACTGATAATAGCATTTGGCTCAGTTTTACCTGTAAAGGTTGGGCGAGTATTGTTAGTAACGTTATCTCCAACAATACCGCTATCATCAGTAGTTTCAATCTCAGCGCTGAAATAGCTGATACGTGTATCAATAGTAAAAGGCAGATTTGCCGTCGCTGAGGTATGCCCGGCAATATCAGTAGCTGTTGCTGTTATATTGTATTCGCCATCCTTGAGCGGCGTAGTAAGCGTATAGCTCCATGTCCCATCTTTAGCAACAATGACCTCACCAAGATGTTTAAGTCCAAGATAAATAGAGACTGTAGAACCGGGTTCCGCCACACCAATAAATGTTGGCAGGGTGCTATTTGTAATGCTGTCATTTTTAATGCCGGAATCACTACTATCATCCAGCTCAATCGTCGGCTTTTCCGGAGCAATGGTGTCGGTTATGATACTATCCGTCGTTTCGTTTTTATTACCTGCTTTATCTACGGCAACGACTTTTATACTATTTTCGCCCTCAGATAATTCATTATCTTTAAATTCATAACTCCAGTTTCCATCTTTATCGACATCAACGCTGGCAACCAGTTTATTATCTACATAAATGTCAACCTTGGCATTCTCTTCCGCCGTACCAACAATTGAAGGCGTCAAGGTCGGCGTTAAGCCCTTATGACCAGACACACTACTTTCAGGCGAAAGTTCAAATGTTGGCTTATCGGTAACGGAATCGATAGTAATGACAAGTTTGGCGCTACCGCTCCCATCAGCAGTCTTGGCCTCTGCCTCCAGATTGTATGTTCCATCAGTCAATGTTTCAGGCGCAGTGAAGGTGAAGTTACCCAAACTATCCGCTACAGCCTGACCGACAGCAATACCATTAATTTTAATAATGACCGTGGCATTGGGAGCAGTGCTACCTACAAACTGAGGTTTGGTAAAATTAGTTATACTATCATCTTTGCTACCGCTGTTACTCTCGGCCGCAAGCGCTAATGTGACTTTAAGCGGCTCTTTAACAGACTCGGCATCGAGCTTATTTTCCTCATTTTTACTGCTATTACTTTTGCCAGTGCTGGTATTTTTATTAATAGGTTGAGGAAGAACTTTTTCAGCATCGTTCTGTTTAGAAGCCTGCGTTGCTTTAGCTTGGGTATTTTGCTGGGAAGCATCGCTTTGCTGAGCCAGATTGTCTTTTGCTACATTGTCAGCCAAAAAGTTCTGCAGCATTTCTTCAATTTGCTTTGACGAGTTCTGTACTTCAAACGCTTCATTGAGCGCTTTTTCTGCAGCCTCCTTAGCTTTCTCAGCTTCTTCCTTCGCCTTATCAGCTTCTTTCTTTGCGTTTTCAGCCTCGTCAAGCTGCTTTTTTAATTCCTCTTCTTCCTTCTTATTTCGTCGTTTGCCATTACCTTTCTTTTCTACCTGAGCAGAATCAACCAATGAGCTGTCAATTCTCTCTAGTTGAATATCTTTTAAATCTACGCTGCCCAGAATTTTAGCGCCGGTAATAGTCTTATCTTTAAATTTAACAGCGAGGTTATTGCCTTTGATACTTGAATAAAGAGCGCCATTGACAATGATCACTGACCCATGCGGCGTAGTAATGTTCATGTCTGGCCCGGAAAGAGAAACTTTTGCGCCTTTGGCATTACCCAAAGAAGATAAATCAATTACAGAATTTTGATCGGCAAAAAACTTTTGTATGCTTTTATTTCCCATAATATTATATTCACTCTCAAGGTGTATCTAATCGTTTAGTATTAACTGGTTCTGAAAAGGCTTTGTCCACGCCTTTCATCAAGGGAGATAACAGGTATTCCATAATGCTGTGTTTTCCGGTAATTACACTGGCGTCAACAGTCATACCTGGTTTTAACCACCGTAAATCATCTTCATTAACATCGAATGCAATAATTACTTTATAATAACGCTGAATTGTTCCTCCGGTATTTTCCTCATAGGAATCAGGGCTAATATTATCGATAGTCGCATTATACGATTTTATCTTTGGTTGGATAATTGACTGGACATCCAGCTTAACGGCTTCATCTACATATATTTGGTCACGGTATTTGGGTAGTATTTTCACATCGGCCAGCATAGTCCTTACTTTTGGTTTTATTTCAAAAAGTAAGTCCGCCGCCTGAATCACACCACCATGAGTAGTGGCACTTTTATTGATTTTATAAATTACACCGTCAACCGGTGAATAGATATCCTCCTCATTTATCTGCTTCTCTATTACTTTTAATGTAGAGTTAACAACCTCAAGTTCCTGAAGATTTTTAGATATTATTTTAGATAAAGATAATCGCAATTCATTATTAAGCGCCTCAATATCATTAACAACCAGCTCAATATCATCTTTTTTTAAAGTGATGCTACTTTCAATATCATTAATTTCAGACTTAACTTTTATATACGCCTGTTTCTTGTTAAGAAAATTGGTATATGGGCTAATTCCTTTTTTTACCAGTGGAGAAAGAATATTTATTTCTTCGGCAAGCAATGCTAGTTCTTTTTCTTTCGAACTCAGCTTCTCTTGTAATCCGCTAATCTCAGAATCAAGAGAGGTTTTTTTTAACTCTTTAGCTCTTATCTGACTATGCACTAATTCAATATTCGCTTTTACCTCTTTATTGCTTAAAGAACGGGTACCATCCAGGGTAATCAACCCACTCTCATTTTCCTTATCAAGAATGAAAGATATTTCGTTAACATCTTTATCCAGATACCCTTTTTGAGTTCTATACCTTTGATATTCTTTTTGCAGATCAAGGTTAACGACCTTTGCAAGGAGTTCTCCTTTTTTTACAGTATCACCCTCGGCCACATAAATATCTTGTATCGTTCCTCCTTTAGAAAGAGATATTAACTGAGCATTATCTTTAGTAGTGATAACGCCCTGACCATGAACCACTGAATTAATTTCTATAAAGTAGGTAAGGATAATAATTAAGATCGTCAAAGAAATAATTATCATCATGAGATGATCGCTTTGTCTTCTATTCATTTCATTCCATTTAACTCACTTTCAGTATTTCCTTTTAAATAATCCATTAAATGAAAAATCAATGAGAGCTGCTGTAACTTTAAAATATACAGGCTATATTTGCTGTCGACCATGCTTACATATGCCTGAAATGCTTCATTACGGCTTGAAATTAAATCAAGCAAACTTTTTTGCCCTAACTGAAACTCCTGCTCATATAACTCAGTAAGCTGTAACGCGTTTGTATGTGAACGTTCCGCCACTGAGTAAGTCTCTTTTGCAGCGGTGTATTTTGAAAGTTGTGAATCAATGTTATAACGCGTTTTAATCAAAAAATCGTCAATTTGCAGCTTAGCCTGCGAGTAACTTGCCACCATTTTTCTTTCCTGGGCTGAATTTCTGAACCCATTAAAAATGTTGAAACTGACATTGATACCCGTTTTGAATTCATCTTCATAATCACTTTTTTTGGCACTACCGCTCGGGTTATTCTGTACATAGCTGGAAACGAGATCTACAGTCGGAAAATAGGATGATTTTGCGGCATTAATATCTTCGGTCGCGGCTTTTCGGGTATTGACAAGCATCTTATAGTCATCGTTGTATTTCATCACCATGTCCATAAGTTTTTCAGGGCTTTCGACAAAGATATATTTTTTGAAGAGGTTGAATTTTTCATCGCTTTGAATCTGAACTGGTGATAAATTCAGACCAGTCATATTCTGCATTTTATACATTTCATCATCCAACATCGACTGATACATAATGCTTCTGGTATTTAATGCATCGATAGATACTTGTACTTTACGCATATCAGATTGCATAGCTACACCGGAAGATACCAGCAGCGAAAAAGTTTCCAGCATCTTTTTATAAAACTCTTTCTCCAGATTTACGCCATCAATCATTTCACGATATTTACTGATGTTGTAATAGGTTGTCACAACCTCCTGAGACACTATATTCTTTGTTTTTTCATAGTCAGTTTTACTATTATCTCTTTCATATTCAGATTTCCTGATATTAGCCCCCCTCACTCCAAAATCCGTTATTCGGTATGATAAAGACACCTTATTTTCAACGTTTCTCTCGGTACCTGATGACTCTTTCCTGTTATTATTAAGGCCAGATGTTAGATCCAGGGTAGGATAAAGTGCTGCCCGTGAAAGATCTAAGTCACTGTTTTTCTTTTCAGTCTCATAATATGAAACAGCAACAGAGGGCTGATGCGTTAATGCGGCATTAACTAAATCTCTTAGAGGAATGACCGGAAGCTCGCTGGCGTATGTGCTTTGTGTAATAAAAGCAGCCGTCAGAAAAAACATCTTAATCTTCATTTTTTTCCTCCTTGTTTAACAAACGTTGCTTTACTATTTCCTGGTGCATAGATGTTATTTTTTCCATTAATGGCATATAGGTATCACGGTAGCTAACCATTTCAGCACTAATCTCTTTAGTATTGGCAATAATCTTTTTATCAGTAGCCGATAGATCGGATAGTGCTAAATGAACATTGTTCATATCCTCATCCATTTCTGTTCTCAGCCCATCGAGAGTATGAGAAATATCGGCACTGCCAGCGGCAATATCGTTTATGGTCTTACCATGTGAAAGAGATTCCTGATAACATTTATCAACTGATGCTATTATTGAATCATTCTTTTTGTCTATAATATTTTGTATTGTACTCATTGCCTCCAGTCGTGCATTATTATCAGCAAGCAGGATATTACCTTCAGATAAACGAGAGGTAATTGTTATTACACCGTCAGATAATTTTTTGAGATTTTCGTTACTGCTTACCAGATAACCATCAATCAGCGTAGAAAGTTGTTCCAGTTTTGCTGAGTTATCCAATAGTCGGTTTTGCAAAGTGACAAAGCTATCTGATAGCATCACTCGTTTCTTTTCTTCATCCTGCGTCCGTAAGTTTTCAACTGTCAGGTAGTTATCAAAAAACGCTTTAAACAACTCTTTAAATTCTACAAGCGTCTCTGATTCAACCCGCAGGCTTCGTTGTTTATTATTGGATCTGTTGCTTATAATTTTTAATTTTTTGATTTCCGTAGAAACAAGGGAATAGGAGCTGCGAACAAAAACACTTTGTGAGGTCAGGAGTATGGCGCAAACAACACCATAGATAGAAGATACAAATGCGGTATTCATCCCTTTCAATGGTTCAGAAAGCGACGCTACCATTGTCACGATCATATTGAGTGTATTACTTGCATTATCACCGCCAACATCTGATGGCGAGCTCAATAAATTCCCGATTGAACCAATCGTAATAGACAGACCCGCAAACGTCCCCAACAGGCCAACAAGCGTCGACACATTGCTACAACTCATAATAAATGACAATCGTTGGTTACGGGCGGTAGACACATTGTCATCTAATTCCATCAGCAAATTGAAATCACACTGTTTGGGTTCTCCGGAAAACAAAATCTGATTGAGGTTAGAAAGAATACTATTTTTTCTGCTGGCGTCCTGAGCTATTAATATGTCTTTTGCTGAAATATTTTTAAAAATAGTGAATAATGCACACAAAGAGCCTGTAATATAAATGGCAATAATGACTCCATTGTAAATTGCAGAAACCATAAAGTTATCAAAAACATACTCTCTTATACCGGGAAAAGATAAAGCGGAAAAAGGGAGTATGGCAAGGAAAAAACAGACAAACAAATAGCGGTAATGATTTATATATTTCACTCTGACACCTTTTTATTAATAGTCGTGATAATAGCTTTACTCATTGTACTTGATGCTGCGGAGTTAACACTCATGTCAATAACTACATCAGGATATATCTTCTTAATCTCTTTCATTAAAATAATTCCCCGTTCATATCCCAGTCGTAAAGAGTCAGAGAAAGAGATGTCTGCCTGAGGAATAACCATTTCTATCAATAAATTACTATTGATTTTGTCTTCTAACCAAGCCTTTATTTTATGAGTGTCCTCTTCTGAAAAGCTTCTCAGCCTGCCATGATACGTAATAACAAGCTCATTTTTTGTAGATGTTATATCAATTTTCTGACCATCGGCGATATCGTATACTCCAACCTCCTTACCTGACATTGTAGTCATTCCGTCCGACACATCTTGAGTATTCACTTCCTTATTAACTATTTTATTAGGATTTGAATTGTCATTGGCTCCGCTATTTTGAGCAGTAGATTTAGTCTTATTCTCTATATTTGCTTTATAAACTTTAATTGAGTTGTCATACATAATAATCATATTATTAAGTGCAAACACCAACATAAGAAATATAAAAATGCACAATACCGTAGAGAATGTATCAACAAAACTAGGCCACGGATTACTTTCGTCTTCCATGTTGTCTCCTGATATTACATTGTGAATAAAATGTTTTTGTGGATTAGAAAGGATAAAGGATGCTCAACTTATTCAGAAAGTGAACGCTACCGCCCTTGGCTTCCTGCTACCAATACGCTTTATAGATTTCAGTTTTCCCTACATCTCGTAATCAGAAAAATAAAAACAATGACGCCATTTTTATGCGCCCACAACAAAGATGAGTGCTTTAATTAAAAACACTCTTCATTTTTTTATTAGGTATACATCAATTATTGCACTAACTATATCTTCCCCAATAATAGGTATCGCATAAGCTCTCAGCTCATAAATAAAAAATAGTCATCAGCAAATTAAAACCACTCGCCGATAAATAGATTTGTTAGCTAATCATTGAAACTCTAAATCATTTTAAGGACATATTTCTTTTTAATACGCGTTATAATCATACGTATTTAATAAATTTGCCTCCAGAGGATAAAATGAATTTTCACAATTAAAACATAGGGTCATAGGGACTTCAATATAACTTAAATCATTAAAAATATAATAAGTGGGGAGTAAAAAATCAGAATTGCGTAAAAAAATACATAAATAAAACCATTTTTTATATAAAGCCAGCTATAAGTAACAAGTTTATCTTCAGCAATTAAAAATAAAGCAAGATGAACATATCATATTTGACCTCATCACAAGCTAAAGCAAACATTTAATTAACTATTGATAATACCGACCATTCTCTAACGTTATTTTATAATATCTTTTTGTTGTCAAAAAATGGCTATAAATTATATATTTTGCAGATGAGATTTCTCTTTCATATTTAAGACAATCCGGGTTATTGCAGTACATTTATGAACTTCGGCTGGATAATGATGTGCCGAGGCGAGTCGGCCAAAGGCGATAAGCGACATTTTTCCGTAAGATATGCGCTTCTCTTTTTTGAAAGGGATACAAAGAGCCTATCCCATTAGGGCTATTTTACTTGCCATTTTGGTCCTGGGCAGTGCTCAAAATCCTCACGTACTACGTGTACGCTCCGGTTTTTGCGCGCTGTCCGTGTCCAAACTGGCTGCGCCAATAACGCCTGGTGGGATAGGCCCTAAGACAATAATACCAGGTAAGAAAATGCCTGGTTTACACCAGGCATTTCAGCAGACGAGAACTATAGCGAAAATGCAAATAACGCTTTGAGTTTTTTACCAAAAATCAGAACGGAATGTCGTCGTCAAAATCCATTGGCGGTTCGTTAGACGGCGCTGGCGCGGATTGCTGTGGACGCGACTGCGCGCCGCCGCTGAACTGGTTGCCGCCCTGTGGCTGCTGAGGTTGTTGCGGTTGACCCCAACCCCCCTGCTGCTGACCGCCTGCCGGTGCGCCGCCGCCCTGGCGACCACCCAGCATCTGCATCACGCCGCCGATCTGCGGAACGTTAATTTCAGTCGTATAGCGTTCCTGGCCACTCTGATCGGTCCACTTGCGGGTACGCAATTGACCTTCGATATACACCTGAGAACCTTTACGCAGATATTCGCCGGCCACTTCCGCCAGTTTGCCGAACATCACCACCCGGTGCCATTCAGTCTGCTCTTTCATTTCGCCGGTCTGCTTATCGCGCCAGGATTCAGAAGTAGCCAGCGTTAAGTTGGCGACAGCGCCGCCACTCGGCATATAGCGTACTTCCGGGTCCTGGCCCAGATTACCAACGAGAATCACCTTGTTTACGCCTCTGCTGGCCATAATTGAGTCTCCTGAATACGTTTCATAAATAGTGTAAACGCGTGAGTGTACCATTTCCACGTAGCATTTTAATAGCTGCGATGCAGGTTCCAGGTCACTCGCGCGAACCTCATATTGTTGCATACTTTAGCTGAAGATGCATTCCAATACTGTATATTCAAACAGGTTAAATTGTGTCATAATTAGCCGTTTCTGCCGTTTGTCCTTCAAACAAACCAGGCATCCGAGTCTCTACCGGGAAAGGTGAATGGATAAGATCGAAGTTCGGGGCGCCCGCACCCATAATCTCAAAAATATTAACCTCGTCATCCCCCGCGACAAACTGATTGTCGTGACCGGGCTTTCGGGTTCAGGCAAATCCTCACTGGCTTTCGACACTCTGTATGCCGAAGGGCAGCGTCGTTACGTTGAATCGCTCTCCGCTTACGCGCGGCAGTTTTTGTCGCTCATGGAAAAACCGGATGTCGACCATATTGAGGGGCTATCGCCCGCGATCTCAATTGAACAGAAATCGACATCGCACAACCCGCGCTCTACGGTGGGTACTATTACCGAGATCCACGACTACCTGCGCCTGCTGTTTGCCCGCGTGGGCGAGCCGCGTTGTCCGGATCATGACGTGCCGCTGGCGGCGCAAACCGTTAGCCAGATGGTCGATAACGTGCTGTCACAGCCGGAAGGCAAACGTCTGATGCTGCTGGCGCCGATTATTAAAGAGCGTAAAGGCGAACACACCAAAACGCTGGAAAATCTGGCAAGCCAGGGTTACATTCGCGCCCGTATTGACGGCGAAGTCTGCGATCTCTCCGATCCGCCGAAGCTGGAGCTGCAAAAGAAACATACTATTGAGGTGGTGATCGATCGCTTCAAAGTTCGCAACGATCTTTCCCAACGCCTGGCGGAGTCGTTCGAAACGGCGCTGGAATTATCCGGCGGCACGGCGGTTGTTGCCGATATGGACGATGAGAAAGCGGAGGAGCTTCTGTTCTCCGCCAATTTTGCCTGTCCGATTTGCGGCTACAGTATGCGCGAGCTGGAACCGCGTCTGTTCTCGTTCAACAACCCGGCAGGCGCCTGCCCGACCTGTGACGGCCTCGGCGTTCAGCAATATTTCGATCCGGACCGCGTGATCCAGAATCCCGACCTGTCGCTGGCAGGCGGCGCGATTCGTGGTTGGGATCGTCGCAATTTTTACTACTTTCAAATGCTCAAGTCGCTGGCGGAACACTATAAGTTCGACGTGGATGCGCCGTGGGCAAGCCTCAGCGCCAACGTACACAAAGTCGTGCTGTACGGTTCCGGCAAAGAGAACATCGAATTTAAATATATGAACGATCGCGGCGATACCTCCGTGCGCCGCCATCCGTTCGAAGGCGTGCTGCATAATATGGAGCGCCGTTATAAAGAAACGGAATCCAGCGCGGTGCGCGAAGAGCTAGCGAAATTCATCAGTAATCGCCCCTGCGCCAGCTGTGAAGGAACGCGACTGAATCGCGAAGCGCGCCATGTATTTGTGGAAAATACGCCGCTGCCTGCTATTTCCGATATGAGCATTGGCCATGCGATGGATTTTTTCACTAATCTCAAGCTTTCCGGGCAACGGGCGAAAATCGCCGAAAAAGTGCTAAAAGAGATCGGCGATCGCCTCAAGTTTCTGGTGAACGTCGGCCTGAACTATCTCACGCTCTCCCGCTCGGCAGAAACGCTTTCCGGCGGCGAAGCCCAGCGTATTCGTCTGGCGAGCCAGATAGGCGCCGGGTTAGTCGGCGTGATGTATGTGCTGGATGAACCGTCCATCGGTCTGCACCAGCGCGATAACGAACGGCTGCTGGGTACGCTGATTCATCTGCGCAATCTTGGCAATACCGTGATTGTGGTGGAACACGATGAAGACGCCATCCGTGCCGCCGACCATGTGATTGATATTGGCCCCGGCGCGGGCGTTCACGGCGGCGAGGTGGTGGCGGAAGGCCCGCTGGAAGCCATTATGGCGGTACCGGAATCGCTGACCGGCCAGTACATGAGCGGTAAACGCAAAATTGAAGTGCCGAAACAACGCGTGCCGGCAAATCCAGAAAAAGTGCTCAAACTCACCGGCGCGCGCGGCAATAACCTGAAAGATGTGACCCTTACGCTACCGGTAGGGCTGTTTACCTGTATCACCGGCGTCTCGGGTTCCGGTAAATCAACGCTGATTAACGATACGCTGTTCCCCATCGCCCAGCGTCAGTTAAACGGGGCGACTATCGCCGAACCGGCGCCGTATCGGGATATTCAGGGGCTGGAACATTTCGATAAAGTGATCGATATCGACCAGAGCCCGATCGGGCGCACCCCGCGTTCCAACCCGGCGACCTATACGGGCGTCTTTACCCCGGTTCGCGAGCTTTTTGCTGGCGTGCCGGAGTCTCGCGCGCGCGGCTATACGCCAGGGCGATTCAGCTTCAACGTGCGCGGCGGTCGCTGCGAAGCGTGCCAGGGCGATGGCGTCATTAAAGTCGAAATGCACTTTCTGCCGGATATTTACGTGCCGTGCGACCAGTGCAAAGGCAAGCGCTATAACCGGGAAACGCTGGAGATTAAGTACAAAGGCAAGACCATCCACGAAGTGCTGGATATGACCATTGAAGAAGCGCGTGAGTTCTTTGATGCGGTTCCGGCGCTGGCGCGTAAGCTGCAGACGCTGATGGACGTGGGGCTGACCTATATCCGTCTTGGTCAGTCGGCGACGACGCTTTCCGGCGGCGAGGCCCAGCGCGTGAAGCTGGCGCGCGAACTGTCGAAGCGCGGCACCGGGCAGACGCTGTATATTCTCGACGAGCCGACCACCGGCCTGCACTTTGCCGATATTCAGCAGTTGCTTGACGTTCTGCATCAGTTGCGCGATCAGGGCAACACCATCGTGGTGATCGAACACAACCTGGACGTCATTAAAACGGCGGACTGGATTGTCGACCTCGGCCCGGAAGGCGGCAGCGGCGGCGGCGAAATTCTCGTCTCCGGTACGCCGGAAACCGTGGCGGAGTGCGAGGCGTCGCATACCGCCCGCTTCCTTAAACCTATGCTCAAATAACCTTCACGCCGCTTTCCGATTCGCCGGGAAGCGGCATCATTTTTCCTCATCCCACCTCATTGTATCCGTGTTGAGCATTTGTGATTTGCGTGCCGCCTCGCTCTGACATGTGATAGCGCAAACGGTCTGTTATGGAAAACACCATGAAGTTGCCCTACGCAATCACACTACTGCTGTGCCTGTTTTTAGCCGCCTGTACGCTGCCTGACCGCTTTAGCGCCGTGGCTTTTCAACAACTGACGCTATTACAAGCGCGCTCAACCCGCTTCCTGCAGGACGCGGCGCGAATACCGTGGCAAAAAGAGACACTGCTCAAGGATGACCGCGATATCCGCCAGACATTTTTTCAGGCTGAGCGGGTCGCCCGTCAAGGTGGGGATAAACACCGACTCGATAATCTGGCGCTGCTGAAAAATCACTATTTGCGTCTTTATGCGCGGGTTATGCAACGTAAGCAACCACTTACTTACATCCAGACTGAGAGATACCAACAGCAAAATAATCAGGTCTGGAAATTAGCCATACAGGGTGAGTGTCTGCATTGGGGCACCCGCTGCACTCAGGGAGATGAAAATGGCGTCTATTAACGAAATACATAACCTGATGACCACCACCCGGGCCGAACATCCTGTAGCCTCCTCGGCGATTGCCGAGTTTATCCAGACGTATAAACAGGCAAGAGAAGACAGCGACGACGGTATCCGCGAGTCCGCCGCGTTTATCGCCCGCGCGCTTCAGGAACATGCTCGCGGCTGGCTGGACGACGACGATATGATTATTCTGCTGGAAGGACAGCGGGACCTCGCCAGGCTACGCGCCAATAATGCGCAAATCGCCCTCGGCAGCCGTATCCGGTCTACGGTCATCCGCCTCATTGATATCGCCCTGGCGTTGTTGGTCGGCGCGCTATAATCAGGACTGCGGCAACTGCTTGCGTTTATCTTCCGGCAGCGCATTTACCGCCTGTTGATAAGAGGCATCGACCAGATAATAGAGTTGTGAATCCGGCAGCGATCCGTCCAGATAGACCGTGCTCCAGTGCGCTTTATTAAGGTGCCGACTCGGTCGTACATCGCTGTGCTGCTGGCGTAACAACTCTGCCAGTTCCGGGCTGGTTTTGAGAGAGGCTGCCGGGCGTCCTTCAACTTCTTTTACCATCGCGAAAAGTACATCTTCCACTTTAATTTGCGTCGCTTTCCAGTCGCTGTGGACGCTCTGCTCTGCGCCAGGTTTTGCCATGCAGTATTGCAGTAATTCCGAAATGGTCATTATCATTCCCCTTGTAGTGTCGCGATGATTTTACGTGGACCGCCGTGAATACGGTGCTCTCCCAACCAGATACCTTGCCATGTTCCTAACTGTAAACGCCCCTGGCGTACAGGCAGCAACAACGAGACGCCCAATACTGACGACTTAATATGCGAAGGCATGTCATCCGCGCCTTCGTAATCATGTTCATACGCCGCATTATCGGGAACGGTTTTCAGGAAATGGCGCTCCATATCAGCGCGCACGGTGGGATCGCAGTTTTCGTTTAGCGTCAGCGAGGCCGAGGTATGTAGCAACAACAGATGCAGCAAACCCGTTTCGACAGGCGGTAAGCCAGACAATTTATCGATAATTTCATCTGTTATCAGATGAAACCCGCGCGGCTTCTCGCTCAGTGTAATGGTGCGCTGATACCACATAGGCTGCTCCTTCCTAAAAACAAACGTCTCCTGAATAGTGTGCAGCAAGTCTGGAAAAGGTAAAAGCCAGCGGGGCAAGTTTGTGCAAAAATCATGCAAAAAAGGAGAGCCTGTCGCTCTCCTGATTTTTAGTACTCCGAGTTGACAATGACTTCCTCGCCAAACGCTCCTGCCTGCGGCAGCGGTTTGTAGGTGGAGTTAGCCGCGCGCAGGATGCGAATACCGCGGATACCACAATCACGAGCCGCAGTAATATCGTTATCCGAATCGCCGTAGAAGATACGCATGTTCTTCTCCTGCAGCCACTGAACTTTCGTATTTTGTCCCGGTTTATCGCCGGCGAAAATCACCGGATTCATATTCGCCGCCGGAATATGGAAGTTATCCGCCAGCGTTTTCGACACGGTTTCCGTTTTCGTCTGACTACGACCAGTGACAAAGTAAATACTGTCGCCACGACGAACATGCATATCAATGAGCTGTCGGGCCACTTCTTTTGGAATACTGAACTCATCCCAGCCGTTGTTCATTTTTTCCCAAAAGGCCGGATTTTTCAGATAATCGTCGCTGTCCGGGGAGTAGGTTTTCTTTCCGCGCCAGAATCCGGGGCTGGAAAATAACACGGTGTCGTCAATATCAAAGCCGACCGCCATCGGCGGGCGTCCGGTGAGGCTGTTTTCAATCTGGGCGACAGAGACCCAATGGACAGGCGCTTGTTCCGCGAGTTTTGCAACGTTAGTGCCCGGATTGAGCGTCGAAGGGGAAGATACTAACGCATTCGCGGAATGGTTTAGCGTAAACAACAAACAGACGGCACTTAGCGCCAGGGTTATTTTTTTCATGCTTTTCCCTTAAAATTCAAAATATTATAATTATTAAGATGAGTCTTTGCTCAAAAAACTATCTGACCATAACGCCAGTAACGGTCAAAAGGAAGGATTATCTGCGGTTTTGTTACGAAAAAAGAGGATGATCACAACAGCTATTGTCAGACCGGAGGGCAATGTTATCGCCGTCCGGCCTGAATATTACATGACAGCGGCAAATGCCTTCGCCACGCGGTGTACATTTGAAGCATTAAGCCCGGCGACACACATGCGGCCACTGGCAATCAGGTAAACGCCAAAATCATCGCGCAACCGCTCGACCTGCTCCTCGCTTAACCCGGTATAGCTGAACATACCGCGCTGCTGTAACAAGTAATCAAAGTTGCGGTCAGGCATCTCCGCCTTCAGCTCCTTCACCAGCGTCTGGCGCATCGATATAATGCGGTTACGCATCGCGTCGACTTCCGCCAGCCAGCTCGCTTTTAACGCCTCATCGCCCAGGACCGTAGCGACCACCTGAGCGCCGAAACACGGCGGACTGGAGTAAATTCGGCGCACCGTCGCTTTTAGCTGCCCCAGAACCCGCGCGGCGATTTCGGCATCTTCACACACCACGGACAGGCCGCCGACGCGCTCGCCATACAGCGAGAAAATCTTCGAAAAAGAATTACTGACTAACGCAGGTAACCCGGCGCTGGCAATGGCGCGAATAGCGTAAGCATCCTCGTCCATGCCTGCGCCAAAACCCTGATAGGCAATATCAAGGAACGGAATCAGATCGCGCGCTTTCACTATCTCAATCACCGCATCCCATTGCGAAGGTGTTAAATCCGCCCCGGTCGGGTTGTGACAACAGGGGTGCAGCAGCACGATACTGCGTGCAGGTAACGTATTCAGCGTGGCCAGCAGATCGTTAAAACGGATGCCGTTAGTCGCGTCGTCATACCAGGGGTAAGTACTCACTTCGAATCCTGCCCCGGCAAATATCGCAATATGGTTTTCCCAGGTGGGGTCGCTCACCCATACGCCTGCGTCGGGGAAATAACGCTTCAGGAAATCCGCGCCCACTTTCAGCGCGCCGGAACCGCCTAATGTCTGGATAGTAGCCACGCGCTGTTGCTGAAGAACCGGGTGATCGGCGCCAAAGAGCAAAGGCGCGATAGTATGGCGATAAGTATTGAGTCCTTCCATCGGCAGGTACAGCGAAGCGCCATGCGGCTGCGCGTTAAGCCGGGCTTCGGCTTCGGCCACCGTTTTGAGCTGTGGGATAATCCCGTCTTCGTTGTAATACAGGCCAATGCTCAGATTTACTTTGTCGTGACGGGAGTCGTCTTTAAAACGCTCCATCAGTGAAAGAATCGGATCGCCGGCATAGGCGTCAACTTTTTGAAACACGCGATGGTTCTCCAGGTTTACAGAGGGCAGGAAATAACACAATAAACCGGAAGGACGAGAAGATCGAGAGGATGTTGTGGTGGATGCGCATATTGCCGGATGGCGGCGTGAACGTCTTATCCGGCCTACAGCCAATGCGCTAGACAAGCCGGATAAGCGCAAGCGCCACCCGGCCTGCCGCGTATTTAATCAATATACTTCATCGCCACCCTTGAAGTCAGGCGCGTGATAAGTTCGTAAGCACTTACTTTTGTCATTTCAGCGATACGTTCAACCGGCAGACCTTCGCCCCATAAGACCACCGGATCGCCCGCGTTATCCTGCGCGTTTGGCCCCAAATCCACGCAAATCATATCCATCGCCACCCGCCCGACAATCGGGACTTCACGACCATTGACCAGTACTGGCGTACCGGAAGGCGCCGCTCGTGGGTAGCCATCGCCATAACCCATCGCCACCACGCCCAGGCGCGTGTCGCGCTCACTCACCCATGTCCCGCCGTAGCCCACCGGTTCGCCCGCTTTGTGGTCACGCACCGCGATCAAACTGGAGGTTAAGGACATCACCGGCTGAAAACCAAAATCCGGCCCCCAGGGTTTGTGTTCCAGCGGCGATACGCCATACAAAATGATGCCCGGACGCGCCCAGTCAAAGTGAGACTGCGGCCACAGCAGAATACCGCCAGACGCGGCAATAGAGCGCTGACCGGGTTTACCCTGACAGAAGGCATTAAAAATGTCGAGCTGATGTTCGGTAGCGCCGCATTCCGGCTCATCCGCACGGGCAAAATGGCTGACGATATTCACCGGCTGGCGTACATTTTTACAGTGCGTCAGACGCTGGTAGAACGCCTCCGCCTCTTCGGGACGCACGCCGAGACGATGCATACCGGTATCCAGTTTCATCCAGACCGTTACTGGCTCCGCCAGCTCCACCGCCTCCAGGGCGGCAAGCTGCTCCTGATTATGTACGGCGGTATGCAGACATTGCGCGGAAATGGTCGGCAGATCGGCGGCGTCGAAAAAACCCTCCAGCAGCAGGATAGGCTGCGTGATCCCGCCCGCTCGCAGACGTAGAGCCTCTTCAAGACGCGCCACGCCAAAAGCGTCAGCATCAGGGAGCGTTCGCGCGGTCTCCAGAAGACCGTGTCCATAAGCGTTCGCTTTCACCACCGCAACCAGCTTACTGGCAGGCGCCAGTTCACGCAGACGTTGCAGGTTGTGTCGCAGAGCGCGGCGGTTAATGACGACTGTTGCCGCTTGCATTTGAATTCCTTGTTAACAGAATGACGGAGAGTTACTCATCATCGTATTGCGGTCCCGCATAGTTATCGAAGCGCGACCACTGACCATTGAACGTCAGACGAACCGTACCGATAGGACCGTTACGTTGCTTACCAATAATAATTTCAGCAATGCCTTTTAAGTCGCTGTTCTCGTGATAAACCTCATCACGGTAGATAAACATAATTAAGTCGGCATCCTGTTCAATAGAGCCGGATTCACGCAGGTCGGAGTTCACCGGACGTTTATCCGCGCGTTGTTCCAGGGAGCGGTTAAGCTGCGATAGCGCCACGACCGGCACCTGAAGTTCCTTCGCCAGCGCTTTCAACGAGCGGGAAATTTCGGCGATTTCCAGAGTACGGTTATCAGAAAGCGACGGCACGCGCATCAATTGCAGGTAGTCGATCATAATCAGACTTAACCCGCCATGTTCGCGGAAAATACGCCGCGCGCGCGAACGGACTTCTGTCGGCGTAAGACCTGAGGAGTCGTCAATGTACATATTGCGTTTCTCCAGCAGAATGCCCATCGTGCCGGAGATTCGCGCCCAGTCCTCATCATCGAGTTGACCGGTACGAATACGTGTCTGATCGACGCGGGACAGCGAGGCCAGCATACGCATCATGATCTGTTCGCCGGGCATCTCCAGACTAAAGATCAGTACCGGTTTATCCTGCAACATCGCCGCATTTTCGCAGAGGTTCATCGCAAAAGTGGTTTTACCCATGGAGGGACGCGCCGCGACGATAATCAAATCCGAACGCTGTAACCCTGCCGTCTTTTTATTGAGATCCTGATAGCCGGTATCCACGCCTGTAACGCCATCGTGCGGTTGCTGGAACAACTGCTCAATACGCGCCACGGTAGCGTCGAGAATCTGGTCGATGCTTTTCGGGCCTTCGTCTTTGTTGGCCCGGTTTTCCGCGATCTGGAAGACGCGCGACTCCGCCAGATCCAGCAGTTCGTCGCTATTGCGCCCCTGTGGATCGTAACCAGCGTCCGCAATTTCATGCGCCACCGCGATCATATCGCGGACCACGGCGCGTTCGCGCACAATGTCCGCATAAGCACTGATATTCGCCGCGCTTGGCGTGTTTTTAGACAGCTCAGCCAGATAGGCGAAACCGCCGACGCTGTCCAGTTGGCCCTGCCGCTCCAGCGATTCCGCGAGCGTAATCAGGTCGATAGGACTGCCGCTTTCCTGCAAGCGCCCCATCTCCGTAAAGATATGGCGATGCGGGCGGGTATAGAAATCTTCCGCCACCACGCGCTCGGCCACATCGTCCCAGCGCTCGTTATCCAGCATTAAACCGCCCAACACCGACTGTTCCGCTTCAATCGAGTGCGGCGGCACTTTTATCCCGGCAACCTGCGGATCGCGGTCGCGGGCATCAGTCTGTGGTTTGTTGAAGGGTTTATTTCCTGCCATAGTGAATGGAGTTACCGAGATAGTGATTGGGTCGAAAGATTACCACATTTCTTTTGGAGGAAGCATGGCAACGCGTATTGAATTTCACAAGCATGGTGGTCCGGAAGTGCTTCAGACCGTGGAGTTTACGCCAACGGAACCGGCGGAACACGAAATCCAGGTTGAGAACAAAGCCATTGGTATCAACTTCATCGACACCTATATCCGTAGCGGACTCTATCCGCCCCCGTCGTTGCCTGCGGGCCTGGGAACCGAAGCTGCGGGTGTGGTCAGTAAAGTCGGCAACGGCGTGGAGCACATTCGCGTCGGCGATCGCGTCGTCTACGCGCAGTCAACGCTCGGCGCTTACAGTTCCGTCCATAACGTCCCCGCAGATAAAGCCGCGATTTTACCTGACGCCATTTCCTTCGAACAGGCGGCAGCCTCTTTTCTCAAGGGATTGACCGTTTTTTACCTGTTGCGCAAAACCTATGAAGTGAAACCCGATGAACCCTTCCTGTTTCATGCCGCTGCGGGCGGCGTCGGTCTGATCGCCTGCCAATGGGCGAAAGCGCTGGGCGCGAAGCTTATCGGTACCGTCGGTAGCGCGCAAAAAGCGCAGCGGGCGCTGGACGCCGGCGCCTGGCAGGTAATTAATTACCGTGAGGAGAGCATTGTAGAACGGGTAAAAGAGATCACCGGCGGCAAAAAAGTCCGCGTGGTCTATGACTCCGTGGGGAAAGATACCTGGGAAGCCTCACTGGACTGCCTGCAACGTCGGGGACTGATGGTCAGTTTCGGCAATGCGTCCGGCCCCGTCACCGGCGTGAATTTAGGTATTCTGAATCAGAAAGGTTCCCTGTATGCCACGCGACCTTCACTACAGGGGTATATTACGACGCGTGAAGAACTAACCGAAGCCAGCAATGAATTGTTCTCATTGATCGCCAGCGGCGTGATTAAAGTCGATGTGGCTGAAAATCAACGCTATGCGTTAAAAGATGCACGTCGCGCGCATGAGGTGCTGGAAAGCCGGGCCACACAGGGCTCAAGCCTGCTGATTCCGTAATAGCTCTGCAAAGAAATTGGGCTTCCACCCGGGAAGCCCTTTCTTTTTTTGTTCGGCTGTATGTAGGGTACAGCGCGATGAATTCGTTACCTGCGCAATCATGACAGATTTAATAATCGATTCCTATTTGCCTGTGAGGGCAAAGTTCCAGGTTGTGACGAACCGCTCAATACCTTAGTAAAACCGACGGTTATTGCGCTGATACTGTGGGATTTTTGGCGTTTTTACTGCTTTGATCACCCACACCACAGCCACCGCCAGCAGTAGCCACGGTAACAGCTTGATCATCAGGGCGAACATTCCGCCCAGGAACATGACGGCAGTCGCTACAACCAGCGCGGCCAGAATGCCCAGCAAGGAGACGCCCGTCACCATTAACATCAGAAAAAAGCCAAGCACAAAAAGTAGTTCCAGCATAGTCGCTCCCCATAAAGATGGCATTGCCCGGCGGCACGGCGCTTACCGGGTTTGGTCAGGTAAGCTATTACAAAAATCATGCCAATATTTATGTTTTTGATATATAAAGAAAACGCCCTGCAAGACTGCACAGAGCGTGGTGAGATTGACTAATTTTTGGCGAACTTTTAACGCTTGTCTGCTACCAGTTTTAGCGCCTGCTCCAGTACAGCAACATCCGCGCCAGCTTTATGGGCGTTTTCGCTCAGATAGCGACGCCACTGCCGCGCGCCGGGGATGCCCTGGAACAACCCCAGCATATGGCGAGTGATATGCCCCAGATACGCTCCCTGGCTCAATTCACGCTCAATATAGGGATACATCGCGCGAACCACCGTAACCGGGTCGGCATCGGTGGTATCGGCGCCAAAGATCTCCCGATCCACCGCGGCCAGTATACCCGGATTCTGATAAGCTTCGCGGCCAACCATGACGCCATCCATATGGCGCAGGTGCTCCTTCGCCTCTTCCAGCGATTTGATGCCGCCGTTAATGGACATGGTCAGGTGCGGAAAATCCCGCTTTAGCTGATAGACGCGCGGGTAATCCAGCGGCGGGATCTCACGATTTTCTTTCGGGCTTAAGCCAGAAAGCCAGGCTTTGCGCGCATGGATAATAAACATCTCGCATTCGCCCTGACCGGAAACCGTATTGATGAAATCACACAGAAACGCATAGCTGTCCTGATCGTCAATACCAATGCGGGTTTTTACCGTTACCGGAATCGAGACGACATCACGCATGGCTTTAACACAATCGGCGACCAGTTGCGCATTGCCCATCAAACAGGCGCCAAACATACCGTTTTGCACGCGATCGGAGGGGCACCCCACGTTGAGGTTAATTTCATCGTAGCCACGCGCTTCCGCCAGCTTTGCACAATGCGCAAGCTGAGCCGGATCGCTTCCACCAAGCTGTAGAGCGACCGGATGCTCTTCTTCGCTGTAAGCCAGATAGTCACCCTTACCGTGAATAATCGCGCCCGTGGTCACCATTTCGGTGTAGAGCAGCGTCTGGCGAGACAGCAAACGCAGGAAATAGCGGCAATGTCTGTCCGTCCAGTCGAGCATAGGCGCGATGGAGAAGCGATAAGCAGGAAAAGCGGAGGACTGGGTTTCAGGCTGCATGGCGAATAAATAAGCATCCGGTTAAAAAAGGGGCGTTACTATAGCATAACGCTAAACCGGAGGCGTAGCGCCTCCGGTGAAAGCACCTCAGAATGTCATTGTAAGCTGCGCGCCTGCCCCCCAGGTTTCATCTTCGCCGTACAGTCCCATTAAGTCGAGATGCACACGGTTAAAGGGCGCAAAACCAAGACCGCCGGTAACTACATTGCTATCGTTATTTTTCACATCCGCACGATACCCTGCGCGCACCGCCAGCCATGACAACGGTCGAACTTCAGCGCCGACACCCACGTACTGTGAATTGTCTTCGCTCTTAAAGCCTTTCGTTTCCGTCAGATCGCCATCGGCGCTTACGGTCAGCAAATCGTTATGCCATGCGACGCCCGCGGTAACCAGGGGGCGGATTTGGTATGTATCTTTGTAGTTGGTGGTTTCTCCCGTCATACCATTAGTGATGTAAATATCTTTCGTATCGATATCGCGAGATACCAAATTTTGCCCGCTCAGCCCCAGCGTCCAGTTTTCACCGATATCGGCAGCAAGCCCCGCATCAATGTTAAAACCCGTATCGTCATTGCGATAACGGCTGCTATTCCAGTCGCTACTGTCGTAGTTATAAATTGAGGTGGTGTAGTTATAGAGCCAGGTTTTTTGCAGTTTTGGCGTAACGCCAATGGAAACAGGCACCTCGCCCACCACAAACTGCTTCGCCAGCGCAATACCGTAGTCAGATACAATCGCTACCCGCCCCGACGCGGTAGAGTTTAAATGCTTTGTAATTTCGTCAGACCCCAGCAAAGCAGCGCGTCCTGCTTCACGAAGCGCGACACGTTCATCATGCTGGATATCGCGCAGATACTGAATATCGTTCTGATCAATGGACGAACTCACGCGCCCATGCGCATAACCTTTGGCGATAAACGCCACGGAAAGCGTTTGCCCTGGAATACTTACCGCCAACCCGGCGCCGGCATTGGCGCGGGCGGTTTTTCCGTTGAGATATTCCAGCTCATCGGCCAGGTCGCGCGCGGCGCCCTGAAATTGATTCAGCACGTCTCGCGGATTGAGCAGAATTTGCCCCAGCGTAAGGTTATCGACGACCTCATCGTAGTAATCCACTTTATCGCTGATATCGTCAATTTCATCCTGGAGATTGTCTTTATCCGTAATCTGGACGCCGACCGCAGGAAGGACAACAGTGATATTGTCTTCCGGTTTGGCTTTTGCCAGTAACGCCGGATTTAACAGTACTCCGCTGCCATAATTCGCGGACGCGACGCCCGTCCCGCCCATTGCGTCATTACGCGCTTCCGTCCAGGTATTGGCGGCGCTCGCCTGCTTTGCCATAAAAAGCGAGACCGCGATAGCAATCAGTGAAAGTTTGACGTTTTTGTTCACAGTTAGCCCATCTTATTATCAGGTGAAGTAATCCCTCCGCCACGCTTTATCGGACAGAGGCGAACCATTGCTGTGAAATAGTGATGTTAAATCCTGTTGTTATAATATCGACCCTCATTATGTATAGATGAGAATACTGGCGCGGAAAAGCTTAGCAGGCGATATATTGTCGCGGGGTAATTTCAGAGTTTTAAGCAGCTCGTGGTAAAGTAGCGGATTAGACTTTCATGCCATTCGAGGTGCTACATGGAAAAGACCACAACGCAAGAGTTACTGGCGCAAGCTGAAAAACTCTGCGCGCAGCGCAACGTGCGCCTGACGCCTCAGCGCCTCGAAGTGCTGCGCCTGATGAGTCTGCAACAGGGTGCCATCAGCGCATACGATTTGCTCGATTTGCTGCGCGAAACGGAACCACAGGCCAAACCGCCCACCATCTACCGCGCGCTGGATTTTTTGCTCGAACAGGGTTTTGTCCATAAAGTGGAATCCACCAATAGTTATGTGGTTTGCCACCTGTTCGACCAGCCGACGCACAGCTCGGCCATGTTTATCTGCGATCGTTGCGGCGTGGTGAAGGAAGAGTGTGCCGAGGGCGTGGAAGACATCATGCATACGCTGGCGGCTAAAATGGGCTTTGCGCTACGACATAACGTTATTGAGGCGCACGGTCTGTGCCCTGCGTGCGTAGAAGTGGAAGCGTGTCGCCATCCGGGCGACTGTGGTCACGATCACTCGGTGCTGGTGAAGAAAAAACCACGTTAGCCTGAACGGAAAAACGGGCGGCAGTAGAGAGGGGCACGCCCGCATTCACAGGCAAACAGGGGGAAGCACATCCATGTACTCCTGGTAGGGGAAAACATATTACCAGCGATAGTTGTTACGGGTTTCCCAGTCAACAACCTCTTTTTCCGCCTGATCTTTCTGGTAACCGTAACGCTCCTGGATTTTACCTACCAGTTGGTCGCGTTTACCTTCGATAACGGTCATATCGTCATCGGTCAGTTTGCCCCATTGTTCTTTCATTTTACCTTTAAACTGTTTCCAGTTACCGCCGGCTTCGTCTTTATTCATCATCTTGTCCTCATCATTCGGTTAGGAATAGCAGGTGTTATTCGCCCAAATGCACTGCAATTTCTGCTGGACGTGATAATAATTGTAGGCAGGAATTCGGCCTTCGGTTTTATATTCAGAATTTTTAACCGTCACGATCTGGCAAACCATGTACCCTCGCGCCAGTGACGACGCCAGATAAGGCTCAACGACAGACCGCGAAGCGCCAGGAACACGGTTAATGCCAGCCATAAACCATGATTTCCTAATACCGGCAGGGCGAAGAGCGTCAGCGCGAATCCTCCCGCGGCGACAGCCATGCTATTGCGCATTTCGGCAGCGCGCGTCGCGCCAATAAACATACCGTCGAGCAGATAGCACCATACGCCCACCAGCGGTAATACCACCTGCCAGATAAGATACCGATCCGCCAGTAGCTGTATTTGCGGCAATGAGGTCAGTAACGCGACAATATGTTCGCCTGCCAGGGCATAGACTGTGGAAAACAACAAGGCCACAATTCCTGACTGACGACACGCCGCTCGCCAGACGTCCAGTAGCTTGCTACCGTCACGCGCGCCGTAAGCCTGACCGGAGTGCGCCTCCACCGCATAAGCAAAACCGTCCAGCGCATAGGCCGTAAAGGTGAGTAAGGTCATCAGGACTGCATTTACCGCGATAATATCGCTGCCCAGCCGCGCGCCTGACACCGTGATTGCGCCAAAACAAAGCTGAAGGAGCAATGAGCGCAGCATGATATCGCGATTGAGCGCTAAAAGGCGGCGCACGTTGCCGCGCCAGGCCTGTTTTAGCATATCCAGCGACACACCGCGGAGATGGAGAACTTTACGTACCATCATAAAGCCGATCAGTAATGTGGCATATTCTGCGATGACCGTCGCCAGGGCGGCGCCCTGCACGTTCATATGAAGTCCCATCACCAGCCACAGGTCGAGCGCGATGTTGAGGATATTGCCCACGACCAACAAGATAACCGGCGCCCGCGCATACTGAACGCCTAACAGCCACCCGAGCAGCACCAGATTCGCCAGTGACGCGGGAGCGCTTAGCCAACGAATTTCAAGGAAGCGTCTCGCCTGCACCAGGACAGCGTCGTTCCCGCCGACAATATGTAAAGCCAGCTCGATAAGCGGCGTGCGAAATAGCACAATCATCACGCCAGCGCCCAGTGCCAGCAATAACGGTTGAATGAGCGCCCGGGCTAACGCCTGCGGATTTTTGGCGCCAAATGCCTGCGCCGTTAGTCCGGTGGTGCTCATACGTAGAAATAGCAGCAGCATGAAAAGAAAGCTGGTGGCAGTCGCGCCCACCGCCACGCCGCCCAGGAAAACCGGGCTGTCCAGATGACCAATCACCGCCGTATCAACCAGCCCCAGTAAGGGGACGGTGATGTTAGAAAAAATCATCGGCAGCGCGAGACGCCAGAGAGCTTTATCAGAGGAGGTAAAAAGCGGCATGGAGAAAAGCCTGACAAGGAGTTAAACGAAACGAGCGCATTGCCGGATGGCGACGTAACGCCTTATCCGGCCTACAAATTAATCATCTCAGGAACTGCATTCCCGTAGGCCTGATAGCGCAGCGCCATCAGGCTGCACGATTGCCGGATGACGGCTTACAAGGAGATTAAAAAGAGATTACAACCATTCCCCGTTGCGAATGACGCCTACCGCCAGCCCTTCAATCGTAAAGCTTTGTTCGCGCAGATCCACCACTATCGGTGTAAACTCGCTGTTTTCCGGCAGCAGCTCCACTTTATTGCCCTGCTTTTTCAGGCGTTTTACTGTCACTTCATCGTCAATGCGAGCGACAACCACCTGGCCATTACGGACGTCCTGCGTTTTATGTACCGCCAGCAAATCCCCATCCATAATACCGATGTCCTTCATCGACATACCGCTCACGCGCAGCAGGAAATCGGCGCTGGGTTTGAACAGTGAAGGATCGACCTGGTAATGGCCTTCAATATGCTGCTGCGCCAGAAGCGGTTCACCCGCCGCGACACGCCCGACAAGCGGTAATCCGTCCTCTTCTTCCTGTAACAGACGGATACCTCGCGATGCGCCGGAAACGATTTCAAGCACCCCTTTGCGCGCCAGCGCTTTAAGGTGTTCTTCCGCAGCGTTTGGGGAACGGAACCCCAAACGCTGCGCGATTTCCGCACGCGTCGGTGGCATACCTGTCTGGCTGATGTGATCCCGGATGAGATCAAACACCTCTTGTTGCCTGGCCGTTAACGCTTTCATTCCGCCCCCTGGGTGTATATACAGTCATGCTGTGAGTATATACAGTTAAAGGTGATTTTGGAACCACAAACGGCGCAAAAAACAAGAGATTTATAAAATTTGGAACCTTTATCGAAAATGTGACCATAACAGGATGCCCCAGGTCATCAGGGCAACGAAAATAGACAGTAGCACCGCAGCCGATCCCATATCTTTCGCACGGCCGGAAAGCTCATGGTATTCAGAACCGATGCGGTCAACGACCGCTTCAATAGCGCTGTTGAGGATTTCAACAATCATGATAAGTAAAACGGAACCTATCAATAACACACGGGTAATCGCATCCACATCCAGCCAGCAGGCGATGATGACGCCCAGCAATACCGCGATACTTTCCTGGCGAAACGCTGCTTCGTGAGTCCATGCGGCGCGAAATCCTTTCCAGGAATATCCTGCCGCTTTGATAATTCTGGTGAATCCAGTGGTATTATTGGCCATCAAAAGAACCTTTTTACATTATTAACGTCAATGACATTATACGGTTGCCCTGCACGATTCGGACTGCCGTAACGCAGCGCGAAGTATGACGGGATACAACAGAAATTCGCTAAACTTTCTGATATCCTTGCACCGCATTTGCATTATTAACCAGAGGCTTTACATCGTTTATGTCCGGCTGGCCACGAATTTACTACAAATTACTGAATTTACCATTAAGCATACTGGTAAAAAGCAAGTCTATTCCGGCGGAACCCGCCCAGGAATTGGGGCTCGATACTTCTCGCCCCATTATGTATGTCTTGCCATACAACTCAAAAGCGGACTTACTGACGCTGCGGGCTCAATGTCTGGCGCACGATCTCCCGGATCCGCTGGAGCCGCTGGAGATCGACGGCGCGCTGCTGCCACGCTATGTATTTATTCACGGCGGACCGCGTGTCTTTACCTATTACACGCCAAAAGAAGAGTCGGTGAAACTTTTTCACGATTATCTCGATCTGCATCGGAGTAATCCGGCTTTGGACGTGCAGATGGTGCCCGTTTCCGTGATGTTTGGCCGCGCGCCGGGTCGTGAAAAGGGAGAAGATAACCCGCCTTTACGTATGCTGAACGGCGTACAGAAATTCTTTGCCATCTCCTGGCTGGGTCGCGATAGCTTTGTCCGATTCTCGCCGTCCGTCTCATTGCGTCGTATGGCTGATGAACACGGCACCGATAAAATCATCGCGCAGAAGCTGGCTCGCGTGGCGCGTATGCACTTTGCCCGCCAGCGCCTGGCGGCGGTTGGCCCACGCCTGCCAGCCCGTCAGGATCTGTTTAACAAACTGCTGGCCTCGAAAGCGATCGCCCGCGCGGTAGAAGACGAAGCGCGTAGTAAGAAAATCTCTCATGAAAAAGCGCAGCAAAACGCCATTGCGCTGATGGAAGAGATCGCGGCGAACTTCTCTTACGAGATGATTCGTTTGACCGACAGGATTTTGGGTTTTACCTGGAACCGACTGTACCAGGGGATTAACGTGCATAACGCCGAGCGCGTACGCCAACTGGCGCACGACGGGCATGAAATCGTCTATGTGCCCTGTCATCGCAGCCATATGGACTACTTGCTCCTTTCTTATGTGCTGTATCACCAGGGACTGGTTCCGCCGCACATTGCCGCCGGTATTAACCTTAATTTCTGGCCCGCTGGCCCGATTTTCCGTCGTCTGGGCGCGTTCTTTATTCGTCGCAC
This sequence comes from Salmonella sp. 32031103-2018-00083-FB-01-SM-01, assembly GCF_017571995.1. Taxonomy (NCBI): domain Bacteria; kingdom Pseudomonadati; phylum Pseudomonadota; class Gammaproteobacteria; order Enterobacterales; family Enterobacteriaceae; genus Salmonella; species Salmonella sp. 32031103-2018-00083-FB-01-SM-01. The sequence continues at coordinate 690,117 of NZ_JAGEQL010000002.1, forward strand.
CTTTAAGGGGAATAAACTCTATTCCACCGTCTTTCGCGAATACCTGGGCGAGCTGTTCAGCCGCGGCTACTCGGTTGAGTATTTTGTCGAAGGAGGACGTTCGCGTACCGGACGTTTGTTAGACCCGAAAACCGGCACCCTGTCGATGACTATACAGGCGATGCTGCGCGGCGGTACCCGTCCAATTACGTTAGTGCCTATTTACATCGGCTATGAGCACGTCATGGAAGTGGGAACCTATGCGAAAGAGCTGCGCGGCGCGACAAAAGAGAAAGAGAGCCTGCCGCAAATGCTGAAAGGCTTGAGCAAGCTGCGCAATCTGGGTCAGGGCTACGTTAACTTTGGCGAACCGATGCCGCTCATGACGTACCTGAACCAGCATGTGCCGGAGTGGCGCGAATCTATCGACCCTATAGAGGCCATACGCCCAGCCTGGCTGACGCCGACGGTAAATAGTATCGCCGCCGATCTGATGGTGCGTATTAACAACGCTGGCGCGGCAAACGCGATGAACCTGTGTTGTACCGCGCTGTTGGCGTCGCGTCAGCGCTCGCTCACCCGCGAGCAGCTCACCGAACAGCTTGATTGCTATCTCGATCTGATGCGCAATGTCCCTTATTCCACAGACTCAACCGTTCCTGCCGCCAACGCTGGTGAGCTCATCGCTCACGCGCTGCAGATGAATAAGTTTGAGGTCGAGAAAGACACCATTGGCGATATCATCATTCTGCCGCGCGAGCAGGCGGTGTTGATGACCTACTATCGTAACAATATCGCGCATATGTTGATTATGCCTTCGCTGATGGCGGCGATTATCACCCAGCATCGTCGCATTTCGCGTGATGCGTTGCAGCAGCATGTTGAAGCGCTCTATCCGATGTTAAAAGCGGAGCTGTTCCTGCGCTGGGAGCGCGAGGAGTTAGCCTCGGTCATTGACGCGCTGGCCAGTGAAATGCAGCGTCAGGGGCTAATTACCCTGCAGGATGATGAACTGCATATCAACCCGGCGCATTCCCGTACGCTGCAACTGCTGGCGGCAGGCGCGCGCGAAACGCTACAGCGTTATGCCATTACGTTCTGGCTGTTGAGCGCCAATCCGTCCATCAACCGCAGTACGCTGGAGAAAGAAAGCCGTACCGTGGCGCAACGTCTGTCTGTCCTGCACGGTATTAACGCGCCGGAGTTTTTCGACAAAGCGGTGTTCAGTTCACTCGTGTCGACGCTACGGGATGAGGGTTATATCAGTGATACGGGCGATGCCGAACCGGCAGAAACGATGAAGATATATCAGATGCTTGCCGATCTGATTACCTCTGATGTCCGTCTGACGATTGAAAGCGCGACGCAGAGCGAGTAAGCCAGTGCCTGAAATGCCCGATGGCGTAAGCTCATCGGGCAACTGATATGACGTATTGAAAATTTTGGCTTTGCAGGCCGGGTTCGCCCGGCATGACATCAGAAGTGCCAGTAACTCATCGCCAGCCCTAAAAATAGCACCAGGCCAACGTAGTTATTGTTCATAAAGGCTTTAAAGCAGGCTTCACGTTCACGGTTCGCAATCAGTTTTTGCTGGTAGACAAACAGCGCGCCCGCCACCAGCACAGCCCAGTAATATCCCCATCCCAGACCATTCAACCAGCCGATCAGCGCCATTAACGCCATGACGCCAAGCTGCAGAATCCCGATAATCAATGTGTCATAACGACCAAACAGGATCGCCGTCGATTTAATGCCTATCTTGATATCATCATCTCTGTCGACCATCGCATATTGCGTATCGTAAGCCACCGCCCAGAGAATATTGGCGAGGAACATCAGCCAGCAGCTCAACGGCAGGGATTCGCTCACCGCGGCGAACGCCATGGGGATTGACCAGCCGAAAGCGGCCCCCAGCACGACCTGCGGCAGGTGGGTGTAGCGTTTCATAAAGGGATAAACCCAGGCCAACGCCAACGCCGCCACGGAAAGCAGAATCGTCATGGCGTTCAGCGTCAGCACCAACAGAAACGCCAGCAGCACCAGCACCACAAACAGGTTGCGCGCTTCTTTCTCTGTCACGGCGCCGCTGGGTAAAGGCCGGTTGACCGTACGTTTTACATGTCCGTCAAATTTACGATCGGCATAATCATTCACCACGCAGCCCGCCGCGCGCATTAACCACACGCCAGCGACAAAAACTGCCAAAATCCACAGCTGAGGCATACCCGGTGTCGCCACCCATAGCGCCCAAAGCGTCGGCCAGAGCAGCAGCAACGCGCCAATAGGCTTATCTGTACGCATCAAACGGTGAAACGCCAGCAGCTTACTCTGCGTCAGACTCCACTCCATCTTTATCTTCCTCTCAGTACAGCGGCGATGCAGGTAAAAAAAGCTCGGTAAGCAACAGCGGTTTTCCGCTCAACCGCAGTCGAGAGCGGCGCCCCCACAGCGTTGCATCGCGTCCAATTTCAATAAAATCGCGGGTCAGTGTCGATGATGTAAATAGATAACGTCCAAGCGGGGTTTTACCCAGATGTTGTAAGACCTGTTCAGGTCCGCACAGCGTGGATTCCGGTACCACGGTACGTCCGGCAAGCCAGGGCTCGCCGTCAGCGCAAAGCAGTATCTCACGTAACCAGTAGCGGGATTCGGATGGCAGTAAACCTGATGCTTCCTCGACCTCGCTTTGGTCGACAAACGCTTCCCGAATCAGCGTCACGCTTACCCGCTTTCCCAGTTGCTCAAAACGTTTAGTCATAGAATCTTCCAGCAACAGCCAGTCCAGCAAATGGGGTTCAAGCGCAGGAATCGCATCAAAATAGCGCAGCGCACGCAGTTGCGTTAACGCAGGGTGTGACATGCCTTACTCTCCGATTCATAACCTAAAGTCATTGTATCTCAGAAAAGACATTACGGGGGGCGCAATCACAATTAAGTGATCTGTTGCGCAACAAAAAAATAACAATTCGCATGAAATGATAAAAAAAGGTGCGCCAGGAGACGCACCAGTTGCTGCAAAATCAGCACTGTGGGGAAACAATTACCCCTTGCCTTTTACACTGCTGATAAAGGTGGAACGGGCAGATGTCGATCCCAGACGTTCAGCCTCATCAAGCAGTTTCAGCGCTTTATCGACGTCGCCTTTCGCTACGGCATCCTTAATCGCTTTATTAAAGTAGCTTTCCGTATCGTTCAACATCGGTTCGCTTTTCTTCGGCGCGACTGGCGCTGGCGCAGCGACCGGCGCGGCGGTATTGCCTACCGTTACCGGCCCGGTACCGGACGAGCCAAACAACGGCCCGACCAATACGCTGGAGCTACTGTTGGTTTTCACCTTCAGTTTCACCACGCCGTCAGTGGTATGGCGAGCAACTGGATCGGGAATATCCGGGATAGAGTTACCGACGCCTTTGGCATAGGCTTTTGCCGGATCGAGCAGCGTAGTGGTTTGCTGAAGATCTTTTTCGGTCGTAAACACCAGAACATAGAGTTTCTGCTGCCCCAACGCAGGCGTCAGGCGCATCACGCCTTCCAGCCGGTCTGCGCTCATGACGCCCGGCTGCTGATAAGTAAAGTAACTGCTGGGGAAGAACGCCGAAGGCGTCATATTTTGGTCAAGAATCAACACGTTTGGCGCAAAAACGCTGGCTTGCTTATTGACCTCGCTGGTCAGAGTTAATGTCAGCTCGCCGATATTCGCCGGAACGCTATAAGCGGCGACCGGGCCGGTAATGCCGGCGACGTCAAGGCGCTGGCCCCCAGTCGCCAGTTGGGTAGACTGCGTTTTTGACTGATCTACAGGCGTCCAGGTTAATTGCTGTAGCGCAGCAGCAGGAATAGCAGGCGCGGCGCTGGTATTTTGCGGTACATAGTTCACTTCCGCCAGGCTGATACCCGGCACGCTGGCGAACAGCCCTGCGGTTAAACAGAGGGCGACGAGACTTTTCTTCATTTTCATTATTCTCACCTCAATAAGGCGGGTTCAGCGGTAGCCAGGCAATAGCGCGCCAACCCAAACATATCGCCGAATGGCGGCTGGCGCCTTATTCGGCTTACAAGCATCATCAGACCTGATGTTTCAGAGGGGCTTGCGCCCCTCGTTACGTCAGATGACCATCGTATTACCACCAGATTTCCATCTGGGCGCCGAAGGTCCACTCATCGCTATCGCCACGGCTGTTGGTGGAAATGCCGGAGTTAGTCGCTGCGGCATAACGGGAAATGTTATCGCCGTCTTTGATATAGCCCCATTTCTCATCCCATTTCGCGTAGGTGGCGAAAATACGGATAGCCGGACGCGACCAGATGCTGTCGCCCGCCTGCCACTGTTGCGCCAGGGTGATTTTATATTGATTGTTACGATCGCCGGTCTGCTGAGATTTCACGTTGTCGTAGCCGACTTCCAGCAGGGTACTCATGATTGGCGTCCACTTGTACATTGGACGTACGCCCACGGTCCACCACTCAGTACCCAGGTTATTATCCCAATCGATATTCTGGTACATACCGACGTACATCAAATCCCATTTATCACCAAGCGAGATGGCGCCATGATCCAAAATACGCCACATATCGCCATTATTATTGATGACCTTATTGGCATAATTAATTTTGGTTCCATCAGGCAATTCTTCAGTGAAAGATGAAGAACCGTCGGAACCACGCGCCTGGCCTTTACCCTGCGTGGTCATGGCATCGGTGGCATATTGCACGACAAACTTGTTATAGCCTTTCAACATGCTTTGCGTGTGTTCGGCGGTGAACATCCAGCCGTCTTTCGATGCCCCATCAGCCAGCTTATAACCATCGGTCGTATTGGCGCGACCGTAATCAACGCCCAGCTCCAGTACGCCGTCCGGGTTCGTTTGCAGACCAGCCAGACGTACGTCAAAGACGTCGTTAGCGGTATCTTTCACTTCATCATAAATATTCTGGCTGCTGAAGGTGTAAGAGCCGCCCGCTTCAGTAGAGCGGGTCGCCGCCAGTGAAAGCTTACCGAAGCCCAGATCGATATTTTCGATACCCGCGCCAGGACCTGAAATATCCCAGTAGTAGAAGTCGATCATGTGTACGTCATGACGCTGATAGAAGCGCTTACCGGCCCAGATGGTAGAGCCCGGCAGCCATTCAATCAGGTTTTTACCCTGCACGTTCGCTTCGCGGAAGGCGGGATCGGTCGATTCCCAGTCGTTCTGCTGGTTAACCGAATAGGCGACGTTGGTGTCGAAATAGAAGCTCTTATCGCCCTCTTTCCACACTTCCTGGCCCAGTTTCAGTTCCGCATAGGTTTCACATTCGTTACCGAGACGGTATTTACTTTGTGCACCGGTCACCTGGAAACATTGTTGTTCGCCGCCGCTTCCCGTCCAGCCAATACCGGAACGGGCGTAACCGTGGAAATCGACAGCCATTGCCTGAGCGGACATTACGCCCGCTGCGACAGCAACCGCCAGAGGGAGTTTGCGCAGAGTAATCATCATTCTATCTCCTGAGATCATTGCTTTTCTTTAAACGCTGCCACCTTCTAAAACTGCGAATGGTTTTGCGTTTCGTTTTTTTATGGAGGCCTTAAACACCCGGCTCTTGATGCAGACGACGACATGCGCTGCCATCCTCGCGGAACAGATGACAGCGCTCTGGCGGCAGGCCGATAGCGAATGTGGCGCCCTCTTCTACCAGCACCACGTCATTCTGGCGATAAACCAGGTTTTGACGGATGGCGGGGATCTGGATATGAATTTGTGTTTCGTGCCCTAACTGCTCGACCACCTGGACTTCACCTTCCAGGGTGACATCGGCGATATCGCTCGGCAGCAGGTGTTCCGGCCGAATGCCTAAAGACATATTGGCGCCGACCTGCACGCCGCGACTTTCGACCGGCAGCCAGATTTGCTGGCGATTCGGCAGTTCGACCTGGACTTGTTCAATCGCGGTGGCGGTCACTTTCACCGGCAGGAAGTTCATCTTCGGCGAGCCGATGAAGCCCGCGACAAAGCGGTCCGCCGGATAGTGGTACAGCTCCAGCGGCTTACCGACCTGCGCGACGCGACCGGCGTCCAGCACCACGATTTTGTCGGCCAGCGTCATCGCCTCGACCTGATCGTGGGTGACGTAAATCATCGTGCGGCCCAGACGTTTATGCAGGCGAGAAATTTCAATGCGCATCTGCACGCGTAGCGCGGCGTCCAGGTTAGAGAGCGGTTCGTCCAGCAAAAACACACGCGGCTCCGCTACCAGCGTGCGGCCAATCGCTACGCGCTGACGCTGACCGCCGGAAAGCGCTTTTGGCTTACGTTCCAGCAGATGCGCCAGTTGCAGCACTTCCGCCACCTGGTTGACGCGTTGATTCATAACCTCTTTTTTGGCGCCCGCCAGCTTGAGGCCGAAAGACATGTTTTCTGCAACGGAGAGATGGGGATAGAGCGCATAAGACTGGAATACCATGCCCACGCCGCGCTCGGCAGGCGGAATATCATTCATACGGGTTTCCCCGATAAACAGGTCGCCACTGGTAATGGTTTCAAGCCCGGCGATCATACGCAGCAAGGTCGATTTACCACAGCCTGACGGTCCGACAAACACCACGAACTCCCCGTCATGGATATCGAGGTTAATATCTTTCGATACCACCACGTCACCCCAGGCTTTCGTTACATTTCGTAGCTGTACGCTCGCCATGCCCTTCTCCCTTCGTTACAACCTGTCATTGACAGCAACATTCATGATGGCCTGACTATGCGCGATCCCTGACTGGGGTAAATCCTCCACCCCCCGGCTTTTTTATGGGGGAGGAGGCGGGAGGATGAGGGCACAGCGCCTGAGACCACGGGCGCGGGCAGAAAAGGAATTTCGTGATGCCGCCCGCAAAAATCGGCGTGTTTTTATGTGCGCCAGCACGCATTACTCACATTTATGTAACACAGATCACATAAAGCCGGGGTGGGGCGTAGGGGCGGGGAGGATGGAAAGAGGTTGTCGTATAAAGAAACTAGAGACCGTTAAACCACCTCTGTGTACATCACCAAAAAGGATGGGAGATATGAAGATTAAAACTGGCGTAGGCATCCTCGCATTATCCGCACTTACGACGATGATGATTTCCGCCCCGGCTCTCGCCAAAATTGAAGAAGGTAAACTGGTTATCTGGATCAACGGCGACAAGGGCTATAACGGTCTGGCCGAGGTCGGTAAAAAATTTGAGCAAGACACCGGCATTAAAGTGACCGTTGAGCACCCGGATAAGCTGGAAGAGAAATTCCCGCAGGTGGCAGCCACCGGCGACGGTCCTGACATTATCTTCTGGGCGCACGACCGTTTTGGCGGCTACGCGCAGTCTGGTCTGCTGGCGGAGGTCACTCCGGATAAAGCGTTTCAGGACAAACTCTATCCGTTCACCTGGGATGCGGTACGTTATAACGGCAAGCTGATCGCCTACCCCATCGCCGTTGAAGCCCTCTCCCTGATTTATAACAAAGACCTCGTCCCGAACCCGCCGAAAACCTGGGAAGAGATCCCGGCGCTGGATAAGGAGCTAAAAGCGAAAGGGAAGTCGGCGATAATGTTCAACCTGCAAGAACCGTATTTCACCTGGCCGTTGATCGCCGCTGACGGCGGTTACGCGTTCAAATTTGAAAACGGCAAGTATGACGTGAAAGACGTTGGCGTCGACAACGCCGGCGCGAAAGCGGGCCTGACTTTCCTGATCGATATGATCAAGAACAAAAATATGAGCGCCGATACCGATTACTCCATCGCCGAAGCGGCCTTCAATAAAGGCGAAACGGCAATGACCATCAACGGCCCGTGGGCATGGTCGAACATCGACAAGAGCAAAGTCAACTACGGTGTCACCCTGCTGCCGACCTTCAAAGGCAAACCCTCGAAACCGTTCGTCGGCGTGCTGAGCGCGGGGATTAACGCTGCCAGCCCGAATAAAGAGCTGGCGAAAGAGTTCCTCGAAAACTACCTGCTGACCGATCAGGGTCTGGAAGCGGTGAACAAAGATAAACCGCTGGGCGCCGTGGCGCTGAAATCTTTCCAGGAGCAGTTAGCGAAAGACCCCCGTATCGCCGCCACCATGGATAACGCCCAGAAAGGCGAGATCATGCCGAATATTCCGCAGATGTCCGCCTTCTGGTATGCGGTACGTACGGCTGTGATCAACGCCGCCAGCGGCCGTCAAACCGTGGATGCCGCGCTGAAAGATGCACAAAGCCGTATCACTAAGTAATGCCGCGAGCCTGTGCCGGATGGCGGCATAAATGCCTTATCCGGCCTACAACACACCGTAGGCCTGATAAGCGCAGCGCCATCAGGCACATCTCCGGCCAGGAAGTTTCAACGCTGTAGAGGAAAACCCCCATGGATGTCATTAAAAAGAAACACTGGTGGCAAAGCGACCAGCTTAAATGGTCAGTAATTGGTCTGCTGGGCCTGCTGGTGGGTTACCTTGTAGTTTTAATGTACGTACAAGGGGAGTATCTGTTCGCCATCATGACGCTGATTTTAAGCTCTGCTGGCCTGTATATTTTCGCAAATCGTAAAACCTACGCCTGGCGCTACGTTTACCCTGGCCTCGCCGGCATGGGGCTGTTTGTGCTATTCCCGCTGGTGTGCACCATCGCCATCGCCTTTACTAACTACAGCAGCACCAACCAGCTCACCTTTGAACGCGCCCAGCAAGTGCTGATGGACCGTTCTTATCAGGCAGGAAAAACCTATAACTTCGGTCTTTACCCGACCGGCGACGAGTGGCAACTGGCCCTCACCGACGGAGAAACGGGCAAACATTACCTGTCTGACGCATTTTCCTTCGGCGGCGAACAAAAATTACAGCTGAAAGAGACTGATGCCCTGCCGGGCGGCGAACGCGCCAATCTGCGAATAATCACCCAGAACCGTCTGGCGTTGAACCAGATAACCGCCGTCCTGCCGGATGAAAGTAAAGTGATTATGAGCTCGCTGCGTCAGTTTTCCGGTACCCGTCCGCTGTACACACTGGCTGATGACGGCCTGCTGACCAATAACCAGAGCGGCGTAAAATACCGGCCAAACAACGATAGCGGTTATTATCAGTCGATCAACGCCGACGGAAGCTGGGGTGATGAAAAACTCAGTCCTGGTTATACCGTTACTATCGGCGCGAAAAACTTTACGCGCGTCTTTACCGACGAAGGGATCCAGAAGCCTTTTTTCGCTATCTTCGTCTGGACCGTGGTCTTTTCGGTTCTCACTGTGGTGTTAACCGTGGCGGTTGGGATGGTATTGGCCTGCCTCGTACAGTGGGAAGCGCTGAAAGGTAAAGCTATCTACCGCGTCCTGCTGATTCTGCCCTACGCCGTACCGTCGTTTATTTCAATTTTGATTTTCAAAGGGTTATTCAACCAAAGCTTTGGCGAAATCAATATGATGCTGAGCGCGCTGTTTGGCATTAAACCTGCCTGGTTCAGCGACCCCAACACCGCGCGGGCAATGGTGATTATCGTGAATACCTGGCTGGGCTATCCCTACATGATGATCCTGTGCATGGGACTGCTGAAAGCGATTCCGGATGACCTGTACGAAGCCTCCGCAATGGACGGTGCCGGTCCATTTCAGAATTTCTTTAAGATCACCTTACCGCTGCTGATTAAGCCGCTAACGCCGCTGATGATCGCCAGCTTCGCTTTTAACTTTAATAACTTTGTCCTGATTCAGTTATTGACCAACGGCGGGCCAGACCGTCTCGGCACCACCACGCCTGCCGGTTATACCGATCTGCTCGTCAGCTACACCTACCGTATCGCCTTTGAAGGCGGCGGCGGTCAGGACTTCGGTCTGGCGGCGGCCATTGCCACGCTGATCTTCCTGCTGGTAGGCGCGCTGGCAATAGTGAACCTGAAAGCCACGCGTATGAAGTTTGATTAAGGGAGATAATAACAATGGCTATGGTCCAACCCAAATCTCAGAAACTGCGTCTCCTGATCACGCACCTGGGGCTGCTGATTTTCATCGCGGCGATTATGTTCCCGCTGCTGATGGTCATCGCTATCTCGCTACGTGAAGGGAACTTCGCCACCGGAAGCCTGATCCCGGACAAAATCTCCTGGGAACACTGGCGGCTGGCGCTGGGTTTCAGCGTGGAACATGCGGATGGTCGGGTAACGCCGCCTCCCTTCCCGGTCCTGCTGTGGCTGTGGAACTCGGTGAAAATCGCCGGTATTACCGCCATCGGCATCGTGGCGCTCTCCACCACCTGCGCCTACGCTTTCGCACGAATGCGTTTTCCAGGTAAAGCAACACTGCTCAAAGGGATGCTGATTTTCCAGATGTTTCCGGCGGTTTTGTCTCTGGTAGCGCTGTATGCGTTATTTGATCGCCTGGGACAATACATTCCATTTATCGGTCTGAATACGCATGGCGGCGTGATCTTCGCCTATCTTGGCGGCATCGCGCTGCACGTCTGGACGATTAAAGGCTACTTCGAAACTATCGACAGCTCGCTGGAAGAGGCCGCCGCGCTGGATGGCGCAACCCCGTGGCAGGCATTTCGCCTGGTGCTGCTGCCGCTTTCCGTACCGATTCTGGCGGTGGTGTTTATTCTGTCGTTCATCGCGGCGATTACCGAAGTTCCGGTCGCCTCGTTGTTACTGCGCGATGTGGACAGCTATACGCTGGCCGTGGGTATGCAGCAATATCTCAACCCGCAAAACTATTTGTGGGGCGACTTTGCCGCCGCCGCCGTCCTTTCCGCTATTCCTATCACCCTGGTGTTCCTGTTGGCGCAGCGTTGGCTGGTCAACGGCCTGACGGCAGGGGGTGTGAAAGGTTAAGTCTTATCGAAGTACCTGCCCGGCAACGGGCAATGCCACTGCCCTCAACTTATGTTATCCCCACTTATGGTCGTATTTTGGCGCTCTTCGGAGCGCTTTTTTTATGTTATTTTGCATTGCTGTTACGATTATTTCCTTTCGTGGCCCCCATCACTGCAATTATATTTACCGCCTGAAAACAGACAAATTAAACAGAATTAAGATCACAGAAAAGACAAAACATAATTGCAATGTAAAAAATGATAATTGTCTTCCCTGCCTGTTAAATTCACCATCACGACACTGATCAAAAGAGCTGTATCCTCTAAGGCAGGTCTGAATGAACACCCACTATAATTCCCGCTATATTTTTTCCATTACCTTAGTCGCAACATTAGGAGGGTTATTATTCGGCTATGACACTGCCGTCATATCCGGAACGGTAGAATCCTTAAATACCGTGTTTGTCGCTCCGCAACATTTAAGTGAATCCGCCGCCAACTCGCTATTGGGCTTCTGTGTCGCCAGTGCGTTGATTGGCTGCATCATCGGCGGTGCGCTGGGCGGTTATTGCAGTAACCGCTTTGGTCGTCGGGACTCGCTGAAAATCGCCGCTCTGCTGTTCTTTATTTCCGGTATTGGCTCCGCATGGCCAGAATTAGGATTTACCACGATTAACCCAGATAATGCCGTACCTGTTTATTTGGCCGGATATGTCCCCGAATTTGTTATTTATCGCATCATTGGTGGTATTGGCGTTGGTTTAGCCTCAATGCTCTCACCGATGTATATTGCTGAACTGGCTCCAGCGCATATTCGTGGGAAACTGGTTTCTTTTAACCAGTTCGCCATTATTTTTGGTCAACTGTTGGTGTATTGCGTTAACTATTTCATTGCCCGCTCTGGTGACGCTAACTGGCTGAATACCGATGGCTGGCGATATATGTTTGCTTCCGAAAGTATTCCCGCCCTGCTGTTTTTACTGCTGCTGTATACCGTACCGGAAAGCCCGCGCTGGCTGATGGCACGTGGCAAACACGAACAGGCGGAGGGCATTCTGCGCAAAATTATGGGTAGCAGCCTCACTACCCAGGCCATGCAGGAGATCAACCAGTCTCTGGAGCATGGCCGTAAAACCGGCGGACGCCTGTTGATGTTTGGCGTGGGCGTGATGGTCATTGGCGTGATGCTGTCCGTCTTCCAGCAGTTTGTCGGCATTAACGTCGTGCTCTACTACGCGCCGGAAGTGTTTAAAACGTTAGGGGCCAGCACCGACGTGGCGCTCTTGCAGACCATTATTGTCGGCGTAATCAACCTGAGCTTCACCGTGCTGGCCATCATGACGGTAGATAAATTTGGTCGCAAACCGCTGCAAATTATTGGCGCATTGGGTATGGCTCTTGGGATGTTCAGCCTTGGCACCGCGTTTTACACCCAGGCTTCCGGGCTGATAGCGCTGCTGTCGATGCTGTTTTACGTCGCCGCATTTGCCATGTCCTGGGGACCGGTTTGTTGGGTGCTGCTGGCAGAAATCTTCCCGAACGCGATTCGTGGCAAAGCGCTCGCCATTGCCGTCGCCGCGCAGTGGCTGGCGAACTACTTCGTCTCCTGGACCTTCCCGATGATGGACAAAAATTCGTGGCTGGTTTCCCATTTCCACAACGGTTTCTCCTACTGGATTTACGGTTGTATGGGTATTCTGGCGGCGCTGTTTATGTGGAAGTTCGTGCCGGAAACCAAAGGCAAAACGCTGGAAGAACTTGAGAAGTTATGGACGCCAGCAGAAGAGAAAACGCCGAAAGCCGCCATACAATAAGCTGATTTATCGCCACGCCGTACGTCCGTTACGGTGTGGCGACGCCTATTCTCGCCGTAGTCGGTTCGAATTACATAACCACAACGTGATAACCAACAGGAGGATCGCCGCCGAATAGAGTAATACATCCATTGGCGTTTTATGATCGACAATGATCAGGCGCACAATCGCCGTGATCCCAATGTACACGAAATAGCGCAGCGGAAAGTGAAGGCCAGACTTAAAGTACTTCACAATCAGCGCAATAAATTCGAAATAAAGAAAGTAGATCACCAGCCCTTCCACCAGTTCATATTTGCTGGCTTGCTCAGGCACGAATAATGCATCCGCCAGATGCACCGTCTCTTTACCGAGAAAAACGACCAGGATCAGACCGAGGGTAAGCAGCCCCAAATTTAGTACGTTTTGTAAAATCGTGGCGATAAACTCAAGACGTGAGCGCGATAATGGCATCATAACAGCCCCCTCTTTCTCTGCGGCGAGGTTTCTGTATAACGCACAAATGTGACGAGCATCTATATTTTTTATTTATGTTTATATTTTGTTCAATAAGATAATTTGCCGGATAGCGCTTTGAACGCCTTATCCGGCCTGAGTATTAACGGAAATTTACGCTCCTGTCACTGGTCATATCATACAGGCCAAACTTACGCCCAAGCTGTTGACCACCGTCACGCGTCAGCGGCGTCCAGCCAATTGCCGCACGACTTCGGGTTGGGCCGGACGAGAAGAGATCCAGCGGCACGGAAACATATACGCCTTTGGTAAAATCCCCTTCCCCATATTCATCCGGCGACGCATCGGTAATCGTCGCGTAACCGCCGACAACGACGCCGCTATCGAAGCGTTTGGCGATCTCCAGCGTACCGCCTTTATCGCCCGCCAGATACTGACCAACGCTGGCTTTCACCAGCACATCCTGGGCGAACGACGGCGTCCAGTATGCGGTCAAATGTCCGGTCTTCACGCTGTAATCGGTAAACTTCATCATATCCTGCGCGCTACGCCAGTCACGCTGTTTCACGTAGTTGGCATCCAGACCAAACGCCCAATTGCTGTCTATCGGGCGATACAGGACTTCCGCCCCGGCACCGCCAAACATGGTCTCCAGATAACCACCGTAGACCTGCCCATAGAAACCATTGCCAAAATACTGGAAGTAGTTGGCCTGTAGGTTATTCACATAAACATCATTCTGCACATACTCACGGACATGCGTACGCACCCGCGGCAGATGTGAATCCTTCGGCGGATTGGTGTAGTTAAATTTGTCGTAGTTGTTGGCGATATTGGCAAACACGCTGCCCGTGGTGAGCAGATGATCCGTGACCCACAGATCCGCAGTTCCCATTACGCCCAACTGATACATATAGAAGTTTTCCGGGCCGCCTACCGACTGATTCAGCACGGGATCAAGATGAAAATCAATGCGCGACTTGTCGATATACCAGCCCTGTTCAGTACTCTCTGGCACGATCGGCTCTACGCGTTTTTGCGCCAGCGGGGTTTCATGTCCCAGCGGTTCGCCTTCCAGATGGCGTTTCAGGCTGGCGACATCGGTTTCAGTGGTGACCTGCGGCAGATTAAGGCGGTTTTCCGTCACGCGGATCGTGCGGATCCCCTCCGGCAGATCGTTCATGACGATCCGGTTAGCGCGCACGATCCCTTCACGGGAGTCGCGGTACTTCACCTGTTCACCGGTAACGTACAGCGTATCGCCTTTGACCTGGATTTTCGGGTCCGCCAGACCAGCATTATATTTCAATAACGTTAATTGATTAGCCACTACCGAATGTTGCAGGATGGCATCCTGCGGCTGTGGTCGGTATTGCGGGCGTGAATTGTCATGATACGCGGGACGTAAATCGTTGAAATTGGTGCGCAGCGTAACACCAAACATAAAGGTGTTGCCGCGCTCGTAGCTGAGGTTAACGTCGGCCCAATCGGTGACGCGGTAAATGGCGCCGACGTTAAACTTGCTCTTCTGTTCCAGTTTACCCGCAAAATCCTGCTGATAGTTATTGCCTTCATACTCCAGCTTCAGGCGTAGCGGTTGCCACGGGGTCTGGTATTCCACGCCGCCAAACAGCGAGGCCGGGCCGTGAAACATATCGCTACCGTCGACGGAACCTGCCTCTTTATAACGGTTATCACGTGAACAGAATTTATCACTATACGAACAGAAAGGATTAGACACATTGCCGCTGGTGCCAAGATAGCCCCAGCCGAGACCTAATGAAAAATCAAACGGCCCCCAGGCCTTACTCGCTACAATATATTCCGCATCAAACAGCCCCGTCCCGCCGATATCGCGCGCGCCAACCGCCACCTGCGGCATCCAGTAACTCTCTTCCCACAACCGCAGTTTCACATCAAACGCTTTATCTTTGTAAGTCTGGTCGCCGGAGAATGATTCCACGCTGCTGTACTTTTTCGTACGGACATCGGTATAGCGCAACGTGGTTTCCAGCCACGGGAAAAGCTGAACCGAAGCCGAGTAGTAGCGGTACTGATCGTTATCACGATAGTTCAGGCTCATCTCCCCTTCACGCGCCATACGCGCTGTCGGCGTTTGCAGCAGGCCCACGCCGCCAAAGTCAGATTGTGAAGGCCCAACAGGGGCTGGATATGTTTCGGCATGGCAGGCCGCGCTAATACCCAGCGCCAGCACGCTGAGCAGATGTGTTTTTTTCATTATTCCGGTATCCGCTGCGTCAGGGTATGAAGAATGTCGGCATTTATCGCCTCCGGCGTGCCGCGCCAAAGGGAATCGGCAAAACCGACAAAAATAATACTGCCGGGCATTGGCTCGATATGACGTTTATTCCAGTAAGCCACCGGCGCTTTTTGGCTGCGTCCATCAGGGTAAACCACCCAGGCATAGCTACGATCCGCGCCGCTGAGTAAGCGCTGACCCTCGAGATAACTGGCGACGTCCCGCCCAGGGACGAACGGCTGGCTGCCCGGCTGGCTAATCAAGCCAAAGAGCGTCACCTGCGTGGGTTGCGGCCCGACCCAGAGCGTGTAGTGACCTTGCAGCGGCGGGTTACCTCGTTCGCTCACCCGCACCACGTCAGGATCAAGATTCACGAATTGTCTGCCCGTCACCTTCAGCGCCTGAATCTGTCGGCGCAGTGTGTTTATCGCCGCCGCCGCATCGCCGTCTTCCTCAGCGCTGAGCGCCGCCAGTCGCCCGAGAAGTTCCTGCTGCTGCTGACGCGCCGTCACGGTCGCCTGTTCTTCGCCTATCACCGCCGCAGGCCACCAGCTCGTTGCCAGGCGCGGCTGTCCGACTAAATCGAGCAGACGCTCAGCGTCTGTCAGCGTTTTAGGCTCGCTATTACCCTGGGTAAAAACGGTAACAGTGCCGCTGGCAAAGGCGGATGACGCGACAAAGGCCAGCGCCAGCGCGCTTATCGTCCTTTTCATCATGATTTTGCCGCCTTAATCAGCGTGGTTTTCACCGGAAAGTAATTCGCACCCAGATACTGTTCCGTCTGGCGAATTTGGCCTTCGCTATCAACCCAGTAGCGATTACGCCAACGCGTTTGATCGGTCGTCACTTCTTCATCCAGCACCCGCACGGCGGTCTCTTCACTGCCGACGCTAACGCTATCGGTCCCTCGCCATGTAAAAACGGAACGGGCGGTGGCGTAACGCACCTGGCGATGTTCGGTCCAGCCCAGGGTGCGAGTCCAGGTCGCGCCATCGATAATCTGTCCTGGTTTCGCCAGCGGGTCGGCCGCCAGATTATTCACATCGATCAGGTTGTCGCCGCTGAGCAGCGTTTTGACCAGACGGCCATGCTGCGTCACGATCGTCGCGCCATCCTGCGTCACCCATTTCTGCTGCCCGTTTTCCGAGAAAGCGAGCACCACAAACAGTTGAGGACCGCCGTTAAGCTGCATGTACTGGCTGGCATAAGGCATGTTTTGAATATCGTCATCCGTTAGCTGTACGCCTGGCGTACCGAACAAACTGTCCCACAGTGAATCGCCCAGGCCTTTAGTGGTGGCCGAACACGCCTGTAATAGCAGGCAAATCAGGATAAGTGCGAGTCGCTTCACGACGCTTCTCCAGAGGGGCAAAATAACCACACCGGAGTGTGGTTATGGTTAAACGTACCGATACTACTGGGTACTGGTGGTCGTGGTGGTCGTGGTCCCGGTATTGGAACCATCGCCGCCGCCGGTTGCCGCTAACGCGACGCCCACCGCCGAACTTACGGTGCTAACGCTGGTGGCGGAGGAACTTCCCGCCGATACCGACGTCGCTGCCGACCCTGCCGCTTCACCCACCTGAACGGGGGCTGCCGAGACAGATGTCGCCGCAAGCGCGGTTATGGCAAAAATGCCATACAGTACTTTTTTCATCATAATTTCCCTTCATTGAATGAATGGAGATTTACCCAAAAGAATTTCGGGCGCTACCGAGTATACACAACCAAAGCAGGCGGATTATGTCCGGGAGAAATAACAGCGAGGTTTTAGGATAATTAAACTTTAAAGAAGTAACGCCTACATTGTTTAATTAACAAACAAATAAAATCAATAAGTTAAAATTAAAATAAAAGACATCGGCATCCGTATAATCTGAAAGTAACGCAGAGTGATTTTCTGGTTATTGCTTATTTTAGGATTAAGCTCAATATAAAATTGTGGGGATAAAGACGGACAAGCGGAATTATCTTATAAAAAAAGCCGATGTGAATATCGGCCTTTTTATTATCTTTGACCCGTCCTGAATAGCGTTGACACGTTCCAGACTTAAATCCGGAGAACGTGATGATGACTGAGTTCAAACGCACCCAACGCGATTATCCTCTATCCTTTAAAATAGCCGTCGTTGAGCAGGTCGA
>NZ_JAGEQL010000017.1:0-1405 GCF_017571995.1 Salmonella sp. 32031103-2018-00083-FB-01-SM-01
GACGAGGCACTACGGTGCTGAAGCAACAAATGCCCTGCTTCCAGGAAAAGCCTCTAAGCATCAGGTAACATCAAATCGTACCCCAAACCGACACAGGTGGTCAGGTAGAGAATACCAAGGCGCTTGAGAGAACTCGGGTGAAGGAACTAGGCAAAATGGTGCCGTAACTTCGGGAGAAGGCACGCTGACACGTAGGTGAAGTGATTTACTCATGGAGCTGAAGTCAGTCGAAGATACCAGCTGGCTGCAACTGTTTATTAAAAACACAGCACTGTGCAAACACGAAAGTGGACGTATACGGTGTGACGCCTGCCCGGTGCCGGAAGGTTAATTGATGGGGTCAGCGCAAGCGAAGCTCCTGATCGAAGCCCCGGTAAACGGCGGCCGTAACTATAACGGTCCTAAGGTAGCGAAATTCCTTGTCGGGTAAGTTCCGACCTGCACGAATGGCGTAATGATGGCCAGGCTGTCTCCACCCGAGACTCAGTGAAATTGAACTCGCTGTGAAGATGCAGTGTACCCGCGGCAAGACGGAAAGACCCCGTGAACCTTTACTATAGCTTGACACTGAACATTGAGCCTTGATGTGTAGGATAGGTGGGAGGCTTTGAAGTGTGGACGCCAGTCTGCATGGAGCCGGCCTTGAAATACCACCCTTTAATGTTTGATGTTCTAACGTGGACCCGTGATCCGGGTTGCGGACAGTGTCTGGTGGGTAGTTTGACTGGGGCGGTCTCCTCCTAAAGAGTAACGGAGGAGCACGAAGGTTGGCTAATCCTGGTCGGACATCAGGAGGTTAGTGCAATGGCATAAGCCAGCTTGACTGCGAGCGTGACGGCGCGAGCAGGTGCGAAAGCAGGTCATAGTGATCCGGTGGTTCTGAATGGAAGGGCCATCGCTCAACGGATAAAAGGTACTCCGGGGATAACAGGCTGATACCGCCCAAGAGTTCATATCGACGGCGGTGTTTGGCACCTCGATGTCGGCTCATCACATCCTGGGGCTGAAGTAGGTCCCAAGGGTATGGCTGTTCGCCATTTAAAGTGGTACGCGAGCTGGGTTTAGAACGTCGTGAGACAGTTCGGTCCCTATCTGCCGTGGGCGCTGGAGAACTGAGGGGGGCTGCTCCTAGTACGAGAGGACCGGAGTGGACGCATCACTGGTGTTCGGGTTGTCATGCCAATGGCACTGCCCGGTAGCTAAATGCGGAAGAGATAAGTGCTGAAAGCATCTAAGCACGAAACTTGCCCCGAGATGAGTTCTCCCTGAGACTTAGAGTCTCCTGAAGGAACGTTGAAGACGACGACGTTGATAGGCCGGGTGTGTAAGCGCAGCGATGCGTTGAGCTAACCGGTACTAATGAACCGTGAGGCTTAACCTTACAACGCCGAAGATGTTTTGGCGG
>NZ_JAGEQL010000018.1:0-1019 GCF_017571995.1 Salmonella sp. 32031103-2018-00083-FB-01-SM-01
AGAACTTTAGCAACAACGCCCGCGCCAACGGTACGGCCGCCTTCACGGATTGCGAAACGCAGACCGTCGTCCATTGCGATCGGGTGGATCAGGGTAACAACCATTTTGATGTTGTCGCCCGGCATTACCATCTCTACGCCTTCCGGCAGTTCGATGGTACCAGTCACGTCAGTAGTACGGAAGTAGAACTGCGGACGGTAGCCTTTGAAGAACGGAGTATGACGGCCGCCTTCATCTTTGGACAGAATGTACACTTCAGATTCGAACTTGGTGTGCGGCTTGATGGTGCCCGGCTTAGCCAGTACCTGACCACGTTCGATTTCTTCACGTTTGATACCACGCAGCAGAACACCTACGTTCTCACCGGCACGGCCTTCGTCCAGCAGTTTGCGGAACATTTCAACGCCAGTACAGGTAGACTTCTGAGTCTCTTTGATACCAACGATTTCAACTTCTTCGCCCACTTTGATGATACCGCGTTCTACACGACCGGTAACAACGGTACCACGACCGGAGATGGAGAATACGTCTTCGATCGGCAGCAGGAACGGCTTGTCAATCGCACGCTCTGGTTCCGGGATGTAAGAATCCAGGAAGCCAGCCAGTTCGATGATTTTCGCTTCCCACTCTGCGTCGCCTTCCAGCGCTTTCAGAGCAGAACCACGAACGATCGGAGTGTCGTCGCCCGGGAAGTCGTACTGAGACAGAAGTTCACGAACTTCCATTTCAACCAGTTCCAGCAGCTCTTCGTCATCAACCATGTCGCATTTGTTCAGGAACACGATGATGTACGGAACGCCTACCTGACGACCCAGCAGGATGTGCTCACGGGTCTGCGGCATCGGGCCGTCAGTCGCAGCAACAACCAGGATCGCGCCGTCCATCTGAGCAGCACCGGTGATCATGTTTTTAACATAGTCGGCGTGCCCCGGGCAGTCTACGTGTGCGTAGTGGCGGGTCGGGGTATCGTATTCAACGTGAGAAGTGTTGATGGTGATACCACGCGCTTTTTCTTCCGG
>NZ_JAGEQL010000019.1:0-871 GCF_017571995.1 Salmonella sp. 32031103-2018-00083-FB-01-SM-01
GCAAAAGAAGTAGGTAGCTTAACCTTCGGGAGGGCGCTTACCACTTTGTGATTCATGACTGGGGTGAAGTCGTAACAAGGTAACCGTAGGGGAACCTGCGGTTGGATCACCTCCTTACCTTAAAGAAACGGTCTTTGCAGTGCTCACACAGATTGTCTGATGAAAAACGAGCAGTAAAACCTCTACAGGCTTGTAGCTCAGGTGGTTAGAGCGCACCCCTGATAAGGGTGAGGTCGGTGGTTCAAGTCCACTCAGGCCTACCAGATTCGCTCCCGTGCTTTGTTGTGGCAAAGCTCGCATACTTCAGTATGCTTCGCTTCACCACGCCGCGCCCGGAAACGAATCAAAGGTAAGAGGTTCTGACTACACGATGGGGCTATAGCTCAGCTGGGAGAGCGCCTGCTTTGCACGCAGGAGGTCTGCGGTTCGATCCCGCATAGCTCCACCATCTCGTGAGTGTTTACGAAAAAATACTTCAGAGTGTACCTGAAAGGGTTCACTGCGAAGTTTTGCTCTTTAAAAATCTGGATCAAGCTGAAAATTGAAACACAGAACAACGAAAGTTGTTCGTGAGTCTCTCAAATTTTCGCAACACGATGATGAATCGCAAGAAACATCTTCGGGTTGTGAGGTTAAGCGACTAAGCGTACACGGTGGATGCCCTGGCAGTCAGAGGCGATGAAGGGCGTGCTAATCTGCGATAAGCGCCGGTAAGGTGATATGAACCGTTATAACCGGCGATACCCGAATGGGGAAACCCAGTGTGACTCGTCACACTATCATTAACTGAATCCATAGGTTAATGAGGCGAACCGGGGGAACTGAAACATCTAAGTACCCCGAGGAAAAGAAATCAACCGAGATTCCCCCA
>NZ_JAGEQL010000020.1:0-840 GCF_017571995.1 Salmonella sp. 32031103-2018-00083-FB-01-SM-01
TGACTAGTCCTGATATAGGTTGACAGTTTTTTGTCTGTAAAACGCCTGATGAACATCATCGGGCGTTTTGTATTTCAGGGCCAGGTGTGGCCGTTCATGGTTATAAATTGCCACGGACTCTTTTACTATTTCCCGCGCTTGCGCCAGGTCTGCAGGACGCGAGAGTAAAAACTCATTTTTCAGTATCCCGTTTATTCTCTCAGCCAGCGCATTCTGGTAGCAGTCGTAACCATCGGTCATTGAACAGGTTATTCCGTTTCGCTCATGAACTGACTGATAAAGTACCGAACAGTATTGCAGTCCTCTGTCAGAGTGATGTACCAGCGGACCTGTCGTTTTTCTCCGCCTCAGAGCCTGCCTGAACGCCTTTACCACATTTTCTGTCTGCAGGTTTTCCCCGACATGGTAACCCACGATTTTTCTGGAGCAGGCATCGGTGACCAGACTCAGATAGGCCGTGCCGCTGCGTAGTGGAAGGTAAGTAATATCGGCGACCCAGACCTGCTCTGGCTCAAGGGCGGTAACCTGTTCAGGGCCGGGTTTCAGCAGATTAGGATGCCGGTAAAAGCGATGATGGCTGTTGGTGGTTTTGTGATATGCCCGTTTCACGGGTACCAGGAGCCGGTATTCACCCAGCAGATTAAACAGACGGTCCCGTCCGATATTCAGCGTTTTATCGGCCTGCATGTTCAGCATATAGTGCAGTTTACGCGTACCGATTCGCGGCTGACGGCACCGGGTACGGGCAACAAAATCAAGAACCTGAGCATGATGCTCCTGCCGTTTATTACATCTTGTATTGTACTGGTACCACGCCTGTCTGCTGTGCCCCAGGAACTG